>NZ_JAWRXA010000611.1:0-252 GCF_046535275.1 Chryseobacterium sp. SIMBA_029
GAATATTTTGTCCATTGCGGAAAACATTGTAAGATACAGCATCTGACTGCGGATTCCAGCTTATTTTAGCAGAAGAACTGGTTACTCCAACCTGTGATAATCCTGTAGGAGTGGCAGGTGCAGAAACCCCTGTTCCAGACGTTACATTAACATCAATTACATTATAAAATGCATTGGTGGTATCTGCTACATCCCAAACTGCTAAAATTATATGATAACCTGTACGGTTAGCAGGAACAGTAATCTGATGAG
>NZ_JAWRXA010000612.1:0-252 GCF_046535275.1 Chryseobacterium sp. SIMBA_029
TCCGTCTGATGGAATTCTATGAAGGGCTCGCTCTGACGGGAATTTCCGTCTCGATACTATAGTGACGGGGCCGTAATCAGGCGCTCATAGTTGATAGCGACCGATGGGACCGATAGGCAAAATTTCGCTGAGAAAATCAGCATCGACCAGCGGAGCCGGAATGGGAGGGGCGGATGGCGCAAGTAGGTTACGACAGTCTTGAAGGCGTCCTGAGGCTCACCAGCGCTGGAGAAAGAGAAGTCGACCCATTCG
>NZ_JAWRXA010000613.1:0-252 GCF_046535275.1 Chryseobacterium sp. SIMBA_029
TTGACAGTGCTGCACAGAATTTATCTTTTGTATCTACTGAGTTACTTTCAAAATATAATGAGACTACAGATAAAAGGTTTAAAATTTATTTTGAAAAAAATGACAGCCAGTATAAAATCATTAAAAGAGGAAGTTCTGAATTCAAAGTATCCTTTAGAACTTCTGAAATGTATTTTATAAAATCTGAGGCATTATTGAAGCTTGGGAAACTTAGCGAGGCAAAGGATATCTTATCTAAATTATTAAAAAACA
>NZ_JAWRXA010000614.1:0-252 GCF_046535275.1 Chryseobacterium sp. SIMBA_029
GGCGTCCGAGAGGTAACTGGAGGACTTGACTTCAATGTACCGTGTCTCCCCCTCAAACATACTGCGCATGTCATAGCCGGCGCCGACGTCGCTTTCAGAGACACGGACAATATGATCGACAGGGTTGGCACAGCCCAAGCTATACAGGCGCACATATTCGTAACGATACGCCGCATCTTCGCCTAACTGGCCTATTTCCCGTTGTAGAGCTAGTCTCTGCTCAAGTTCGACAAGCGAGACCGCCCTGGCGGC
>NZ_JAWRXA010000615.1:0-252 GCF_046535275.1 Chryseobacterium sp. SIMBA_029
GTCGTCAGACCAGGCGGTACGGCGGCCAGTAGCAAAAATCCGAAAGCAAGCGCTGCAGTTTTCATGGGTCGGTCCCGCGCGCGATAGCGGCCATTCAAACACTATCCTTCACGGATATTGATTTAGGCGCTGAACTATCGGCGTCCATAGGCTTCGGACCTGCCGAATTGCCGCAGTTTTCCATGTAGAGCCGGGGCTCGCTTCGCCGCTAGCTCACCGTCGCCGCGGCCCGCCCTCTCGGGCGTCCTTGTG
>NZ_JAWRXA010000616.1:0-252 GCF_046535275.1 Chryseobacterium sp. SIMBA_029
GGCGCGCGCCAATTATCGCGGCGCGCAATGGGACGTCGAACTGGCTGCCGGCGAGCCCGAAGACGCACAGGTCTACGAAATTACCCAGTTGCGCGGCAGTTGCCTCGTCGTCGTCGCAAGCAGACGCGCGACGGCGGCCTGACCGTTCACAAGGTACACACCACGCACACACCATACACTCGCAACTATTCGAACTACAGACGGGAGGGCAGCAATGGATTCGACCATCGTCGGGGCGGTGCTTTTGATCAT
>NZ_JAWRXA010000082.1:0-372 GCF_046535275.1 Chryseobacterium sp. SIMBA_029
AGCATCAGCTGGGGTTTCATGGCCAGTGCCCGGGCAATAGCGATGCGCTGCTGCTGCCCGCCGGAGAGCTCCTGCGGGTAGGAGCTCCCGCGGTCGCCCAGCCCAACACGGTCCAGCAAGGCCTGCGCCTCCACTACCACCTCTTTGCGCGGGCGGCCCAGCACATGGACCGGAGCCTCAATGATGTTCTCCAGGACCGTTTTGTGCCCGAACAGGTTGAACCTCTGGAACACCATGCCGATGTTCCGGCGCTGGCGTGCGATGTCTTTGAGGTGCAACTCGTGGAGCTTGCCATCCTTCTCCTTGTAGCCAATGAGTTCATCATTGACCCGGATGCGACCGGCGCTGATGGTCTCCAGATGGTTGATGCAC
>NZ_JAWRXA010000617.1:0-252 GCF_046535275.1 Chryseobacterium sp. SIMBA_029
CAAAAGCAAAACCGCTGCCCTCCCCGCACAGTCCCAACAGCTCGCAGCTGGAGCAGCCCAGGTTGCCGCCGGAAACGCCGAGTTGAACACCAAGGTCCAAGACGTTGCGGCGCAACTTGACGCTGCCGACAAGGGCCTGCGCGTGCGGCTGGTCCAGTCCAACGCGCAGCTCGTCGCCTCCGGCGTGTTGACCCAAGCTCAAGCCGACAAGGTGATGGCGGACTTCGATGCTGCCGCCGCCTCCACCCCGGT
>NZ_JAWRXA010000618.1:0-252 GCF_046535275.1 Chryseobacterium sp. SIMBA_029
GGACTACAGCCCGGACGTATCCGGCAAAATCCGTGAGGAAACATTGGGACGAGGACCGGATTCGGTGGTGGATGCGGTGGGGATGGAAGCTCATGGTTCCCCGGTGGCGTCGTTCCTGCACAAGGCCGTCTCGCTGCTCCCGGACAAGCCTGCACAAGTGGCGATGGAAACCATGAGCGTCGATAGGCTGGCAGCCCTCCATACGGCAATCGACCTCGTGCGCCGCGGCGGAACCATCTCCCTGAGCGGCGT
>NZ_JAWRXA010000619.1:0-252 GCF_046535275.1 Chryseobacterium sp. SIMBA_029
GGTACTCACCAATGAATACTGATAATTAGCCATTCCCATTCCTCCTTTATCTAAAGGTTTTGTAGCAAAATCTGCTCCTGTTTTTGGCCCTCCCGCTGGAAAAATCCCCGTATAGTTCATATCAATATTTGTATAACGGGTTTTATTTAAAACGCTGAAATTATTTCCAAGATCATATTTAAACTCAGCACCTAATACATCTACTTTCGGATGAATTCCGTCTTCCAGATTTCTATTGAAAAATCCACCTCC
>NZ_JAWRXA010000620.1:0-252 GCF_046535275.1 Chryseobacterium sp. SIMBA_029
CCAAACGCTCGTGCACGTTGCCGAGTAGACTCGCTGCCTATCACCGGCCGGGACGACGCAGACGGGACGAATCATTACTGCTGCTTCTGCGAAAGCAGGCGGTCGAATTCCCCGCGCGCGTCGCGCAGTTCCTGCATTGCGGCTGCGAAGCGCGCAAGTTCAAGCATGGAGGGTCGCGTGCTTCCGTTGACACCAAAGTGTCTTTCCAGCGCTGCCGAGGCTGCTTGCACTTCCCGTGCGGCGCTCGCGATG
>NZ_JAWRXA010000621.1:0-252 GCF_046535275.1 Chryseobacterium sp. SIMBA_029
CCTGGAAATTCTGAAAAATAGCTTTAATGCAGTGGTGAACTCTGATGGTACACTTTCTTCTGTTGTTATGGTAAAAGATTGGCACCAGATATGGCTTGCATTTGCAATCTATTCATTGGTTCTTGCTATATTCTTCGCTGTTTTATTTAAACACAAGCATAAGCCTGAAGACGTATCTTCAGTGAAGCATTAATTCAATTAAATAATAAAATATAAAATTGTACTTTCGTAAGAGAGTGCAATTTTTTTATT
>NZ_JAWRXA010000083.1:0-371 GCF_046535275.1 Chryseobacterium sp. SIMBA_029
GCCTATTTGGATATACAAGTTTTGAAGCAGTACAGTTTTTTGAAAGTATCAACTTAAAGCCACAAAGCCCTGAAGTGGAAATCCCTATTCTCAGATACAGATTATACCAATATGTAATTGCCATCAACCACTTCAATGATGAAATGTATATTATTGAAAACCAAATGAACGGTGTAAAATCTGAGTTACATCTTTTGGAAAATCTTATCAAAAACCAGAACACTCCGGTTTATCCTTTTGAAAAGAATGGACAGGAAACTTCCAATATTACGAATGAAGATTATCTTGAACTGGTAAAAACGGCTCAGAAACACTGTATGAGAGGTGATGTATTTCAACTTGTACTAAGCAGAAGATTTGAACAGAAATTC
>NZ_JAWRXA010000622.1:0-252 GCF_046535275.1 Chryseobacterium sp. SIMBA_029
TACCTTTTTTTGCTCATTATAGTGCTCGGCCAATAGCCGCTGTTCGCTATCGTTTCCGCTGTAGGTATAGTCCACTGCACCATTCCACACCAGACTCACCGCTCTACCTGCCAGTGTCGAGTAGACGATTCTAAAGCGCTCATCGGAAGCTGCAAAAGCGATGCTGATTATCAATGTCCTGTGACCGGGTAGTTCCATTCTCCGAACATAGCTCATCCAGGGGGCGCTCGCGCCCGCGTCTGTAGTGAGCGT
>NZ_JAWRXA010000623.1:0-252 GCF_046535275.1 Chryseobacterium sp. SIMBA_029
GTTTATTATTAATATATACCTGCTTGGTTTGATAGTCATTCACATTCAACACCCATTTTTCATCCTGCTTTGTGAATCCCAGTCTTTCATAATGATCCTTTACCATTTGGTTTTTGGAAGTGGGGATAAATTCTCCCTCTATATATTTGTATCCGTTTTTCTGAGCGGTAGCTACAATGGTATTCAGGGTAAAATCCTCCATTCCTCTTTTCAGAACACGGCAGCTCATTAGCCATGTATTGATAAAAAGAG
>NZ_JAWRXA010000624.1:0-252 GCF_046535275.1 Chryseobacterium sp. SIMBA_029
AGCCAAAGCTGCCCTCACAGGGGAGCTCGCCTGGCGTGGCCTTGGAGGGGTGGATCGCTCGGAGATCGGCAATTTCCGGCTGAACATCTTTTGCCTCTGCCCTGACGTCAACAAGGCTGTCAATGCGATCAAAATCTGTGTCCGCAACGAGGATCTGGACTTCACCAAGCTCACTATTGCGGCAGCACCGTATGGGGACCCTACTGAATTCAAGGTGAAGCACTCGCCCAAGCAAGGTGTGGGCTTTACTCT
>NZ_JAWRXA010000625.1:0-252 GCF_046535275.1 Chryseobacterium sp. SIMBA_029
GGACAACGTCCAGGTCGACGAGGAAGTCCGCAAGGAAAACATCGAAACTGACGGCACGGGCGAGACCCGCCGCTAGCTTGACCTAGGCGCAAGCCTGACCTAGGCGCAAGTCGGCTTAATGCAACGCGTGCGACGGCGGGAGGCCGCCGTCGGACGCGTTGTTGCGTCTTGCAGCTACCGCTCGAGCACCGGGAATGGGACGATGGATGGATGGGCGAACATGAGCAAGGCCAGCCCGCCGTGCCGAGGGGC
>NZ_JAWRXA010000084.1:0-371 GCF_046535275.1 Chryseobacterium sp. SIMBA_029
GTTGAATAAAATTCATACATAGCTTACCATTGATTTCAAATAGCATATCAATTTTAAAATTCATAAAATCTGATATACGCTGTCCGGTATAGCAACTTATTAATAGCCATTCTTTTGAGTTTTGTAAAGCTTCAGGGACCTCAGCAATTTTTATCTGAGTAATTTCTTCTTCGCTGAGCGTAATTACTTCTCTTTGTGATTTTTCTTGTCTAAATTCAAATTCTCTGATACTGGTTGTAATGCCCCTCCTTTCAATGTAGTTTAAGATGGTTTTAATGAAGTTTAGGGTGCGGTATATTGTATTTTCACTATAGGATTCATCCTTTCCAAACAGAATAAAATTTCTTATAAATTCAAAATTTACATTGTTG
>NZ_JAWRXA010000626.1:0-251 GCF_046535275.1 Chryseobacterium sp. SIMBA_029
GACGTGCGCATTGGTCCAAACCTTCCCATGACGGCCGGTTGACCGGCCATTTCTGCTGAGCCCCGGACGGGACTCTCAGCAGTGATTCGGACCATTGATCGCGGTGGATGGGTGGAAGCCGGATTTATTCTGTTTCCTTGGCGACCTCAGGCCTGCGAGCCTCGCCCTAACAGGGGTTGAACGCGGTAAGGGATCATCTCACGCATGGCCAGCGCCGTATCCGTGCGGTCCACTCCATCGCAGGCAAGGAT
>NZ_JAWRXA010000627.1:0-251 GCF_046535275.1 Chryseobacterium sp. SIMBA_029
GCGCTGCCGTAGCGCTTGACGACCTTGTCGATCGTGACACTTGCCATGGGGATCTCCTTACGCCGCGCCGATGTGGATGCGGGTGGCCGAGAGGGCTCCCTCGTGAATGATCAGTCCGGCCGATCCGCCGGCAAAGGTCTGGTCATTGGCTTCGACCGTGGTGCCGCCGACCGTAGCGGAAAGCTTGTCGCCCCTGGCCGAGAGCTTCATCGTAAAGCGCGTCTCGAATTCGACCTGGAGTGCGGTCGAGG
>NZ_JAWRXA010000085.1:0-371 GCF_046535275.1 Chryseobacterium sp. SIMBA_029
GCGTCACGCTTTCAAGAAACGGGAAGCCGGGCTGCCCACCCTCGATCGGACCGGCTTTCCCCTCGGATTGTTTGAAACCCAACATTCCAACTGCTTCCCCCTCGGATTGTTTGAAATCCAACATTCCAATGGGCTCCTTTCTAAAGGCTGCTGCCGCCACGGGCACGCTCGCTGTTGAATGACCTGTGTCCCGCGGAAGAGTCCGGCTTCTTTGCCGGGCTTGCGCAGGCTTTAAACTTAAGTTGGGGCCGCCCGAGCCCGGCACGGCAATCAACGCCGTTCACTTGGGAATGTACGCCAGGTACGTCGCGGTTTTAGGAGGGCGACGCGGGCAGGCCTAGGTGTACTCTGGATTTCACGTTGAATCGCTG
>NZ_JAWRXA010000628.1:0-251 GCF_046535275.1 Chryseobacterium sp. SIMBA_029
CGAACTGGCCAACAGCCACCGCAATGCCTCACTGGCACACTTCCTGGCCAGTTGCGGCAATTTGGAGAACCCGGTGGACCTCGTCCTTGAGTCCTACGTCAACCAATGTGCCTTGGCGATGACCTGCGAAGACCTGGCGCTCGCAACCCGGTTCCTGGCAGCCAACGGCGTCGGCGCTGAAGGCACCCGGCTGCTGTCGCCCGCGCAGACCAAACGGATCAACGCCGTGATGCTTACCTGCGGAACCTATG
>NZ_JAWRXA010000629.1:0-251 GCF_046535275.1 Chryseobacterium sp. SIMBA_029
GCCTCACCATCGGCACGCAAGATAGCGGCTTTTGCATCACCTTCAGCTGCAAGGATGGCTGCTTGGCGCTGGCCTTCGGCGGTGAGGATCTGAGACTGCTTGGTACCTTCGGCCGTGAGGATGGCTGCTCGCCGATCACGTTCGGCTCGCATCTGCTTCTCCATAGAGTCTTGGATGGAGTGCGGCGGGTCGATCGCCTTGAGTTCAACACGTGACACACGAATACCCCAACGGCCCGTCGCTTCATCAAG
>NZ_JAWRXA010000086.1:0-371 GCF_046535275.1 Chryseobacterium sp. SIMBA_029
ATACCAATTCTAATTCAGAAGCTTTGAAGTTTCCTAGTTCAGCAACAGCCTGTACAGCGTTTCCACCTGCATAAGATAATGTTGTTGAGTTAGTAGAAGCATTGATACCGTTATATAATGCTTTGTTGAAAGAAGTACCACCTAGAATAGAAGCTGAATTAGCTTTTAAATAATCATAGTAGTTGTTAGCAGCATTATTTTTACCATTCTTCCAAACCAATAGAGATTCTTCAATCTGTCTTGATTTGTAGATTTTTTGCATCGTAGGCTGCATTAATGAATATACACCAGTCTGTGGTTCGATATCTCCCCAAGACTCTAACCAGTTAGCAACCGGAATTACAGCTTTCGCTGCCTTGTACATTTCATTT
>NZ_JAWRXA010000630.1:0-251 GCF_046535275.1 Chryseobacterium sp. SIMBA_029
CTTGGGACGAGTAGAACCAAAGTAAAGATCACCATATACATCATCTTCAATCAGAGGAATATTATTTTCAGACAGAAGCTTCACCACTTCTTTCTTATTTTCATCCGGCATACAGCTTCCTAAAGGGGAATTAAAATTAGGAATCAACAGGCACAGATCAATCTTTGGAAGTAATTTCTTTAATGCATCTATTTCTATTCCGGTGGTGGGGTGAGTAGGAAGTTCCAGTACCTTTAGTCCTAATCCATTCG
>NZ_JAWRXA010000631.1:0-251 GCF_046535275.1 Chryseobacterium sp. SIMBA_029
CGGTCGACGGAATCGGGCGCACCCGTTGAAGATGCGTCGTCGTGGCTGAGGGACGAATACGTACTACGCTAGCGATCCAGTCACCAACGGACTCATTGAGCCTGATCACGGAAGAGACGTTCCCTTGTCGGCCAAGCTCCCGTAAACTGCTCTCCCATACTCACTCCCCCTTCCTTCGAGGATTCAGGATGCGCCTCACCCTACGGCGAGCTTTCGCTTCTGTCATGTTGCTTGTCACTACTGTCGCTACT
>NZ_JAWRXA010000632.1:0-251 GCF_046535275.1 Chryseobacterium sp. SIMBA_029
TCCCAATAAAACATGCGCCACCCGAGGAACTCCTCTTCGTGGATCTTATTCGGTAACAAGTGGAATTACTGGTCTTAACATGACTTCCACAGATTTGTGTGACACTGTAGGTGGAGACAAATGGGCAAAGTATATGGACGTTTTACCTGGTGAAACCTACTATTTAATAGTAAACAACCATAGTGAGTCTGCAAATGGTTTCATTATGAAATGGGGAGGAACTGCTACTTTAGCATCTCCATTTACTGATC
>NZ_JAWRXA010000633.1:0-251 GCF_046535275.1 Chryseobacterium sp. SIMBA_029
GGAGCGTCGGTAACACCGAATACTTCGCCCTGGGGAGCTTGGACTATCGCCGTACGTCCGAGCGGCCCCTCCGTGAGGGGTTCCAGCAGCTTGGAACCACGTTCCGTAGCCATGCGGACCGTGGCCTCAACGTCGTCGCTGGCGAACCAAGTAAGCCAGTGCCCATGGGCTGGGTCCACGGGCGACACGCACTGCAAGCCAGCTACCTCCCTGCCGTCATGGGGCCTGCGGATGGTGGCATAGAGGCGGTC
>NZ_JAWRXA010000634.1:0-251 GCF_046535275.1 Chryseobacterium sp. SIMBA_029
TTCTTTTCTCAGACTTGGGAGGACTTTTGGGACCGCCATATTTTATACCACTTGCTTCGCCCGTTTCTGTTACAGACTCTCCGGCACTGGTAATGATGTTTTCCTTGGAATACATGCTATGTCCCTCCTGAGATATTTTGGTATACGTTCCTTTTACGATTCTCGTCCTACTCATAGCTGAATGATATTTTGATTTTCCGTAGCTGCTGTTTTGTATTTACATTCTATGGTAAAAAAGAATACTCTTACAC
>NZ_JAWRXA010000635.1:0-251 GCF_046535275.1 Chryseobacterium sp. SIMBA_029
GGACGATTTCGCCGGGCGCCGGCGCAGTATCTTCACCGAACAGATGCAGCGGCTCATCGACGACGACCGGCTGATGATTGCCGACATAGCTGAGCGAGCGGTACATGCCCTGCATCACCGTGTGAACGTTATTCTTGCCGCGCGCGCCCGGGTTATTGCGGCCCTTCTCGGCAAACGCCATCAGGCCGTCGCGGTCAATCGGACGCAGGTAGGTGGAGACGGTGGTCGGAAAATCGGTTGCGGTGTTCAAG
>NZ_JAWRXA010000636.1:0-251 GCF_046535275.1 Chryseobacterium sp. SIMBA_029
TTATTGTCAATTGATCCTTTTTTCACAATTTGACCTACTGCATTGTGGATTTCAAAGGTTGCTTTATGAGAAACCTTGGTAATGTTTAAGATATCATTTACAGGGTTTGGATAAATTCCAAAATTATTATCTTTCTTATTCACTTCACTTGTCCCTAAAGTCTGAGCTTTCATGTACTTACTTTGGTTAAGTCCAAAGCTTGAGCCTGAGATTAAGGTAGTTCCTGCCTGATTTTTAATATTATAATATCC
>NZ_JAWRXA010000087.1:0-368 GCF_046535275.1 Chryseobacterium sp. SIMBA_029
GGTAACTGATTATGCCTATGTTGAAATAGGCTTTGACTTCAAGGAGGCTGATATTCTGGTCTATGACATGAGCGGAAGACAACTGCAAAACCTGAAGACCAAAAACAGGGTAACTAAAATTAATACCCAGGCTTTGGTTCAGGGAGCTTATCTGGTGACCATCAAGACTGATAACAACAAGACCGCAAATGCTAAACTGATTAAGAAATAATTACGATGAAAAGAAAGATTATAATGTTAGGTACCATTTTATTCTTAAATTCAATGGTACAGGCACAATATACACCAAAAATATTACCTCCATCTCCCAATGCAACTTCACTTGCAAAGTTTGTAGAGAGTCCGGTTTCCTACTATAGAGGAACAGC
>NZ_JAWRXA010000637.1:0-251 GCF_046535275.1 Chryseobacterium sp. SIMBA_029
CGCTCGTTGACGGCTTCTTTATCTTGAAAAACATGTACTATGTCATACACTATTTCAGAATCAAATTTCTTCTGAAATGTTTTGATAAAGCGATGCCAGTGATTGGGTAGTTTCATAGATTTTCTAGTTCATTCCGTTTTTCGCATCTTTCAATATTTTTTCGGCTTTCAATCTTATCGCTTTGGGCAATAATTTGAAATTGGCATCTTTTTCTTCACGATATTGATCTTCTTCCTGAAATGGAATCCATC
>NZ_JAWRXA010000638.1:0-251 GCF_046535275.1 Chryseobacterium sp. SIMBA_029
CAAGAGCACCGTAAACACCTTCTACTTTAGGATTTTTAAATAATTCTTTTTCAGCATCGAATCTATTGGATAGGAAATAGTCGTCGGCGTCTAAAAAAGCTATAAAGTCACCTGTTGACTTTTCAATACCTAAATTTCTACTTGGGCTTGCCCCATGGTTTTCCTTATCAGGATGTTGGTAAAGCTTTACTCTTTCATGTTTTTTTGCGAGCTGTTGGCATACCGCTAATGCATTATCTGGTGACTTGTCT
>NZ_JAWRXA010000020.1:0-24388 GCF_046535275.1 Chryseobacterium sp. SIMBA_029
TGCGATCCGGACGGGACTCGAACCCGCGACCTCCGCCGTGACAGGGCGGCATTCTAACCAGCTGAACTACCGGATCATTTTCTGTTTGTTTAAAGAACTTGTTTCTTTTTTGTGATTGCAAAATTACACCTTTTTTCGTTACCTGCAAATTATTTAGCAAAAAAAAGCCTCCCAAAAGCGGAAGGCGTTCATTATCAAACTTATTTTTTTACAAGTGTGCGCTTAATTTTTCAGCGATCACCTCTTTTGGAGTTACACCAACTAATTTATCAACCACCTCACCGTTCTTAAATATTAGAACTGTAGGGATATTTCTGATACCATACTGCATAGAAATTTCCTGATTGTTGTCTACATCTACCTTTCCTACGACTGCTTTTCCTTCAAAATCATTTGCTACTTCCTCGATGATTGGTCCCAACGTTCTGCAAGGTCCGCACCATACTGCCCAAAAGTCTACTAATACAGGTTTATCTGATTTTAAAACCGTTTCCTGAAATGAGCTATCCGTAATTTCTAAAGCCATTTTGTTTCTTTTATTTAAATTAATATTATATTCTTTTTCAATGTCTAATTGGATATTCAAAATTACAATTTTTAAGTAATAAGACTATCTATGCTCAACATTTGTTTTTTCTATAGTAAAATCGCTTGAAATTTCTTTCAGGGCATTGGCCAGCGCATCAATATCAGCTTTGGTCGTCATATGGCTGAATGAGATACGTAATGGAGTACATTCATCCATTTCGTCTTCTGATAATACCATCATCATTACCATCGAAGGTTTAGAAGCCCCGGAAGAGCACGCACTCCCCTGAGAGATTGCAATCCCTTTCATATCCAGCTGAAGCCCGATTAAAGGGTTCTTATAAGGCAATAAAGCGCTTAAAACTGTGTAAAGACTATTTTCTTTCTCCGCACTTCTTCCATTGAACTTAATTCCGGAAATTGCTGCCGATAATTGTTCAATAGCATATTCTTTAATGGTCTGCATATGCTCAGTATATGCTTCCATATTTTTCAGAGAAAGTTCCAGTGCTTTTCCAAGTCCAACGATACCGGCAACATTTTCTGTTCCTGCTCTTAAACTTCTTTCCTGAGGACCCCCGGTGATAATTCCTTTTAAGCCGCTTGATTTTCTGATGAATGCAAACCCCACTCCTTTCGGTCCGTGAAATTTGTGTCCGCTGCAAGAGGCAAAATCCACAAGAATATCAGAAAAATCCAAATTCATATGAGCCATTGTCTGCACCGTATCCGAATGGAACAGCGCATTATTGGCTTTGCACAATGCGGATATCTTTTTAATATCTGTAATATTTCCAATCTCATTATTAGCATGCATCAGACTTACTAATGTTTTCTTATCGGAAGCCTTCAGTAATTTTTCCAATGCATCAAGATCAATATCTCCTTTTTCATTAGGACGGATGTAGCTCACCTCCACTCCTTTTCTACTTTTCATATCCAGAATACTCTCGGAAACACATTTATGTTCCAAGGGAGAACTGATGATTCTTTCTATACCAAGATGCTCAACACTTGATTTAATAATCATGTTATTAGATTCTGTTCCGCAAGAAGTGAAGATAATCTCAGCAGGACTTACGTGAAGATAATCTGCAACCTGTCTTCTTACATTTTCAATAAGAATCTTCGCCTCCTGTCCAAAGCTGTGAGTTGAGGAAGGATTCCCAAAATTCATCTTCATGGTCGCAACCATCGCATCAATAACTTCTTCTGAAATGGGTGTTGTTGCGGCGTTATCTAAATATATTTTATCCATTTTTATTTTGAATATTTTAATTCTACTGAGGTGAACTGATAGTCTGCAGGAACAGCAAACATAAACCAAGGGCTTGACATCATCTGAATTTCCATGCCGCCTGATTCCTGAAAAGGAACTTCTACATACAGCACGTTATTGAGTACGGAAATACTTTTTATTTGAGTAATTCTGTGATCACCCGATCTGAAACTTCCCAAATGATACAAAATCACTTTTTTGTCTTTTGGAAACTCCGGGTAATGTACATCAGGCTCTTTTCCCGCTTCTACAATGGTAAAGTTATTTCCTTTGATTGCGGTGCGGAATTCCTGTTCGTTTTTAATCACCTTAAATCCTGTCTTATCCATGCCGCCTTGCGACTCGGAGACCAAAAGTTCGCCGTGTTTTTGCATGTCTGATGATTTTTGCGCTGTAGTACTGGTGCAACTCATTAGAATTGCAGAACAGAAGATAAGCAGTCTTTTCATTTTTACATTTTTACCACCCAAAATTAGTGAAAAAATTGATAATGACCTTCATTTGCCCATTTCAGCATTTGTCTGTCGCCGGAAGTATCCCCGAAAGCGATTATTTTATCGTATTTTGAATTGCTTATTTCTTTTTTGATCCGCTCTAATTTTTCCTTTCCGTTGCAGTTTTTACCGATGAAATTCCCTGTAAAAACCCCGTTTTTAAACTCTGCACGCGTAGAAACGAGCTCCATTTTAAGTTCATCAGCAAAGGGTTTTACCCAGATGTCTAATGAAGCGGTAACCAATAAGCTTTGTGTATTATTCCTATCGATATTTTTAATAAAGTCCAGGGCATTTTCCCTCACGATCTTTGGATAGTGATGTTCAAAGAACTGTTTGGATTTCGATTGAATCTTTTCTTCAGTCTGGCCTTTTAGAATGGATCCGATAAAGCTCTTTTTCACTTTTTCGGTATCAGCAAGCTTTAATTTTAGTAAAATAAAAAGTGGAACATGTCTTAAAAATTGTATTCTGAATTTGGTAGAATCATAGAATTTAAGGTACAGGAACATCGTATCCTTGTAGGTTAAGGTTCCGTCAAAATCAAAACAATACAATTTTTTCATTTTAATTAAAGCTTTAATTTTTTGAATATAAATTCAGGAATATTCCTGATAATCATCATAATAATCCCCCAAATTGGTAACACATACGCCACATTTTTCTGCTTTTTAAATGCTTTATAAATGCATGCCGCCGCCTGTTTTGGAGTTGCAGTCAGCTTCGGATTTAATGGAAGCCCTTCAGTCATTTTAGTAGCCATAAATCCAGGTTTTACGGTAAGAACATGTACTTTTTTCTCAAAAAGGTAATTTCTTAAACCGCTTAGATAGGCTGTAAATGCCGCTTTTGCACTTCCGTAAATAAAATTACTCTGTCTTCCCCTATCTCCCGCAACGGATGATAATCCGATAATGGTTCCGGACCGTCTGCTTTCAAATTTCTGAGCAAAATAGTTCATGACCGGTACCAGCTTTGCGTAATTGATATTAATAATACGCTCGGTATTTTTATGATCATACAAACTTTCCTCAGTACCTTCGCCTAAATATCCCGTAGCACAAAATAAGACATTTGAATTGACATTTTCAAATTGTGTATAATCAATTTCTTTCAGCAGGTCCAGTTCAATGACTCTGGACTGTTGCAGAAATTTTACATCGATATGTCTTGCGAACCTTTCAGTGGTTTCTTTATTTGAGGTAAAAAGATAAATTTTTTCAAATTTCTCGCCTTCTTCCAGCATTTTTTCGACAAAAGCCTGTGCTACTTCAGATGTACTTCCCAGAACTATCATTATGAATTATTGTTTATGATTCTTTTGTGCTGTAAAGACACAAATTTAGAATTTTGAATATTTTTCAGGTAATTGGTTAAAGATGATTTACTCATGCTGTCTTTGGTAAGATAGATTCTTCCGCCAAACTGCTGCACAATATCATCCAGTTTTCCAACCAGTTTTTTCAATTTGGAATTGACTTTAAAATCAAGAGCCAGCGTATATCCTTCTACCGGAAACGAATTGTAAGCCTCCGGATTGTTTTTTCCAAAAAGTTTTAAAACGGCTAAAAATGAACCATTTCCGCTATTGGCAATAGTTTCAAGGATTTTTTTCATTCCTTCTTTTCCTGCTTCTTTAGGAATAACCATCTGATATTGTATAAAGCCTGATTTCCCGTAGATCTTGTTCCAGTCGGAGATAGCGTCCAAAGGATAAAAGAAGGTTTCATAATCAATGAAATTCTTCACCTCTTTCTTAGACTGTTTCTTATAATACAATAAGTTGAATATCTTGACTGTAAGGTTATTCAGTACAAAATTTGGAAAATAAAAAGGAACCGTAGGCTGCAACTTTTTCTTCAGTCTTAATGGATTTTTATTCATATTTTGAGGAAGTTCATGTTGAAAAGCATGCTCTCCTCTCATTAAAATACTTCTTCCTATATTTTTCCCTTTCTGAAGGCAGTCGATCCACGCAACCGTGTATGTCCAGCTTTCACTTTCATCAAACAGTCTGAAAATTTCATCCAAATTTTCTGCTTTAATACTTTCCTGACGGATATAAGCAGATTCTATATTTTTAAGTTTAAACTTTGCGGTAAGAATAATCCCTGTAAGCCCCATTCCTCCGATAGTAGCCCAAAACTGAGCTGAATTCTCTTCTCTAGAACAAGTGATGATCTCTCCTCTTTCTGTCATCAATTTAAACTCGATGACATATTCCGAAAAGCAGCCTTCTGCATGGTGGTTTTTACCGTGAACATCTGATGCAATCGCACCGCCTACAGAAATAAATTTGGTTCCGGGTGTTACATACAGGAAATATCCCTGAGGAACTGAAATTTCAAGCACATCCGAAAGCAATACGCCCGATTCACATTCTATAACCCCGTTCAAACGGTCAAAACTGATAAATTTATTAAGTTTTTTGGTAGAAAATATATGTTCTCCCAGAGAAGCATCTCCATAGCATCTTCCATTTCCTCTTGCGATAACTTCATTATGATTGAGTACAAATTCTCTTATTTTTTTGAAGCTGTCCTCAGACCTCATCTCCTTTTCTACTACCGGGAAATTGCCCCAGTTAGTAACTTTTTGTGTAAAATTCGGCTTCATTTTTTAAAGTAAATTTGAATTAAGAATGTAGCTACCCATAATAAAAGAGTAACTTGTATGTATCTGTCGCGATAGACAATTTTTGTAGGGGATTCTGTTCTGTTGTACACCAGCGTCTGCTGTAGATATCTTAAAAAAGCAAACACCACAAAAATTACGGTATAGAAAACTCTTTCATGAAATCTTGCCTGTACTTCAGGAGATAATGTAAACATTAAATAACATATAATAGCCAATGTTACGGAAATAGAAAGTGTAATATCTGCAAACTGAACATTATATCCATCCAGTGCTTTTCTTGTTTTTCCGGAGACCTGTGCATTAATGAGCTCGCCTCTTCTTTTTCCGATCGCCAGGACCAGTGCCAGTACAAAAGTCAGTAAAATTGCCCATTGTGAGATACTGATTCCGGTGATGTAACCTCCGGATAACACTCTCAATACAAATCCTGTGGCAATGATAAAGATATCAATGATAGGAACATGTTTAAGCTTGAATGTATAAGCAAGGTTCATCACAAAATAAAAGCTTATGATAGCCCCGAATTTCCATAAGTTCTGATGAAAATACATCTGGGCCCAGAAAAATAGAGCAATATCTACTACAATAAGTCCTATAAGAATGGATATTGCTTTTGATTTTGATATAGCTCCACTTGCCAGCGGTCTCCTTCTTTTTTCAGGGTGCTGTCTGTCGGCCTCAATATCATTATAGTCATTTAAGATATAAACGACACTTGCAGCCAGGGAAAAAATGATAAAAGCAAAGATGCTTTTCGTAAGTAAATCCAGATTTTTGATATTTCCGGAAAAGAACAGAGGGACGAATACGAATAGGTTCTTGACCCATTGCTCCACTCGGAGCAGCTTAAGATATTTCTTCATTTATGTTGTTTCATTTGCAAAAATAAACAATTCAAAATTTATAGCCTAAAAATACAAAAAAAACCGCCGAGGCGGTCTTTTCTGAAAATATTTATATATTAAATTAATTACTGCCCTTGTTTAGCATCATTAATCATTTTCTCGTTTGCTGTGATGGCAAATTCTACTCTTCTGTTTTTAGCTCTTCCTTCATCAGTATCGTTACTTGCCACTGGCATAGTTTCTCCTTCTCCTTTTGTAAATAACCTGCTTGAAGCAATTCCTTTAGAAACCAGATAAGACTTTACAGCATCTGCTCTTCTTTGTGAAAGTTTCATGTTGTAGTCATCCGCACCTTTGCTATCTGTATGTCCGTAAACATTAATATTAGTATCAGGGTTATTAGTAAGCACCTGAGCCAGTTTATCTAAATTGGTAACTGATGTAGGTCTGAGGTTTGAAGAGTCAAAATCAAAGTTTACAATACTTTCGCTCATGGTAACTTTAATACCGTCTCCTACTCTTTCTACTTCAGCACCTGGCAACGTTTCTTTAATTTCTTTAGCCTGTTTATCCATTTTGTTACCGATAACATTACCTGCAACACCACCGATAATACCTCCTAACACAGCACCTAATGCTCCATTTCCTCCTTTACCGACGTTATTTCCTAAGATACCTCCCAATACAGCTCCGGACGCAACACCTGCTGCTGTACCTCTCTGTTGGTGGTTTGAATTCTGAACTGCTTCACAACTTGTCAGCAACAATGCTGATGACAAGAATAGAGCTCCTACGTATGATTTATTAAATTTCATTTTTTTAATCTTTTATGTTTATAAATTATTTCATTCCTGCTCTCTGGAAATTATACACAACTCTTATTGTGTTTCCTTCGAATGGAACATTTTGCTCAAGCGAAAACTGATCTTTAGCCTGATTGATAATATTTAAAGAATATCCTACTGTATTCTGTTTCGCTTTTGTACCGTCTGCAATTTTTTTAAACATAAAGCTGCTTCCGTTTTTCACTTCAAATTTGATAGGCTGTGTAAATGCCGGACAAGCTCCTCCACCGCTTAATGTGTAGGCTCCTGTGTAGTTGTTTGGAATTAATCTCCAATGGCTTCCTACAAAACATTGTGCATCAGCACCTTCGTCAAAAGGCTTAATTTTATATCCTTTATCGTAATCAATGCTTACAATTTCCCAATCTCCTTTTAATTGTAAAAAGTCTGATTTTTGGTTTTGAGATGTTTCTGCTTTTTTAACTGAGGAACAAGACACTGCAAAAAGTGTTGACCCCAACATTCCAGCAAGTAGTAACTTTTTCATTTTGTTGTTTATTATTTTGTTATTATAAAGTTACAAAAAACCGTGCCAAAATTGAAAAATAAAAATAAAAAAAGTCCGGAAAATCCGGACTTTATGTGGTTACTCCTTAAATACAGGGAGATATATTATTTTTTAACAGTCTTTTTTACGGATTTCGCAGGCTTTGTATTTCCTGAAGATTTACCGTTATAAAAATTGGCATAAGCATATTCAGCAGCCTTCTTTACATCAATCACACCTCCAGCCTGAGAAAAATCACCAAATTGGTTCTCTGTATTCGGGTTGCTCGATTTCACCAATGCTTCAATTACCTGATAAGGTTTCAGATTAGGCATATAAGCCAGTAAAACTGCCGCGGCACCTGCCACTACCGGTGAAGCCATTGAAGTCCCCTGAAGGTATCTGTATTCGTTTTTAGGAACTGTAGAATAAATTTCTTCTCCCGGAGCGAAAACATTGACCATTTTCTTATTAAAGTTGGAGAAACTTGCTCTCAATTCATTATTTCTGTTCGTGCTTGCTCCTACTACCAACACGTTATTTACAAACGGTTTATCATCTGTAATGTTTTTAAAATTGGTAGGATATGCCAAATGTTCCGCAACATCTTCGTTTTCGTTACCGGCTGCTTTTACCAACAATACATTTTTATCTTCTGCATATTTGAAAGCATCCCAAACTACATTTTTACCTGGTGATACCGGTTTACCAAAGCTCATGTTTAATACTTTGGCACCATTATCTACTGCATATCGGATCGCATTAGCTACATCTTTATCTCTTTCATCACCATTTGGAACAGTTCTTACAGACATAATCTTAGCCACTTTGGAAGCTACCCCATACTGAACTACTTTCCCTTGCGGAAGTCCTGCGATGATCCCGGCAACGTGTGTTCCGTGTTCAGCATCCGGTCCTTCATAATGGTTATTTCCATAATTCTTTTCAGAATAGTCATCATAGTTGTCTCCTACAATTTCTTTTCTGGTATCATAGTTAACGTCATACTGCTTAGCCATAGGTGCAAAATGATCAACTGCTTCTTTCATCTGCTCTCTCATCAGCTTTTCAAAATCAGCAGGAGATTTTCCTTTAAATTCAGGGCTTTGAGAAACCTGAGTCAAAATACTTAATGCAACAGCATCTTTCTGCTCAGTTGGAGCTTTAATTGCTGCAATGGTTTCGGGTGTTACTGATTTTCCTCCTAACAGTTTTACCATATTAGGAATCAGATCAGTGATCATCGTATAGGTTTGAAGACTTTGCTTAGCATCTATGCTCTTTTTGCTGAAAAGATCCTTAGATTTCATATACATGGCAAATTCTTCAGGCATTTTAGCTTGATTGGCTTTGTTTTTTGTAGAATCATCGCCTTCAAAAACAGGTTTGTATTTGGCAACAACCCTTGTTACTTCCATGTTGTCAACATCTACATCTCCATTTTTACCTCCGATAAAATTCCATCCGTGTACATCATCGATATATCCGTTTCCGTCATCATCTTTACCATTATTGGGAACTTCATTTGGATTGGTCCAAACATTTTTCACCAATCCCGGATGGTCTACCTGTACTCCGCTGTCTAAAACCCCTACCACAACGGTAGCTGGCTTTAATCCTTTGGATTCTAAATATTTATATGCGTTTTCTGTATTTACACCATATACTTTTGTTGTAGAAAAATCTTTGTGATACCAGGTCATCAAATCTTTATCCTCATTCGGATCAATGGTTTTCGCTTGTGCTTCCTGAGCATAAGAGAAACTAAAACCTGCTAAAAAAACAGCAGCTAATAATACCTTTTTCATATGTTGATATTTATTTTTTTAAGGTCATACACAATCGCAATTTCATTCATTTAATTTCAGAAAATTTCATGAACAGCGATTTCATGTTTAGTATGAATATTTAATATTTCTTATATAAGTCATCGATTCCGGTCCTTTGTTACAAATAAGATCCACAATCGACAAGTCAGCTAAAAATCCCAATTTATCAGTGAATGTCTGATAATATTCTTCCATTTCAAATTCTGAAGGACGTTTTGCAGAAAATTTTTCTCTAAAATTAACAGCATCAGGATTTTTGATATATTCTTCATTCAAAGACTGTGCCTTTTCTGCCTTTAAGATCTGTTTGATAATTTCCAAAGCTTTAATATTGAAATCCAATAAATATTTTTCTTTCAATTCAAAGATTTTCTTTAATTTATCTTCATAATATTCGAAATAAGGAGAACTTTGGTAAGCTGTTTTGATAGATTTCCAGTGAATGCTTCTCCAGTCTTCACTATAGGAAATCTCAATGTCTTTAAATTCCCTTTTACCGTTATGATTAATTGGGATGATCAGTGAAAGTTTGCCGTTGGCACCATAAATATTCGTTCTGCTTCTATACGTCTGTTTAGGAAAGCTTTCGAATTGCTCAAATACAACCTCATTTTCAGCATCAAGGAATACCGAAAACCATGAAATCGGCGGTAAATAGAATACCGGTAATAATACATTCTTCATATTCATAATACAAAAATGAAGCATTCTTTCAAATACTTCATTTTATTTCTAATTTATTTTGATTTTATAAATCGTCTTCTGTTTTTTTCTTTGCAAATAGTTTCATAAAATATTCCCATCCAAAGAAAAGAATAAGGATCATTGCTGCTACCCACCAGTAAGAGGCTTTGTTGGCATCCCCGGTATTGGTTGCTTTAAACATTCTATCCCAACGGATTTTTTTAGGAGCCTGATATGTTGAACTAGCATCAGAAAAAACTCCCTGTACACTCATCCATGTAAACATTGGTTTTCCAACGATATTTTCTTCAGGAACAAAACCAAAGAATCTTGCATCAAGAGAAGCATCTCTGTTGTCTCCAATCATCATATAATAATCCTGTTGGATTGTATACTGATTGGTTTCTTTTCCATTAATGAAAATTTTTCCGTTTTTGTTTTCTAATGTATTGTGTTCGTATTTAGAAATTACCCACTGATACATCGGAAGAGATTCCTTATCAATAGTAACAACATCACCTTTTTTAGGAATTTTCAACGGACCGTACCAATCCTGATTCCAAGGTTTATTGATAGGGAAGGTAGATTGAGTGGTATCAATACTTTTTGTATAAGCTGTTTTATCAGCATTTAATTTATATGAAATCGTAGCAGAATCTTTAGGATAAATATTTTCCTCCATGCTCAGTACGCCCGGCAAAGTTTTAATCTCTTTTGCCGTTTTATCTGTAAGTCCCTGGAACAAATAAACAAACCCACCGCTTTTTTCGTTCTGCATTTCTCTTACCGGTAAGAATCCGTAAGTATTATACAAACCTGGAATATCTAACTGACTTCCTGTATTAACAGTATAAGCATGCTGTACCTCCTGATCTCCCAATACGGTTTCCGGCTTTCCGTTAACAAACAGTCTACCAGCTCTCATTTCAAAAGTATCTCCTGCAACAGCAACACATCTTTTAACGTAAGGGTCTTTTCTATCGATTGCAGTGTGCACAGAATCCTGAGGATAGTTGAAAACAACTACATCATTTTTCTGAGGTTTATTAAACTGTAGAATTCTGGCATAAGGTAATTTAATACCGTCTACATATGATTTCGGATCATCTTTAGGATTCCCTTTTTCTCCTGCGTCAAAAATAGTTCCCTGAAGGAAAGGTATTGATACGGGACGCATGGGAAGTCTGTATCCGTAGCTCCATTTGTTTACAAAAAGGAAATCACCCACTAAAAGCGTTCTTTCCATGGATCCCGTTGGAATTCCGAAAGGCTGCGTTACAAAAACGTGGATAATGGTTGCGAAAACAACAGCAAAAGTAATAGAACCTATAAAAGAATCTTTTTTCTTTTCATTTTTCTCTTCATCCATCATGAATAATTCGTTGGCTGCTTCGTCTTCTAACTCCACATCTTTTGAATAATTAACGGTCGCCATATAGATAAATGGAAGAATAACCGTCAGCAGCTGATGCTGAAATAAATGCTTTCCAAATTTTTTCATTAAATAAATATGGAAAACAGACATCATAATAGGCCCAACAATCGGCATATATGATAAAATTGCCCACCATTTAGGATGTTTGGTCTCCTTTAAAATAATGAAGTAATTGTAGAAAGGTACAAATGCCAATAAAGGATTGTACCCCATTTTCTTGAACAGCTTCCAAGTTGAAACTCCCATTAATACGGATAAAATGAGAACGTATACTGCGTAAGTTAAAAAATAATTCATAAATTTTCTGTGCCTATTCTAATTGAATTTGTGTTGAGCAATTTCTTTAATTAGTTTATGATTTGGTAGATTTGTTACAAACTTAAAGACCTAAAACGTCTTTCATTCCAAAGTTTCCTTTTTTGTCTTTGATCCATTCTGCTGCCACAACAGCTCCCAGTGCGAATCCATCTCTGTTGAAAGCAGTATGTTTTATTTCTATTTCATCGACCTCGCTTCTGTAGAAAACACTGTGGGTACCGGGAACTTCATCTTCACGAACTGCAAAAATTCCAAGTTCTTTACCTTGTGTTTCTTCCAGTTTCCATGCTTCAAATTTAGGATTATTTTTGATGATTCCTTCTGCAATGGAAATTGCGGTACCGCTGGGTGCATCTTTTTTGTGAACATGATGAATTTCTTCCAACTGGCATGAATATTCATCTACGTTTTTCATAAGATCGGCTAACTTTTCGTTTAAAGCAAAAAATAAATTGACTCCTAAACTAAAATTTGAACCATATAAAAATGCCGTATCATTATCTACAGCAATTTTTTCTATTTCAGCTTTTTTCTCAAGCCATCCCGTGGTTCCGGAGATCACAGGAATGTTGTTTTCCAGACAGGCCTTTATGTTATCAAAAGCTACTTCCGGCAGCGAAAATTCGATAACAACATCCGGATTATTCAGATTGTCAGCAGTTGGGGTTTCTTTCAGCCGGGCAACTACTTCATGTCCTCTTTTTTGAGCAATCTCATCAATGATTTTACCCATTTTACCGTATCCAACTAATGCTATTTTCATGTGGTATTGTATTATTTTTAATCTGCTTGCATCTTTATTGACTGCAAACTGATGTATTAAAATTTATAGCTTAAACTCAATCCTGTTTTTGGAGGGGTAAAGCCATATTGGTCCTGAATGACCGTAGGGCTGAATGTAAGATCCGGATCGTGGCGGCTTTCATACAGGTGGGCATCTACTACCGCATCTACAATATTCAGAATATAGATCAGACCAGTAATTGCAATGGCATAATCCCGCTGCCTTTTTGATCTGTCCTGCGCATTCCCCAATGCTTTTTTATCTAACCATGGATGGCTGTCAACGAATTCGTTGGGCGTTCCGTTCAGTTTGGCTACATAATATTCTCTGTACTTCTTGTATTGCTTATCATTCCATGCGGCAATTCCCACTCCTGCTCCTACTGCTCCCCAAACGATAGGAATTTTCCAGTATTTTTTATTGTAAAACTGACCTAATCCGGGAAGTACTGCAGAATACAATCCTGCTTTTGTAGGATTTAACTTAAGTGTCTTTTTGGTGGGTCCGTTTGCTTTCTCCAGATCGTCAACTACTGTAGATTTCGTTTTCGCCGGTTTAACCAATGACACACTGTCTTTCGAAGGTTTAACCATCCGAATGGTATCATTGGGACTGACTTGTGAATATGCGGATGCAACAATGCACAAGAAAAGGATGAAAACTATTTTTTTCATTGTTTAATATGAGACAGGATATATTCCAGTTCGTCTTCATTTTTGAAGTCCAGAACAATCTTACCTTTTTTACCGTTTCCAGAGGATTTGATCTCCACCTTTACATCAAGGATATCAGAGATCGTCTTCTGTACTCTTTTATAATTGTTTGAAAGCTCTACTTTTTCTTTTTTGGCGGCAGGTGATTTAGGATTTTTCAGAGCCATAGAAACCTGTTCCGTCTGGCGCACATTCAGATGTTCTTTAATAATTCTGTCAAATAAAATCTGTTGCAGCTCTTCATTGTCAAGACTGATAATCGCTCTGCCGTGTCCTGCAGAAATTTCTCCGCTTCTGATAGCATTCTGAATATCGGGGCTTAATCTTAACAATCTGATGGAATTGGTGATCGTACTTCTGTCTTTTCCTACTCTGTGGCTAAGATTCTCCTGCGTCAGACCAATTTCATCCAAAAGTCTCTGATACGTCAATGCAATCTCAATCGCATCAAGATCTTCTCTCTGAATATTTTCAACAAGAGCCATCTCAAGAAGCTCCTGATCATTCACTAAACGTATATAAGCAGGAATAGCTGTTAAACCAGCAATTTTACTCGCTCTGTAACGTCTTTCCCCTGATATGATTTCAAACTTTTCGCCATCTTTTCTTAGGGTAATCGGCTGGATCATTCCTAAGTTCTTGATTGACTGTGCAAGTTCGTTTAATGCTTTTTCATCAAAATAAGTCCTTGGCTGAGTAGGATTGGGATAAATATCTTCAAGTGCTACTTCTACGATATTCCCCACAAATTTGTCTGCCCCCTCATCGGTAGCAGAATTGATACTCGCTTTGGATTCAGCACTTAAAATCGCGCCTAAACCGCGCCCCATAACTCTTTTTTTGTCCTTCATAGATATAATTGATAAATGATAATTAAGTAAGCGAAATCAGTTTTTGAAATAGTCAGACTCACTTACCGTCCATTTATTATTAATTTAATTCTTTACTAAATTTTCATTCCTTAGCAACACTTCTTCTGCCAACTGGATGTACTGAACTGCACCTTTGCTTTCGGCATCATAATTCAGAATACTTTCCCCAAAGCTTGGTGCTTCACTTAATCGTACATTTCTGCTGATAATGGTTTCAAAAACCATTTCCGGGAAGTGTGCATTTACTTCTTCCACTACCTGATTGGATAATCTCAATCTGCTGTCGTACATGGTCAAAAGAAGTCCTTCAATATCCAAGTCTTTATTGTGGATTTTCTGAACATTTTTAATGGTATTCAAAAGTTTTCCTAATCCTTCCAATGCAAAGTACTCACACTGGATCGGGATAATCACAGAATCCGCCGCAGTAAGGGCATTTACTGTAATAAGACCTAAACTCGGTGCACAGTCGATGATAATATAGTCATAGTCGTCTCTTACGCTGGCCAATGCTTTTTTCAGCATGTACTCACGGTCTTCTTTATCAACCAATTCAATTTCTGCTGCTACCAAATCAATATGAGAAGGAACAATATCCAAATTGGGTGTGGTTGTTCTTTTAATACATGTTCTGGTTTCCACACTGTGTTCAAGCAGATTGTATGTAGAATACTGAACATCTTCAACTCCAAGACCGGAAGTTGCATTAGCCTGAGGATCAGCATCAATGATCAGTATTTTTTTCTCTAATACCCCTAATGCCGCAGCTAAATTTACAGCTGTTGTTGTTTTTCCAACTCCTCCTTTTTGATTAGCGATACCTATGATTTTTGCCATTATTAGAACTTTAAGCTTCAAAAATACACTTTTTTCTTTGCTCTGGATGAACGATGAAAATCAAAATTGAGTTAAAATATTGTTAATAAGCATTTTAACAATAAAAAAAATTATCCACAAAAAATCATTCTTTGTGGATAACTATCTAAAATTTGTTTTATTACTGATTATTCAAATCTCATGGAAACCGGAAATTTGAAATAACTTCTTACGGGTTCTCCCTGTTTATTTTTTGCAGGCTTCCAGGCTCCTCTGATGGATTTGATCGTTCTTATCGCTTCATTGTTAAACGAAGCATCACTACCGTTAGCCTTGATTCCGGAAATTGTTCCGTCTTTCTCTACCACAAAGGTAATAACGGTTTTCATGGTATCGCCGCTTCCTTCAAAACCGGAACCGTCAAAATTATCCATTACTTTTTTTCTGAATGAATCAATTCCGCCGCCATAGCTGGCTTCCTGACTCAATTCTCCAGGACTTGCAATCGTGTTTCCAGCATCTTTTATCACCGGTGGCGCCACATAAGGAGCAGGATGCCCTGTTCCAATAACAGGAGGTGCAGGAGTATAAGTTTGAGGAGGCGCAGGATCGCCTTTAAGATTATTTACTAAACCAGGAACCGCATCATCAGGTTTATCTTGCTTTGCTGGTTCTACTGCATTTCTTGTAGGGGTTGCAACAGAACTGTTATACTGTTTTGTATTAGGAGGAGAGACAGGTTTTACGACATCCACTTTTACTGGCGGAGTATCCGGTCTGTCAACCTTATCTAATTTAAAAACTAGTGGTGGGTCATTTGTAGGTATTTCCACTGGCGCATCACTTCTAAATGCTGAGATAATTAACGGGGTTATTGAAATAGCAGCCAATAAACCTATCCCTACAAAAAGGGACTTTGTTAATATTCTGTCTGATTCATTTCTTAATGCATAGGCTCCATACGCTTTGTTGCGGTTTTCGAAAAGAACTTCATTAAATCGAAATTCCTGATTGTTTTGTAGGTACTTCATCACTATAAAAATATTTAAACTGTTAAAACGGTAATTATTGCTTTGATCTGTTATCATCAATAAGCTTTAAATGGATATCAAAATTTCTGCCAAAAAATTATTAAAATCTCATCAATTCAAATAAAACTATAATAATATGTTAAAATAAGCATTCATGAAAAAGTAAAATACTGTATGTAAATGACTTATACAGCTATTTGTGAAGAATATTTTTTTTAATTAAAAATCACCATGCAATACATAAAGCCCCGAGTTATTTAAGGTGAAAATTATTAATCAAAAAAAGAGACCGCCCTTACGGGCAGTCTCTTCTGTATTATTAATTCTAACGTTTTTAGAATAATTCTTTTCTGATAATATTCTGGCTTCTTTCCGGGCCTACAGATACCAAGTATACGTTGATTCCTAAATATTGCTCGATAAACTCGATATATTTCTGAGCCGTATCCGGAAGTTCATCATAGCTTCTTACCTGAGTAAGATCGTCAGTCCAACCTGGAAGATCCTGATAGATAGGCTCGTAGTTATATAGTTTTTCTGTTGATGAAGTGAAATAATCGATGATTTTTCCGTCTTCCGTTTTGTAATGGGTAACGATTTTAAGGTTTTCAATACCTGTAAGAACGTCTAATTTCGTAATTACCAGGTTATTGATTCCATTGATCATACAAGCATGCTTTAAAGAAACAAGGTCTAACCAACCTGTTCTTCTAGGTCTTCCTGTAGTTGCTCCGAATTCACCACCAATCTGTCTGATGCTTTCTCCTAATTCATTATCCAATTCAGATGGGAAAGGTCCGTTTCCTACTCTTGTACAGTATGCTTTTGCAACACCGATAAGGTTTTGAAGGGATGTTGGAGGTACTCCTGCTCCGGTACACACTCCTCCTGTAGAAGGGGAAGATGAAGTAACGTACGGGTAAGTTCCGAAATCGATATCAAGCATTAATGCCTGAGCTCCTTCGAATAAAACGTTTTTACCATCTCTGATAGCTTCGTTCAATTCAACTTCTGTATCTACGATTCTGTCCTGAAGCTGCTTTCCAATAGCTAAAAATTCGTTATAAATTTCTTCTACATCCAATGTTGGTTTTCCGTAGTATTTTTCAAAAAGAGAGTTTTTAACCTTAAGGTTTTTCTCAATTTTATCTCTTAAAATTTCAGGATTCAGAAGGTCTACCATTCTGATACCGATTCTTGCGATCTTATCTTCATAGCAAGGTCCGATTCCTTTTTTAGTCGTTCCGATCTGAGTTCCTCCGTGCTCTTCTTCACGGTAAGTATCCAAAAGAATGTGGTAAGGCATGATGACATGCGCTCTTCTGCTGATAAAAATGTGGTCCGTTCTTAATCCTTTGCTTTCGATCTGGTTGACTTCCTTAATGAAAGATTTAGGATTTACCACTACTCCATTCGCAATGATACACTTCCCTTTACACTGCAGAACTCCTGAAGGAAGAAGATGCAGAACAAATTTTTCTTCACCCACATAGACAGTGTGGCCAGCGTTATCACCTCCCTGGAAACGTACTACGTAATCCGATTTAGCTGATAAAACATCTGTTATTTTTCCTTTACCTTCATCTCCGTATTGAAGACCTACAACTACGTAAGTTGACATATTTTACTTTTATTTTTAGATTCATGCAAAATTACTTTTAAAAAATAGGGTGACCAAATTTGAAAGGAATTTTATTTTGGATGAGTAGAAATGATAATAATATTTCACTTTATCATCACTATATTTGATTTATTACAACTATCCAAATGAGCCAATCTCAAAAACATCATTTTTTACCAGTATTTTATCTTAAAGGTTTTGCAAGTGAAAATGAACAATTTAAAATCTTCAATGTAAAAACAGAAGAATTCAAGCAAAAAGGAAAACTTTTTTCGCCTTCTTCTCATTTTTATATTCTTAAGGACAATACTATTATGACAGATTTTGGTGAAGATGATTTCATGGAAAAATTTTATGAAAAAGTTGACAACAGTACTGCTAAAATTTTTCAAGTCATTAACTCTAACACTTTTGAAAACAGATTTGGCGTTAGTGAAACAGATATGCCTTATCTTAATAATTTTGTAAGCCAAACTTATTGGAGATCTCCATTTAATAAAAATATTCTTCAAGATTATATTAAAAAATATAAATTAAAAGAATTGGGTCTTACAATCATTGATGAAAATGGTAATCACAATGAAGAATTAAGTGAAAAGTATAAAAATGAACCTGAATTTTACAAAACATATAAGCTTTATAATTCGTTACTAGATTCTATTCGTGGATTTAATTGTAGAACACAATATCACATATTTGGTCGACCAAGAGAACTACCATCAATTTGCTCTGATTCTCCAATAATTTTTAGTAAAAGCAATGACATTAAAGTATATGAAGATGATTATATTTTCCCTATTTCAAAAAGCAGAATTTTTATGAAAAGAAATCTAACTCAAAAATTTAATCATCAATTACATCATCTCATCGATCTAATCTTGTTAAAACAATCAATAAATTATTTAGCAACAAGTGACGAAAGTTATGTTTATTTTTTAATGGAGCTTGATAAAGAAAACAATTATTCTCTAAATGAATATAAAGAAATACTATTCAATAACTTAGTTTAGTTTTTTTGATTAAATACCAAAAATTGGTATCTTTGATTTAAAATTAACAAGATGGCAAAAAATACTTCCATTCTATTAGGAGATTATTTTGATAATTTTATTAATCAACAGGTTAAGTCCGGGAAATTTTCTTCTGCAAGCGAAGTGATAAGAACGGCCTTAAGAATGTTCGAACATGAAGAATCTAAGAAAACAGAATTAATCAACGAATTAAAGCAAGGTGAAAAATCCGGTTTTGTTGAACATTTTGACCGTAAAGAATTTCTTAAAAATATTCATGAGAAATATTCTACTGAATAATGAACTACAAAATCACCAAAGAAGCATTAAATGACTTAGAAAAAATCTGGCTCTATACCTTTGAAACATGGTCACTCAAACAGGCAGATCATTATTTCGATTTGCTTATGAATGAAATTGAATATTTATCTGAAAATCCAAAATCTGGAAAAAATTATAGTGAAATCAGGAAAGGCTATTTCCGTTCAAGAGTAAAATCTCATTTTATATTCTACAGGATCAATAGTAAAAATGAAGACATTGAAATTATCAGAATTCTTCATCAGCAAATGGATATTTCATCAAGATTAGATGAATAGGAAGTGTATTAATTTTGTATCTTTAATCGTCCTATACAACACCTAATACAATCCCATGAAATCACTACAAAAATCCGGTTACCTTCCAAAAAACAGCAATGATCAGCCCAAGCTTTTCTACACTATATTTACTCCTGATGCTGTCTCTGTAAAAGCCACGCTGTTGATTGTTCATGGGATGCAGGAACATAGCGGCAGATATGCAGCAATAGCAGACTATTTTGCAGGTCATGGATTGGCTGTACTCACTTATGATCATCTGGGACATGGAAAATCCGTCAAGGAGAAAAAAGATATCGGATTTTTCCAGAAGAGCAAACCGGATGAAAGACTGATTAATGATGCCATCATGATGAGCAATTACATTATGGAACAGCATCCCGATGTTCCTCACTTTATCCTTGGCCATTCTATGGGATCTTTTATTACGCGTTGCGTGCTTCAAAGAATTGGAAATCAATTTGCAGGAGCGATCATTACAGGAACTGGAGGATCACTGACGGGACTTAGTTTATTAAATGCTTATTTTTCATTAGCCAATACCATCGCACCACACTCAAAAACTTTTTTCAATACTCTTTTTAATACAGTTAATAACAGCCATTTTAAAAAGGATACTGATTTCAGTGATACCAGCTGGCTGAGCCTGAACCCTGCCAACAGAAATGCGTTTTCTGAAGATCCGCTTTGCGGAGCTCCCTTTACCAACAATGCATTTTACGCCTTATTCAAAATTTATAAAAAAGCAACGGCCAGAAACTGGGCAGACACAATTCCTAAATCGTTACCGCTCCTATTGATAAGCGGACAGAATGATCCTATCGGAAATTTCGGAAAAGGAGTTATGGAAACGGTAAATCATTTAAAAGATGACCATTTTCAGGAAGTGAGTGTGAAATTATATCCAAACATGCGGCATGAAATACTGAATGAAGAGATCAGAGAAGAGGTCTTGAATGAGATCTATCAATGGATCAGTAAAAAATTATGACCTTCACTTTGACTATTAGGTTAAAATAAAACCTTATAGATGTAAAAAACTATAAGGTTTGAACTGTTGAGCTCTACAGATTTAGGTCAGCTTAAAGTACGACTTCCCTTTCCACATCAATCTCATGCAAAAAGGTTTGGTCATGAGAAATCACGAGCAGGGTTCCCTGATATTCTTTAATGGAATCTGTTAAAATTTCCACGTTTTGCAGGTCTAAATTATTCGTCGGTTCATCAAGAATAATTATATCCGGAGCTTTATTACTGATAGAAAGTCCACATAGAAGAAGCCTCAGGCGTTCACCGCCGCTCAATACTTCACACTTTTTGTCCCAGGTTTCTTTTCCGAATAAAAAACGGGCTAATAATGTCTTTATTTCAAATTCCGGCATCGCTTCATCATTAAACGTTTGGGCAAATTCATAGACGGTCAGAGATCTGTTGATCAATGAATATTCCTGATCGATATAAATGGTCGTACAATCTGCCTTCGTTATCGTTCCGGTATCCGGCCGTATATTTCCCAGCAGCAATCGGATCAAAGTAGTTTTACCGGAACCGTTTGATCCTTTGATTGAAATTCTTTCACCGCTTCTGATTTCAAGATTAAGATTGTTCTTCCATAATAACTTTTCATCATATTGATAATTAATTTCTTCTGCAATAATGAGTATTTTCCCGGTATGAAGACCGGAGTCATTAAAATTAACTTTCATCTGGTCGGAATTTCTTACTGAGGAACGAAGTTCACGGAGATCCCCTGAAATACCCTCGATTTTTTCTGCATGAATATTTCTCAGTTTTGAAGTGTTTTTTTCAGCATTATTACGCAGGGTATTCATCATAATCCTTGCTACTCCTGATTTCTCCTGTTTATTTTTACCTCGTGCATCCAGTTTCTGCTTTTTTTCGAGGGTCTCACGCTCTTTTTCCTTTGCTTTTTTCAGAGCGCGTTCTTTAGAATGGATGTCATTATGTAAAGCCTCTTTTTCAATTTCTTTCTGTCCGACGTAAAAATCATAGTTTCCACCATAGGTTGAAACTCCCTGATTACTGAGTTCAAAAATAGTATCTGCCAAATTCAGCAAAGTTCTGTCATGGCTTACGATCACAACAGTTGCACTCGTTTTTTCAATATAATTATAAAGCAGGTTTCGGCCTTCCAGATCCAGATGGTTCGTAGGTTCGTCCAACAGTATAACATCCGGCTGATTGATCTGAATTCCGGCAAGAAAAACTTTAGTTTTCTGCCCTCCACTTAAGGTTTCTAATTTTTGATGTAAGTCTAAACCTTCAAGTTTCCAATACATTAAGGCTTCCTGACTGCGTTCTTCGATGGTCCAGTCATCATTTAATATTTCAAAATACTTTTCATCAACTTCTCCATTCGTGATGTTTTCGAGCGCATCGAGTTTCTTATCAATTTGTAAACAGGCTGCAACGGACATATGATTAAAGTTTCCGAACATTTGCGGAACGTAATATAAGTCACCCTGACGGTTGATGGTTCCGCTTAAGGGTTCTATTTCTCGTGCGATAAGTTTAAGCAGTGTAGATTTCCCCATACCATTGCTTCCAACCAAAGCCGATTTTGTTTGGGAAGGTATCGTTATATGAATATGATTAAAAAGAAGGTCCCTGTTAGGAAACCTATAGGATATGTTGTGTAGAAAAAGCATGATTTCTTTCTGTATGATAGTTAAACATCAATAACTACGGCTACGAGGTTATTGTTTTGAGTACAGCGGAAAGAAATTTGGATCCTACATGTTTGGTGTTTGGTATTTGGTGTTTGGTGTTTGGTGTTTGGTGTTTGGTGTTTGGTGTTTGGTGTTTGGTGTTTGGTGTTTGGTGTTGCAAAGATAGTAATTTCGTTTTTATACTTAAAAATTTTCAATTCTCCGCCGGTTTCACCGTCTTGATTACCGGATATTTTTCTATTAACGATAACAAAAAAATCTTAATTCAACTATTATATGATGTGGTAAAATAAATTTTAGGAAAACATAATCTATCATGTTTCATGAATGTGAAACAATCAGGAAAATATTTTAATCAAAAATCCGTAACTTTGCCAACTACTAAAAATTTTTATGGACAGTATTCAAATTCACGACAAAACTTTCGTTCCTTATCTGGAGGACGCCGAAATTCAGGAAATCGTAAAAGCAACCGCTTTAAAAATTTACGAAGATTATAAAGATGAAGTTCCCGTTTTCATTGGTGTTTTGAACGGAGTGATCATGTTCTTCTCGGATCTTTTGAAGCATTACCCGGGAAACTGCGAGATTGCCTTCATCCAAATGAGTTCTTATTCAGGAACTGAATCTACAGGAATCGTTTACCAGAAAATGGAATTAACGAAAGACGTAAAAGACCGTCACATCATCATTGTAGAAGACATCGTTGATACTGGAAATACAGTGGAGAGCCTTTTCAAATATTTCAAGGAAACACAACGTCCGAAATCTGTAAAACTGGCTTCTTTCTTATTGAAACCTGAAGTGTATAAGAAAGATTTCAAACTGGATTATATCGGTCTTGAAATTCCGAACAAATTTGTTCTTGGTTATGGGTTAGATTATGATGAGTTGGGAAGAAACCTTCCTAATTTGTATCAGTTAGAAGAAGGACAGATCAACCACTAACAATTGCTACTGGCTTTTAGCTATTAGCTATTAGCTTTTAAAAATTATACCTTAATAAAAAGTAAATACTAACTAAAAAAGCTAAGAGCAAGAAGCCCATCCGCCCATTGCTAAAAGCGAATCAACATTATGATAAACATAGTTCTGTTCGGCCCTCCAGGAAGTGGAAAAGGTACACAAGCTCAAAATCTAATTGAAAAATTCAACTTGAAGCAGGTTTCAACCGGTGATCTTTTCAGGTTCAACATGAAGAATGATACTGAACTTGGGAAATTAGCAAAATCATATATCGATAAGGGAGAATTGGTTCCGGATCAGGTAACAACAGATATGCTGATTGACGAATTGAGAAAACCAACGGATACCAATGGTTTTATCTTCGACGGATACCCTAGAACTGTTGCTCAGACAGAAGCGTTGGAAAGAATTGTAAAAGAGGAACTGAATGATAAGATCGACATTTGTCTTTCATTAATTGTAGATGATCAGATCTTAGTGGAAAGACTTCTTAAAAGAGGTGAAACAAGCGGAAGAACTGATGACAGCAACGAGGAGATCATCCAAAACAGAATAAAAGAATATTATGCAAAGACAGCTGAAGTAGCTGAGCTTTACAAACAACAAGGAAAATATATCGAGGTAAACGGTGTTGGCGGAATTAACGAAATTTCCGAAAAGCTTTTTGCCGAAGTAGAAAAAATAAAATAATTAATAGTTATGAGTGATGAGTCATAGGTTCATTTTTAAATTCATAGCTCATAATTCATAACTCATAACATTTATTAAATGTCAAATTTTGTAGATTACGTAAAGATTCATTGTAAAAGTGGCCATGGTGGTGCAGGTTCTGCTCACTTACGTCGTGAAAAATATATACCCAAAGGGGGACCTGACGGTGGTGACGGAGGACGAGGCGGACACGTTATCATGAGAGGAAATGCTCATGAATGGACTTTACTTCCCTTACGTTACACGCGTCACATTAAAGCTGAACGTGGTCAGAACGGAGCAAAAAATCAGTTAACAGGAGCTTACGGAGAAGATGTATACATCAATGTTCCGATTGGAACCATTGCTAAAAATGAAGAGGGTGAAGTGATCGGTGAGATCCTTGAAGACGGACAGGAAATTATCCTGATGGAAGGAGGAAAAGGAGGAATGGGTAACGAGCATTTTAAATCTTCTACCAATCAGACCCCAAGATATGCACAGCCTGGAATGGATGGTCAGGAAGGCTTTGTAGTTTTCGAGCTTAAAATTCTTGCTGATGTTGGTTTGGTAGGATTTCCTAATGCCGGAAAATCTACTCTTCTGGCGTCCGTATCTGCGGCGAAACCTAAAATTGCCAATTATGCATTTACGACACTAACTCCCAATTTAGGAATCGTGGATTACAGAAATTACAAATCTTTTGTAATGGCTGATATTCCGGGAATCATTGAAGGAGCTGCAGAAGGTAAAGGTCTTGGACACCGTTTTTTAAGACATATTGAAAGAAACTCTATTTTATTATTCCTCATTCCGGCGGATTCTGAAGATCATTTCCAGGAGTTTAAAATTCTGGAAAATGAATTGAAAGAATACAATCCGGAGCTGATGGATAAAGATTATATCGTTTCTATTTCAAAATCCGACCTTTTGGATGATGAACTTAAAAAAGAAATTTCCGCAGAATTTCCTGAAAACAAGCAGCCTATATTTTTCTCTGGTGTAACCGGAGAGAACCTAATGGAACTGAAGGATGCAATCTGGAAAAAACTTCACGGATAGAACACTTATATTAGTTTTATACGATATCACAATTAAAACCTCAGGACGTATCCTGAGGTTTTTTATATTCATAGTGATGTCTAGTCCTGAAATATCGATACACAAAAAAAGAATCGTTATGGAAGAACATTTAGAAACCCAGTATGTCAAGCG
>NZ_JAWRXA010000639.1:0-251 GCF_046535275.1 Chryseobacterium sp. SIMBA_029
GATATTAGATATTACCTTAATGATATCTTGATTTATACAGGAACGGTGGCTTCCACTTTTAATATTGATCAATTACGATTTGTTCATAATAATGGATTGGGAATAGGATATATTGATAATATTAAGATAAATAGTGAAACGGTGATGTCTTTGAAAGAAACGGTTGTAAATAAAAAGAAAGTAATACTGTATCCTAATCCTGTGGTCGACTTTATTCACATTAATTCGTCAAATAAAATCAAAAATGTTAG
>NZ_JAWRXA010000640.1:0-250 GCF_046535275.1 Chryseobacterium sp. SIMBA_029
GCTGCAGCTCAGCCATGGCCAACACGGGTATCATCAACTTCGAAGGTACTGTAAGTGCCGGCGGCACTTGCCAGATCGACGTCGTCACGCCTGGCGGCCCTGGCCTGCCGAAAGTCTATTTGGGCGACTTCAGAACTTCAGACTTCACAGCAGTCGGGCAAAAAACCCGGCTCGAAAAGTTTGCCCTTCGCGTAGACCCTGCGAAGTGCCCCGTCACCGCTGGCGACGTTGCAGCAGTCACATACAGTGC
>NZ_JAWRXA010000641.1:0-250 GCF_046535275.1 Chryseobacterium sp. SIMBA_029
GGCGTGGTGATCCCAACGCGAGATTAAGGAAGGTTTCGTAGGTAAAGAAGCCAAGGTCATAGCGTCCCGAGAGCACAGGACCGATGCCGTCGCTCGCATCTCCACTACAGCGTACGACGCGCAGGCCAGCGGCCTCGTAGCGCGCGCTGAATTCCTCGAACTTTTCGTTGACGAGTGCCCGGTAGGGCAAAAGGAAAGCTGCCTTCTTCCCCGACGTCACTGCTTGGATCGCGGCCAACTCTCCGATCAT
>NZ_JAWRXA010000642.1:0-250 GCF_046535275.1 Chryseobacterium sp. SIMBA_029
CGCTTGCATCGAGAAACGACGACCAGCCTTCGCCGAAATTGACCGTGTTCAGCACCAGATCGTCGAGCGCCTTCGGCGCCGAGACCGGCACGTCAGTCGTCCCCGACGTCTCGAAGTAGTTGATCAGCTTGCCGCGATTGACCTCGAGCACGTCGTTGCTCACCGACCGGCTCTCGGCCTTGGACATGAATGGCAATTTTCCAAGGATGTCGTAATAGGTCGCGTGCCCGTCGAACAGCCCGTCTACGGG
>NZ_JAWRXA010000643.1:0-250 GCF_046535275.1 Chryseobacterium sp. SIMBA_029
GTAAAATTCATCGAATTTTCCCGAAACTTTGGCCATCAGCCTGCTGTAAAGGCCGGAATGGATAGTGCCCAGGGAAATGCAGTGATCTCTATGGATGGTGATCTTCAACATCCGCCTGAACTTATCCCGGAAATGATAAAAAAATGGGAAGAAGGGTATGATGTCGTTTTTACCGTAAGAACTTACCCCAAGGAAATTTCTTATTTTAAAAGAAAAACATCGGATCTTTTCTATCAGCTATTATCAAGTC
>NZ_JAWRXA010000644.1:0-250 GCF_046535275.1 Chryseobacterium sp. SIMBA_029
GTAGTAGTATTGGCGGTAGTGGTAGACACACTAATCAAGTCACAGTTCAAAATATTGATTGTCGTTCTTCCTCCAACTGCTGCTCCTGTTGTCAATATACCATTAATAGAGTTTACTGTCTTCAGATTGTTAATGGTAATCACTCTTCCCGCTGCAAGGTCAATGTTAACGCCTCCCTGAAGAATGTATTTGCTATAATTAGTTTCAGAAACAAAAGTCAGGGATTTATTTATAGTCAAATTTTCTATAT
>NZ_JAWRXA010000088.1:0-368 GCF_046535275.1 Chryseobacterium sp. SIMBA_029
GTTTTAGCATTAGGAGTAAAAATAATAAAAAACGGACCAACACAAAAAATAAAATATAATAATATGCAGATCCTAGAAACTACAATTCCTCACCTGAGAGATCTTTTAATGGACTATAAGGACCAATACTATGTAGACGATTTTGTCATATATGATATTGAAAAAAATAACGATGAAAAAATTCAGAATTTAAATAACCTATCAGAAGAACTAGAATTATGGAAACAACAAAAATATTCAATCACACTATAGTAAGAAGGCCTATTTTTGAGCAAAAATCTATACAGAATATTCCGAGTTCTACAGAAGATCTGATAGTATTTGTGCAGGAGCTTTACAACAACTCAAAATTCAGAGAAGGGGTTTAC
>NZ_JAWRXA010000645.1:0-250 GCF_046535275.1 Chryseobacterium sp. SIMBA_029
CCCGGCGGCCAACGAACATGCCCACCAGGATGATGGCCCACACTACGAAAAAACCCGAGAGGACGCCGATCATTGCAGCGGCGAAGGGGCAGGGAATCGACGGGTCACGACTTCCAGCCTAATCAGTCCTAGGTAGCCAGTAAGCGTTTTCACGGTGGTGTCCCGTTATGCGGACACTGCGGTCAATGCGCGGGGGGCTCTCCAGTGGTCCCGTTCGCCTCGCCGAGGGCGGAAACCATTCGGCCTACCT
>NZ_JAWRXA010000646.1:0-250 GCF_046535275.1 Chryseobacterium sp. SIMBA_029
CGGCCACTGGCCCTACACCTACTCGGACATTATCTCGAGCTTGTCCATCTAGCTCAGAGAACATGCAGCGTCGCCACTTTCTCGCCGTAGCCGCCCTCGTGGCAACCTTGCTCACGGGGTGCGGCCTCGGTTCGGCCCAACCCGATGCCGCCATCACACCAACCAAGGCCAGCGCCCTTTTGCGGTCGGACATCGAATCCATCGAGTACCCGCTCGACAAATACTCAGTCTCCACGCAGGAGTTGAACTT
>NZ_JAWRXA010000647.1:0-250 GCF_046535275.1 Chryseobacterium sp. SIMBA_029
GTCATCGCCAGTTTGATGAGTCCAGCAGCCCGCCAGGCGAAGCTGGACGCGCGCCTGGAGGAGGACGCGAAGCAGAGTCACAGCCAAGCGGATTAGCCCGCATCAGCCGGTACGCAGCAGCGGCCGCGCACCAATGTGTGCACGGCCGCTGCTGGTCGGTCCTGGCTTAGGAGGCTGACCGGACCAGAGCCAAGAGACGCCCGAAAATACCTTCACCGTCTTCGCCGATGCCGTCGTGGTGGAAGTCGCC
>NZ_JAWRXA010000648.1:0-250 GCF_046535275.1 Chryseobacterium sp. SIMBA_029
GTGATGCTTCCAGGCTTATTACCGGACTAAGTGGAACAGGGGCAGCTTTATCTACCGGAGTTCTTGGTTCTTTTACAGAAAGCCAGTTTGGAATGCAGAAAGCATCCTATGTTACTCAATTGAGAATGCCTACGGATAATTTTGACTTCAATGGACCTAATCCAAAAATAGACTCTGTAGTACTGGTAGTAAGACCACCGGCCAACACTATGGAGAACACCTATTATATTACTGATTCAATAAAAGCACC
>NZ_JAWRXA010000649.1:0-250 GCF_046535275.1 Chryseobacterium sp. SIMBA_029
GTACCAAATACACCACCAATAATCCAATAATTGCCGAGATTCCACCTACATAAGCAATAACTACAGGACGAAGAAGATTGATCTTTTGGTAGAGAGAAACAATAATCATCGCAGCTAAAGTTGCAGCAAAAGTAGCGATCATACACGGCAGAAAAATATCGGTAGGGGTTTTGGAACCCATAGAAGCCCTGATAGCAATGATTGATACAGGAATCAATGTCATTCCACCTGCGTGGAGGCAAAGAAACAT
>NZ_JAWRXA010000650.1:0-250 GCF_046535275.1 Chryseobacterium sp. SIMBA_029
GGATGCTTGATTGTTTCCAGCTCAGTTTTTGTTTTAACAATTTGTGCCTGATAGGTATCAATTGTTGCAGCGTTGGTTTCCTTTTTTATGCTGCTTTCCAGTACAGTTATCTGATGGCTTAATGCCTCAATACTTTTAGCTTCTTCAGAATTATAGCTGCTAAATACAGGAATAAAGAAAAGAATAACAAGAGCAGTCATTGCCACAAGTGTTTTCCTTGCCTTACCCGCTTTTTCCATAGGTTCAGTAG
>NZ_JAWRXA010000651.1:0-250 GCF_046535275.1 Chryseobacterium sp. SIMBA_029
GCCTTCGCCGCCGTGGGAACTTCCATCGCCGTCGCGAACGGCAAACAGGCTGTGCTGGACGCGGCGACGGTCACCACCGCGCGCCATCACGATGACGGTGTCGCAGCGTACCTCGAGACGTGGCTCGCAGCGGCCAGCGCGTGATCCGCACGGTAACCCTTAGCCCAGGATTTGACCACGAGGTACATGTTGACCGCATCGATCCTGGTGAAGTTGGTCGGGTGATGTCGTGGCGTGTTCACGCTGCAGG
>NZ_JAWRXA010000652.1:0-250 GCF_046535275.1 Chryseobacterium sp. SIMBA_029
TGGGGGATCGGCCCTCACCTCAGGCTAGCCAGTCCTCGGCGTCTAATCCTGCACAGCGCTAGCTGCGATCGCCACAGTGATTGCCCGAGGCAGGCGATGGGCGAACCCGGCGGCCAAGCGGTTCGCCCAGCCGGACACCACGCTGCCGGGCGTTCCGCTGCGGTCCAGGGCTTTGATAGCGGTCTCGACAACCTGCGATGGCATCTGCATGCGGCCCACCGCGGCAGACTCGCTTCCGAGCACCTCGAAG
>NZ_JAWRXA010000089.1:0-367 GCF_046535275.1 Chryseobacterium sp. SIMBA_029
TAGGCCGAAATCGGCAAAATCCCTTATAAATCAAAAGAATAGACCGAGATAGGGTTGAGTGTTGTTCCAGTTTGGAACAAGAGTCCACTATTAAAGAACGTGGACTCCAACGTCAAAGGGCGAAAAACCGTCTATCAGGGCGATGGCCCACTACGTGAACCATCACCCTAATCAAGTTTTTTGGGGTCGAGGTGCCGTAAAGCACTAAATCGGAACCCTAAAGGGAGCCCCCGATTTAGAGCTTGACGGGGAAAGCCGGCGAACGTGGCGAGAAAGGAAGGGAAGAAAGCGAAAGGAGCGGGCGCTAGGGCGCTGGCAAGTGTAGCGGTCACGCTGCGCGTAACCACCACACCCGCCGCGCTTAATG
>NZ_JAWRXA010000653.1:0-250 GCF_046535275.1 Chryseobacterium sp. SIMBA_029
CCTTTTGGATAGATCCGGGAATTCCGGAATCATTACACCCATTTTTTGATAGGGAAAAGTTTGATCTGACGATCAGGTTTTCCAATGCTCAATTGAAAATTAAAAACTCCAAAAAGGATCTTCCGGCCTATGGATTTGCTGTACAGATCCGGGATGAGAATAATAATTTACTTTCCAATTATCCGTTGGTCAATTTTCCATTATTCCCTGTTAATTCCGTTTCTACTTTTTTAAAACTATTTACTGCCAT
>NZ_JAWRXA010000654.1:0-249 GCF_046535275.1 Chryseobacterium sp. SIMBA_029
GTCCACATTCGAGCATCCATGGCCGGTCGGGCCGCAAGCGCGGTTCGATTGGTTAGAGCGAATACCGTCCAAAGCAAAACGGCGCCAACCGAAATAACGATGCCGATAATGACACGGATGGGCATGCCGTAGAGTGCTTCGGAGAGCCCCAACAGGTTGACTAGGACAAGGCCAAGTGTCGAAAGGCCGAGGGGGATGCTCAGCATGCGCCATTGAACGGTCCTTTCACCGAGGTTGCCCATTATCGCG
>NZ_JAWRXA010000655.1:0-249 GCF_046535275.1 Chryseobacterium sp. SIMBA_029
GCCGGCAACAAGACTTTTGCTCCCGGAGCTTTCTGGCACACTCTGATGCAAATGTGGAAACTCGCTCGTGTACATAGTCGTATTCTGCATGACCAGTGTCGAATGTTCTTGTAGTTGATATATTTTTCTTTGGTTCTGAAATAGACATTCCATATTGAGCCTCGCCTAGAAGTTCCTTTTTCATCCTTAGCCCAAGAATCCCCATTTCTTGACGAAGAAAATCATCCGGAAACTGTGTGAAGTCCCAAG
>NZ_JAWRXA010000656.1:0-249 GCF_046535275.1 Chryseobacterium sp. SIMBA_029
GTATGAAGTAAATCCTGAGATGCTGAAGAAGCATTCAAAGACTAAAAGTTCATCTTTTAAGACACAGAATATTCAAAATCTAAAGAATGTAAATGAGAATAGTACTTCTATAAAAATTGCCACTCCATCCAAAAACTATCAGGTGAGGAATGAAAAAGTAAGAATCGGGCTTTTCGTTCACGAGCTTTTATCAAAGATCAATACTAAGAAAGATATCAACAAGGTTTTGGAGAGTTATGCTCTGGAAGG
>NZ_JAWRXA010000657.1:0-249 GCF_046535275.1 Chryseobacterium sp. SIMBA_029
CCCGTCGGAACGCTGGTGGTTTTGCGCGGCACCCCTAAGTCCGAGCTGCTGCGAGCCACCGCCTATCTGGTGTGGCCGGGCCTCCTAGCGCCCGTGCTGGCTCCGATGGTAGGCGGTGCCCTCACCACCTTCCTGTCCTGGCACTGGATTTTTCTCATCAACGTTCCGCTTGGAATCGCTGCCCTCATAACAGCCCTGCGCCTGGTTCCACGAACGAACTTCGACTCCGATCGTCGACTCGATTGGTTT
>NZ_JAWRXA010000658.1:0-249 GCF_046535275.1 Chryseobacterium sp. SIMBA_029
CATTTTGTTTACTGACTGCCCATATGATCTTTGGACAGAAGATTATCTGGCAGGAAGATCAAAAATTGATATGGGATAATTTTAAAAGTCCGGTCAATAGAAAAAATAATCCGGATGTGGCAGCATATACCAATTGTGGATGGGAGTATTCTGTAGTGAAATCTACCAACCCAAAGTCACCTGTTAAAATTGAGATCAAGACTATATTCAATGAAGAGAAGTCTTGGAAAGATGCTAAAAAGATCAATG
>NZ_JAWRXA010000659.1:0-249 GCF_046535275.1 Chryseobacterium sp. SIMBA_029
CTCCCTTGAAATTACATTAATGCTTGCTCCAAACGCAGAAACTCCGTTATTGGAAGTACCTACTCCTCTTTGAATAACAATCTGTGATGCAGAGCTTGTTAAGTCCGGAACATTTACGAAAAACGTTCCCTGACTTTCAGAATCATTGTAAGGAACACCATTCATCATTACATTAATTGCCGATCCTGATACCCCACGAATTCTAAAACCAGTATACCCTACCCCATTTCCGGCATCTGAAGTAGAAAT
>NZ_JAWRXA010000660.1:0-249 GCF_046535275.1 Chryseobacterium sp. SIMBA_029
TCAAGCATCATTTTATGATTCTCTCTTCCTATTCCAGACTGCTTATATCCTCCGAAAGGTGCTCCTGCCGGATACGAATGATATTGATTTACCCAAACTCTTCCTGCCTCAATCTGGCGCGGAATATTGTATAGCTGATAGGCATCCCTCGTCCAAACTCCGGCTCCTAGTCCGTAGATGGTATCATTGGCTATTTTTATGGCTTCTTCTTCATCTTTAAAGGTTGTAAATGCCAACACAGGACCAAAG
>NZ_JAWRXA010000661.1:0-249 GCF_046535275.1 Chryseobacterium sp. SIMBA_029
CTATTTTTTCATGGTTTTCTTTGAAAATTTGAAAGCCAAATAAAAACACATCTTATTTGCAATGTCAAAAGAAACGACTTTACTGATCAACTATTTTAAAAGTTTCATTCCTCTTTCTAAAGAAGAAATTGAAGCATTGGATGAGCGTATTACAGAAAGGAGAATCAAACGAAAACAATTTATTTTGCAGGAGAATGAAATATGCCAGTACTATACATTTGTAGTTTCTGGATGCCTCAAGATGTATAG
>NZ_JAWRXA010000662.1:0-249 GCF_046535275.1 Chryseobacterium sp. SIMBA_029
CTGGAACCCATCCAACGACCCGATCAGGGTCGGCGGCCAGGATGACCCGCACGGCGGTCCTTTCGACGGCGCTGACGACCGGTTCGTGATCGGTCGGTTCGTGATCCGCGGCCGCCGCTCAAGCACCCCAGCAACGGAGGTTAGCAGCAATGGTTGATGTCGCCGTCGTCGGTTCCGGTCCCAATGGGCTTGCCGCAGCGCTCGTCATGGCACGCGCAGGGTTGGACGTGCATGTCTACGAGGCCGGAG
>NZ_JAWRXA010000663.1:0-249 GCF_046535275.1 Chryseobacterium sp. SIMBA_029
GTACCGCATTAGACGGCGTAACAGTAACCCTCCGCAGGTTCGAATGATCGGCTGGCTAAAGCGTCACCGCGTGTCAGCCGATCCAGAGAACTTCCACTACCGCTACTATCGGCGAACGCGAAGGTCCAATCAGGGGCGAGGCGTTCACAAATCGCGAAAGCGGACGCTGGCCTCCGCTCAATAGCGGCCGTTCGACGCTAGAGGTCCAGGTTTGATCGGATTATTTGTCACCGGCTTCGTCCGTTTCAT
>NZ_JAWRXA010000664.1:0-249 GCF_046535275.1 Chryseobacterium sp. SIMBA_029
ATTGTATTATTGAAATTAAAATAGGTTATTTTTAGCGAATTACATTTAAGTAAATATTTATATATAAATATTTTTCATTTATTTTCATGTATTAGTTTGGTTTATAAAAATAATAAAAATATTCTTTCAAACCACTTTTTTTCACTCAATATTGATTAATTTTTTTTGATCTAATATTTTAATTTACAGGATGTTCTCCATTGAATTCTCCGTCGCAGCATTTAACGAAGATCATTTCCTGACAAGAAT
>NZ_JAWRXA010000665.1:0-249 GCF_046535275.1 Chryseobacterium sp. SIMBA_029
CTTCCCTCCAATTTTATCAACATCAAAAAACCGTGTGTATAAATAAGGAACAGAAGCTTGATCCAATGTTTTTTTCTCCTCCCGATCCAATTTCAAACTGGTTTTCCAGTAATAAAAAGTGTAAGGGTGATTTTCTTTCTTACTGCATGAAGCCATCAGAAAGAATAGCAGTAAAATTCTTAAAATTTTCATTGATATAAAATACTCTTGCAGTCACAATTCAGTTTAGCCATTTCCGCCAAGGAGCGG
>NZ_JAWRXA010000090.1:0-366 GCF_046535275.1 Chryseobacterium sp. SIMBA_029
CTTGTCATATCGAGTGGCAATCCCTCTGAACTGCTTGAGCTTGTTGAAGAATCGCTCGACGAGGTTTCGCTGCCTATAGACCCATGAGCTGAACGGAAAGCTCTCCTTGCGGTTTCGCTTTGCTGGAATATTGGCCCACGCCCGTTTTGTTTTTGCCAAGGTTCGAAGGGCGTTTGTATCATAAGCCCTGTCTGCCAAAAGTATGGCACCATTTCCGATATCCTTCAGCATTGGCTCGGCGACCCTGCTGTCGTGCACTTGTCCTGGGGTCAGGTCGATGCCAATTGGACGGCCATCTGCATCGACAAGAGCATGGATCTTCGTCGTCAAGCCGCCGCGGGAACGTCCCATGCAGCCATCGTCTTG
>NZ_JAWRXA010000666.1:0-249 GCF_046535275.1 Chryseobacterium sp. SIMBA_029
CTTCCTTTACCAAATAACAATTCACTTTCTACATCGGCAGCAGTATCAAAGGTGATTTGAGCTCCATTCTTAAAGTCAATTTGATTTTGCATGGATTTATAATAAACCTCAGCATTAAGTTCATAGTTGTTATTATTGAAGTTTCTGCTGTATCCTAAGCTTACCTGGTCTGCAATTTCAGGTTTTACGGTATAGCTGCTTCCAATCCACTGATCGGTAGGATTTCCGCTGCTTGAGTTGCTTAAAAGG
>NZ_JAWRXA010000667.1:0-248 GCF_046535275.1 Chryseobacterium sp. SIMBA_029
CCATATTTAAATGCATTTTCTATGAATGTAAAGCACAATAATGGTGCTATCTGAATGTGATCTATAGTATCCTCTACAGAAATATCTAACGTAATATCTTTATCTAAAGTATATCTCATCCTTTCCAGATAAAAATAATTTTGAATAAAATCCAGTTCTTTCTGAACCAAAACTTTCTCGGTATTCGACTCATATAGCGTATAGGCCATTAGATCCGAAATATTGATGATGGCATCCGGAGCACTTGG
>NZ_JAWRXA010000668.1:0-248 GCF_046535275.1 Chryseobacterium sp. SIMBA_029
CCTCCCGGATGATGCTATGGAGGCGTTCGCCTATCTCGCGGTACTGCGCCGGGGCTTCACCGAGTTTGGCGAGGACGGCCGCGTCACCCTTTTTCGTGAACATCGTGGTCAGGTCTCCTTCATGTAGTCCCTAGGCAATTGTTATAGCCGGCTCCGGCTACCGCACTCATGACGTGATCGTACGCCCGCGTCGGATACCCAATCGACTTCAACCGTGCAGTCGGTCGATCTCATCGTACAAATCCTTG
>NZ_JAWRXA010000669.1:0-248 GCF_046535275.1 Chryseobacterium sp. SIMBA_029
GTTGGCAAGCAGCCAGTCACGAAGATCGAAGCCCGAAAACAACCGATGAACCCTCATCCGGCGCAGTCACGAAACATGCCCTCTCCGGACATACCGCCAAATCGGGCAAAATCAAACGCCGGGCCGGCCCTCACTGGCCCTTGGCGATCTCGTCCATCGTCGCCTTCAGCGAACTGGTAGCCTTGGTCTCGGGATCCTCGAGCATGATGTCGTCGATGACGGCCTTGCCGCCTTCCGTGGCCATCTCG
>NZ_JAWRXA010000670.1:0-248 GCF_046535275.1 Chryseobacterium sp. SIMBA_029
ATACGGATGCCAATGGAATTATCAACTGGAAGAAGTTTTGTAACTCACTTTCTTTAAGACTTTTGACAAGGATTTTGAACAGAGATGGAGAAGTGAACGTTAAAGAAAGAATTCAGGAAATCACTAATAATCCAACAATATTTCCCATTTTCCAAAGTAATACAGATGCTGTAAAAGTAGATATTTCAGGAATTTATCCATTAATGCCCCCCATTGCAAGATATCAGGATTTTACAACAGGCAGAGCT
>NZ_JAWRXA010000021.1:0-14554 GCF_046535275.1 Chryseobacterium sp. SIMBA_029
CAATATGATTCTGCTTTTTCATATCTCTCTCCGCCAAGCTCATCTTCCAACCATACTGTATAATCCTTGTATTGGATTCTTAATTCAGGTAAAGAATATGTGATATCTTTTGCGAAAGTATCATATAGTGCAAACAATTCATTAGTTATTATCTCTGTTGACCAGCCATCACTTATAATATGATTCATTACTAAAACAAATACATACATATTATCAGATATCTTAATCACTTTAGCCCGAACTAAAGAATCTGCTGATAAATCAAAAGCATATGTTGTTTCATTTTCAATAATTTCTTTTATTTTTTGATCGGAGGCAGCGTCAGCAGCTAAAGTTAAATCTATAGATTGTAGTTGAAATTTAATTTCATCCATTCCTAATATAACCTGCCTTATTTCTCCTTTACTTTCTTTAAAGATTGTCCTTAAAGATTCATGACGTTCCACAAGCCCCATAAAAGCTTTTTCAAGAGCGGAAAGTGATAGTTTCCCCTTTATTTCGAGAATATTCATCATATTATAAGCTGTTCTTCCACCCCCAAATTGATTCAAAAGCCACATTCTGCGTTGAGAAGAAGATAGTGCATAATCCGATTGCTCAGGTGCTTTAGAGATAGGTGCAAATTTCTTTTTTGCCTTATACAATTTAAAGAATTCAATCAATCCGTTTTTATGATATTTAATTTCATTTAATAAATCTGGAGTCATAACTCCTTTTGGAGCTTGAATATCTAGCTTTTCATCAATAAAATTAATTTTAATATTAGACTCTGCTAATCTTTTTAGAAGATCTTCCATTTTTTGTTTATTAAAATTATTAAATTACTGTTCTTTCTTTTATTTCTTCATTACCTGATTTCCTCTCATTATCTTTAATTTTCTTATCCCCGAATTTATAGGTAATTGAAACTCTAACATATTGATTATCATAATAATACGCCCCTTTTTGGAAAATTCCATTCACTGTTGAGCTTATATTTTCTTTTTCAGTTCTAAACAAATCATTCACTTTTAGGGAGATTTTAAGATTTTTATTCATCATCATATATTGTATGGTAAATGATAATGAACTCATGGATTTATTCGTATAAATCCCATTAACACCTGGAAAACTATACCAGTAATTCAAATTAAAAAGCAATGTTTTTTTTGTATTTAAATTAAAATCATTACTTGTAGATATTCTTGAATTAAGGCCTTTTTGTACTCTTTGAGTAATTTCCAGATTAGATTTAGAAACTGTATAATTTACGTCAATCGCATTATTACTTATCCACCATTTGAATTGATCAAAAATGTAATTCTCGGAAATTCCAAAACGTTGAGTATTGATATAGTTTTTATTGGTAAAGCGAATTATGTTTGTATTTGGATCTGCAATAGGAATTTGGGAAAATAAATTTTTTTCATTACTGAAGTAAAATTTACTCTCTAGTTTCTTATACGTATAAGTTAATTCACTATTATCTATAAAAGCTGGTTGTAAAAAAGGATTACCTTCTATCATTTGAAAAGGGTTAATAAAAGAGATATTAGGATTTAGATCATTAAATTGAGGTCTATCAACTCTTTTACTATAACTAAGCGTAAATGTTGAATTATCATTTGGAGTGTATGATATATAGGAAGTTGGAAATATTTTTAAATAATTATTTTTTGTAGACTGAACTAAAGTTTCAGAAAATGTTTTTGTTTGAGTTGCTTCCATTCTTAAACCAAACTGAATTTCCCAGTTCTTATTGAATTTTTTATTCCCTGAGACATATAACGCCTCAATATTTTCAATGTACTCAAAAGCAGTATTGTTTAATGGCAATTCTGAGACCGGATCATCAATTATGCCACTGTTAAAAGCCGAAATATAATTATGTATCTCTGAATTTGATATTTTTCCACCTAAACTCCAATTTACCCACTTTGTAGGAATTTCAACATCTATCTTTCCTGATAAATTTATAATATTTTGATTATTTTTATTTATACCCCCAAAATATTTTGTGGAATATGGAGAATTAATAACTGAAACTCCTGAATAGCTTTTAACATCTTTATTATTAAAATTTAAATAATCCAGATTTACCATAATCTTTTTACCTAAAGAATCCAATTTGAAATCATTATAAAAATTTAATAATATAATATTAGGGTTTTGCTTGTTTTCTCCATTAGACAACATATATCGAGTAATGTCATTTGTTTTAGAATCGTATACAGGAGTATATGGATTATCTGTATAAACAGGGTTATTACTATTAAATAAAACTTGGCTTCCAACAGTCCAATTGGGTGACAATTGATAATCAATACTTATTTTTCCATTTTTACGTGCATAGCTAGATTTGTATGGTGATTTTGTATACCACAGACCATCAGGAAAATAAGCATAATCATTTTGATCTGTATTCATGATACCTTCTTTATAGTTGAGAGAACCCGAAATAGATATCTTATTTTTGTTGTAATAAAAATTTCCCATAACTGCTTCTTCACCGTAAACTCGCTGGAGATAAGAAGAGCCAAGCAATGCACTCCATGCGTCTTTCTTACCTTTTCTTAAAATAATATTTATTAAACCACTATTGCCTGAAGCTTCGTATTTTGCTGGTGGATTTGTAATTACTTCTATACTTTTAATGTCATCCGACGGAATAGACTTCAAATAGTTTGCTAAATCCTGGTCTGAAAGCTGAACGATCTTATCATTAATCATAACCGAAAGAGTATTTTTACCGATAATTGTAATCTTATCATTTTGTACTTTAACTCCCGGAGCTATGGAAAGCATATCCAATGCATCACCACCTGAAGCACTAATAGAATTTTCAACATTAAAAATCAATCGGTCTATCTTTCTTTCTATGAGCTTCTTCTTGCCTGTGATTGATATTCCTTCTATTTGAGTTGCATTGTCAACAGTTATAGTGCCCAAATCTAAATTCGTTTCTAATTGTAAATTCTTTGAAAATAATATTTTATTAGCTTTTCGTACTTGCAATTTGTAAAAACCTTGTTTAGCTTCTAAACTGAAACTTCCATTTCCATTTGTAAGTTCACTCTTAATCATGTCAGAATCTTTAAGCACTAAAATAATTTCTGCAGATTCAACAGGTGTATTTACTGTAGTTTCAATTTTACCTGTAATTCTTATTTGAGCATATAATGATATATTTAATAGTATTAGCAATAGAAACGCTATTTTTTTCATAATAACTTTATTTATATTACTATTATTATAATGTAAATTGCTCAAACTCAAGATTACCTTTATCATCTTTTACGTCAACAATATTATAGATTGAAAGGGTATTTTTAATCAGAGTTGCCTGCTCTTCTAATATTGCATATTTAAATAATTCGCCTAAAGAAATTCTTATATCAAACTCTTTATAAATAAGACTGACTAATCTTGTAGCATTTAAGCTATGACCACCCAACTCAAAGAAGTTATCACTAATTCCTACTTTTTCTATTCCCAATACTTCCTGCCATATTTTCACCAGTACTTCTTCTGTTTCATTTCTTGGGGCTACATATTCTCTTCTGATTAGATCTTCGCCAGTAACTCCCGGCAATGCTTTATGGTCAACTTTACCATTGAGCGTTAACGGAACTATTTCCAGTTCTATAAAAAATCCGGGTACCATATATTCAGGTAACTTACTCAGTAAATACTCTCGAAGCTCAACCTTATCGATTTCAAATCCCTCATTTTTTGTATAATAAGCGACCAATACTTTTTCTCCGTTTACTTCCTTAGTTAAGGCAACGACTTGTTTAATAGCAGGGCTGAACTGAAAGATAGCGGTCTCTATTTCTCCTAGCTCTATACGATATCCTCTGATCTTTACCTGGAAATCTTTTCTCCCTAGAAATTCTATATTTCCATCAGGTAACCATTTCGCTAAATCTCCTGTATCATACATTTTATTATCCGTCTCAAATGGATTATCTATAAACTTCTCCAAGGTTAATTCAGGTTTATTTAGATAGCCTCTGGCTACTCCTACACCTGAAATATAAAGATTTCCAACTACACCAATAGGTACCAAGTTTAAATCCGAATCTAATATATATAAGTGTGTATTGTCTATTGGTTTTCCAATCGGAATACTAGATCCTCCTCTAAATTCAGAACAATCATAATAACTTACATCAATACTAGCTTCTGTTGGACCATATAAATTCATTAATGAAACTTTCGCCAAAATCTTATAGAATAATTCTTTCTGAGAAATTGTCAATGCTTCCCCACTTACAAATACTTGCTGTAAACTATCTACTTTTTTAATAAACTCTTTATTTGAATTCAAAAAGTTTAAGAATACCATAAGCATTGAAGGAACAAAATGGATTACTGTTACTTTGTTCTCACTTATATTCTCAATTATATCAAGAGGGCTTTTTTCATATTGAGGTTTTATAATCGAAAGTTTAGCTCCGTATATACTCCACCACAATAATTCCCAAACAGATACATCAAAAGAATATGTGGTTTTTTGGATTAATGTATCTAAATTACTCAAAGGATATACTTTTTGCATCCAAGTCAAGCGATTAACTAATCCATTATTTTCAACCATCACCCCTTTAGGTTTACCTGTGGAACCAGAAGTATAAATAACATATGCCAAACTATCTGGTTGGCTAATGATAGGAAGATTCTCTTTAGTATACTTTAATTGTTCTTCTTGTATATCCTTCTTGAAAATCTCTAAAAAGTGTTCATTAACAATCAACTTTGCATTAGTATCACTTATCATATAATCAATCCTTTCCTGAGGATAGTTAGGGTCTATAGGAACATAAGCAGCCCCGGATTTCAAGATCCCCAATATACCAACAATCATATCCTCACTTCGCTCTAGCTTGATTCCTACCAAATCATCTGAATGGATATCATAATGCTCCCGCAGATAACCACCCAACTGATTCGATCGATCATTAAGTTCCTGATAAGTCAAATGAACATCTTCAAAAACTACTGCTACATGATCGGGCGTCCTGCCTACCTGCTCCTCAAATAACTGAACTATCGTCTTGTCATTCGGATATTCACTAGCACTATCGTTAAATTGATACAGTAATTCGGAACGTTCTGTTTCGGTTAAATAACTAAAATCTCTTAAAGGCTGATCGCTGTTAACACTAAACTCCTGTATTAAATTATATACATGACCCTGCAGCTTTTTAATGAATGATGGGTCATATTTTTCTGTATTATATCTAAATTCTAAGGTTAAGGAGGAGGAGGAAGGTGCGACTATGATATTAAAGTCATAGTTCGTCTGTTCGAATACATCAATCGACTCTATTGTGATATCCTTTTCCTGCTGATTTTGTATATCTTCTTTTATTACCTCCTGTACAGGTAGATTCTCAAAAACCATGATATGATTAATCAAATTTCTTCCCAGTTCACTTTGAGACTGTACTTCTGATAAATTCTGATAATGGTGCATATTCCCCGAAATAGCAGCTGACTGTACTTCTTTTAATAATCCTACCGGAGTATCTTCTGTATTATAGCGTATTCTTACCGGAATGGTATTGATAAATAACCCCACCATATTTTCAACTCCTTCTAAATCACCTGGCCTTCCCGAAACCACTGCTCCGAATACAACATCTCCTGTATTGTTATATTTGGATAATAAATAACCCCAAATTACCTGGATAAACGTATTCTGAGTTACATCTATCTGATTACATAGTCTGCTTACACCATCATATAACTCACCTTCAATAACTAAACTATCAATTGACTGATGATAGTTTTTAGTCTCTGATGCTACATCTTCTTTAAAGGGAATATGGGCAATATGATGGTATCCTGACAGGTAGTTCTTCCAATAAAGTAAGGAATCATCAGTATCTATCTGATCCAGCCATTTGATATAGTTTGAATAAGGTAGTGCCTTAGGAAGGGAATCCTCAACTCTATTCAGTATAGAATTCAATATAGAGTAAAAATCATTGATCAAAATACTCATGCACCAACCATCGATAAGGATATGATGATGACTCCAGATAAATTCATATTCTGCATTACCCAGATTCACTACCTGTAAGCGCATCTGAGAGGCCTTGGTTAAATCAAATCCGCATTCACGGTCATTGAACTTAATGTCTTGTATATAATCATCTCCCTGTACTCCATCAGGAACTTCTTTATATGAAAAGTTAAGCGGTACGCTCTTGCGCACTATCTGAAGAGGAAAGTCGGCAAAGTCAGTGGTGAAACTTGTCCTTAATATTCTATGCCTTGCTATCAGCCTACCATAAGCCTCTCTTACAGACTCAATAGCTAATTCAGGGGCTTTGATCTTATAAGACATCTGCTCAAAATAGATTGAAGTCGATTTCTCAGAAAGCCAGTGATAATAGATACCCTGCTGTAAAGGGGAAAGTTTATAGATATCTTCCAGATCATCATTTGTATTGAGTCCGGATAAGTCATCTAGACTTAATCCTTTAAAGGTCAAATCAGAAGGGGTAAGATGGGTATCTTTATCTCTGCTTAGCTCATCTATAATTCTAATAAGACTATTCTCATAAGAGGCTCCCAAATCCTGAACTGAGCTGAGATCGTACAGAGCTGTAGAGAAATCTATGGACATGATAAGCTCTCCGGATACCAACATCCCGGATACGCGTAAATTAATATCATTTTCATTCTCTCCAGAGATACTGCTCCCTATGTCTTCGGAAGAATATTCAAATAAGGAGGCAGAAGTATGGGCCGCATTGTCTCCAAAGTCTCCTAAATAATTAAACTCTATACTCGGGGTTAGTCTATCAGTAAAATCTTCTGATAGATACTTCAAGATCCCATACCCAATACCTTTATTAGGAATTTTACGTAGTTCTTCTTTAACCCTAATAAGGTTCATTCCTACTGATGGGGAATCTGAAACACTTAGAACAAATGGATAAGCAGAAGTAAACCAGCCTATAGTTCTGCTAATATCAACATCTTCTATAATAGATTCTCTACCATGCCCTTCCATCCTGATGACACTTTTATCTAATCCTAAAGTTTCTTTTAATGCCAGACCCAAGCCCGTTAACAATACATCATTGATCTCTGTATTATAAACTCCATGCACTTGGGTCTGTAGTAATTCTGTTGAAGAAGCATTTAAGGTAAAGGAAACATGGCCATCTAATATATTGCCTAAGTGATCTGAATCAATATCTACAGGAAAATCCGGTATAGACTGCTCTGATAAATGGTCCCAATAAGTCCTTTCACTATCTAATGCTTCTCCATAAGCGTATTCCTTTTGTAAAGATGCCCAACGCTGAAAAGAGTCTGTCTTTAGGGGTAACTTAGCAAAGTTACCGGATAAGTATTGATCATAAAGGCTGGATAGGTCCTCCAGTAAGATCCTCCAGGATACTCCGTCTATTACCAAGTGATGTACAATTAATGCTAAACGGTCACCATCCTTTAATCGAAAATGCCCAACTTTAAATAAAGGACCGCTTTCCAAATTGATACCAGACTGCAGAGATGATCCTAATCGGGACATTTCTTCAAGATCATTATCGTGTAATTGTAAATCATAAAAAGAAACAATAGTCTGATCTGCTGATATACTCTGATTAATTTGTTCCCAACCTTCTTTATTGTTTTGATAAACCATTCTCAAGGCATCATGATGGGATGTCAAAAATGAAATACTCTTAGCTAAAGCATCCTGATTCAGCTCTTTTTTACTTTTCAGTACTACTGACTGGTTAAAATGATGGTGTACTTTAAAGATACTGTCTTCAAAAAAATAACGCTGTATCGGGGTAAGGTCTACTTTACCTATAACTTCTGATTGGTCTGCAATACGGGTGTTAACTTCCATATATGGCGCCAAATCCTCTAAAATCGCTACTTTTAGGATATCATTAACTTTAAGGCTATAACCTTTCTGTTTTAGACGAGAAACAACCTGAATGGATTTAATGGAATCACCGCCTAGGTTATAAAAATTATCTGTTATGCTTATAGGGCCCCTTTTTAGGACATCTTCCCAAACAGAAACCAATAATTTTTCTTCAGGAGATTTAGGTGCTACATATTCTTTTCTGATTAAATCTTCACCAGTAACTCCAGGCAGTGACTTACGGTCAATCTTACCATTGGACGTTAAGGCAATGGACTCCACTTCTACAAAGAAGCCTGGAATCATATATTCTGGTAGTTTACTTTGAAGATATGCTTTGAGTTCGGTTTTATCTATTTCAGATCCTTTATCTTTTGTATAATAAGCTGCCAGTACTTTTTCACCGGCAATCTCTTTCGCGGAAGCAACTACTTGTTTGATACCCTGACTGAATTGGGACATCGTAGTCTCTATCTCTCCAAGCTCTATCCTATACCCACGGATCTTGACCTGATCGTCTTTTCTTCCCAAATATTCAATCTCTCCATCTGGTAGCCATCTTCCCAAATCTCCAGTATTATACATCGTTAACCCTGTCTCAAAGGGATTAGCAATAAATCTCTCAGTGCTAAGGTCTGCTCTGTTAAGATATCCACGCGTAACCCCAAGACCTGATACATAAAGCGTTCCTGTAACACCAATAGGAACTATATGAAGCCCTTCATCCAACAGGTAAACCTGAGTATTGGAGATGGGACTCCCTATCGTGATAGGACTATCTTTTTCTATTTTCTTTACCATACAACCTACCGTACTCTCCGTAGGACCGTATTCATTATAAATGATAAGGTCTTGATGATCTGCTAAAAGAGCTGTAACATGCTGGGGTAATAATGGCTCTCCTCCAACGATAATGGTCTTAAGGGAGCTTCCTATAAAATCTACATCTTTTAATAATTCCAGATGCGACGGGGTAAGCTTGATCGTATCCAAACCGGGAGTGGTAAGATAATCATGCAAAATCTCATAAATATCCTGTTCAGGGCTCAGTACTTTTATAAAATTACCTCTAACCAGCGGTAAGAAGATACTCGTAATCGTTAAATCGAACGATAAGGAACTGAATAATCCAAAGTTTCCTGCCTCAGGACTCGAAAAGTAATAATCGGAACCCCACATTAAATAATTATACAGGTTGCCATGGTCAACCATAACTCCTTTAGGTTGCCCCGTAGAGCCGGAGGTGTAAATTACATAGGCCAGATCTGACGTACTGCTGACTCTTTCAGGATTACCCATACCATAGCGGAACCGCTCCAGGTTATATAGCATAAGCTCTTCTTCATCAAGGATCACTTTACAATTACTTGAACTCTGCATATAATCAATCCTTTCCTGAGGATATTGAGGATCGATAGGAACATATCCTGCGCCGGATTTAAGGATCCCCAGCAAAACAACAATCATATGATCGGACCTTTCCATACGGATCCCGATCAGGTCACCTGGTACGATGGAATACTTGTCCCGTAAATATAATGCCAGCTGGTTTGATCTCTCATTTAACTTCTGGTAGCTTAATTCGGTAGTACCAAATATAACGGCTGGCTTATCTGGGGTGGAACAAACCTGAGATTCAAATAAATCAATAATTGTATGTTCTCTGGAATATTCAACAGATGTTGCATTAAAATCATGAACCAACTCATCTTTTTCTGAAGCCATCAGATAGTCTATACCTGATATAGATTGGTCCGGAGCAGAAATAACTTCTTCCAAGACCTGTTCAAAATGATTCAACAGCTGAACCATAAACTCATTTGAATAGATATCGCTATTGTAAGTGAGACCCAGCACGAGGCCTGTAGGGGTTTCTGAAAAATTGAAATGTAAATCAAAACGACTGATGGAGCTACCCGTATCTTCATATGATTTTATGAGGAAGGGTTGGTTTGCCGACCTATCTGAAGTCTCCTCACCTATAGTATGATTATTTTGTAAATCGACCATCACATCAAACAAGGCATTCCTACTCACATCACGAGTTAATGACAGATCTGAGATAAGCTCATCTAAAGGATAAGCCTGATGAGCATAGGCATCTAATGTCATCTTCTTGACACGACCTAGCAAAGACCTAAAATTATCGTCTTCTTTAAAACGCGTCCTTAACGGTAAGGTATTGATATAGAAACCGATCTGGTCGGATAAATCAAAATGTTCCCGGGCTGTAACAGCGCTGCCGATGATGATGTCATCCTGACCACTATAACGGTATAACAGAACATTGACCATGGAAAGAAGGGACATAAATAAAGTACTCCCTTCTTGCTGGTTAAGAACATTGAGCTTATGTAACGAGGCCAAAGGGATCTCCTTGATCAGAACACTCCCCGCATATGTCTTTACCGCTGGACGGGGATATTGTGAGGGTAAAGAAAGAACAGGAAGATCGCCTGTAAATTGGTCCTGCCAATAAGACTTATGCGCCGTAAGCATATCACCCTCAAGTTGAGACTTTTGCCAAAAAGCATAATCCTTATAATGAATCCTTAGGGGTGCGGAAGCTGAAAAGCTACCCCGTAAATGGGACTCATAATATTCAAATAATTCTTTTACCATGATCTCCATAGACCAACCGTCGCTGATAATGTGATGCATTACCAAAATGAATACATATTTTGATTCTGATAACTGCAAAAGACGAATACGTAATAAGGGTCCCCTGGACAGATCAAACGGCTTATGCTTCTCCTCTTCAACTATCTCTGAAAGCCTTGATTCATTACCGTCTATCCGAAGGTCATCATAACCCAATTGAAAACCTACATCTTTAAAATCCAATATATACTGACGCGCTTCTCCCTCTTCTTCTTTAAAAACAGTTCGCAGGGATTCATGACGTTCCAACAAGTACATAAAGGATGATTCCAGTAAAGAGATATCAAGGGAACCTTCAAACTCGTAAAAACCAGGAAGATTATACGCTGCATTCCCCTCATCAAACTGACTCAGAATCCATAAACGCTGCTGGGAAGACGATAAGGGATAACTGGACTGTAATGGTCCGCAAGGAATAGAACTATAAGTGCTTGCTTCCTTTTCATAACTTCTTAAAAATTTTATTAACTCTGGCTTATGTAATTTTATTTCCTCTAATAACTCTTTTGTTATAATACCTTTTGATGCATCTAAATTAAGATTATCATCTACTAATTTAACGGTAATATTTAAATCAATTAATCTTTTTAATAATTTTTTCATTAAAATAATTTTATTCAGATATGTATAATCCTAAATTGTATAATTTTCTCTTTCATTCGAATTCTGCAGATGTCCCGCTTCTGAAAGGCTTTCTTTAACAATTAAGACATTCTCTATAAATATTGCTTGTTGCTCAAGAGTAATTTTCTCGAATAATTCACTTAAAGAAATTTTCACATTAAATTCTTTATGAATAAGAGTTATTAATCTTGTTGCACTTAGGCTATGTCCTCCCAACTCAAAGAAACTGTCGGTAATACTCACTCTATCTGCTCTCAGTACTTCCTGCCAAATTACGGCTAGTCTTTTTTCTGTATCATTTCCGGGTGCTACATATTCTTTTCTGATTAAATCTTCACCAGTAACTCCAGGCAGTGACTTACGGTCAATCTTACCATTGGACGTTAAGGCAATGGACTCCACTTCTACAAAGAAGCCTGGAATCATATATTCTGGTAGTTTACTTTGAAGATATGCTTTGAGTTCGGTTTTATCTATTTCAGATCCTTTATCTTTTGTATAATAAGCTGCCAGTACTTTTTCACCGGCAATCTCTTTCGCGGAAGCAACTACTTGTTTGATACCCTGACTGAATTGGGACATCGTAGTCTCTATCTCTCCAAGCTCTATCCTATACCCACGGATCTTGACCTGATCGTCTTTTCTTCCCAAATATTCAATCTCTCCATCTGGTAGCCATCTTCCCAAATCTCCAGTATTATACATCGTTAACCCTGTCTCAAAGGGATTAGCAATAAATCTCTCAGTGCTAAGGTCTGCTCTGTTAAGATATCCACGCGTAACCCCAAGACCTGATACATAAAGCGTTCCTGTAACACCAATAGGAACTATATGAAGCCCTTCATCCAACAGGTAAACCTGAGTATTGGAGATGGGACTCCCTATCGTGATAGGACTATCTTTTTCTATTTTCTTTACCATACAACCTACCGTACTCTCCGTAGGACCGTATTCATTATAAATGATAAGGTCTTGATGATCTGCTAAAAGAGCTGTAACATGCTGGGGTAATAATGGCTCTCCTCCAACGATAATGGTCTTAAGGGAGCTTCCTATAAAATCTACATCTTTTAATAATTCCAGATGCGACGGGGTAAGCTTGATCGTATCCAAACCGGGAGTGGTAAGATAATCATGCAAAATCTCATAAATATCCTGTTCAGGGCTCAGTACTTTTATAAAATTACCTCTAACCAGCGGTAAGAAGATACTCGTAATCGTTAAATCGAACGATAAGGAACTGAATAATCCAAAGTTTCCTGCCTCAGGACTCGAAAAGTAATAATCGGAACCCCACATTAAATAATTATACAGGTTGCCATGGTCAACCATAACTCCTTTAGGTTGCCCCGTAGAGCCGGAGGTGTAAATTACATAGGCCAGATCTGACGTACTGCTGACTCTTTCAGGATTACCCATACCATAGCGGAACCGCTCCAGGTTATATAGCATAAGCTCTTCTTCATCAAGGATCACTTTACAATTACTTGAACTCTGCATATAATCAATCCTTTCCTGAGGATATTGAGGATCGATAGGAACATATCCTGCGCCGGATTTAAGGATCCCCAGCAAAACAACAATCATATGATCGGACCTTTCCATACGGATCCCGATCAGGTCACCTGGTACGATGGAATACTTGTCCCGTAAATATAATGCCAGCTGGTTTGATCTCTCATTTAACTTCTGGTAGCTTAATTCGGTAGTACCAAATATAACGGCTGGCTTATCTGGGGTGGAACAAACCTGAGATTCAAATAAATCAATAATTGTATGTTCTCTGGAATATTCAACAGATGTTGCATTAAAATCATGAACCAACTCATCTTTTTCTGAAGCCATCAGATAGTCTATACCTGATATAGATTGGTCCGGAGCAGAAATAACTTCTTCCAAGACCTGTTCAAAATGATTCAACAGCTGAACCATAAACTCATTTGAATAGATATCGCTATTGTAAGTGAGACCCAGCACGAGGCCTGTAGGGGTTTCTGAAAAATTGAAATGTAAATCAAAACGACTGATGGAGCTACCCGTATCTTCATATGATTTTATGAGGAAGGGTTGGTTTGCCGACCTATCTGAAGTCTCCTCACCTATAGTATGATTATTTTGTAAATCGACCATCACATCAAACAAGGCATTCCTACTCACATCACGAGTTAATGACAGATCTGAGATAAGCTCATCTAAAGGATAAGCCTGATGAGCATAGGCATCTAATGTCATCTTCTTGACACGACCTAGCAAAGACCTAAAATTATCGTCTTCTTTAAAACGCGTCCTTAACGGTAAGGTATTGATATAGAAACCGATCTGGTCGGATAAATCAAAATGTTCCCGGGCTGTAACAGCGCTGCCGATGATGATGTCATCCTGACCACTATAACGGTATAACAGAACATTGACCATGGAAAGAAGGGACATAAATAAAGTACTCCCTTCTTGCTGGTTAAGAACATTGAGCTTATGTAACGAGGCCAAAGGGATCTCCTTGATCAGAACACTCCCCGCATATGTCTTTACCGCTGGACGGGGATATTGTGAGGGTAAAGAAAGAACAGGAAGATCGCCTGTAAATTGGTCCTGCCAATAAGACTTATGCGCCGTAAGCATATCACCCTCAAGTTGAGACTTTTGCCAAAAAGCATAATCCTTATAATGAATCCTTAGGGGTGCGGAAGCTGAAAAGCTACCCCGTAAATGGGACTCATAATATTCAAATAATTCTTTTACCATGATCTCCATAGACCAACCGTCGCTGATAATGTGATGCATTACCAAAATGAATACATATTTTGATTCTGATAACTGCAAAAGACGAATACGTAATAAGGGTCCCCTGGACAGATCAAACGGCTTATGCTTCTCCTCTTCAACTATCTCTGAAAGCCTTGATTCATTACCGTCTATCCGAAGGTCATCATAACCCAATTGAAAACCTACATCTTTAAAATCCAATATATACTGACGCGCTTCTCCCTCTTCTTCTTTAAAAACAGTTCGCAGGGATTCATGACGTTCCAACAAGTACATAAAGGATGATTCCAGTAAAGAGATATCAAGGGAACCTTCAAACTCGTAAAAACCAGGAAGATTATACGCTGCATTCCCCTCATCAAACTGACTCAGAATCCATAAACGCTGCTGGGAAGACGATAAGGGATAACTGGACTGTAATGGTCCGCAAGGAATAGAACTATAAGTGCTTGCACGGGATTCTTCTACCAGTATTGCTTGTTCTTCAAGACTGTTCTTTTCGAATAATTCTCCTAAGGAAAGCTTTACTTCAAATTCTTTATGTATAAGGCTAATTAATCTTGTTGCACTTAAGCTATGACCCCCAAGCTCAAAGAAATTATCGGTAACTCCCACTTGATCTATTCCCAG
>NZ_JAWRXA010000671.1:0-248 GCF_046535275.1 Chryseobacterium sp. SIMBA_029
TCCGGTGCATATCAAAATAACCATACGCTTTCCATTTTGTATGGATTTATTAACAACCGTATGTCATGATATTCCTATGCGTATGGACTGACAACCGGGGGATAATACTCATGCCTCTTGCCGAAACGCCAAGAGAACACGCTCAAATAAGCTGGACCAGGCCATTTAAGCCGAAGAGCGGCCCAAGATACATACAGATTGCCGATATGATCTCAGAATCCATACAGTCTGGAATTTTGCAGGACGGC
>NZ_JAWRXA010000672.1:0-248 GCF_046535275.1 Chryseobacterium sp. SIMBA_029
CTATAAAGAGAGTTTTTTTAAAAAGGATATTTCATCAAAATATACTTTGCTATTGGAGACAAAATGGATATTCCCGGGCTGGCATGCAGGATTAACAATGATGACAGCAGAAATAAGCGGTACAATAAAATTGGTTGAAACAAGCAATCATTCAGTAGTTTTAGCGGAAATAGAACTTAATAAGTTTGATAGATTTGTTAATAATGACGAGGCCGTAATGGAATATGGAAGGATTGCTGCGGCTTATG
>NZ_JAWRXA010000673.1:0-248 GCF_046535275.1 Chryseobacterium sp. SIMBA_029
GGATGGGTCGACGCCGAGGTCAAGCAGTGCATGGCCAATGGCTGGACCTTGATTACCTCGCGCACCCCGGATGATCTGCCAGCCTTCAATGAAGCCATTGCCAAGGCTCTGGCGGGCTGATTTTTCATAGCGCAACGAAAACAGGCGCCTCGATGGCGCCTGTTTTGTGTCAACCCTGACCTCAGCTTTTACGCTGTTCCGGCATCTCGCGTTTCGGCCCGAACATCGCCCAGGCAATCAGGCCCAGC
>NZ_JAWRXA010000674.1:0-248 GCF_046535275.1 Chryseobacterium sp. SIMBA_029
GTGTGGAAGAAGACGATCCCGTGGCGTCAAGGGCTGGCCGTGGTCGGCTTCGGGTTGGTCCCCTATGCGGTGTACCTGCTGGTTGTGACTGCCAATGGATATTTCCCCAGTTGGGTGTGGGCCAAGAGCAACGGCGTATTGCGCATGTCCGGGGCGGTGAAGACCTCGGGATTTACGGCGGAGGGGTCCCCGAGCCTGGTCTCGCGGCTCATTGAGCAAGGGAGCAGCTTCGGTACAAGTTATGTGCT
>NZ_JAWRXA010000675.1:0-248 GCF_046535275.1 Chryseobacterium sp. SIMBA_029
GGACGACCAGTCATTCGAAGCGCAGTATTAGCAATCATGTCATCAGTTGGCGCTGTAACAAATTGATCAGAAAACGCTAAAGTATCTGAGTTTAGACGCAAAGCACCTCGACGTTTTACCCCTGCTAAGCTATAGAGATTTTGATCAACAGAACCGTTCATTGCACTGTCTATGAGTAGGTTGTCACCACTGTATGCCAGTTCAACAAGCTCTCTTCTTGTATAGGGATGTAACGGCTTAACCGCCCC
>NZ_JAWRXA010000676.1:0-248 GCF_046535275.1 Chryseobacterium sp. SIMBA_029
AGCGGTTTTACGACGACGAGCTCGCGGCGCTACCCGCCGTCGAGCGCCTTACTTCAACGTTGGTGATGAAGAATCTCAAGACCAACACCGGGCCCCCGGTCTAGGGGCGGCTACTCCTCAAGCAGGCCGGTGGTTCGGTAGGGAATCACTTCCCTGAGGAACATGCTGGTGGAAGTGCGTACGATCCCGGGGCATAGCCGGATCTCTTCCGAGACGCGGTAAAGATCATCAGGGCTCTTGGCCACCAC
>NZ_JAWRXA010000677.1:0-248 GCF_046535275.1 Chryseobacterium sp. SIMBA_029
GTTCGCCGGCGCGGGCCTGGGCATTGGCCCCATGGTCATGGATTCGATGAAGTCGATGACGTCCACGGCAGCGTTGCTGATGTTCGCCATTATCTTCTTCGGGATGATGATCGACGTCGGCCTGTTCGACCCCCTGGTGAAATTCATCTTGCGCAAGCTGGGCAACGATCCGGCAAAGGTGGTTCTCGGAACGGCCATTCTTGCTGCTGCGGTCTCCCTCGACGGTGACGGCTCCACTACGTTCATCC
>NZ_JAWRXA010000678.1:0-247 GCF_046535275.1 Chryseobacterium sp. SIMBA_029
CTTTTTTATGACCTAATTCCTTTGCCCAGTTTTCCAGTTCATTTACAATGGTGGTTCCTAGTCCTTTTTTCCTGAATTTCGGATTTGTAAACATTCTTTTAATCTCTACAGTATCTATTGAAACCTCTTTGAAAGCCCCACAAGCAGCCGGAGCTTCATCAATGTATACTACGATACAGTTTTTAATTGTATCGATTTTGTTAAATTGATCGAAGAACTCATGATCATCTCCATTATGTTCTGCAAG
>NZ_JAWRXA010000679.1:0-247 GCF_046535275.1 Chryseobacterium sp. SIMBA_029
CGGCCGCTTTTCTTTCCTGTGCAGTTGCAGAAAGGGAAAAAACAAATAGAACCGGTATAACTGCTTTTCTCATAAGGTTTAGATTAGTTAGATTTAATTGAGAATCAATGACATTACTTTATATTTCAATACAGAAAAAAATATTATTCTTTTGACAATTTTTTGCTGTTTATGCATTAAATAATTTAAAGTTTTGTTAAGATTTAATTCACATTAACAAATCTAAATTTTGTAACCAGTCTGATAT
>NZ_JAWRXA010000680.1:0-247 GCF_046535275.1 Chryseobacterium sp. SIMBA_029
GTCCCATAATTCATATCTTCTTACTGTCCCTCCCTGATTGTAAGTGATATCATCAGAATAAGGTCGTTTGAAAATATTCATCAACTGTATACTGGCCTCCATTTGCGTTTTAGGAAATATTTTAGTGATGGAGATATTATGGAATACGTTGGTGTTATTAGCCTGGGTATTTCCATTGTTTTGATTGGAAATTTCCATCCACGCGCTCAGATTGATGTTCTTATTGAAAAGGTTGGTATAAGAAAGG
>NZ_JAWRXA010000091.1:0-365 GCF_046535275.1 Chryseobacterium sp. SIMBA_029
CACCGATGACTTTGCTGAAGGGGCGAGGGCCTTCCTTCAGAAGCACAAACCGGTCTTCAAAGGAAGCGAGGAGCGCCACCGCCTCCGGCGCGCGGTCCTCACCCGCCCTTGCCTGACACAGCCTCATCGACCGGCGAGCCGCTTGGACGCTTGCAGCGCCCGATGCCGGTAGCGAAGCAGACCCGGTTCCCCGACCTTCGGGCATTCCGTCTGATCCCGCCGAGCTATCGGACGTTGTCCATCATTCGTTGAGTGTTTGCAATGACAAAGCCAACTCGTATCGTGATTGTAGGTGGGGGAATCGCTGGGATTCTACTTGCGACCAGGCTCGGCGACCGGTTAGGCCGGCCGGGCGAGGCTACCGT
>NZ_JAWRXA010000681.1:0-247 GCF_046535275.1 Chryseobacterium sp. SIMBA_029
CTCCTGCAGCGCGGGACAACCCAGCCACAACGCAGGGAGTACCACAACGTGAAAGCAGTTACTTGGCAAGGCAGGCGCTCCGTGAGCGTCATCGACGTACCCGATCCCGCTCTCCAGGAACCGACAGACGCTATCGTCCGCATCACGTCCTCTGCCATTTGTGGCTCTGATTTGCACCTCTATGAAGTCCTTGGCCCGTACATGCACAAAGGGGATGTGATCGGGCACGAACCCATGGGGATTGTGG
>NZ_JAWRXA010000682.1:0-247 GCF_046535275.1 Chryseobacterium sp. SIMBA_029
GTGTTTCGGGGCGGGCCTATAAAGGCGGACTGAAGCCACGAGGCAGCCTGCCGCACTGGACCACACCAGAGGCGCGGGAACAATGCCACGCGCTGCACCGGACGATACCGGACGGAAGGGCGCGCTACCCGGACCTGACCATCGCCACCAGTCTGATGTTACGCACGGCATTCAGGATGCCGCTGCGTCAGGCCGAAGGCCTGATGGTATCCGTGATCAGCGTGATGGGACTAACGCTCGACGGCAG
>NZ_JAWRXA010000683.1:0-247 GCF_046535275.1 Chryseobacterium sp. SIMBA_029
GTGATACAGGAGGCCGGCTGCGGCGGAAGAGATCTCGATGCCATGGTGCGGGGTGTCCCAATGGACCCTCACACCCGCCCGGCGCAGCGGTTCGGCGAGCCTGTCAATGCTGCCGGCGACTCCCAAGGCGTAGAAGTCCACTGGGTGCTGATCCTGGATGATGCCCCTGACCGCCACCACGTCACTCAAAGTTGATGCCTGTTCCATTGCTTTCCCCACATCGTCGTGCTTCATGATGGAAATTCGT
>NZ_JAWRXA010000684.1:0-247 GCF_046535275.1 Chryseobacterium sp. SIMBA_029
CACTACATTTTTGGCCTTATAATTTCCTTTTGTAGTTTCAATTTCAAAGAGGTCATTGTTTTTAGAAACATGCAAAACTTTCTCATACAAATGAATATTCAAATTCTTTTGTCGGGCAATTCCCTGATAATACTCCAGGGCGTCCTGTCTTCCAGGTTTTGGAGCCGTAGAAATAAAGGGAACTCCATCAATTTCCAGTTTCTCAGCTGTTGAAAAGAAACGCATATATAAAGGATAATGATACAAT
>NZ_JAWRXA010000685.1:0-247 GCF_046535275.1 Chryseobacterium sp. SIMBA_029
GTCGTCCAAGGTCACGAGGGCGCCAATGAATGGACGGTTATCACCCACCACCAGGACTTGGGACACAAGTGCGTCCGCGCGGATCTGGTCTTCAAGCAGGGCCGGAACCACGTTCTTTCCGCCGGCAGTGACAATGATTTCCTTTTTCCTGCCGGTGATCTTGAGGAAGCCGTTGGAGTCGAGTTCCCCGATATCACCCGTGCGGAACCAGCCGTCCACGAAGGTATCGGCGGTGAGGTCTTCGCGC
>NZ_JAWRXA010000686.1:0-247 GCF_046535275.1 Chryseobacterium sp. SIMBA_029
GAGCCACTGACGGCTACCGCGATCGCCGCCACGAGTAATGAGACCTTGAGATTCATGACGTGTATTCCTTGGGATGGCAGCCGGGGCACAGCTGCTTCCGTGCCGGCTCCGCCACCGGCTCTACCGCTTCCTGCTGAGGCAGGGATCGTCAGCCGGGCGTTACCCGGCGCGGCGCAGAGATCAATGCAGGATTCCCGCCTGTTCCGGCGCTCTGCCTGTAGACGGCGCCACCGTGCGGGACTGCGCG
>NZ_JAWRXA010000687.1:0-247 GCF_046535275.1 Chryseobacterium sp. SIMBA_029
GCCTTCCCCACGCACGCAACCCTGCCGAAGGCCGCCCCGTCCTCCCTGACCGAAAGGAATACTTTGTGATCTCTTCGACCGCCCGCGACGGCCGAAAAATCGTGACCGTGACTCCCAACCCCGCTCTCGACATCACGTACGGCCTTCCCGCGATCCACCTGGGACAAACCCACCGGGTCGACGCACCTCTCCAACGGGCAGGTGGCAAGGGGCTGAACGTCGCGCGTGTGGCTCACCAGACGGGTTC
>NZ_JAWRXA010000688.1:0-247 GCF_046535275.1 Chryseobacterium sp. SIMBA_029
GGTACACGGCGGCAAGCTCGCGCGCTATGACTTCGAGAAAGTCCGTACGATGCCTGGGGTACTCGGTGTCGCGGTTGTCGATCCGTCCGAGCAACGCGGGTTCGTCGATCCCGAGCGGGTCCCGTTCCCGATCGCGTTTAGTGCACCGCAAAGCGCGATCGCCGTCATTGCCGAACACTACTGGCAGGCAAGAAAAGCACTCGAGGCCATGCCGATCGAGTGGATCGATGGTCCGGGCGCCCAGTGG
>NZ_JAWRXA010000689.1:0-247 GCF_046535275.1 Chryseobacterium sp. SIMBA_029
GCCTGACACCAGCCGCCACGGTTGACCGTGTGCGAGTGCCCGCCGTCATTAACGCCGTGCGAGTGCCCGCCATCAGCTACGCCGTGAGCATGGCCGTTATCCGTAACGCCGTGAGAGTGGCCCCGATCAGTGATCCCGTGCGAGTGCCCGCTATCAACGATCCCGTGTGAGTGCGCCGGAAGATTCGCAACGCTAAGCGTGGTTGTGTGTGAACCGCCTGTTGCGCCTTGCGTTACAGTCTTACCCG
>NZ_JAWRXA010000690.1:0-247 GCF_046535275.1 Chryseobacterium sp. SIMBA_029
GTACGACATCAATTCCGGCTCCAATGGCAATGAATTTGGAATCTTTTAATTCAAATGTTTCAGGATTCAGCACATCAATAAGTGCTTTTACAGAATTGGCTTCTGCCAACTCGGATGAATATCCTGCCAGCCATTCTCCTAAACTGTGTCCGGCGTTCATATCAGGGATGATTCCTAGTTTTTTCAAAGAATTATCCAGGATACTGCAGTTGTTGAAAATGTTTAAAGCATCGGTTAAAAGTCCTTC
>NZ_JAWRXA010000691.1:0-247 GCF_046535275.1 Chryseobacterium sp. SIMBA_029
TGCATCAAATCGGGTTCCGCAGAAAAATCGTGAAAAGGCCGATAGCAGGAAAAAAATCCGCCGTCCAACGCAAAATGCAGGCCGCGCAAAATGGCCTGTGACGCACTGTTCGATCTTTGCCCGCTGCAAAGACCGGCCGTCTGCGATATCTTTGCCTCAACGAGACCAATTCGAAGGAAACACACAATGGGCATGCTGGTGGAAGGCGTCTGGCATGACGTCTGGTACGATACGAAGGAAACCAAGG
>NZ_JAWRXA010000692.1:0-247 GCF_046535275.1 Chryseobacterium sp. SIMBA_029
CGGGACACCACAACGTCCGGATTGTCCTCGGCGAAGGTGTCCAAGAGCTTCTCCTGCGCAGCCTTATCCGCGCTGTAATGTGATCCCGGGATGCCTGCTGCGGGCCAGTCCTCACTGGTCCGCTGGTCTTTGGGAGCCGGCGAATATGCGCCCACGGAGGACGCGCAAACCACGTGCCCTACTCCGGCCCTCCGGGCTGCAGCCAGCACGTGTGCCGTCCCGGCTACGTTGGTTTGACGGAGTGCCT
>NZ_JAWRXA010000693.1:0-246 GCF_046535275.1 Chryseobacterium sp. SIMBA_029
GCAGCATCATCTCTACGCTAGGCCCGCAGGAGAATCATTACTGGACGGTTGCACGGTTCCAGATCGCGGCACTCAACAGCGAACAGCAGGTGCTCCTTTACGAGCGGGGCACCGCACCGGACTTCGATGCGGTCACAGCGAAATTCAATGTACTGCGCTCCCGCTATGCGCTAATGGCGCATCGCTCCGAAGCCGCAGATATGCTCGCCGGGCTGCCTTCGTTCCGACCGACCATGGAACGACTCG
>NZ_JAWRXA010000694.1:0-246 GCF_046535275.1 Chryseobacterium sp. SIMBA_029
TCCATATCCCATCAATACATAGTCTGAAATATAGATCGGCATTTTTGCTCCACTGAAAGGATTGATTGCATAACTTCCTGTGAAAGCTCCACTCACATTTTTCACATCAGACATTCTGTCTCTTTCCGTTTTTTTGGAAGTTTCTTCAATATAGGTATCTACTTCTACTTTTTGAGCGTCTGTAGTAATTGTTTCTACCAAAGGATTTTCTGGAGCCAAAACCATAAATGTTGCTCCGAAAATAGT
>NZ_JAWRXA010000695.1:0-246 GCF_046535275.1 Chryseobacterium sp. SIMBA_029
GATGTCGCTCCGACCAAAACGATTTGTCCTGCCCTCCGTCGTTTACCTCCGTCTAACCACCACCTAGTCCCGAGTTGGCGCCAATAGGTAAAGACTTCGACGCGAGTCCGCGTGGATGCAACAGAAAATGAGTGCTGCACTGCTGCAACTAGGGACCAAAGGGTTTACGAAGAGGCCATGCCACCCCAAACTTGTCATTTCGGCAATTCCCGACATATCATCAACACATGCCTCCCGACGTCTTCG
>NZ_JAWRXA010000696.1:0-246 GCF_046535275.1 Chryseobacterium sp. SIMBA_029
CTGCGCACCCCTTCGCTTTCAGTGCCCGCCACGCCCGCATGCGCGCGGTCGCGTTCTCAGTAGGAAAAGTCAGGACCAGTACGGCCCAGGTGGTGAAGGTATTCATGTAAAGTAAGCTACGTCGATGTAGCGTAATTTACAACTTATTTTTGCATTATCTTCCGCCGCGAGCCGATTGCGCGTCGGCTGATTGAAGCGGTGAGGGATGCCTCAGGCTGACATCTCACTGCCATCAGCTCACATGCG
>NZ_JAWRXA010000022.1:0-10493 GCF_046535275.1 Chryseobacterium sp. SIMBA_029
GCGAAAGCGGGAGAGTAGGACGCCGCCAGTTTTTATTAAAAGTCTCATACATATATTTGTATGAGACTTTTTTTTGTTCCCTACTTCAAATAAATCTAATAATCTAACAATGTAAGCAATAACAGGCCTCAATAGAATAGATCATAAAAACATCCATTGGCTTTAGCCGAAAGATATAGATCGAAATATTACTGTTCCTGTTGAGAAATATACGCAAGATAAGATTCTATATTTTCAGGATGATCCGAAAGGATTTTTGTTATTTTATTTAATACTTCCAATTTATTTTTAAAGTCACCTGATAAGTGAGTACGTAGATGCTCCAGATTATTTAATATATCATCAATTTCTTCAGGGATAGTTCCATCCAATACTTCTCTCAATCGTTTAGCTATGGTGGGAGATTTTCCATTCGTAGAAACTGCAATTTTCAGATTCCCTTTTTTAATAATAGATCCCAGATAAAAGTCACAGAGATCAGGTTGATCTGCTGCATTGACTAAGATATTTTTTGAATTTGAAATGTATTTTATCTTTTGATGTAAGACCTTATCATCCGTTGCAGCAATCACGATGTCTATATCATTGATATCAGCTTCTTCAAAATCTTTTTCAAAATATTGTATGTGTGGATGGTCATTCAAAAGGTCCTTAAATTTTTCTCCAAAGTTTTTCGATACGACTTTAATCTTTATATTAGGATTTTGTCTTAATAAAGTTTCTGCTTTTTCAAGGCCTACATTTCCACCCCCAACTATTAAGAAACGAAGATGTTCAGTTTTTAGAAATATAGGAAAAAGAGTGTTGCTCATTACTTATCAAGATTTTTAAGATTAAGATCAAAAGTGTAGGCGATATAATACAATCCTCCAAGAGTGGGGCCGGCCGCATATTGATAATAATAATGGTTTAAAATATTAGTACCTCCAATTTTTAAATTTGAATAAATTTCAGGAAATCGAATACTGATTTGGGCATCCACTGTAGCATACGAAGGAATATATCCATTGGCTAAAGGACTTTGCCAGTCAAATCCGCTCTGCCATTTTCCTACAATATTAAAGGCTACGTTTTTAAAGATCTCTTTATTACCAAAGCTTATATTCATATTCCATCTCGGGGTATTGAATGCCGTGATAAAAATGTCATTACTGCTGTTGGATATAAGATTATTATAACTCACATTCGTTGCTATTGTATAGTTTCCATAGAAATTATAACGAACACCTAAGGAAGAACCGAAACTTTTATATTTATTGGTACTGTTCGTGAAAACACGAAAACGGGTTTGCTGGGTTTTGTCCAGCATATCATTGATTCCTGTGGCAGTTTCTATATTTCCGTTTTTGGGAACAGCAACATCTACCTGACCTAAGAACCCATCATAAATATTGTAATATGCATCCCAGTCAATAGCAATTTTACTGTTATTGATAATAGAACGGTAGCCAATTTCAAAAGAATTGATTTGCTCCGGTCTCAATTCCGGGAGGTTGGAAGCTACTAAACGCCCTTTATTATTTTGCACGGCTTCAGATTGAGTAAGGCCGGATGATACAGAAGAGTTGACGCCAGCATTAAATAGATCAATAGAAGCTAAGGTGTAAGAGTTATTTAAAAATCCCTGACCTTCATTCACAAGATTAAGTCCACCGACTCTTCTTACCCCGCCATTATTTACATATCCCAATGCTTCAAAAATAGAAGGAAATCTAAAACCGTTTTGATAGGAAGCCCTGAAACTATGCTGCTTAAAAGGAGAATAAACGACAGCAAAGCGAGGATTTAACTTTGTTTTGAATAAGGGATTTCTGTCTGCTCTCAAAGAGGCATTCAATTTCAATTTATCATTAAGAATTACTTTCGTTAATTGTACAAATGCTCCATATTTTTTATATAATTGATTTTCTCCAAAACTTCCATCAGGCAACGGTGTATTTCTTTCTGAAACAGGTCTTCCAAAATCCACAAAGTTATTACCGTCAGGAACTACGGAATATACCCGGTAATCTGCTCCTACTAAAAGATCAAAGTATTTTACATACCGGGATAAATTATAAGTGGCGTCGACATTATAGGTTTTTGATTGCTGCTTCAGCCACGCACCACCAGTTTGGGGTGCATTTGGATATCCTGCATTCACGTGGTCCCAATTATTAATTCCAATAATGGTATTTTTCAAATTTTCAAAAGCTGCAGTTCCCGGTTCCACACGTCCTTGATCAGCAATATTTCTTGCTCTTGCAAATGCGGAAGCCAGATCTGCTCCTGAATTGATCTCATTCTGAAGCGCACTTTGGAAAGAATTGGTCCAGTCTTTATTAGATTTGTTTGTCAGATCCAGATTATCGGCCAAAGGTTTTAGATTATATGATTTTCCCGTATTTTCAATCGAGATATATCCTTTTACATCAAATTCTTTTCCTTTAAGTTCTACTTTATGATTCTGTACGGTAGCATCCTGAAGACGGATTTTATTCCCGCGTTGGAAGGTGCCGTCTAAAAGGCCGTAACGGTAAGTATAAGAAAGTTCTGTATCATTAAAAATCTTATAATATAAACCCGCATCAAATTTAATATTTCTTACCGTTGGATCCACGAGATCCTTTTCCAGATATCCTGTTCTGGATACATTGAAGATTTGTGTTTTACCGTTAATAGTAGCTTTTACAGTAGTTCTGTTATTCCTTTCATCTCCATATTTGTTCCATAAGTCCTGAGCGGGATTATTATTTCCGTCTAATTGTTGAAAATTTGGATTGGCTGTACTAAGATTGTTAGGATTTTGATCCGTTAAAGTATTCGAGATCCAATCTACACCTGTCATATAGGATCCGTTGATTTTAAAAGCAATTTTATCATTCAGCTTTTTGGCATATCGTAAAGCAATTTCATGGGTAGAAGCCGAACCATGATTCGCATCGTCAATGTGGTTCACTCCACCCCGGAAATATAAACTTAAACCTTCGGTTTTAAATGGATTTTTAGTCTGTAAGCTTGCCAGTCCATTAATTGCATTCATTCCATATAATGCAGAAGCAGCACCGGGTGTAACTTCTAAAAACTGGATATCTAATTCTGTCGGCCCGATGGCATTTCCCAGGGGAACGCCTAAAGTAGCCGCCTGAACATCTACTCCGTCAACCAGCTGCATAAATCTGAAATTATTAGGAGAATTAAATCCTCTTGCATTGGGAACTTTTAATGTTAAGCTTGAAGTTAATAACTGAACTCCCTTTACATTTTCTAGAGTTTCATAGAATGAAGGTGCCGGAGCCTCACGAATAGCTTTAATATCTATTTTCTCAATAGAGACTGGGGACTTCAAAGTTTTTTCTTCTGTTCTGGAAGCAGAAATAACAACATCATCAATAATGCGGGTCTGGGAATTTAATTCTACAGAGATTTTATTCTGCCCGTTTAAAACTTCTATCTGAGCAGTTTCGTATCCGTTTCTTTCCACCAGAATGACAAAAGGAAAATTAACTCTGGTTCTCAGTTTGAATTCTCCGTTGGCTTCACTGATTGTTTCTTCCGCTGTATTTTTTACTTTAATATGTGCTCCGGACAGAGATTGATGATCGGAATTTTTTATTGATCCAGTAATTTCCACCAGTTGCTGCTGGGCTTTGATAGTAAGAGTTGATAAAAGTAAAAGTCCTAAAGTATATTTTTTTATGTGTTGATTTGAAATGTTCATTTTTTTGTCAGTTGAATTATGTATTTCCGATTAAATAGCCATGGGTTGGTAATAACAACAACACATGTCCATGAAATAAATATTTCTGACAAATCCTTTCTTTTGTATGGTCGAACTTATTTTTTTCAATTTTTTAAATCTCATTGTGCTTTTTAATTTAAATGATTGACAATGGTCCTGTAGGTGAAATCTCCAAAAGTTTCATGAGGGAGCTTATCCTTTACATAATCAGAGAAAAGTACATCCAGTGTTTCCAGAATTTGGGTTTCCTCCAGACTATCTTTATATTTTGTGTTGAGACGCATTCCCAGCCTGTCACCTCCAATATGAAGATTGTATTTTCCATACGCAGTACCGATCAGCCCTATTTCTGCATTCGGAGATCGGCCGCAACCGTTGGGGCAGCCCGTCATCCTGATGGTAATATCATCCTGTTGAAGACCATATTTTTCCAAAATAGGTTCAATGTTAGTGATAAGGCTGGGTAAATAGCGTTGTGCTTCTGCCAGCGCTAATGAACAGGTGTTAAATGCCACACACGCAATAGAGTTTTTTCTCATCGCACTTGCTGTATCCGTATAGCTGATGATGCCGTGTTCATGAAGGATCTCTTCTATTTCCGCTTTATGTTCCGGTAGGATATCTGCTAAAATAAGATTTTGATTACACGTGAAGCGGAAATTGGCTTTACCAGTTTCAGCGACTTGTAATAAACCTGTTTTCAGTAAATACCCGTTTTCATCCAACACCCTTCCGCTTTCTACAAATAAAGTGAAATACCATTTTCCTTCATGGTTTTGTTCCCAGCCGTAACGGTCTTTTCTTTGGGTAAATTCATAAGGTTTTGCCTCTTCGAACTGAAAACCGGATCGTTCTTCTACCAACCGCTTATATTCAATGATGCCTAATCTATCAATAGTATATTTTAACCGGGAAAGTTTTCTGTCACTTCTGTTGCCGTAGTCTCTTTGTACAGTGATGATTTCATAGACAGCTTTCAGTACTTTTTCTTCCGTATCTAAAAATCCAAAAACAGAAGCCAGCCTCGGATACGTTGCAGTATTTCCATGAGTAGCACCCAGACCGCCGCCAGCCCCAATATTATAACCTTTTAGTTCACCATCTTGTATAATAGCAATGATGGCAATATCATTAATGAAAACATCTACATCATTATTCGGCGGAATGGCAATACCTATTTTCAATTTTCTGGGAAGATATCTGTTTTGGTACAATGGATCTTCAGGATTTTTCTTTTCCTCTATCTGCTCTTCATCCAGCCATATTTCGTAATAGGCGGTTGTTTTCGGCAGACAGAGCTCACTGATCTTGGCAGCCAATGCATGAACTTTTCCATGCAGCGGAGATTCCGAAGGATGGGAAGTACAGGTCACATTTCTGTTCACATCACCGCAGGCAGCAATAGAATCCAGATGCAGTGTATTGAAAGATTGTATCGTAGGTTTAGTTTGTGATTTCAGAAGCCCATGCAGCTGTACCGTCTGCCTTGTTGTTATTTTTATGGTCCCGGTAGAATATTCACCAGCAATGTGATGCAGTCCTGCCCATTGTTCAGGAGTTATTAATCCACCGGGAATTCTTAAGCGGATCATGTAAGAATAGAGCCATTCTAATTTTTTCTGATTTCTTTCTTCCCTTCGGTCGCGGTCATCCTGCTGATACATTCCATGGAATTTCACCAGATTTTGATCCTGCTCCCGCAGTGCGCCCGTATATTGATCAGAAAGACTTTCCTGCAGTGTTCCTCTTAGCCCTTTGCTCTCTGTTTTTATTTTTTCTACAGGAGATAAATTGTTTTGTTCCGACATTGTAGTGTTTATTTTTTGGTAGTAAATATTTATTTCAAAAATGCTCTAATAGACATCTTTGACAAACCGTTCTTCTTCTTCAAGCTCGTCCAGATATTGCTTTGCCTGTTCTCTGGTTTTTCCATTTTCTTCGAGAATTTCCAGAAGGGTATTTTCAACATCATGATACATCGGATCTCTGGTACCGCATACATATAGATGTGCTCCGTTTTCCAGCCATTCAAATATTTCTGTTGATTTTTCTTTCAGGCGATCCTGAACATATACCTTTTTATGCTGGTCTCTTGAGAACGCCAGATCTAAATTCGTTATAGAACCGGTTTGTAAAAAGCTCTGGATTTCGGTTTGGTATAAAAAATCTGATATAAAATGCTGTTCTCCGAAGAAAAGCCAGTTTTTTCCTGTGGCACCCACTGCATCCCTTTCGGTAATGAAAGATCTGAACGGAGCTATTCCTGTTCCCGGACCTATCATAATGATGTCCTTGTTTTCATCCGGAAGTTTAAAATGTTTAGCTTTTTGAATATAGAATTCTACAGTTTGATTGAGATCCAGTTCCGATAAATATTCACTGCAGACTCCAATCTTTTCATCACTTTCAGTCATAAATCTGTTTTTGGATACAGTGATATGGATTTCTGTGGTTCCGTGCCCGCTGGGAGATGAAGAAACAGAATATAATCTAGGAGCTTGCGGAGTCAAAATACCAATGATTTTTTCAAAATCAACATTTGAGGGATATTTTTTAAGCAAATCCAGAAGTCCCAATCTTTCTTCTGAAATGCTATGACCTGTTAAGGTTGCATATTTTTTTACAGTTGATTTTAAAAGATAATTGATGTTTAAATGCTGTTTCAGCAGTTCTTCTGCCGGAGCGGTTACTCTTTCCGTTGTAATTATTGTATCAGGACCAAATTTTACCAGATTTAAAATCTCACGAACCGTTTGTATTGTATTGAACGGAATAACTCCCATCGCGTCGCCCGGTTCATAATCAATCTCATCTTCAGTAATGATTTCTATATGATAAGTTTCTTTATTTGAACCTATATCATTCAGATTGATCTTTGAAACAACAGTACCCTGGAAATATTTTTTAGAGGACGAACCTGGCTTTATCTTTTGAGGAATATCAGAACTAAAAGTTTCGTTATTCAATTTGTTAATCACTGCATCAAACCAGCTTTCAGCGTCACTCTGATAATCGGTGTCGCATTTTTGAACAGGATAAAATTCTTTTCCACCTAGTTCCGTAAAACGGATCTGCAGATCTTCCGCAGTTTTGCAGAATTCGGGATAAGAAGAATCTCCCAATCCTAAAATTCCAAAATGTAATTTAGACAGATCAAGCGTATTATTTAGAATATAATCATAGAACTTTTTTGCTAAAATAGGCGGCTCACCGTCTCCCTGTGTACTGATGATCAGAAAAAAATACTCTTCTTTCGGTAAATCTGTAATCCGGTACTGATCTGCACCGGTAAGTTTTACCTGGATACCCTGTTTTTTTGCTGATGTGGCTAGTTGGGTCGCTAATCTTTTTGCATTTCCGGTTTCCGTTCCAAAAGCCAGTGTTATTTTTCTGGACTTTGATGATATCGGAGGTTTTGGATTAGTGGCAAATGGTGATTCGGCAAGAAGTCCGGCAATATATCCGTTAGTCCATATCAGTTCCTGTTGGTTAAAGCCTCCGAGAATTTTTTTTAAACTTTGTAATTGAAGATCAGACAGCATTTTCTACAGATTTATAGGTTAAATAAGTGTTGAGATTTTCTACAGGAGCGAAATATTGATCCTGGGATTGGTCATTCTGAAGCCATGTAAATTCTTCATGCAATCCGACCACTTTCCCGATGATGACCAATGAAGGGGAAACAAATTTTTTGTTTTTGAGAGAAGTTTCATATTCTTCAAAACTACAGGTATGAACTCTTTGCAATGGAGTAGTTGCCTGCTCTATCACAGCAATTTTTTTAGAAGATGAAATGTTTTCATTCTTTAGCTTTTCTATGAGCTCAGGAAGAGTAGCAACAGACATATAAAAAACAAGCGTATCATTGGTTTTTGCAAGTTCTTTCCAATGATCTTGATGAACAATATCATTTTTATAAAAGGTCATAATTCGTACAGCAGTTGAATATCCCCGGGCCGTCAGAGGTATTCCTGAATAGGACGCAGCTCCCAGTGCAGCCGTAATTCCAGGAATAATTTCATAGGTGATCGAATGTTCTTTCAATACCTGGAGCTCATCCAGAATATTGGAAAAAATAGAAACATCACCGCCTTTAAGCCTTGAAACATTTTTGCCGGCTAAAGCATATTCTGTCATCATTTCATTAATACTGTACTGAGGAGTAGAGGCGCCCCGCCGGCATTCTTTGCCTACGAAGATAACTTCTCCGGAAAAATGATCCTCCAGAATTTTAGGACTGACCAATCTGTCTGCTAAGACAATGTCTGAGTGCTGTAGTGCTTTTACTGCCTTTAATGTAATCATATCCGGATCTCCCGGACCTGCGCCGATTAAATAAACTTTTCCTTTTTTCATATTCTCTACTATTTTTGTAGACTATTAAGTTGAAAAAATATCCTACACAAAAAGGCAGGATATTTTTAGATGGATATAATTAAAATAGACCTTCAACCGACAGATAGCGTTCTCCGGTATCATAGTTGAACGTTAATACTTTAGCCTTTTCAGTTTTTCCTGCAAGCAATTGCGCTACAGCAGCTAATGAAGCACCTGAAGAAATTCCTCCGAATATTCCTTCCTGTTTTGCGGTTTGCTGGGTAAAGTTAAAAGCCTCTTCTTTACTGACTTTTATAATTTCGTCTAAAATAGAGGTATTTAAAATACTAGGAACAAAACCAGCTCCGATTCCCTGAATCGGATGTGGCCCCGGTTCCCCGCCGCTTAAAACCGGAGAAAGTTCAGGTTCTACGGCAATTACTTTCAGATCAGGGAAATGCTGCTTTAATACTTCACCCACACCGGTAATATGGCCGCCGGTTCCTACTCCCGTTACCAAATAGTCCAAGCCATCAGGGAAATCTTTCAAAATTTCTCGTGCAGTAGTTTTTTTATGTACTTCAACATTCGCCTGGTTGTCAAATTGTCTTGGCATCCATGAATTATTTGTAGAATCGACGAGCTCCTGTGCTTTTTCTATGGCACCTTTCATTCCTTTCTCGCGTGGAGTCAGTACAAAATCCGCTCCGTACACTTCCATTAATTTTCTACGCTCAATACTCATACTTTCCGGCATTACCAGTGTTAACTTGTAACCTTTCACTGCAGCCACTAGTGCCAGGCCGATTCCGGTATTACCGCTGGTGGGCTCAATGATTTGAGTATCTTTATTGATAATCCCTTTTTCTTCGGCATCCTCAACCATAGCCAATGCAATACGGTCTTTAATGCTTCCTCCGGGATTACTTTTTTCCAGCTTAATATATACTTCATGGTGTGGAAATAATTTTGAAGCTCTCACGACAGGAGTATTCCCAATGGTTTCTAAAATATTTTGAAATGGCATAATTATATTTTTTTAAATTTTATATTACAAAATCGATGACCTCCGGAAAAGGATTATTATCTTTTATTTTTATCTGGTTAGTATGGTATACCACCGAATTGGTGGCAATAGAATGAGTAATCCATACATTTCCGCCAATAATGCTCCCTTCTCCGATTACAGTGGTTCCACCTAAAATAGTTGCTCCGGAATAAAGCACGACATGATCCTGAATAGTAGGGTGCCTTTTCAGACTGGCTAAATCCTTTGAGACACTCAGTGCTCCTAGAGTCACCCCTTGATAAATCTTTACATGATTGCCTATAACGGTAGTTTCCCCGATCACAATCCCTGTTCCGTGATCAATAAAAAAACTTTTCCCAATCTCAGCTCCGGGGTTAATATCAATTCCGGTTTTACTATGGGCATACTCACTGATTACTCTGGGAAGGATTTGAATCTTTTGTTGATAAAGCTGGTGAGCAAAACGATACACTGCTGTAGCAAAAAATCCCGGATAAGAAATAAAGATTTCCTCCTTAGAATGAGCGGCAGGATCAAAATGTAGAATCTCTTCCGCATCCAAAAGAAGCATATCATATATATAAGGTATCTCATCAAAGAATTTTTCTACCTGCTCCTTTATAATAGAATCACTTGTGGAGACTTTATTAATTAGCGTATGCAGCTGATATCGCAAATGATTGAATTTGTATTCAAGTTGCTCGCTGGATTGATAAGATTCTAAATGATAAATAAACAGTACATCAAATAATTCCTGAACAAAATTCTCGGCTAGGTGTTTTTCATGAAACAGATAACTTTCCTTCTGCTTCTTCATGAATAGATATTTTAAAAAATCTGACTGTTTATTTTGAGATTCCATTTTCTGCTGTTAAATAATTTTATAAGGATTATTCCATATAATATATAAGAAGTGATAAGCTATTATTAATAGGCTGGAAAAAATCCAATAGTAATAATTAGTCTATTAATTATATAGACTAAATTGACAATTTTTTTACTTGCAACAGACTATCCTATAAATAGGGTATGCATACATTTGCTTGAGGTTATATTGATTTAAGAGTAATTCTTTCATTATTTGTTTTGAGCAAATTTAAAACAAATAATTAATCTACCAAATTAGTAGACTATAAATATGAAAAAATAACTCCTTCTATAATAGATGAATTAATAAACATTGACGCTATAGGCTGTCTGATCGGATACTATATATATAAAAGAATATTGCCCCGTTTTTTCTAGCAATGTCCCGGGGTTTTGGGTGTATCATCATTGTGGATAACTCCACTGTTGTTTATAAAAATTTCATATTCAGATCGTTAAACAATTACTTATCCACTTTAGGAATATTATGTTAAATAAAGTTGGTAGGGAGGTTAAAAGTTTCTATCTTTGCCCCACTGAAAACGAGAGATAGTAGGT
>NZ_JAWRXA010000697.1:0-246 GCF_046535275.1 Chryseobacterium sp. SIMBA_029
AATGACAACCATTCAGAATGTAAAAGATAAAGTTCTTGGCCAGTTTATTCCTAATAAATATAACTCTACCATACACCTAGATTCGGCCAACAGACCTCAAAATAACTCTGTAGGCTCTGAGATATTTGATACAAGTCTGTCAAAACCTATCTGGTTTAATGGAAACAATTGGACTGATGCATCAGGAAACATTGTTTAATGATATAAAATGTAAAAAAACGGCAACTATGAAAATGGTTGCCGTTT
>NZ_JAWRXA010000698.1:0-246 GCF_046535275.1 Chryseobacterium sp. SIMBA_029
GTGGCTCTCCTGAAGCGGCTGCGGAATGCCGCCGACTGGTTTGGCATACTTGCCGCACAAACACTTGCTGTACGCGCCGCAGTTACGGGTTGTACAAGCGGAAAGAGATTGCGTCTTGTCGATGGAACAGCAATCAGTGCGCCCGGGGGCGGCAGCGCTGAATGGCGACTACATATGGGATATGATCCTCATACCTGTCAGTTCACTGATTTTGAGCTAACCGACAGCAGAGACGCTGAACGGCTG
>NZ_JAWRXA010000699.1:0-246 GCF_046535275.1 Chryseobacterium sp. SIMBA_029
GTGATGATCCAATGAACATGCTGACCTTTATAGAAAAAACTACAGAATACATATATCAAAACGTCGAAATTTTCACATTGTTAACAAAACCAAAAATGAATGTCCTTTCAATCAACAAACTTAAAGCGTTTTTCAAAACGAAAATGATTGAGGAATTGAGCGTGATACGACAATTTGCAAAATCCATTACGGAAACCGAGAAATTTGAAACAACATTTATCGTTTCAGGTGTAGTAGGAATTATAG
>NZ_JAWRXA010000700.1:0-246 GCF_046535275.1 Chryseobacterium sp. SIMBA_029
CTGCATAAATCTGATCATCGCCAGACGCTGGAAATCTATATTCTCTTTTTTCCTGAATCCATGTCCTTCATTTTTAGCCTCAAGATACCATACTGTTTTCCCCTGTCCTTTTAGTTTATCACGCATTTGAATAGCTTCGGAAACCGGAACTCTTGGATCATTGGTTCCCTGTACAATAAACATTGGTTTTTTAATCTTGTCAATATTATTCAGAGGAGCTATTTTAGTAAAGAATTCGGCCATTTT
>NZ_JAWRXA010000701.1:0-246 GCF_046535275.1 Chryseobacterium sp. SIMBA_029
TGCGCACCAGTGCAACAGGATATCTTGGGCCGGTGCCGCTCCATGCCTCCGCGCGTCTCGACCCCGTCATCGTAGCGGCCGGTATTGCATTCCGCTTCTAGATTGTCTGTCGCATGTTCAATCGCACGTTCGGTATCGGGTGAAAGATCGCATGGGTGCCTAGATCGGTAAGCTTTTGATTTGGCCTGCCATCTGGCACCGCGCGATAGGCGTAGCCAAGTTATCGCGTGGGAAGCCGATCGGTCG
>NZ_JAWRXA010000702.1:0-246 GCF_046535275.1 Chryseobacterium sp. SIMBA_029
ATGTCGCGACGCGTACGCGGTAGATGGGCTTGTCGTCGACCGTTACGGTCTCGACATATCCCGCTTCGGCGAGGTGCTTGAGCTGCTCGCGCACGCCGCTATCCGAGATGCCGCACATGAAGGCAAGCCGTTGCACGGTCGAATTCGCGTCGCCCGTCGATTGCACAGCGAGGTGCGACAGCGCGAGCAGAACCAGCTTCTGCATGCCGCGCAGTTCGATGCGCCAGGCGAGGTTTGTCAGGTGGT
>NZ_JAWRXA010000703.1:0-246 GCF_046535275.1 Chryseobacterium sp. SIMBA_029
CATTTTTTTGATAATGGCAAGCTGCTGAAAGTCCTTTTCGCCAAAGTAGGCTGCATCAGGCTGTATTTGTCTGAAAAGCTCCTCTACAACAGTTCCTACACCGTCAAAGTGCCCAGGTCTGGATTTTCCTTCCATTTCATTTTCCAATCCGTCAAAGTCATAATGCTGGCTTTCTGCTTTTTCAGGGTAAATATCTGTTATTTCCGGGATATAGACAGCATCTACAAGTCCGGAGTTTTCCAGGAT
>NZ_JAWRXA010000704.1:0-246 GCF_046535275.1 Chryseobacterium sp. SIMBA_029
CTTTCCTGTTCATCTGCGGGCCCATAGGCAAAGCTCATTCCCATACAACCTAATCCAATAGCAGAAAGCTGCTCTCCTGTATTTCCTAATTTTCTAAATTTCATGATGGTTTTGATTTTAATTTTACAAGACAAAATTAGAGTATACAGCATCTATCTTTGGTATAGAATTCAAACCAAGAACTATAAAATTCAAACAAGGTTCATTCTAAGGGCATTGGGGGTTACTCCAGTTTGTTTTTTAAAG
>NZ_JAWRXA010000705.1:0-246 GCF_046535275.1 Chryseobacterium sp. SIMBA_029
GGCCGTAAGTCCACTGGTGATACGGACACACGAGCCGGCCCGCGTGGCCCCGCTCCTCCTGACAGATTCGCGAGCCGCGATGCCGGCAGGTGTTGTGATACGCAGCAACTTCTCCGTCCTTCTTCCGAACGATAACCACAGACTCGCGACCAATGTCCACACGGACCCAGTCACCCGGTTCGGAGATCTCGCAAGTCATGGCCGCAAAAAGCCAATGCTTGCTGAAGAACAGCTTCATCTCTAGAT
>NZ_JAWRXA010000706.1:0-246 GCF_046535275.1 Chryseobacterium sp. SIMBA_029
GTCCGCGCATCGTGCCGTGGAACTGCGCATTGGCCGGACCCTTCGCCAGCAAAGGAACGAAAGAAGCCGAAATGGCCTTGGTCCATTCTTGGAAAGACCCTGCCACGATTGTTTGGACGGTGGTGGCGCCTGCTTCGGCCTGGACGGTCATCCAATTCCCTTTCAACGGCCCGCGGTACCGGGCCGCTTCTGGAGGGTCGTTGGTGCGGACGTGAGCTTGCCCACGATTCTACACCGGCTCGCCTC
>NZ_JAWRXA010000707.1:0-246 GCF_046535275.1 Chryseobacterium sp. SIMBA_029
GGTTGTTAAAAGTCCATTCTTTAATGGCTTTTTTCTTTGTGGTGGTTGTATCAGTTTTAATCTTATTAGATGTGGGTAAATTGGAATTTTTAGTCGATAACTGTGGTTCTATATTCTCTTTTTTTGAATTATTCAAATGCTGCTTACAACTCAAAAAAACTAGTATACTAAAAATAGTAATTATTAAATATTTCATTGTATTTGTAAATTAATAAATTTATAAAGTAGGTTTATTTTAAATATGAT
>NZ_JAWRXA010000708.1:0-245 GCF_046535275.1 Chryseobacterium sp. SIMBA_029
TCGGCCGCTATCGCCGCGGTGCGCGCGTCGGGACGCGGCGCACGGGCGCATCTGATTGTCGGGTCCATCTATACCGCGATCTACTGCTTTCTGCCGAACACGCTGCGCCTGTTCAAATCGCTTGCACCGGACTCCGATGTCAGTTTGCAGGAGATGACCATCTCCCAGCAGATTGCGGCACTCAAGGAAGGCGCGATCGAAGTCGGCCTGGTACGCGGCCATGTGTACGACCACAACATCGTCAC
>NZ_JAWRXA010000709.1:0-245 GCF_046535275.1 Chryseobacterium sp. SIMBA_029
CGGTGCGGATATGCGTCCCAGGTGTGCAGAACCGGGCTTGCCATGATGCCGCTTGAAGTGGCCCGCGAACGGGCTCATGCCGGTTTTCGATTGGGCAATTGTACAGAGGATCGGTGGGAGGCCTCGGCGAATCGGGTGGAGACATGCGATGCGGCCCTCAACCAGGCTCATGCTGCGAACGCATATCGCGTTCTTTTGCGTGCGTGGCATCGCGTGGGCGGTAAGTGGACGTGCTCTGGGGCGGG
>NZ_JAWRXA010000710.1:0-245 GCF_046535275.1 Chryseobacterium sp. SIMBA_029
GTCTATCTTTTGAAATAGCTCAAAAATCTCCTTTTCATCAAAGGAATCTATCCATACACCATATCTATTTTTATCTTTATCTCTCCAATAGAAGCCACAGAATTTCGGAATGGCTCTTTCTTTATAGGGATCATCCTTTAGATTTTTTGCAAAAAGATTTTCCTGTTCACCATTATAATTGGTAAATCCAAAGTCCAGCCATACGCCTCCCTCAGGAAGAATGACTACCGGTTTCCAATGGTATC
>NZ_JAWRXA010000711.1:0-245 GCF_046535275.1 Chryseobacterium sp. SIMBA_029
CATTCCAGCTTGGAGATGTCATGAAAAATGTAAATGGTGTATCTCCTTCAAGTTATTATAATCAATATAATATCAGGGGAATCAGTCAAAACGAAGAGGGGCAGATTATCAATGGGATGCGGACAAGACAGTATTATTTTTTACAGCCCATGACATCCAATATAGAGCGTGTAGAAGTATTCAAAGGCCCTGCAAGCATTACCATGTCCAGTGTTGATCCAGGAGGAACAATTAATATGGTAACT
>NZ_JAWRXA010000712.1:0-245 GCF_046535275.1 Chryseobacterium sp. SIMBA_029
TTGAAATCAGCAGACAATTTTACAAAGATCTGGGGTTTGAAGAAGTTGTTTTGGAATCCAAACTATCACTGTTTATAAGAGAAGAAATAGGTTTTTACCTTCAGGACTATTATGCGAAAGACTGGGTTGATAATACCATGATCTTTATGGAGGTGGTTAATACAGATGAATTCTGGAATGAGCTTCAGTCTCTAGGGCTTACAGAAAAATATGAAAATGTAAGGCTTACTCCTGTAAAAACAATG
>NZ_JAWRXA010000713.1:0-245 GCF_046535275.1 Chryseobacterium sp. SIMBA_029
GTAATGCTGAGCTGGCTACATTGGTGCTGCTTGACGAAATTGGCAATGAAATTCCTTATTTGACTGACGATCAGCATGGTATTCCAGGCGATAGTTTGGAAGTGTGGGCGGCGAAAAAGAAGCGTAACCATTTTGATTATTACCCCGTGGGCAGTTCGGATAGGGCGAGCGGGGTGCGAGGGGAAGAAGAGGGCAAGCGTTACGTCACTGTGTATGTGCATTCGAAGGTGGCGGAAGTGGCCAGG
>NZ_JAWRXA010000714.1:0-245 GCF_046535275.1 Chryseobacterium sp. SIMBA_029
GGTTATTTTTACCATCGGAAGAAAACACTATATCCATGCAGCACAAATGAAGCCTGTACAGGAAGGAGATACAAAACTTTCTGAAATTATGCTTAAAGTATTTGTTCCAGCCATCATAGCCGGAGGAATTGGTTGGTTTATTCCTAACAATATCTTTGGAAGCGACAGTACAGATGCCTTTATTTTCGCATGTATTCCTGTTATTTACTTTTATGCTTCACTTTACTTTAAAGCGAAGCCTGATG
>NZ_JAWRXA010000715.1:0-245 GCF_046535275.1 Chryseobacterium sp. SIMBA_029
GCTGGCGCCGGTCGGGCATGGCGCTATGCTCGATGGGCTCAGCGGGCAATTGCTGATCCTCAACCAAGTGGTGCACTTGGTCTGCGTGGGGGCGTGGCTCGGCGGGCTGTTACTGCTGGTCCTGATCCTCAGGCAGCCGCATGTGCACCCGGTGCAGGCGATCCTCAGACGGTTCAGCGGCTTGGGCTATGGCCTCGTCGCAGGGTTGCTGGTCACTGGCCTGATCAACGTGCGCGTACTCACCG
>NZ_JAWRXA010000716.1:0-245 GCF_046535275.1 Chryseobacterium sp. SIMBA_029
GCGCCGTAGCGTCACGAGGTCGAGCCGCGAGAGAAGCTGGCTGCGAAATGGTGACGCATGGCCAGTCTCCTGGCCGCCGTTGTCAGGCTGGTTCCTAGGCATATTCTTCGCGACGTCCAGGTGATGAAGTGCATGCACGTGGCAGATGAGGGCCCTAGATTTTATGCGGCCAATATTCCGGCTTGTCGCAGTGAACAGGCTTCGCGCGTATTTCTTTCGATCGCGTTCCTTCTTCACTTAAGGGC
>NZ_JAWRXA010000717.1:0-245 GCF_046535275.1 Chryseobacterium sp. SIMBA_029
TAATTATATTTTTTGAATTTTCAATAATTTTTGAAAACTAATTTTGAAATATATCCTCTTTTTTTTAATCCCATATTAAAATAAAGTATTCCAATAGGTTATATAGAATACAAAACCCGCTTTACGGATTGTAAAACGGGTTTGTTTACTAATAGTTCCTTTCAAGTATTACTTAATTGTTTTATAGCTTTCAACAAGTCGTATAAATTCCGCTCTGTATCCTTCTTCATCTGTACTTTTTCCCT
>NZ_JAWRXA010000092.1:0-362 GCF_046535275.1 Chryseobacterium sp. SIMBA_029
CTTCTGATTAAATCTTCACCGCTAACTCCAGGTAATGACTTACGGTCAACCTTACCATTGGGTGTTAACGGAATATTATCAAGCTCTACAAAGAAGCCTGGTACCATATATTCTGGTAACTTACTCAGTAAATATTCTCGAAGTTCAGACTTATCGATATCTGATTCATCATTTTTTGTGTAGTAAGCTGCAAGTACTTTTTCACCATTCACTTCTTTGGCATAAGCAACTACTTGTTGGATAACAGGGCTGAATTCAGAGAGCGTACTCTCTATCTCTCCCAACTCTATTCTGTATCCCCGAATCTTCACCTGGAAATCTTTTCTGCCTAAATACTCCAACTCTCCATTGCTCAGAAGCCT
>NZ_JAWRXA010000718.1:0-245 GCF_046535275.1 Chryseobacterium sp. SIMBA_029
CCACAGCTCCCACGGCGAGGCCCCAAGGGAACTGCGGTGACTGCGCCGCCGTCGTGGATGCCGCCGTGGACGCCGAAGTCGCTGCCGTCGAGGCTGCCGATGAAGCGTTCGGGGTTCCCGCGGTGAACGTGAACGTACCCTCGATGGGGTGCGAGTCCGAGGCTACGACCCGCCAGACCACGGTGAACTTGCCTGCCGGTGCGCCGGACTTGATGTTCTGCGTGACGTTGTTGTCCACGATGCTC
>NZ_JAWRXA010000719.1:0-245 GCF_046535275.1 Chryseobacterium sp. SIMBA_029
GAGGGCGGAGGGGTCACCCCTGTACTAAAAGGCCATTCCGGCTCACGCAGCGAGCTTCTGCCTGAAGCTGGAAATTGAATGTTGCCTTGAGCGGATTTAATTGGATAACGCGAGCCGAGCTGCTCTACGGCAAGTTGTCCTACTTCTACAGCTGAAGAGATGGTTGCCGCTGCTCCAAACGAAAAATCTGCCATCACCAACGCATCGTTATTTGCCCCCGCAAGGCGTGCCACCCCCGTACCAAT
>NZ_JAWRXA010000720.1:0-245 GCF_046535275.1 Chryseobacterium sp. SIMBA_029
CGTTCACCAAAGCACACATTCCGATGTTTTTTATCTTATTGATACATTTCAAGACTACTATGACACCAAGACGGTTTCCAGAAATAGCGACAACCCTATTGATGTAGGAGAAGTGATCATCAGAGTAATAAGACCGGTAAGGCTGACGATGTATGACGGATGGGGTGGAAATGGAGGTCCTGGCAATGGCGGACATGATATGGGTGGTGGACCTGGTGATTATGGTGGTGGAAGTGGGAGTAATC
>NZ_JAWRXA010000721.1:0-245 GCF_046535275.1 Chryseobacterium sp. SIMBA_029
GAACCAAAAACGTTTCTTTTGACGATGAACGCCGGAGCGATACCTTCCAACCATTGGACCCAGGATAACGCGGTGGGTGGTGGGCGTATCATTGGCGAGGCGTGTCACTTTGTCGATTTGATGAGGTTCCTGTCAGGCAGTAAAATTGTCTCGGTACAGGCCCGCCGGATGGGTGATAGCCCTGGAATCGAGGTTGTCGAAGATCGGGCGTCGATCACGTTGGGATTCGAGGATGGCTCTTTCGG
>NZ_JAWRXA010000722.1:0-245 GCF_046535275.1 Chryseobacterium sp. SIMBA_029
CCTCATCACCTCCGAATAAGCTTTCTTTTCCTGTTGTTAACATTGCAGCAGATCCTTCTATTGGATCATGGAACAATGCAACGAGCCAGTATACAGTTGCAAAGAAAGGGGTATATATAATTTCGGCAGGATTAATAATGGAAAATATGAATCAGTTTGGATCATGCAGTATTATTATACATGGAGGAGATCAGATTGCCTCTTCCAGTGGTATTAGTGATACTGCTGTGCAGCTTAGCGTGATG
>NZ_JAWRXA010000723.1:0-245 GCF_046535275.1 Chryseobacterium sp. SIMBA_029
ATGCTTCCTGCCACCTGTTTCTCCACCAATGCACCTCCCGTTATATACCCTGTAAATTTTCCTTTCTGGATCACATTGTAATTGACCTGAACCGGAATTCCTATATAATGAACAGTCTGATTTCCTTTAATATAGTTAGCATTGGTTCCTGAATGAAGCTCCGAAGCCAGTTTCGTGTAGTTCAGTCCTGTTCCTATTCCCCATCTTTTACCCAGATTATAGTAAAGTGATAATCCGAATGTTAC
>NZ_JAWRXA010000724.1:0-244 GCF_046535275.1 Chryseobacterium sp. SIMBA_029
GACCCGGCCCAGGACCACCGTGTCCACGGTGTTGATCATCTTGGTCAGGCCTTTGCCCAACTCTTCGTCGAAGCTGTCGAACTGGAAGTTGAATGGGTCCTGCACCACGCCATCAACGGAGTGGAACAATCCGGCGGTCACTTTGCGCATCAATGCCTCCTGTTTATGCGGCTTGGCTTGTTACCTGGAGTCTACGTGCCGGCAGTGCGGTGACCGTCTGGTGCTCCGGGGTGAACCGGACCGG
>NZ_JAWRXA010000725.1:0-244 GCF_046535275.1 Chryseobacterium sp. SIMBA_029
TCGCTTGGCAGTTTAGCGACCTCTCGGGCAGCGATAAATCCGAAATTTTCGTCGGCAGCGACTACGCTGAAACTATCGACGCCAAGGGCGGCGATGACGTTCTCCTCGGAAACGGCGGCGACGATACGCTGAAGGGCGGCGCTGGCGCCGACTGGCTGTACGGCGGATCGGGCAACGATAGCCTGTACGGCGACCAGAGCGATGTCGTTCTGGATGGCGGTACCGGCGCCGATACGCTCTATGT
>NZ_JAWRXA010000726.1:0-244 GCF_046535275.1 Chryseobacterium sp. SIMBA_029
GCAGATCCGCTCCGAGCCAACACCGGAAACAGTTGAGCATCTCAGCACCAACCTGGCGTTCCTGTTTGCCGCATTCGAAAACAACGGCAAGGAACAGGCGGGTGTGCCGGCTGCCTTCTTCATCGATCACCGTACAGGGAAGCCAAGGATGATGACGGGCCTTTCGCAGGCCGTCGTACTTGAAGACATCTTTGGAAAACTTTAAGGAGCAAAGTACATGAAAGCCAAAGCGCCGAACTTCGAG
>NZ_JAWRXA010000727.1:0-244 GCF_046535275.1 Chryseobacterium sp. SIMBA_029
GCGATTTTTTTACTAGTCGTCCGTCAGAGTGACGCCAATGCCGCCAACCAACGTTGCGGAAATGTTATAAAGCACGGCCGAGAGCATCGACAGCGCCGTGAGCAGAACAACATTCACGACGGCGATAATCGTTGCGAAGGACGCCACCTGACCGAGTGAAGCCACCTTCTTGAGTTCAAAGCCGCCGCTTTCGGATCCGGCAAGGGTACCCAACAGGCTGTCCACCTGGTTGAAGATTCCAGTG
>NZ_JAWRXA010000728.1:0-244 GCF_046535275.1 Chryseobacterium sp. SIMBA_029
CTAATATCTACATAATGAAATTCAGAACAGAGGTTGACATCCCAAAATCGGAGAAGAAAATTGAGATTGAAGATAAAATATTTTCAATCGGGTCTTGTTTTGCTACTGAAATGACTGATTTACTGAAAGATGGGCAGCTTCAGACGCTTAATAATTCTTTCGGTACAATTTTTAATCCTTTTTCGATCAATAATGCTGTAAAGAGACTTCATGATTCTGCATTCTATGAGGAAGAGGAGTTGAT
>NZ_JAWRXA010000729.1:0-244 GCF_046535275.1 Chryseobacterium sp. SIMBA_029
CCAGCCATTGTTTTAACATGGGCGGACTGCTGAACCAATAGAAAGGAAACTGAAATACAATTTTATCATAGGATTCCATCAACTCCTGTTCTCTGGCCACATTAATTTTACCATCTGGATAAACTTTGTATAATTGATGAACGGTATATTTTTCAGGATATTTGGCTAATTCCTCGATCCATCTTTTATTAATGATTGATTTTTCAATATCAGGATGTGTGACAATAACTAATGTTTTCATTAT
>NZ_JAWRXA010000023.1:0-10280 GCF_046535275.1 Chryseobacterium sp. SIMBA_029
AATCTGGCTGTTATCTGGCAGGAAGTACTGGGAATAGATCAAGTGGGAGTTACCGATAATTTCTTTGAGCTTGGGGGGCATAGCTTAATGGTTGCTCAGATTATCAACAGAATCAACCAAAATCTATCAATGCAGGTAAGTTTTAAAGACTTTTTTACTTATCCTACAATTAAAGATATTGCAAAAATCCTTATAGGAAAAGACTATACCCCAATACCAAAAGCCCCAGAAGAAGAGGATTACCCGTTAACTCCATCCCAACAAAGACTTTGGGTCTTGAGCCAGTTAGAAGGTAGCTCAGAGGCTTATAATATGCCGGCAGTAGTTAGATTAAAAGGTGAACTTAATGAGGAGTATTTTGAAAAATCTTTCAGGACATTAATAGATAGACATGAAATTATCCGAACATCATTTAGGTCAGATAAAGCTACAGGAGAAATCCGTCAGTATATAACTCCAAAGGATGAAATAAACTTCAAAATAGAATTATTAGATTTTACGGATAAAAATAATTTGGAGATAGAAGACTATCTACAAGCCGCTAGTAGCGAATCCTTTAATTTAGAACAATCACCATTAATAAGAATTTCTTTACTAAATATATCAGATAATGAAAATCTATTTTTTCTCTCAATGCATCACATTATTGGAGACGGATGGTCAACAGAGTTATTGGTGTCAGAAATAGTTGATAACTACAACAAGCTTCTTAAGGACGAAGATAGTAAAGATAATGAGATGCAAGAAGAAGCTCCATTATCCATCCAGTATAAAGACTATACGATATGGCGGCAGGAAGAAAACAAGGGTGAAAAGCATCAAAATGCAGAATCTTATTGGTTAGATCAATTTGAAGGAGAACTACCTGTGTTGGAGCTGCCAAGTTATAAGCCACGTCCTTTGATACAGACTTACAACGGAGACAATATCAGTCAATTGTTTTCAATAGAATTTACAGAAAAGCTTAAGAAGTATTCGGAGAAACACGGCGCAACACTATTCATGACTTTAATGTCAGGTGTTAACGCATTACTCTACCGATATACAGGCCAACAGGATATTATTGTGGGTACACCGATAGCAGGAAGAGAACATCCTGATTTGGAAAACCAGATAGGGCTTTACCTTAATACACTTGCTATAAGAACAAGACTAGAAGAAGATAATAATACCTTTAACTCTATACTCAATAAGGAGAAAAATATACTCTTATCAGCTTATGAACATCAAATGTACCCATTTGACGAGTTGGTAGGCAAGCTGAATTTGAAAAGAGACACGAGCCGTTCTGCATTATTTGACGTATTAGTTGTATTTCAAAACCAGAATCAATTACGTTTAGGTAATACTGAAAAAGATATAGTAGGTTTACAGGTAGAGAGATATGATTACCAAAGGAAGACATCTCAGTTTGATGTAAGCTATACTTTTACAGAGTTAGATGATCAATTAGGACTTAGCATAGAATATAATACAGATATTTATGACGAGTTCCTGATCAAAAGAATGTTTGTTCATTTTGAAAACCTTTTAACGAAAGCTATAGAACACACAGATGAAACAATTGAAGATATAGACTTCCTTACCGAAGAAGAGCACTATGAACTTATCCATAAATTTAATAATGCAAAGGTTGAGTCTTCGAACGATAAAACGATAGTCCAGTTGTTTGAGGAGCAGGTAGATAGAACCCCTGATCATGTAGCGGTAGTCTTTAAAGATGTTCAGCTAACTTATCAAGAACTTAATGAGCGAGCGAATCAGTTAGGTGATTATCTGAGAAAGAATTATAATACTCAATCCGATGAGTTGGTAGGAATCAAGCTTGAGAGAAGTGAAGAGATGATTGTTGGTATATTGGGCATATTGAAATCCGGAGCCGCCTATGTGCCAATAGATCCGGATTATCCACAAGAAAGGATAGACTATATTGAAGATGATACTAAGTTAAAGTTGATTATTGATGAATACTTTTTAGAGATTTTCAAGAAGAATATACAAAAAGAACAAGTAAAATATACTCAAGAGAATCTTCCTGTCATTAGCCAGCCAGATAGTCTGGCCTATGTTATTTATACCTCTGGTTCTACAGGTAAGCCCAAAGGTGTGATGATAGAAAATAGAAATGTTGTCAGTATTTACAAATGTTGGAGGAAAGAGTATGAGCTTGAAAAAATAGATATAAATTTACTTCAATTAGCCAGTATTTCATTTGATGTTTTCGTAGGTGATTTATGTAGATCTATTTTGAACGGAGGAAAGATGGTAATATGTCCTAATAATATCAAATTGGATGTCCAATCTTTATACCAATTGTTGAAGAATAATCAAATTTCAATATTGGAAGGTACCCCCTCTCTATTATTAAGTTTATGTGATGAAGTTATTGCTAATAAATTAGACATTTCATTTTTGAAAATCTTTATTTTCGGTTCAGATAGTTTTAATAATCAAGATTATTTACGTATAAAGAATAAATTTGGTAAGTCTATCAAAGTTATTAATAGTTATGGCGTAACTGAAGCTACTATAGACTCTACGTTTTTTGATGATAGTTTACTGGATTTTAACGGGACAACTCCTATAGGTAAACCTTTTTCAAATTCTAAAATTTATATTGGGAATAATCAACAATTATATGCTTCCGGAGTATATGGAAATCTTTATATAAGCGGAGCTGGTTTATCTCGAGGCTATTTGAATAAACCTGATTTAACTGCGGAGAAGTTTATAGACAATCCATTTGAGGAAGGAACAAAGATGTATGACACCGGAGACTTAGCAAGGTGGCTGCCTGATGGGAATATAGAATTTTTAGGAAGAAAAGATTTTCAGGTAAAGATCCGAGGCTACCGTATAGAACTAGGAGAAATAGAAACGAATATTTCTCGATTTAGCTCTGATATAAGACAAGTAGTTGCTGATGCTACAGAAGTTAATGGAGAAAAGGTGCTTGCAGTTTACTACACAAAAGATATTGAAGGAGCTATAGATAAGAATGAACTCCGAAAATATTTGCAGAATAATTTACCTGACTATATGATCCCAGGGTTATTTGTAGAATTGGAATCTATCCCGTTAACTCCAAACGGTAAAGTCGACCGTAGGGCATTACCAGATATTACAGACGAAGATTTAATAAGAAGAGAATATATAGCTCCGAGAAATGAAATAGAGCAAAAGCTTGTACACATATGGCAGGAAGTATTAGGAATAGAACAGATCGGAATCACCGATAATTTCTTTGAGTTAGGAGGTCATAGTTTAATGATGGCTAAGATTATTAATAGTGCAATGAAAAATCTGAATAAAGAAATTTCATTCAAAATATTTTATAAAAATCCTACAATTAAAGAACTGACTGAAGGATTATTAGATAACAAATATGTAACTATTCCCAAAGCATTAGAAGCTATTTCATATCCATTAACGTCTGCGCAAAAAAGATTATGGATATTGAGCCAACTTGAAAACAGTTCAATAGCTTATAATATGCCAGGAGCTGTTAGATTGACAGGAGAAATAAACAAAAATAAGCTAGAGGAATCTTTCAGATTACTGATTAAACGTCATGAAATACTGAGAACTTATTTTAAAGCTGATGACGAAGGAGATGTTTTCCAATATATTGTACCTGCAGAACAAATACATTTTAAAATTGATGAAGAGGATTATAGTTCAATAGAGGATCAAGAAAGTGCTGTAATTAATTATTTACAAATAACGAACAAAAAAATATTTGATTTAGAGCAAGCAACATTAATAAGAGCTTCTTTAATCAAGGTAGCTAAATCAGAATATATATATTTCTTATCCTTACACCACATTATAGGAGATGGGTGGTCAATGGAGTTATTAATATCTGAAATAATAAAGATCTATAATACTCTCATGCTAGGAGAAGAAATAGATTTGTATGAACATCAAATTCAATATAAAGATTATGCTGTCTGGCAGAATAAAGAATTACAACAGCAAAAATTTAAAACATCAGAAAAATATTGGATAAAACAATTTGAAGGAGAGATACCAGTCTTAAATCTGCCAAGTTTTAAAATACGTCCATTGATACAGACCTATAATGGGAATAGTCTTATTCATCAATTTCCTAAAGAGTTTTTGAAGAAATTGAAAGCCTTTTCAAAAGAACATGATGTTACTCTGTTTATGACGTTAATGGCTGGGATAAATGTTCTATTGTACAGATATACAGGACAAAACGATATTATTCTTGGAACGCCAATTGCGGGAAGACAACATCCAGATTTAGAAAATCAGTTAGGTCTATTTCTAAATACACTCGCAATTAGAACCTGTTTGGACGAAAAACATAGTTTTTCAGATATAGTACTGAAACAAAAAGAGATTTTATCAAATGCATATCAGTATCAGGATTATCCATTTGATGAGTTGGTGACCAAGCTTAATTTAAAAAAAGACACGAGTCGTTCTGCATTGTTTGATGTAATGGTGGTTTTACAAAATCAGAAACAATTAGAAAACAATAAACAAGAATTATCTGCACTTAAGGTAAGTGAATACGGTTTTTCAAGAATGATTTCTCAATCAGATATCCGATTTTCTTTTACTGAAAAAGAAGGTCTGGAATTAATGATTGATTATAATACAGATATTTATGATATTTATTTAATAGAGAGAATGTTTACTCACTTCAGAAATTTGATGGAAAGACTGATAGAGGAAACAGGTAAAAATATTGGAGAAATAAAATATCTGACGGAAGCGGAGGAAAGCCAATTGATAAATAAATTTAATACTACAAATGTTGAATATCCTGGAAATAAAACCATTGTAGAATTGTTTGAAGATCAGGTATCTAGAACACCTGATCATGTAGCTGTTATTTTTGAGGAAGTAAGGCTAACCTATATAGAATTAAATGAAAAAGCAAATCAGTTAGCTTATTATTTAAGAGAGAATTATTCTATTGTACCGGACGATTTCGTTGGCATAAAACTTAGGAGAAGTGAGGCTGTAATTGTTGCTATTTTAGGGATATTAAAATCTGGAGCAGCATATGTACCAATTGATACTGGCTATCCAGAGGAAAGAATAGCTTACATAGAAAAAGATACTGACTGTAAAGTTGTTCTTGATGAAGACGAATTTATGCTTTTTAATTTACAAAGATTTAGATATAGTGAGGAAAATTTAGAAATCATCAATGTATCCTCAGATCTTGCATATGTAATTTACACATCAGGTTCTACAGGGGTTCCTAAAGGAGTTATGGTAGAGCATCGCAGCGTTATTAGACTAGTTAAACCTTGTTCTTTTTTCCCATTAAATGATAGTAGTATTTTATTAAGTACAGGTTCCATATCTTTTGATGCAACCATTATAGAGTTTTTTGGAACTTTACTAAATGGAGCCAAACTAGTTCTAGCCAGTCAGGACAATTTACTTGATTTATCAAAGTTAGAACATATTGTTAAAAAATATGAGGTGAATTGTCTTTGGATGACAGCATCATGGTTCAATAGTGTAGTTGAAAATAAAATTAATTTCTTTGAAAATATCACTCAATTAATTGTTGGGGGAGACGTAGTATCTCCTATTTATACTCACAAAGTATTTAAAAGCAATCCACATATTAAAATAGTAAATGGATATGGACCTACGGAGAATACTACATTCTCGACGACTTTTGATATTCATGATGAAAAATGTATTACTATCCCAATAGGTAAACCTATTCCAAACAGTTTGGCTTATATATTAGATGAATCCATGTACCCTGTTCCAATTGGTGTAACTGGGAAATTATATGTTTCAGGAGATGGTGTGGCAAGAGGATATCTGAATAATCCTGAGTTAACAACTGAAAAATTTCTTGCCAATCCTTTCGAAGAAGGTAGAATGTATGATACAGGAGATCTATGCCGATGGCTTCCGGATGGTAATATAGAATTTTTGGGCAGAAAAGACCTGCAGGTTAAGATCCGGGGCTACAGGATAGAATTGGGAGAAATAGAGAATAGTATTTTAAGCTATGGAGAAGATCTAAAACATGTTGTAGTGGAGGCCAAGGAAGTGAATGGTGAAAAAGTCCTGATTGCTTATTTGGTATCTTCTTCAGAAATCAATAAAACAGAATTAAAACTGTTTTTGCAGGAGAAATTACCTGATTATATGATCCCTGGTTTTTTTGTAGAATTGGAAACAATGCCACTAACTTCCAATGGTAAAATTGACCGTATGGCATTACCAGGAGTTAGCGACGAAGATCAAATCAGAAAGGAATATGTTGCTCCAAGAAATGAAACTGAAGAGAAACTTGTAGTGATTTGGCAGGAAGTACTTGGAATTGAAAAAATTGGGATTACAGATAATTTTTTTGAACTAGGTGGCGATTCAATTCGTTCAATTCGCCTTTTAAGCAGAACCAATAATTTATTAGAGGCTAATTATAAATTATCGGACATCTATGAATTACCATCTATTAGTGGGTTAATATCAATAAGATTAGACCGAATGGAAGGGGAAATTTCTCAGGCAATAAAACAAGAAATAGAAGAAAGGTTTGCTAGTCTGTCTAAAGAACTAAATTCTGAAGACATTACTATGATTTATCCAATAAGTGATATTGAACTAGGAATGCTATATACATCAGTTTTGGATAGTGGAAGAGGGATTTATCATGATCAATTCTTATATCCTATTCCAATGCTTGATTTTGATCTGTCAGTTTTTACTCAAGCAATCCAGTTACTGGTAGATAAACATGAAATACTTCGTACAGCATTTAATTTTGAGAATTACAGTGTTCCCGTACACCTGGTTTATAAGTCGATTCCGATTACATTGAAAATTGAAGATATTGCTGCGTACGATAAATCAGTTCAGGAAACGTTAATTAAGGAGTTTATGCTGCAAGAGCGTACGGAGAATTCTTTTTCACTATCTATTCCGGGTCTCTGGCGAATGAAAATTTATGAGCTGGCTCCAAGGCAGAGGTATTTATTGTTTCAGTTTCACCATGCTATTTTAGATGGTTGGAGTGTAGCTTCTTTAATAACAGAGCTTAATAATACCTACCTGATTTTGTTAGAAAGCCCTGAATTAAAGCTAAAAAAATTATCGTCAAGCTATAAAGATTATGTTTTTAACCAAAATTGTATAAAAAGAACAGAGAATCAATATAAGTATTGGGAAAACAAGTTGCACAATTATATAAGATTAGACATTTTTGGTGAAGAGGTTATTTCCAGACGCTATCAATATATACTTGAAGGAAAGTTTTATAACTCTGTACAAGAATTTATTGCAGAATATGGATTTAGTATGAAGGTATTGAACTTTTCAGCTTATCTGTATGCTCTTCAAATGTTAGCTTATAATAATGATATTACAGTAGGAATTGTTACAAACGGCAGACCTTTATCAGAAGATGGGGATAAAGTATTAGGATGTTTCTTAAATACTATTCCTTACCGTTTAAAAGGAAAAAATGGAAGTATTTTAGAATTTGTAAAAGAAATAGACCAATCCATAAATATTCAGAAAAAATTTGAAGGAGTAAGTTTATTAGAATTGCATACCCGTTTTTCGAACGATAGTAAAGGAGAAAATCCATTCTTTGATACTTTTTTCAATTATATAGATTTCCATATTTATAATGAACTTAATTTTCAAGAAGAGCATGGTGAGAAAGAATCACAGTTTTTAAACGCTAATTTTGAATCGACTAATACATTCTTAGATCTATCTGTAAACCCTATAGCAAATGGAGTGGAAATTTCATGGCATTTACAAAGAGAGCTAAAGAACGGGTTTACAATAGAGCAGCTTCAGGGATATTACTTTAGTTTTCTGGAATTACTTATCACTAGTCCTGATAGTATTTTAGATAATCAATTAATTTTACCTTTTGAAGAGCGTGATAAACTTCTCCACCAATTTAATGATACTGCTTTAGAATACTCGAATGATAAGACAATAATTGAGTTATTTGAGGATCAGGTAGAAAGGAGCCCGGATAATATAGCGGTAGTCTTTAAAGATGTACAGCTAACTTATCAAGAACTTAATGAACAGGCGAATCAATTAGGTAGTTATCTGAGGAAGAATTATAACACTCAACCTGATGATCTAGTAGGAATCAAGCTGGAGAGGAGTGAGAAGATGCTTGTTGTTATATTAGGGATTTTAAAGTCCGGGGCAGCCTATGTTCCAATCGATCTTAATTATCCGCAGGAACGCATAGCCTATATTGAAAACGATAGTAAAGCAAAGATTACTATTGATGCATCTTTTTTGGAAACTTTCCAGGAAGAAGTGTTCCAGGATTCGGAAATATATAGTAAATATAACCTTCCTGTTATAAGCAAACAGGATCATCTTTCGTATGTGATCTATACTTCGGGAACCACAGGTCAGCCCAAAGGAGTAATGATAGAAAACAGAAGTGCTGTCGATTTAATTCACTGGGCACAGAACGAGTTTGATATTTCTAAATTCAATATTACCTATGCGGCGACGTCTTATTGTTTCGATTTATCAGTCTATGAAATGTTCTATACGCTTTCTGTAGGCAAAACATTACGAATAATAGAGAATGGGCTTGAAATTAAAAACTATATCAGTAAGGAAGATAAAATCCTAATAAATACGGTACCCTCAGTAGTTAATAAATTGTTAGAAGAAGGAGTATCTTTTAGTACTGTTGGTATATTAAATATGGCAGGAGAATCTATTCCTATAGAAACAATTCATAGGTTGGGTGTTAAAGAGCTGGATGTTTATAATTTATACGGACCTTCTGAAGATACAACGTATAGTACATATTACAAGATAGAAGATAAGGAGTATAGTAATACGATTCCTATCGGCCGTCCTATATCTAATACTCGGGTCTATATTCTGGATGAGGATAAAAATATTGTACCGATAGGATCAATAGGAAGTCTTTATTTATCCGGCACAGGCTTATCTCGTGGCTATTTGAACAAACCTGATTTAACTTTGGAGAAGTTTATAGACAATCCATTTGAGAAAGGTAGTAAGATGTATGATACCGGAGATTTAGCAAGATGGTTACCTGATGGGAATATAGAATTCTTAGGAAGGAAAGATTTCCAGGTGAAGATCCGAGGATATAGAATAGAATTGGGGGAAATAGAGAATGCTATTTTATGCTATTCAGCTGAACTAAAGAATGTTATAGTAGATGTTAAAGAAGTCAATGGCGAAAAAGTACTCGCGGCTTACTATACTAAGGATATCGATACGGAAAGAAATAAGATTGAACTTCGAGAATATTTACAGCATAAGTTGCCAGAATATATGGTACCAGGCTTCTTTGTAGAGCTGGATAAGCTTCCGTTAACACCCAATGGTAAAGTTGACCGTAAGGCATTACCTGGAGTAACGGGTGAAGATTTAATCAGAAGAGAATATGTTGCTCCAAGAAATGAAATTGAAGAAAAACTTGTAGAAATCTGGCAGGAAGTATTGGGAGTAGATAAAATAGGAATTACCGATAATTTCTTTGAGCTTGGGGGGCATAGTTTGATGTTTGCTCAGATTCTTAACAGAACCTATCAAAGCTTATCTGCATCAATAAGCTTTAAAGACTTCTTTGCTTATCCTACTATTAAAGGTATTACAAAAAACCTTAAGGAAAAGAATTACAATCCAATATTAAAAGCAAAGCAACAAGAAAATTATCCATTAACATCATCTCAACAGAGACTTTGGATACTGAGCCAATTAGAAGTTAGCTCACAAGCATATAATATGCCAACAGTGGTTACTTTAAAAGGTAAACTTAATGAAGAGTATTTTGAAAAATCATTTAGAACATTAATAAATAGACATGAGATCATCAGAACCTCATTTAAGTCCGATGAAATAACAGGAGAAATTCGACAATATATTACTCCAAAAGAAATCGTTAATTTCAAAATAGAAGTTTTAGATTTTGAAGATAAAAACCAGTCAGATATAGAAAGCTATTTAAAGGCTGCTAACAGCAAAGTTTTTAACTTAGAAGAATCGCCACTAATAAGAGCTTCATTATTAAAAAGGTCAGAGAGCGAAAACCTATTCTTCTTATCAATGCATCACATCATTGGAGACGGATGGTCAACTCAAATATTGGTGTCAGAAGTAGTGAAGACATATAATGAATATTTTAATGAAGATATTGCGAAAGATGAAATATTAGAGAAACCATTATCTATCCAATACAAGGATTATACAGTATGGTTGGAAGATGAGCTTGGCGGAGAGAGATATGAAAAAGCAGAATCATATTG
>NZ_JAWRXA010000730.1:0-244 GCF_046535275.1 Chryseobacterium sp. SIMBA_029
GGTCCGTTTGCCGCACCACAACACGGAATATCGCGATGCCGAGGATGGCGAACAGGACCAACACCACCACTGTGCCCACGAGGCCCAGTTCCTCGCCGATGATGGCAAAAATGAAGTCGTTGTGCGCCTCGGGAAGCCAGTTGTACTTTTGCCGGCTCTGGCCCAGTCCCAAGCCTGTCCAGCTTCCCTGCGCCAGCCCGTACATTCCATTCGTCGACTGGTAGGTGAAGTCCGAATCAGCCGT
>NZ_JAWRXA010000093.1:0-362 GCF_046535275.1 Chryseobacterium sp. SIMBA_029
GCAGTCAGCAAACTCAGCGAAGGAGCAACAACCTTCTCGTTCGAGAACCGCTATCAGGCTCGGGATGGTGGCTATCGGACGATTTCATGGACCGCCGTTCCGGATGACAATTACATTCATGCGGTCGGACGCGATGTGACCGACGAACGTGAGGCTGCCGCAGCCCTTCGCAACACCGAGCTTGCACTCCAGCAGGCACAAAAGATGGAGGCCATCGGCAATCTGACGGGCGGCGTAGCTCACGATTTCAACAACCTGCTGCAGGTGGTTGCCGGCAATCTCCAACTGCTGATGAAGGATGTTGCCGGCAACGACAAGGCAGAGCGAAAAATTTCGAACGCTCTGGCTGGCGTCAATCGTGG
>NZ_JAWRXA010000731.1:0-244 GCF_046535275.1 Chryseobacterium sp. SIMBA_029
ATCGTCACCAAGGACAACGTCAAGACGGCCTACGTGGACGATCCGGTACTCGGCCCGATCACGAAGTAATTGACCATAAGCAACACCGCATAAAAGCAGCACGGAAGCCCCGATCCGCCACACGGCGGGTTGGGGCTTTTGCGTTGAGGGTTTTGCACTGCTCTAAAAGGGGAGGTCCTCTCCCCATTTGCACCCCTTTCACAGCCCACACATAGCTTGGGCTGGTTCACCACACAGCGGCGCT
>NZ_JAWRXA010000732.1:0-244 GCF_046535275.1 Chryseobacterium sp. SIMBA_029
AATGATCAATAATATAATCAAAGGTTGTATTACAAATCTTCTCATATAGAATGAAAAAAGATATCCTATTTCAAAATGGTTATAAATACAATACAGATAAATGGATAAAGAAATTGCAAAAATGATCACCATCATAATCGCTCCCTGTATCGTCCATTGTCTATTTTTAAACAAACCTTGAATAATCAAACAGGAAAAAAATAGATTGAGGATAAATCTAAACAAGTGTCCAAGAATTAATTTT
>NZ_JAWRXA010000733.1:0-244 GCF_046535275.1 Chryseobacterium sp. SIMBA_029
GTTTTATATACTCCTTTTGTTTCTGTTTCCTTAATTTCAAATATTTCCTGTGAAAGAAAATGATCTTTTATTTTCATTGAATTCGCTATCTGTTATATTTAAAAAATTAAGATATTCAGAGATATATTGCATGCTCATAAATACCTTAATTTCTGTTGTATTTTTTTTAATGTTTCACGTGAAACATTTCTTTTTTAACGTCCTAAATACACTAGTAAAACGTTAATATCAGCCGGAGAAACCC
>NZ_JAWRXA010000734.1:0-244 GCF_046535275.1 Chryseobacterium sp. SIMBA_029
GTGGTTTTGCCTGAGCCTCTCCTAATGAAGGGGCGCATCAGCGTGAACTGGATCAATCGTTATATCGACGAGCCGTTGCTGGACGGCGCGGCGAGCGTGCTCAGGGCATGGCATATCCGTACCGGCCAGGCGCCGGAACGGCTGGAGCCGGTCTGGAATCTCATCGTCATCTCGCTTCTGACGGCAGGCTGCTGGTATGGGCTGTCGGGCATGCCGCTGGCGCTCAGCCTCGCGGCTCTCCTGG
>NZ_JAWRXA010000735.1:0-244 GCF_046535275.1 Chryseobacterium sp. SIMBA_029
GCCTCGAAGCCATGAACGATGCCTTCTTGTCGGATGCGTTGGCATACCTTGCCCACCCCGAGGAAGATGTGGTGCTGGTTCTGCGCCACTCCGGCGGGACGCGTGGCAAGAAGCTCCTTGACGCCGTCAAATCGGCCGGATGGCCGGTCGTCGAATGCCAACCACTGAAGAAGGACGTGGATAAGTCCGCGTTCGTCGTGTCGGAGTTCAGGGCAGGCGGACGGCGAATCGACGGCGAGGCGGT
>NZ_JAWRXA010000736.1:0-244 GCF_046535275.1 Chryseobacterium sp. SIMBA_029
GGGTGAAGCCGGCACCAAGGAAGCCGGTAAGTGGCGTTTGGAAGGCAAGGAATATATCGTGAAAGATGGCGATGTGATGCATTTCCGCTTCAACGTTTAAACGCTTGTGCAACACCTATAAGCCGATGCTCTGCGTCGGCTTTTTTGTCTGTGTGATTTTATGAATCATGTTAAATACAAACTTTATCCTACATACAAGCGACTCACTGACTCAACAATATTCCAAACAACTGAAAATCTATAA
>NZ_JAWRXA010000737.1:0-243 GCF_046535275.1 Chryseobacterium sp. SIMBA_029
TTAAAAGAAAACTAATTTCTGATAGATATCAATAAACCTTGGCTAAATACTATTTAGCCAAGGTTTATTCATTAAATACCCTGGCCTCTGGAATAGAGGTCTGTGACAGCTCTTTTTATTTCTTTTACTCTTCACCAGAAATGTAAGACGGTTCAGCCAACAGGTATTTTCCTTTCACTTAATTATAGGAGGTTGATTTAAATAAATAATAATTTCGGAATGGTTGTGAGAGAGTATTTCTGG
>NZ_JAWRXA010000738.1:0-243 GCF_046535275.1 Chryseobacterium sp. SIMBA_029
AGTAAATAAGAAAGTCTGGATTACTTGCATATCTATTTAAAGCAAGACAAGCAGGCATAATAAATTAAGTGTAGCAAAAAGAGGTTTGGTAAGAGTTGAGCGGAGCTAGGAAATTTCAACTTTATTATTAATTATGGAAATTTTTATGACCGTTGTTTAAAAGTAAGAAAAATTGTACTGTCGGCCTTTAAGTTCTCTTTTTTTTAACAAAAAGTTGTAAATTTACAAGTAGAAATTAAAGCG
>NZ_JAWRXA010000739.1:0-243 GCF_046535275.1 Chryseobacterium sp. SIMBA_029
CTGATGATCTAGATGTTAACATACCTGCATAAGTAGCATCATACATGTACCCTCCGAATTGGTATCCGAAATTCACAGAAAGGTTAATTCCTTTATATCCTACTTTAGTTCCAAATCCTCCATAATATTTAGGGTTTGCAGATTTATCTAGTGAATAAAGAGTAGCAGCAGCATAGTTCTCAGTAGTTGTTTGTCCTGTAACATTACCATTTGCATCTTTTGTATCTACATACCATATACCAT
>NZ_JAWRXA010000094.1:0-361 GCF_046535275.1 Chryseobacterium sp. SIMBA_029
CCTGTCCGCCACTCCAACAACCTGAATCCCATCCAACCCGTAATATCCGGTTTCAGAATTCACCAACCCATCGTCAATGCGGGCGTCTGCGACGTTGAACGGCAAAGGGCTTGTCAGGGCAAGCGCCCTATCATGGCGCCAAGGACAAGAAGCCCGGTGCAACACATGGCAACGGGCTCAACGCCGTGTGACATGTTGCCCGTCCGAAATAGCCTCTGAAGGCTACTCCTTCGCAAACAACACCGCTTCCTCAAACAGGTCATCGAGCGAAGTAAAGGCTGGACTGCCTGCTTCGATTGCCAACCAACGCTTCATGGGGCAACGGCCAAACGGTTGGAAGAATGTGCAACCTGGCGTCTCC
>NZ_JAWRXA010000740.1:0-243 GCF_046535275.1 Chryseobacterium sp. SIMBA_029
GGACGCGATTGGAAACGACGACGAGACGGCTCATGAAAGGATCCTTTTCTCAGAAAATGTCTTAGATGCTGAAATGGTTCACGCCGTCAGCCGGGCGATCACATCGCGCACCGCAGCTGCGGACGGGAAGGAGGCCGTCGCCTCGCTGGCAGGCGCAAGCGGGCCGACACGAATCGACAGGCCACCAAGCCGGTTGACGGCACGAAACATCGCCTCGTCCGTCACGTCGTCGCCGATAGCGAT
>NZ_JAWRXA010000741.1:0-243 GCF_046535275.1 Chryseobacterium sp. SIMBA_029
CTATGCAAGTAAGAATTTAACTAATAATTTTTCACCGTAATATGATAACAGCTTTGTTGTTTTTCTTTAATGTAATAAATTCTACCAGCATCCGCATAGTGCTTTAAAACTTTTTCTAATGCCACTTCCATTTTCGGATTGTACTTGAGAATATTATTGAATCTTACATAAGAAATATCAAAGGAGTTGCCATAATTATGAGAACTTATTCCTAGTGAGGCGTTAGAATTTACTTTTCTTAGT
>NZ_JAWRXA010000742.1:0-243 GCF_046535275.1 Chryseobacterium sp. SIMBA_029
GGTATCGCTAACGCCTACGTTTACCCCTTACGGCGCGGCGCTGGTAGCGTTGATGTTGCTATCACGGCACAAGGCGCTAATGGAGCAACTTTACCAAGTGATAGCTTACTGGCTCAATCTGAGCAAGTTTTAAAAGACACTACGGCATTTTGGGAAGACGTGCGCACTTTTAAGCCCACCATCATTGCGTTTGATGTTACCGCTAAAATCACGGGCGTTAATGTTAATACGGGTGAGATTAGC
>NZ_JAWRXA010000743.1:0-243 GCF_046535275.1 Chryseobacterium sp. SIMBA_029
CTTTATGGAGAAAACAGGCCATGTTCCGAGGTTTTTCAGTAAAACAAAAAGAGATAGTATTATCTATCCGAATATTCTGGAATGGATAAAAAAATAACCTACTAAAAAGCAGGTTATTTTTTTATATTTTTATGATTCCTATTCAGGGTCGGAATCATTGTTTTCATATTTTGAAAAGTCTTCTTTTTTACCAAAAACAAATTTGATAATCACCGGAAGTGTTGTTACCAATACAATCACAAT
>NZ_JAWRXA010000744.1:0-243 GCF_046535275.1 Chryseobacterium sp. SIMBA_029
GTTTAGTTCTATGAGAACTGAAATGCAGGACATGACCTTGGCGGACGCGGTCCGTATACGTTTCGGGGCCGCTGTTCGGGCCACTCGCGGATCACGCGGTTTGACGCAGGAGGCACTCGCTGGCCGCGTGTCTGACTTTGGCATCAACATGACCCAGACGATGATCGCCAAGCTCGAACGAGGAGATCGCCCGACGCCGATCAGCGAAGCGGCCGTAATTGCCCGAATTCTTGATGTCCCTCT
>NZ_JAWRXA010000095.1:0-360 GCF_046535275.1 Chryseobacterium sp. SIMBA_029
GGCGTGATCCACACCGCATTCGATCACGATTTCTCGCGGTTTGCCGAAAATTGCCAGAAGGATGCCCGTGCGATCGCCGCGTTGGGTGCGGCACTTGCCGGGTCGGATAGGCCGTTGATCATCACCTCGGGTACCGGCATGGGCAATGCCGAGTTCGGCGAACTGGGAAGCGAGGACGTTTTCAACACCAGCCACCCCAACCCGCGTGTCGCGTCCGAGCTTGCAGGGCAGACGCTGCTGGATGAGGGCACCAATGTTTCCGTCGTCCGGCTTCCGCAGGTGCACGACACGTTCAAGCAGGGGCTCATCACCCCCCTGATCGAAATCACCCGTCAGAAGGGCCTTGCAGCCTATGTCGGC
>NZ_JAWRXA010000745.1:0-243 GCF_046535275.1 Chryseobacterium sp. SIMBA_029
CTGGTCAGGGACACATCGACCGTCAGGAGTCCTCCCACGCTTGCGTCACCCCGTAGTTGAGGTGCGGAGTTGATGAAGACATACCGGGAAGCGGCAGCCCCGCCCGTGCCAGCCTGCGCCGGCAACACGGTACCCAGGAGTGTCGTGGGTGCGAAGGTGGTGGCGTCGGCAGTCGCAGGGGATGCGGCGCTGAGACCCGCCACCACGACGATGCTCGCCATCAAAGTGGCAAGCTTGCAGCGG
>NZ_JAWRXA010000746.1:0-243 GCF_046535275.1 Chryseobacterium sp. SIMBA_029
TTCTGATGCGGATCAAGAATATAGGCTTGGATATTGTCCAATGGCTTACCGATTACGTTGGAGAATTCATCGATTTGATCAAGATTGATCTCTCCCGCCACACAGCCGATTGTACTTTCCGTCGGTCCATAATGATTAATGAGGCGGATCGAATGATTAAGATCTAATGAACTAAACCGCCTTAAATCGTTCTTGTTGACCGATTCACCACCTAATATAATCAGCCGGAGCCTGCCTGTTTCC
>NZ_JAWRXA010000747.1:0-243 GCF_046535275.1 Chryseobacterium sp. SIMBA_029
GTCCGCCTCCATTCCCGGCGCCGCGGGCCAACGTGCCAATCATCGCCAGCGCGGCGTCTGGGTAGCGCTGCTTGAGGGCTGCGAGCAGCCGCTCGGCGTTCGCAGTAATCTGGCCGTCCGTGGCGTGCTGCGTGGCATCATTCCCACCGCCCTCGACGACGACGAGGGGTGGTTCACCGTAGGGGAGGACCCAGTCGCCGCGTTGCAGCGCATCGATGTAGTTGGCGGTCTTCCCGTTGCCGG
>NZ_JAWRXA010000748.1:0-243 GCF_046535275.1 Chryseobacterium sp. SIMBA_029
GAATTTATCATTATCGCTGTAATAGCTTTAAACAGTGTATTTAGACTCATTCTAAACTATGACCTAATATAATTCATAGGTAAAAATTCATAACTAATGGTTAATTTTGTAGGATGGAATTTTAATTATGTTAAATTTCCTCACCTTATAAAATTTTATTTTTCAAAATGAATTCTTTAATAGATAAGTATAATATTCCCGGACCGCGTTACACTTCTTATCCTACCGTTCCGTATTGGGATG
>NZ_JAWRXA010000749.1:0-243 GCF_046535275.1 Chryseobacterium sp. SIMBA_029
GTCATGGCGATCGCTCACGGCATGGCAAAGGGCGCGCTGGAATGTTTTATGGAACAGACGCAGAAACTCAAGCCGTTCAATCTGCCTTACGACACGGTGGCGGACATGCCGTCCACCCAGGTCGTAGCGGCCAAGGCCGACGCCATGATCGGCGCGGCCCAGGCGCTCATTCAGCGCTACGCCGAAACGGTGGACCGCTCGGCGCTGGAAGGCACGGCCATTACCGCCGAAGCGGAATCGCAG
>NZ_JAWRXA010000750.1:0-243 GCF_046535275.1 Chryseobacterium sp. SIMBA_029
GGGCTTTTGGGATCAAAGATGGGTGTATTTGGTAACTGCTTAATAGCATTATAAATATTCCCTGAAAGTGATGATGCACCCGTATTCAGTCCTACATAATCTGTTTTTGTAAAGCTCAGATTTGTTCCAATCTTCATCCATTCAAATGCCTGATGATCAACATTGGCTCTTGTAGAGAACCTTTGCATTTCGTTAGGAATTGCAACCCCTTCCTGTTTGGTATATCCTATGGAAGTATAATAG
>NZ_JAWRXA010000751.1:0-243 GCF_046535275.1 Chryseobacterium sp. SIMBA_029
GTGTAACGTGTTTCTGAAATTTCAATCCTAATTTTTCAATCAGCTTCTGTGAAGAAACATTATCCTTTGAAATGATTGCTGAAATTTTTGCCAACCCAAACTCTTCCATACCAATGGATTTTACCTTTTGGGCAGCTTCATAGGCGTATCCTTTTCCTTCAAATTCTTCCAAAAGAGAATATCCTATATCTAAAATATCCAATCCTTCTCTTTCAAAGATACCCACCGCACCTATTTTCTTAC
>NZ_JAWRXA010000752.1:0-243 GCF_046535275.1 Chryseobacterium sp. SIMBA_029
GTGAGCAGCATGCCGCGTCCAGCGCGCATCACCGCCTCTGCATCGGTCGCGAGTTCAACGCCCTCACCGCGCGCTTCCTTGCGCCCCTCGTTGCCCGCAATCCGCGTGTTGTAACCGAGTACCAGCCGCGACTGCGCGTAATCGCTCGTCACTTGCACCTGAAGCTGGCCCTTCGTGTCGTCCGCCACGACGCTGTTGGACATCGCGCCGTCGAGTTCCTTCGTGCGCGTGCCCGACAGCGCC
>NZ_JAWRXA010000753.1:0-243 GCF_046535275.1 Chryseobacterium sp. SIMBA_029
CGAAAGTAATTTTCCAGGGAGGCATGATAAGGCTGCCAACAAAAAAAAGAGTATATTTTTTTTCATAGTGGAAAGATTGTGAAGTTGTTATTTGTATTAAAATGTTAAAATATAATCATTGAGCTTCTTTCTTTTATAAATGATGTATTCCGGAGATTATTTATTCTCTGTTTTTTACCAATACCCAACCGGAATATTTAGTTTCAGTATTGTTTTTGTTGTCTTCATTCCAGGAAATGGTAT
>NZ_JAWRXA010000754.1:0-243 GCF_046535275.1 Chryseobacterium sp. SIMBA_029
CCCACATTTAACTTATGTTAATGAGGTTGTTAAATAGTGAATAGAGTTAAAATCAGTTATAAGATACTATCTATTGCTTGTTATACCTATCACTATATTATTGGTATGTAAGTCTTACTATATAAAGAATCAGTGAACTATGAACTGACTTTTTTGATACTTTGAACTAAATATTTATCCCTTACTTCAAATCATTCAAAGGTAGTAGTTATAACTATTTAAAATTTTTAATAGTATCGACAT
>NZ_JAWRXA010000755.1:0-243 GCF_046535275.1 Chryseobacterium sp. SIMBA_029
GAAACATTTACGTTATTTTTAGCAATTATTGCTTTTATAAATTTGAAATTATGATCAGCGTTTATACTTTCTACTAAATCATACCATAATTGATGAGATTTTGGGTCTTTCATTTTTACTATATTAATTCTATCAATAACCTCATTGTTTTTTACTTCTTCAGCAGAATATATAATTGAATTCTTTTTATAAACCCCTTTTTCGAGGCCAAATTTAGAGTCTACGTTTTGTGAGGTTAATGCT
>NZ_JAWRXA010000756.1:0-243 GCF_046535275.1 Chryseobacterium sp. SIMBA_029
GCCGGAACATTAAGTGGAAATCCTTTGGCAATGAGAGCTGGACTAAAAACTCTTCAACTGATTAAAAACGATTCGGAATTTTTCAACAGATTAAATAAAACAACAGAAACCTTAGATTTTGAAATCGGAAAGATTTTAAATGAAAAGGGAATTGCTCATAAAATCAACAGAAAAGGTTCTATGATTTCTGTATTCTTCCATATCAACAGAGTTTCCAACTTTGATGAAGCACAGGAAGCTAAT
>NZ_JAWRXA010000757.1:0-243 GCF_046535275.1 Chryseobacterium sp. SIMBA_029
CCGGGTCAAGCAGCAGTACATACCTGAAGCCAGTGGCGAGGTAGTGGCTCGCGCGGATATGAAGAAAGGCTACGAGTTCGAAACAGGCCATTTCGTCGTCTTCGCTCCCGACGAACTGAAGGCGCTGGAAGAAGGTGCCAGTCACGTAGTTGAAGTTGTTTCCTTCGTCCCTGAAAATTCGGTTGACCCGCTGTATTTCGACAAAGCGTACTTCATCGCTCCGGACAAACGCGGCGGCAAGCC
>NZ_JAWRXA010000758.1:0-243 GCF_046535275.1 Chryseobacterium sp. SIMBA_029
CTCTCAACAAGAAAATATACTGGATACCAATTCAGATAGATTAGCCCGTGGTTACTTTGCAAAAGCAGGTGCTACTTTTGATCTTGGACAGGACAGGTTATTATTGAACTACGATATTTACCACAATAATAATGACAGCTATACTTTAAGTAGTGGTATTGCTAGTATTCTTGTGAGCGCAAAGGCTAATGTATACAAAGAGGGGCTTTTTGATGCTTATGATGCGGCAAATACAAACAATGT
>NZ_JAWRXA010000759.1:0-243 GCF_046535275.1 Chryseobacterium sp. SIMBA_029
CGATGGACCTGAAATTGACTCCAGTTTTCACATCTGCTTCAATATGCAGTCCTTTGCTTTTACCTCTTTTGGTGTTTACAATGATGACTCCATTGGCCCCTCTGGAACCGTATAATGCATTGGAAGAAGCATCTTTAAGAAAGGAAATACTCTCAATATCAGAGGAAGAAATACTGTTCAGATCCCCGTTGTAAGGAATACCGTCCAAAACAATTAAAGGATCACTGGAAGCATTGATGGAAC
>NZ_JAWRXA010000760.1:0-243 GCF_046535275.1 Chryseobacterium sp. SIMBA_029
CAATATCCTGAAAAATGCCTTTAAGGACAATAAGAAAAACCGCATCAAGTCCAAGAGAAGAACCAATCTCAGAGTACTGGGACTTGTTGGAGGTTTCATAGATTCCTTTGCCGGAGGTGGCTGGGGACCGTTAGTAACCGGAACATTGATCAAGGAGGGAATAATTCCACCCTATGTGGTCGGAAGCTCAACTGTCGCTAAGTTCCTGCTGACGGGCACCAGTGCCATTACATTTATTTTTCC
>NZ_JAWRXA010000761.1:0-242 GCF_046535275.1 Chryseobacterium sp. SIMBA_029
GTATTTAAGAATGACAGAAACGGAAATCTGATAGAGAAACACCGGTTTATCTACAGCCAGCCTTCCGGATTAGGAACCCTTAAAAGAGTGATTTCTCCAACAGGAGGGGTTACGGAATATAATCTGGAGTACGGTGATAGGTATTTTAATTATAGTGATCCCGAATACCTGGCTTATCTCCAGCAGGAGACGAATATTATCAATCCCGAGATTCAATACTGGTCTTCTATGGGTAATGGTCC
>NZ_JAWRXA010000762.1:0-242 GCF_046535275.1 Chryseobacterium sp. SIMBA_029
GTATTTAAGAATGACAGAAACGGAAATCTGATAGAGAAACACCGGTTTATCTACAGCCAGCCTTCCGGATTAGGAACACTTAAAAGGGTGATTTCTCCGACGGGAGGCGTTACAGAATATAATCTGGAGTATGGTGATAGGTATTTTAATTATAGTGATCCCGAGTACCTGGCTTATCTCCAGCAGGAGACGAATATTATCAATCCCGAGATTCAATACTGGTCTTCTATGGGTAATGGTCC
>NZ_JAWRXA010000024.1:0-4357 GCF_046535275.1 Chryseobacterium sp. SIMBA_029
AGGCTTCTGAGCAATGGAGAGTTGGAGTATTTAGGCAGAAAAGATTTCCAGGTGAAGATTCGGGGATACAGAATAGAATTGGGGGAAATAGAGGGTGCTATTTTAAGCTATTCACAGGAAGTAAATCATGTTATAGTAGAGGCCAAAGAAGTGAATGGTGAAAAAGTACTTGCAGCTTACTATACTAAAGATGTTAATAAGGAAAAAGTTAAATCTGAACTTCGAGAGTATTTATTGAGTAAGTTACCAGAATATATGGTACCAGGCTTTTTTATAGAGCTGGATAAGCTTCCGTTAACACCCAATGGTAAAATTGACCGTAAGTCATTACCTGGAGTAACGGGTGAAGATTTAATCAGAAGAGAATATATAGCACCAAGAAATGAGACCGAAGAGAAGCTGGCTGTTATCTGGCAGGAAGTACTGGGAATAGATCAAGTGGGAGTTACCGATAATTTCTTTGAGCTTGGGGGTCATAGCTTAAGTGCAACAAGATTAATCAGCCTTATACATAAAGAGTTTTCCGTTAAATTAACAATTCCAGAATTTTTTGCTAATCCGAAAATTGAGCATATATACCCTTTAATTGACCGAGTAAAATTAACCTCAAGTAATAAAAATAGAAAATCAAAAAAAATCATTTAAATGAAAAATTTAGTTTATCTAAAACCAAATGTTGTTATTGAACCTTTAATAGAAAGATGGTATGCTTGGTCTCATCTTATATCGCCGTCTACAGCAGCAATGAATATAACGAAGAGACACATTGAAATTATGAACTCTTATCTTGAGTCTCCGGAATTACACAGTGAAGCTATTAAAGATCCAAAAATGTTGGGAGGTCCTTTTATGGATTTCAAAGAAGACAGAACAAAGGATATAAAAAGTTTAATGGAGTCTACTTTTGTTAGACAAAAAGATTTAATTGACCTCTCTATAGCGATTAGAAGATTGGTTTTATTATTAAACAAAGAGGCCAAAGGACAATCATTAGAAGATCTATATGATAAAGTACCTGATATTTTAAAAGGTTATGTAGAGTTAGTATATGATTTGAATGGTAATCCGTCATTTAGATTTTATGAGCAACTTTTATATAAAAGTAAATTTTATAATAAAGAAAATCAAAGTATAGCGTTATGGATAACAAATAATGACTCACGTCCTTTCTGTCTAAGCACACCTAGACTGGATGAAGACGAAGTACTGCATTTGAATATACCATTTGAGCATAAATTTATTGATGAAATAAGTAAGATGAAACGAACCCCACGTCCTTATAATGAGATAAGAGAAATGTTGGGAGATTTAAACGAAACTGAAGAAGCTCTTTTTCAGAAGTTTTTTACTGAAATACCATCGGTTCCTTATGTTAAATATGAAGGAGATTGTATTAGAATGAGATATTTTGGTCATGCTTGTATATTGATTGAGACAAAAGATATTAGTATTCTTGTTGATCCATTAATCAGTTACTATGGGTATCAATCAAGTGTGGAGCATTTCTCTGACTATGACTTGCCGGAAACTATTGACTATGTTTTAATAACGCATAACCATCAGGACCATATTTTATTTGAAACTCTTTTACCATTAAGACATAAAATAAAAAATATTGTTGTGCCACGTTCTGGAGGAGGACACCTTCAAGACCCATCCCTTAAATTGATGTTTAATAATATTGGTTTTAACAATATCATTGAAATTGAAGAATTTTCAACTGTAAATTTTTCTGATTGTCAGATTACAGGTATTCCATTTACAGGAGAACACAGCGATTTAGATATTAAAGCTAAAATGTGTTTTCATGTAGAGATAGGAGAGTTTTCATTATTGTTTGTTGCAGATTCAAGAGTTTTGGAAAAGAGATTATATGAGCATTCTCAAGCTGTTATGGGAGATGTAGATGTTGTCTTTCTTGGTATGGAATGTGATGGCGCTCCATTATCTTGGCTGTATGGGCCTTTAGTTGTAAACGAATTGTCAAAAGAGCATGACCAGTCTAGAAGATTGGCTGGATCAGATTTTAACAAAGGAATGCATCTGGTAAATACATTTAATCCATCAGAAGTTTATGTATATGCCATGGGACAAGAGCCTTGGTGTGAATTTATCAGTAGTATAAAATATACTGATGAGTCCAACCCAATTGTTCAATCTAATCACTTGGTTAATGAATGCACTTCGAGAGGATTAATTGCAGAAAGATTATTTGGGGAAAAAGAAATTTTATATAAAAAGAAAAATAAGAAATAAAAAGCATGGGTAATATTAGAAATTTATTATTAGAATTAAAAAGCAAATCAATAGATATTGTTTTAAATGATGGTGAACTTGAAGTATTTTTTGATGGTGATGATTTGGATCCAATTATTTATAACCAGATAAAAGACAATAAGAATGAGTTAATACAATTTCTAAAAAACCCGGAAAATGATGTAAATAATTCTTTTTCAATTCCAACAACACCATTTCAGGATAATTATCCATTATCGTCATCTCAAAGCCGATTATGGATGGCAAGTCAATTTGAAGGAGGAAATTCTGCTTATAATGTGTCTGGTGCTTACCAGTTTGATGGAGTTTTGGATATTAAAATAATAGAATTATCCTTCCAGTTTTTAATTGAGCGCCATGAGTCTCTTCGAACCATCTTTAAGGAAAACTCTAATGGAGAAATCCGTCAATATATATTAAACTCTGAAGGTATCAGTTTTAAAATAGAGTATGAAGTTCTTCCATTAGAATATAATTCAGAAATATTAAATGCTAAAATTAAAGAAGAGTTTGAAAAATCTTTTAATTTATCCGAAGGTCTGTTAATCAGGGTTAAGCTATTTAAAATAGCTGAAAATAAACATATTTTTAGCCTTGTAATGCACCATATTATTAGTGATGGATGGTCAATGGAGGTAATGGTTAAAGAATTATTTACATTTTACAAATCCTCTATAATGGAGGAAATATATCCATTTGAGCCCCTGCGTATTCAATATAAAGATTATGCGGTGTGGCAGCAAGATCAATTGAAAGGCCCTCGATATTCAGAGTTTAAAGAATATTGGTTAACACAATTGGATGATATTCCTGTGTTAAACCTGCCTACTCAAAAGCAACGTCCGGCTATAAAAACTTTTAATGGGGTTACTCAAAATAAGATTATAAATAAAACCCTTTTAGAAGGATTAAAAGAAATAAGCAGATTAGAGGGCGGTACACTATTTATGAGTTTATTATCAACCGTCAATGCTTTATTCTACAAGTATACTGAGCAACAAGATATTGTTATAGGAAGTGCTATTGCAGGAAGAGAATATGCAGATCTAGATAATCAGATAGGGTTTTTTGTAAATGCATTACCATTACGAACTCGTTTTAATAAAGATAACAGCTTTATTCAAGTATTAAGAAAAGTTAAAGAAACTGCGTTAGCTGCATATGAGTACCAAGCTTATCCTTTGGATGAACTGTCTGGCGATCTTGCCTTAAAAAGAGATATGAGCCGAAATGCTTTGTTCGACGTAATGGTAGATTTACAAAGTTCTTATGGTCTATATAATGAGGATATAAATGAAAATGTAGGTGACTTTATAATAAAACCATATACAGAAATAAAAGTTACAAAAAGTAGATTTGATCTACATTTCAATTTTTTTGAAATAGAAGAAGGTCTTTATATAGAATTAAACTACAATATAGATATCTATTCAAATGAGTTTATGACTCAATTGCTAGCTCATTTTGAGCAGCTATTTGAAGAGATAGTACGAACCCCTACTATACCAATATCAACAATTGACTGTTTAAATAATTCTGAAAAAGAGAAATTATTGCTTCACTTCAATGATACATTAACTGAATATCCAAAAAATAATACAATTATTGATCTTTTTGAACAACAGGTTGAAAAGACACCAGATGCTTTAGCTATTGTATTCGGCAATACAGAATTAAGTTATCAAAAGTTAAATGAGAGAGCTAACCAGTTGGCATTCTATCTAAGAGACAAGTATTCAATCCTACCTAATGATCTGATTGGAATACGGATGGATAAATCAGATCAATTTATCGTAATCATATTGGCAATTCTGAAATCAGGAGCTGCCTATCTTCCTATAGACCCTAACTATCCTCAGGAAAGGATAGATTATATACAGAATGACAGTATGTGTAAAATCATCATCGATGAAGAAGAGCTGATGTTGTATAACTTTGAGAGGTTCCGTTATGGAATGGGTAATCCTGATAAGACCAATACTTCCTCCGATCTGGCATATGTTATTTATACATCTGGATCTACAGGTCAACCAAAAGGCGTTTTGGTTGAACATCATAGTAATATCAATATGTCTTTAGA
>NZ_JAWRXA010000763.1:0-242 GCF_046535275.1 Chryseobacterium sp. SIMBA_029
CGTGCCCACGCCGAGCGCGCCGAGCACGACGGTCAACAACAGCACACAGGCCAGCGTGTACGACTGCTCGGCGGCGGCGCTCGTGCGCACGCTGGAGTCTTGCGCTTGCTGCATCACCGAGGCGACGATCTCGTCGATGGCGGCGGTCGGCGCGCGATCGATACCTTTGACCAGGCCGTCGACGGTATGCGCGCTGCCCGGGTCGGCCGCGTCATAGTGCGCGAGCGCGTCGAGGTAGCGGT
>NZ_JAWRXA010000764.1:0-242 GCF_046535275.1 Chryseobacterium sp. SIMBA_029
ATGAAGTAATTACGAATATGTGTACTGAACAACTTGAATTTCTGCATTTCATCACAATGCAGGTCAATATAAAAAAACTGTGTATCAATCTTTTATGACGATGCAAATTTACGAATTTTATATTAAATGGATTTTTTGAGACGTAAAAAGCTGGTTTTAAGTCTGATGATAGAAGGAGATAGTCATAGCAATTTTTCCCTTATCATAAAAAGTAAGAGGGTATTGATCATGTAAATATTTTT
>NZ_JAWRXA010000765.1:0-242 GCF_046535275.1 Chryseobacterium sp. SIMBA_029
CCGGCTGCGGAGCGGAACCGGCGGTGCAAGGAACGGATGCGCGACTTGGGGTGTCCTGAGGGGTACCGGGCGTGGCAGGCGGATGATTGGGCGCAGCCACGCGGCCACGGCCCACAAGGATTCTTCGCCTCGCGCCAGCACCAGTGCTGTCCCGAGCGTGGCCAGAACGTGGGCAGCCAGCATGAGGAGTCCGCCGTCGTCGACGTTGTGAGTCGGCATGATGGTGTGCAGGGCCTGGATGG
>NZ_JAWRXA010000766.1:0-242 GCF_046535275.1 Chryseobacterium sp. SIMBA_029
CTCTCGTAATGTCGCGTCTTCAGGTGAGCTGGTGGTGCTCAAGGCAAATGTCGAATCGCTCGATGGCCGTGTTCACGAATTAAGCCAAGCCCAGACCAAGCAACCTGCAGTTCCTCCGTCCAAGCCCAAAGCCGCTGTCCGCAAGGCTCGTCCCGCTCAGAAGCCCAGTACCAGCGTTATCACACCGCAAGCGCCGCCCTTCACCATCGTCGGTATTGAATACCGGGGCGGTGAGCGTTTTT
>NZ_JAWRXA010000767.1:0-242 GCF_046535275.1 Chryseobacterium sp. SIMBA_029
GTTGGATTCCCCGCCCACCTCGTCAAAGGCGGACGCGATCTCCAGTGCTGTGCGGCGCTTGGTGCCCTTGAAGAGCAAATGCTCAAGAAAGTGCGTGGACCCGTGCTGGCCCTCGGCCTCATCACGCGAGCCAACTGCCACCCAGAAGCCAATAGTCGCCGAACGCTGCCCGGGCATGGCCTCGGTGAGGACGCGGACGCCGCCCGGTAGCACCGAGCGCCGAACCACAGACCCGCCTTCGG
>NZ_JAWRXA010000096.1:0-359 GCF_046535275.1 Chryseobacterium sp. SIMBA_029
CATCTTCCATTTCCACGATTTCATAAAAATAGGAAATTGAAGATTTTGCCAGGGTCAAATCATCATTATTTCTAAAGACCTGAAAATTGATAATTCCATTCTTTATTCCCTGACCATCGATAATATCCTTTTGAAAAAGTGATTGAAAAAATTCCAGTGTATAGGTGAGAGGAATGTTCATTCTCATCTTTCTCATCGAAGCCATCAGGAAGAAATAGCATTCTTCATCCATGATTAATCCTCCGTTTTTTATAAAGAAGGAAACCTTTACTGCATCGCCCCAAAGAAAGGCTCTATTCTTTACATTTAATGCGTCTGATGTAAAATATTGATTTTCCAATTTTTGATGTGATTTATTT
>NZ_JAWRXA010000768.1:0-242 GCF_046535275.1 Chryseobacterium sp. SIMBA_029
GGCCCATTGGTACCGGTTTGCCGCGAAGGCAATAGCAGCGGCAATGTGGAACTGGGCGGTTCCTGCAGCGTAATAGGCGCTGGCCTCAAGCCCGTTGATGGTCCGCCACGGGAAGAGCGCCCCGTCCACGCTGAGTTCCTTGGCACGAATCCTGGCATCGGGCAGCATCGCGTGCCTCGATTCGAGGACCTTCCGTGCACCCAAGGGGTTGGTATAGGTCAGATAGGGCAGGAGGTAGACCT
>NZ_JAWRXA010000769.1:0-242 GCF_046535275.1 Chryseobacterium sp. SIMBA_029
GTAGGATAGGTGGGAGGCTTTGAAGCGTGGACGCCAGTCTGCGTGGAGCCATCCTTGAAATACCACCCTGGCAACTTTGAGGTTCTAACTCAGGTCCGTTATCCGGATCGAGGACAGTGTATGGTGGGTAGTTTGACTGGGGCGGTCTCCTCCTAAAGAGTAACGGAGGAGTACGAAGGTGCGCTCAGACCGGTCGGAAATCGGTCGTAGAGTATAAAGGCAAAAGCGCGCTTGACTGCGAG
>NZ_JAWRXA010000770.1:0-242 GCF_046535275.1 Chryseobacterium sp. SIMBA_029
TCAATGAGCAGTCCCTTCGACGATCGAAGCCATTCGGACGGACAGGGGAAATGTACGTCAGTCATTGTGCTTCCCGCTTCTCGCTTGCGAATGCCAGCAAGTCTCGGCCATTGTGAAAGGCGCTTCGCGAACTGCTGCTGCACGCAATCGCCGGTGCGAAGTCCGATAAGGGTACCTTCGAGCCGGGCGCGAACTGCCCCATCAATGCGCCTCTGATCCGAGACGGGCCTAACAACAGCCAT
>NZ_JAWRXA010000771.1:0-242 GCF_046535275.1 Chryseobacterium sp. SIMBA_029
TCTTTGTGGGTGTTGCGATCGCCAGTTGTGTCGGTGCCGCTACTGTGGCGTTTGAAACAAACTGGGGTGCGGCAACGTGGGTGTTGTACGTGAAGTTGGTTGGGCTGTCCCTTGGGATGGTGCTATCATTGGCTCTGGCCAGTTTGTTCTACGGCACGAAGCAAGGAGACTGATATGGACCTCGGAACCGCTGTAATGCTTGGCGTCCTCGCCGTCGTTGTTGGTTTCGGCCTGTTCGTCGC
>NZ_JAWRXA010000772.1:0-242 GCF_046535275.1 Chryseobacterium sp. SIMBA_029
AGATTATTTAGGGTATTAAATAAAAAATGGGGATTAAGCTGTGCTTTCAAAAAGTCTTTTTCTATATTAAGATTTTGAAGTTCTAAATCTGAAGTCTGCTTTTGAAGATGGATCGTTCGGCTAAAAAGTCTTGAGATATCAAATAGAATCTTAACGAAAAAAGGCGGCGAAAATGAATAGATCACCAATGTAGCATTTCCAAAAACAGCTTTATAGGATAATATCTCCCCATAGGTTTGGGT
>NZ_JAWRXA010000773.1:0-242 GCF_046535275.1 Chryseobacterium sp. SIMBA_029
GTCACCGTTTCAGGCGAAACGCGTGTGACTTCCTCAGTTGGCTGAACGGGCTTCGCTTCAACCGTCTGCGCCATCTCGGGCTGCACTTCGGTCGGCTGAACCTCCGTCGGCTGCACGGTTTCCGGCTGGACGCTTTCAGCGACCACCTCCTCCGGCTGCGGCTCGACCTGCAGATCGGGATCGCCAGCCGAGGCCTGGTCGGCTTCGGAATCACCAAGAATGATGACGCTGACCGCCTCGCC
>NZ_JAWRXA010000774.1:0-242 GCF_046535275.1 Chryseobacterium sp. SIMBA_029
GTTGAAGGTCTCGTTCAAGGGTCAGCACCTTATCTCAGGCCCGATTGTGTCAGAAGAGGGCGAAACTGACGGTGTCGGCGGGCACGTGACGTTCAGCGTTGAGGATGACTTCGCCGTGTTGAAGGACATGCTCGGCTGGCCCGTCCCCGGCTCCCCAGTGGGCAGCCAGTCAGCATCCGCGTACCGGACCTATACGGGGAACGCTGAGAGCATCATCAAAACCGCAGTGATCGAGAACGGTG
>NZ_JAWRXA010000775.1:0-242 GCF_046535275.1 Chryseobacterium sp. SIMBA_029
GACGCGGGGACTGAGGCTAGGGTGGCCGGCTTCAAAAGCGATCCGAACGTAATGATGGTGTCCCCGCCTACTGACTTTATATCCGTCAAGTTGGACATGTTAGTGGCATCGTTGGTGCTGCCATAGATGAAATAGCCGCTAATTGGATAGACGGGCGGTGCGCCTGCGGCCTGGGCAGGGAGCGCAGTCGGGATGCTGAACAGCAGTGCGAACACGGCCAAAAGGGTGGCGGTGATGTGTGG
>NZ_JAWRXA010000776.1:0-242 GCF_046535275.1 Chryseobacterium sp. SIMBA_029
CGAGCCATCGCAGACGCGGTGCGGCGCAGGGCTTCCACGTCCGAAGACGAGGCATGATGGCTTTCGCCCGACAGCTTGAAATTGGCGATCAGGTCGCGAAGGCGGACGGCTTCGGTGGCGAGTGTCGCGCTGGCCGCATTGGTTTCCTCGACCATCGCGGCGTTCTGCTGGGTCACCTGGTCCATCTGGTTGACGGCGCTGTTGACTTCGCTCAGTCCGGTGGACTGCTCACGCGAGGACGT
>NZ_JAWRXA010000777.1:0-242 GCF_046535275.1 Chryseobacterium sp. SIMBA_029
GCCCCACCAAGCGGGGACCGGCGTCGTCGGCTGCAGGCTGGACCAGCTCCAGCCCAAACAGCCCATCCTCGCTCATGCTGCCGCTTCAAGGGCCAGCAGGGTGTGCTTGGCTTCAGTACCGCCCAGGTAGCCCCCGTAGCTGCCGTCGGACTTGACCACTCGGTGGCATGGCACGATGACGGGTAACGGGTTGGTGGCACAGGCAGTTCCCACAGCGCGGACCGCGTTGGGGCTCCCCGCGG
>NZ_JAWRXA010000778.1:0-242 GCF_046535275.1 Chryseobacterium sp. SIMBA_029
GTCGCAACATACGTCGCAGGCTCGGCTTCCATGCTGGTCCTCATTGGCGCCTTGGGGGTGCTTGATGTGGAACAAAATGCTCCCGGCGCCAAGATCCTCAACTTTGGGGATGCCGCCTGGTGGGCCATCACCACCATCACCACCGTCGGCTACGGAGACCTCTATCCGGTAACTCCCATTGGCCGGATAGTTGCTGCCGCCCTCATGATGAGCGGCATCGCCGTCCTTGGTATCGTCACCGC
>NZ_JAWRXA010000779.1:0-242 GCF_046535275.1 Chryseobacterium sp. SIMBA_029
GTCGGACGCTTGGGATACCAGCTCTTCACCGTGGGTGACCGTAGTGACGAAAGGTTTGTCCACCACTACGTTGAGCCCGTGGGCAATGGCCGTGGCGCCGAGCTCCAGATGCGTCACAGGCGGCGTGGCGAGTACCACGAGATCGAGCTCACCTGCCAGTGCAAACATGTCCTCGGGGGTAGGAACGATCCTCGCGTGAGGGTACAGCCGACCCACAGCCGCGGCGCGTTCGGGGTCCGCCG
>NZ_JAWRXA010000780.1:0-242 GCF_046535275.1 Chryseobacterium sp. SIMBA_029
CTTTAAAGACTTTTCAGGTTCACTATCAAAATGAACAGCTAAATATTTAATGCCTGTCATCTTATTTTTCCTGACTTGCGGGGCTATTCTTTTATAGTTTTCATCAAGCAGTGGCGGATAAGAAAAATCCTTTATCAACAGGTTTTTATCAAATAAATGCACCATCCTAAAATACAGGTCGAAGTTATGAATGCGCGTACTATATGCTATCTGATCTGTAAAACATGAATAATATCCAGCCG
>NZ_JAWRXA010000781.1:0-241 GCF_046535275.1 Chryseobacterium sp. SIMBA_029
GTGCCACCGTGGAGTTGGCTGACCCTGCGCACGCTCGGCGCACCGCGCCGCGAATACTTGCGCAACGCCGCGTATCTGCTTATCGCGATCTGCGTCGTGGTGTTCGCCACTTCGGCAACCAACCATGTGCTGTCCGCCAGTCGTAACGCGCGGATCGGAACGTTATTTGGCATGCCGGTGACGAGCAACCTGGTCCAGTGGCTCGCAATAGCGATCGCTGTCTATGTGTGTTCGAACTGGT
>NZ_JAWRXA010000782.1:0-241 GCF_046535275.1 Chryseobacterium sp. SIMBA_029
GTTTTCAAAGGTATTCATGGGTCTCCATCCGGCTGGCCAGGGCCTCATTGCCGGGGGTTGGGGTGGAAAACTACACTAGGTCTGATGCAATTGTTAGCGCTCACAACTTTGATGTCAAGAGCGGGCTCTTCGGTCAGGGATGCTTGCGACGCCGGTGTGGCGCGGGTCTACTTAATTCGACAACGCCGCCGTGGTGGAACGGACCACCAAGTAGGGCTCCACCGTGACTGCCGGCCGAGGG
>NZ_JAWRXA010000783.1:0-241 GCF_046535275.1 Chryseobacterium sp. SIMBA_029
GGCTCAAAGCCGGGATTCATATTTATAAAATCTAATATTGTGATAATTAGAAGTTGAATGATAAAGTTGTAGACCAGGTTCTTCCGAATCCGAAGAAAACTCTGTTTCCGTCAGCAATACCTTTGTAAGTTCTTCCTGCTGCTTCGTAGGTGATTCCAAAATCAGCATCACCAGCTTTAGCTTTAGGATTAATTAGATCTGTAGTCTTGATGTTAGTTACACCATCTTGAATATAAGTAGT
>NZ_JAWRXA010000784.1:0-241 GCF_046535275.1 Chryseobacterium sp. SIMBA_029
CTCGCTGGTTGCCCTCGACCTGACAACAGGAGAGGAGCGGTGGCACTTTCAGACAGTTCATCATGATCTGTGGGATTTCGACGTTCCGGTCGGGCCCTCTCTTGTGGATCTGCCCGGTGCCAATGGTGCAACGATCCCCGCACTGCTGCAAACCACGAAGCAGGGCCAGCTCTACCTCCTCGACCGTCGCGATGGCCATCCGATCACCAACGTCGAGGAAAAGCCGGTCCCGAGAGGTGAT
>NZ_JAWRXA010000785.1:0-241 GCF_046535275.1 Chryseobacterium sp. SIMBA_029
CTGTAGAAATTCAAAGTTAGGAACGATTAGTGCTGAAACAAACTGTCTTCCTTCAGCCACCAGCATAATCTGTTGAATAAAATTGTTATTGGTCAGAAGATTTTCGATTTGTTGCGGAGCAATATATTTTCCATTGGAAGTCTTCATCAGGTCTTTAATTCTGTCTGTAATGATCAGGTTACCTTTCTCATCAAACTTACCTGCATCTCCGGTTTTAAACCATCCGTCTTCTGTAAACACT
>NZ_JAWRXA010000786.1:0-241 GCF_046535275.1 Chryseobacterium sp. SIMBA_029
CAACGCATAGAAGGAGGCGACCGCCCTGCGAGAGGATCCGCAGCTAGGCACCCATGTCGAACCAGGATAACGGCCGGGACGGAGCGGATAGTCATCGTGCCAGCTTGTTTCCGCCACCCAGATCGGTTCGGGGGACGGCGTCATGCGCCAGGAGCACTTTAACGAAGCAAGTGCGTGCGATATGCGGATCGTATTTTACGCCGATCACATCGACTTGGACCGCTGAGACGGTCGCGTCGGT
>NZ_JAWRXA010000787.1:0-241 GCF_046535275.1 Chryseobacterium sp. SIMBA_029
GTAGTTAATGAAAGTAGCCGGATGGGATTACCTGATGAATTCACTCTACAACGCGAATTCGAGCGCGCTCGTCAACAGGGTGCGCTAGCACAATGGATTGCGGCTTTTGAAGGTGGTTTCACTGGTATCGTCGCCACCCTGGATACCGGTCGCCCCGGTCCGGTGATGGCTTTCCGTGTCGATATGGACGCGCTGGATCTCAGTGAAGAGCAGGATGTCAGCCATCGCCCCTACCGCGACG
>NZ_JAWRXA010000788.1:0-241 GCF_046535275.1 Chryseobacterium sp. SIMBA_029
TGGAAGATACACGGCAGGCCCAGTTCCTGCAGGGTTTCCCACAACGGATAGAACTGTTCACTGGACGGGTCAAAGCCCTGGAGGGACGGGTGGAACTTGAAACCCCGGGCGCCCAGCTCAATGGCCTGGTGCTTCGCCCCCGCGATTGCGTCCTCCCCCGTGCGCGGGTCCACGCTGCCGAACGGAATCAACACATCGTTGTGCTTCGCGGCCCCGGCGATCAGCTCCGGGATGCTGTTGG
>NZ_JAWRXA010000097.1:0-357 GCF_046535275.1 Chryseobacterium sp. SIMBA_029
TATGATCTTATCGGCGATTTCCTCACTGTGATATTTGTAATACGTATACTTTAAAGGAAGAATTGAATTTAAAATAAGAAGATCAATAAAATCCTTACTTAAAGTCTTGGGCTGAACTTTTGATAGAGTACCAAAATTAAAATGACAATCCCAATACTCTGAAGCTTTTACTGACTTAAAAATGTCATATAGTTCATCTACATTTTCAGCATCCATTACCTTTGAAAATAAATTCTGTTGCTGATAAAGATTAGCCAGTTGGGAGAAACGGATCGTAGGAAAATTAGGCGGTCGTAATCTTAAAAATTTAGGTCTGAATTTTAAATCTGAGATATTGAATTTTGCCCTGATAAACTC
>NZ_JAWRXA010000789.1:0-241 GCF_046535275.1 Chryseobacterium sp. SIMBA_029
CGTGGCGATCCTTTTCGGCGGCCGCTCCAGTGAACGTGCGGTCAGCTGCGTCACGGCTGCTGGCGTGATGGGCGCGATTGACCAGGACAAATACGACGTCGTCCCCATCGGCATCGCGAAGTCGGGCCAGTGGGTGTTGGCGTCCGGCGACACCAGCCAGTGGTCCCTGAGCTCCTCGGCACTTCCGGAAGTGCAACCTTCCGGCCAAACGGTGACCCTCGCCGAGGTCGGAGGTACCCAT
>NZ_JAWRXA010000790.1:0-241 GCF_046535275.1 Chryseobacterium sp. SIMBA_029
GGCGATTTTAAATTTATCCGGACCAATGCTTCTTCGATGTTCAACTATTCTTCAACGACGGGTTATCAGGGGCTGGCCAATCAGGCCAATTCTTTTAGAAGAAGTAATTCAGGACTCACTTTTAAAGTGAGAAAAATCATGACAAGAGGAAACAAAAAAAATGGTTTTGTCTATTATGCTAAAATTGGAAACGGAATTATGAACTATGAAATAGATCTTGAAAATGCAATTAAATCTGGTG
>NZ_JAWRXA010000791.1:0-241 GCF_046535275.1 Chryseobacterium sp. SIMBA_029
TTCCATTCGACCATGATAGTGCGGCGCGCGCGGACGCGTATGCGCGCTTCCTATCTTTTCGTCACGTCCCGCACGGTGCAATCGTCGCGAAAACGGCGCATTTCCGGCATGACTTACCGGAAAAACGCCACATACGCAGTCGTTATTGCTGCGAGCGCAGCTTGGCCACCTGCTCCACGGTCACCGCCGACCGCGGATTGCCGAACTGTCTGGTCACGTAGTTGGTGAGCGCGGCAACCTG
>NZ_JAWRXA010000792.1:0-241 GCF_046535275.1 Chryseobacterium sp. SIMBA_029
AGCCGGGCGACTAGCTATCCCTTCAAGGCTTCCAATCCCTCATTGACCGTCGTCAATGCCACTTCCGTCACCTCATACTCCGCAACACCGTGCGCCGTGAAAGGATCGGCCGCGACATAGGCTTCGATCTCGGACCGGTCGCCAGTGGCGAAAATCACGCCGCCGGTGCGCGGGACCTTGCGGCCGGAGGCGAGGAACCAGCCTTTTGCATAGCCTTCCTTCACCCAGGCCATGTGCGTCT
>NZ_JAWRXA010000098.1:0-356 GCF_046535275.1 Chryseobacterium sp. SIMBA_029
GCCGATTCCGATACCCGCTACGCCGACCCTTCCAAACAGGTTGGCGTCTGCTATTTGGCCTGTTCTGCAGAAGTTGCAATCGCCGAGTCGTTCCAGCCAGGCCAAGGTATTGATGATCAACCAGTACGACTTTCGCGACTGGAACAGACGTCGCTACATTTACTCAGGACGGTACGTGAGTTGTACGTGGTAGATGTGGCTGCCCTGGCGAACCGTGCGACTCATCACAAAATACGGGATATCGTTCAGGCTAAGGGCCAAGGTAGAGAAGGTTATGCATTCACACGAAAGCTCAGCCAAGTGTGCATGAGCCAAGGGCAAGTTGATGGCCTGCTTTATCCGTCAGCGGTCTATAG
>NZ_JAWRXA010000793.1:0-241 GCF_046535275.1 Chryseobacterium sp. SIMBA_029
TGCCCAACCGCCATTCCAACTCCATTGATTACTGGGGATATTATAATGGAGTGCAAAATAGCATGAACATCTTTACAGATATTAAGGATGGTAATCGAGATGTGCATGGGAGCAATGCTGAGGCCGGTATTTTGACAAAAATAACTTACCCTACAGGAGGAAGTGAGAGTTTTTACTACGAAGATAATAATGTCTTGGTTTCGCCCTATTTTTCTGAATTTATACTGGCCAATCCATCAAG
>NZ_JAWRXA010000794.1:0-241 GCF_046535275.1 Chryseobacterium sp. SIMBA_029
AGCTTGAATCCGCGTTCATACAGAATATCCGCCAAACGCGGCAGAACGTAGTGATGCACCTTATAGCTGTAGCTATCACGGTCGCCGTCAAACTGCCCAATCAGCAGGCGCGGTTGTCGTTTCAGATCACTACCCATTGGCCCTCCCGGCGCTGCAAAGAAACCACGGGCGCTAACCAGCGCCCGCGATCTCGGTTAGCAATTCAGTCCACTTCACACTTTCGGAGCCTGCACGGGTACGG
>NZ_JAWRXA010000795.1:0-241 GCF_046535275.1 Chryseobacterium sp. SIMBA_029
GCCAGGAACTCAGATTGATAGTGTGAGGCGAGTAGGTGCATGTGGCCTTCTTCGTGCTGTCATCGCTCCTCAACGCCTTTCCTCCAATGCGCCGCACCGCATGGGATCAGTCCTGCGAGCGCATTCGTTCCCAACACTAACCTTGCACACGGAGTCGGGTCATCCCATGACCCGCACATCATCCGATGACGGCTTTGCGGCTGGATAGCTCAGGGTCGGTAACGGCTTCCCGTTCAAGGAG
>NZ_JAWRXA010000796.1:0-241 GCF_046535275.1 Chryseobacterium sp. SIMBA_029
GGCAGGGACGCTGGCTGTGATCCTGACAGAAAATCGGCAAATGCGCGAACCTGCCAGGATGGTTCAAGCATGCGGCGAGCCGCTCAGCGAGTGGCTCGATCAACCGCCACGCCCAGCGCGACGTGCTTTGCGCCGTGTTGGCCGGAGCGGGATGTTGCGCAAAGCGTTTGGTGCCCCACGGGGAGAGGTCATGCAGCGTGCATCAAGCCGCTCCAAACTTCTTCCGGTATGCGCCCGGGCT
>NZ_JAWRXA010000797.1:0-240 GCF_046535275.1 Chryseobacterium sp. SIMBA_029
TTAGAAATGCGTAATAATTCGATACTGGACGAAGGAGCTGAAAACCAGAATAAGAGAATTCTGAAATGCACAGGTATGCAACACATCTTCACAAATGCGTGCGATCAGGAAAATTCTCGCAGGACCGGTGTTTGATCTGCGCGTCGATACCGCCTGTGAAGTCAGAAGATTGATTGACGCCTGAGCCGAGCAACATTTGCCCGAAGCCCAAGGGCGAAGTGTCATCGCGTTGGATGGATT
>NZ_JAWRXA010000099.1:0-356 GCF_046535275.1 Chryseobacterium sp. SIMBA_029
CACACACGTAGAGGTCACCGGGCGGTGGCCCCGCCATCCACCGGCAGCGCGACGCCAATCACGAAGGAAGCCGCCTCTGAGCACAACCAGACAACAGCTTCAGCAATCTCCTCAGGCTCAGCCATCCGTCCGAGCGGATTCGCCAGCCGTGAACGCGCGACGAGGTCATCGCCAAATCTCGCCTGAGTCAAAGCCGTCTCGACAAGACCTGGACAAACTGCGTTCACTCTGATCTGTTTGGCTGCAAACTCGACCGCCGCAGCCTTTGTTAAACCTATTACCCCATGCTTGGCCGCGCCGTAGATTCCGTCACCTGGCACACCAACCAGACCTGAGCGCGATGCATTATTAACGAT
>NZ_JAWRXA010000798.1:0-240 GCF_046535275.1 Chryseobacterium sp. SIMBA_029
GTGCGATCATGCGCAGGCTGAGCGGGTCCTGAACATGCGTGGCGACCGGCCAGTCCCAAGGGTCCGAGGCGTTGCAAAGCCATGATCCGATTAGCGCCTCGCGGGCCGTGCCCACATGGCGGACGGCCTTCCAGGGATCGCGTGAGGCGCCAAGCGCGCCGGCTGCCATCATGCCGGTCGCAAGAAGGACGCGGATCGAAGCGGCAGCATTCCGGGTCGCCTCGCCAGCGGCGGCAAAGC
>NZ_JAWRXA010000799.1:0-240 GCF_046535275.1 Chryseobacterium sp. SIMBA_029
GGTCAGCACCGCAGCCAGGGACACCTTGAACCAGGTGCGCCCCGGCGTGGCCAGGGAGACCGTTGCGAGGATATAGACGACGGCGGCAAAGGCCGACAGGATGTGCGAAAGCGGCGCATCAGCGAACTTCGTAGCTATTTGATAGCCTGCCCGAGCTGTTGCGGAGAGCGCGAATATCGCATACACGGCAATCAGCAGACGCCCCGGGCCCGTATTCCGGGTGTCCTTGGCAGGCTGTTG
>NZ_JAWRXA010000800.1:0-240 GCF_046535275.1 Chryseobacterium sp. SIMBA_029
GGAACACAGGCGACAGGCGCCTTCAAGCTCGCCTTTGCCGCCGATCTCCGGGCACCCGATGTCTTCTTCTTCGCCTGCCAGCGGATCAACGCCTTTCCGGCCGATCGCAAGGCACTGGAAACCCATGCAAACGGCGTCACCGGCATCAGCGAGATTGCCCTGAGCGCTGAGGATCCGCAGGCCTTCGCCGAATTTCTGGAGACGGCCAGCGGTGGAGTGGAGCCTAAGGAGGCGGCACTC
>NZ_JAWRXA010000100.1:0-356 GCF_046535275.1 Chryseobacterium sp. SIMBA_029
AGGCAGAACAAATGGAAATTATCCTTTTGGATGCTGATAATAAATTAATTAAAACAGAAATTGCTGATTCCACTGGAAAGTTTGATTTCAATGATATCAAAGGGGGAGCCTATCGTTTAAAAATCAACAGAAATGGTTCTGAAATATATCATTCGGACAACATTACATTGATCGAAAATACAACCCTGCCCTCTATTGATCTGAATGTAAAATCAATTGAAGCGGTCAATATTACGAAGACCAGGCCGATGATTGAGAGACAGGATGGCAAAATGATCATGAATGTTGAAAACAGCATTGCGAGCACCGGAAATTCGGCCTTTGAAGTATTGGAAAAGGCACCAGGAATTACTATT
>NZ_JAWRXA010000025.1:0-4014 GCF_046535275.1 Chryseobacterium sp. SIMBA_029
GCAAAAACAAATTTGCTCTGGTTTAATTATTTATTTTTGTCCTTTAATCTGTATCGGAGTTTCAGGACTAGTCAAAAAATTAATTATTTTCTCTTTTTAGCTGGAGCCTTCTTAGCTGGAGCTTTTTTTGTTGCCTTTTTAGTTGCTTTTTTAACAACTGGTTTAGCTACAGTCATGTCATTTTTCTTGTAAGTTTCCCACTCAGAACCTGAGATAGATCTTACGATAACTTTTCTGTCAACCATTCTTTCTGCATCAGAAGCTTTTGCAGGAACAGTAGCTTCCTGAGAACCGATACCTACTGACTTAAGAGTGTTAGGGTTGATACCTCTAGCCTCTAAAGCAGCAACTACAGCAGCAGCTCTTTGCTTAGATAAGTTCAAGTTGTAAGCAGCTGAACCTTTAGCATCCGTCATACCTACTACTAAGAAGTTAGTTTCTTCTGCATCTTTAATGATTTGAGCAGCTGTATCTAATTTGCTACTAGACTCTGGTCTGATCGTAGCTTTGTTGAAATCAAATAAGATATCTTTCAACGTTTTGTTAACAGTAACTACATCTGGTTTTTTCGGAGCAGGACATCCGTTGTATTCTGGAACTCCAGGAACTGTAGGACAAGCATCATCTTTGTCTAAGATACCATCACCGTCAGTATCTGGCCATGGACAACCGTTGTTTTCTGCTGGACCTGCAACTGTAGGACAAGCATCATCTTTGTCGATAACACCATCACCGTCAGTATCTGGCCAAGGACAACCGTTGTTTTCAACTGGACCTGCTACGTCTGGACATTGATCGTCTTTATCTGGAACTCCATCACCGTCAGTATCAGGACATCCTTGGAATTCTGGTAAACCTGGTGTATCTGGACATAAATCGTCTTTATCTAAGATACCATCCTTATCTCTATCTCTGTTACCAAATCTAAATAGTAAAGATGCTGAAGCTTGCCAAAAGTTAGCAACAGTAGATTTATCACCAGGAGTTGATACATAATCACCCTGAACACCAAGACCGAAGTTCTTAGTTACCCAGAAGTTAGCACCAGCACCTGTAGAAACTGTAAAGAAATTAGCTTTACCGTTTTCGTTACCACCGTCTCCGTTTAAAACGTTGTTTCCATTAACATCTGTTCTTGGAAAAGAAAGAGCAGTATAGTCATGTCTTAAGTAGTTAGCACCTACTCTTAGGTAAGGATCAAACCAAGACTCTTCGTTCCATAAAAGACCTGCTGCTTTAGCTTGGAAACCAAGACCAGTCATTAACATGAACTCTTTACCCATGTTGAATCTCTTATTATCAACATTTCCTACAGAAGTCTGCCAGTCGATAACCAAACCTTTACCAATGTTTCTAGCTACAGTAAGCTTAGACAATGGAGGAGTGATAGAGAAGTTGTTCACATTGAACATTGTCTTCGTCAAATTATTAGCAGAGAACGTATTACTGAAGTTGCCCTGCTGTGCTTTATGGTTTTCCGCGTGAGCACCAACCCCGATTAACCACGGATTGTTGGTAGTCTGAGCGAAAACAGTAGAGGCTACAGTAAGCGCCAATGCTGAAATTCCTAATTTTAGATTTTTCATAGAATTAAATGATTAAATAATTGATAATGCAAAATAAATATAATTTTTCTTTATATACAAAGTTTTTTAAATGATTTTTAACTTTTCTTTAATATTCTATCCAGGTTACGTTTATTTTCTCTATCTTTTATCGCTTCCCTTTTATCAAAAAGCTTTTTCCCCCTTCCTAGCGCTATTAAAACCTTTGCCTTTCCCTTGTCATTAATATATAACTTTAAAGGTATAACAGTATTTCCCGCGTCCTTTAATTTCTTTTCAAGTTTTTGCAATTCTTTTTTGTGCAACAGCAATTTCCGTTCCCTTTTTGTTTTGTGATTGTAAAAAGTACCTAATTTATACTCATCAATCATCATATTTATAATGTATAATTCCCCATCAATAAACTGACAGAACGATTCTGTAATGGAAGCTTTGGAAGAACGTAAAGATTTTATCTCCGTACCCGTTAATACCATGCCTGCTTCAAATTCTTCAAGAATTTCATATTCAAACCGGGCTCTTCTATTAAATATATTGACTGTTTTTTCGATCTTCATCATTTTTAAATTTCGTTATGAAATATATAAAAAATACGGTACATTTAAAAACTTGGCTATGACATTATTATAAATTACCCAAATTCTTTTCGTAATTTTGCGCCAAATTTACAAAACTATATGTTAACAGTATCTAACTTATCTTTACAATTCGGGAAAAGAGTTCTTTTTGACGAGGTAAACATCATGTTTGCAAAAGGAAATTGTTATGGGATTATCGGAGCTAATGGAGCTGGAAAATCAACATTCCTTAAAATATTAACTGGAAAACAGGATCCTACAACAGGAAATATATCACTAGAACCAGGAAAAAGAATGTCAGTTTTAGAGCAGGATCACTTTGCTTACGATCAATATACTGTTCTTGAAACTGTATTAAGAGGAAATAAAAAGCTATTTGAAATAAAAGAGGAAATGGACGCGCTATATGCGAAAGAAGATTTCTCTGATGAAGATGGTATAAAAGCTGGAGAACTTGGTGTTATCTATGATGAAATGGGAGGATGGAACTCAGAATCTGATGCACAAAGTATGCTTTCCAATGTAAGAATCAAGGATGATATGCATTGGCAGATGATGAGTGAACTTGAGAACAAGGACAAAGTAAAAGTTCTTTTGGCTCAGGCACTTTTCGGAAATCCTGATGTATTGATTCTGGATGAACCTACGAATGACCTGGACATCGACACGATTTCCTGGTTAGAAGACTTCCTTGCGGATTATGAAAATACAGTTATTGTTGTTTCTCACGACCGTCACTTCTTAGACACTGTCTGTACTCACATCGGTGACTTGGATTATGCTAAACTGAACCTTTATACAGGAAATTATTCATTCTGGTATCAGGCTTCACAGCTGGCAACAAGACAAAGAGCTCAGGCCAACAAAAAAGCTGAAGAGAAGAAAAAAGAACTTCAGGATTTCATTGCCAGATTTAGTTCAAACGTAGCAAAAGCTAAGCAGGCAACGGCAAGAAAGAAAATGATTGATAAACTTAATATCGACGATATTAAGCCATCTTCAAGAAGATATCCTGCGATTATTTTCGAAATGGAAAGAGAGGCCGGAGATCAGATCTTAGATGTAAAAGGTCTTGAAAAGACTAAAGATGGAGAATTACTTTTCTCTAATATTGACCTTAATCTTAAAAAAGGAGATAAAGTAGCGGTAATTTCTAAAAACTCTTTAGCAATCACTGAATTTTTTGAAATTTTAGCCGGAAATGTTGAAGCAGACAAAGGTACCGTTGCATGGGGTGTTACTACCAACCAGTCGCATATGCCTTTAGACAATACGAATTTCTTCCAGGAAGATCTAAGTTTAGTAGACTGGTTAAGACAATTCACTAAAAATGATGAAGAGCGTCACGAAGAATTCATGAGAGGATTCCTTGGAAGAATGCTATTCTCAGGGGATGAAGCTTTGAAATCTTGTACTGTACTTTCAGGAGGGGAAAAAATGAGATGTATGTTCAGTAGAATGATGCTTCAGAAAGCAAACGTTCTTTTACTTGATGAACCTACCAACCACTTAGACCTTGAGAGTATTACTACATTGAACAACTCTTTATCAAACTTTAAAGGAAATCTTTTATTAGCATCTCATGACCACGAAATGCTTCAGACAGTCTGTAACAGAATTGTTGAATTGACTCCTTCAGGAATCATCGATAGAGAAATGACTTACGATGAATATCTTGGTGATAAAAAAGTAAAAGAATTAAGAGAAAAAATGTATTCTTAAGACAAGAACACATTCTAATTTCAGAATAAAAAAAATCCTCAAAGTTACTTTGAGGATTTTTTATTTAAATATAATGTCTAGTCCTGAAATATCGATACACAAAAAAAGAATCGTTATGGAAGAACATTTAGAAACCCAGTATGTCAAGC
>NZ_JAWRXA010000801.1:0-240 GCF_046535275.1 Chryseobacterium sp. SIMBA_029
CTGTTCATAGTATCTGAGCAATTAGTATTCGTAAAATAATTCCATGTCCATCTAAGTCATTCTGACTATTTCCATAGTCGTAGCTAATGTGGATTAATCACCCGATTTATTATTCAAGTAAATAAGGTTGTATTTGTAGAATTTTAGGAAATATTGAACGTATTGCTGTCGGATGTATGGCGTCCGTGACGTGTGGAAGCGTCGTCTCGCGTGTTGCGGCCGTGGAAAACGATCATGCCG
>NZ_JAWRXA010000802.1:0-240 GCF_046535275.1 Chryseobacterium sp. SIMBA_029
GCACGGCAAACTCCGCAAGCGAATAGATGGCCGGCATGTCCCGGTTCGCGACGCAACCGAGTATCTTTACGCGATCGTTCATGTCCCGCTGAGCGATTGCCTTGCGGATTTCTGCGCTGCATGGGCCTTGTCCCACCAGCACGAGAGAGAGTCCCGCTGCATGCACGCCTGAGCGCCAGAAGGCCTCGATCAGCAGATCGATATTCTTGCGCTTGACGAACCGGCTGACGCAAACCATGT
>NZ_JAWRXA010000803.1:0-240 GCF_046535275.1 Chryseobacterium sp. SIMBA_029
GCATGTCGCCATTGTTCATGCCCATCGCCAGTTGGGCGCGCACCACGGCGACACCCTCTGCGGTCTGGAAGCGCCAGTCGGCAACACCGCGATTGGTGTAGAAAAGTCCCCGGTGCTCCTGAAGACTGGCCAGAGTGCGCGGGATGCCCGCCTTGGCAAGATAGTCCGGCGAGGCGACCAGCATGCGGCGGCTCGGAGCGAGCTTCCAGGCGACAAGACGCGAGTCGGCGATCGGGCCGT
>NZ_JAWRXA010000804.1:0-240 GCF_046535275.1 Chryseobacterium sp. SIMBA_029
CCGGTAAGCCGCTTTCCGCCTACACCCAGTTACGTGCAGACGGTTCCACGTCCTCGGGATGCTGGATTTACACCGGCGTGTACGCAGACGGTGTAAACCACGCCGCCAACAGGAAGCCGGGCCAGGAACAGGGGCCGGTAGCGCCTGAATGGGGCTGGGCATGGCCGGCCAACCGGCGTGTTCTCTACAACCGGGCATCAGCGGACCCGGCCGGGAAACCATGGAGCGAGCGGAAGAAGT
>NZ_JAWRXA010000805.1:0-240 GCF_046535275.1 Chryseobacterium sp. SIMBA_029
CTCATCATATACTGCATCAAACTTCAGCCCTTTTTTCTTAAAATAATCTGCAATCTGTATGGCTCCTTTTTGTCCGCCCACTTCTTCATCAAAACCAAAAGCAAGGTAAATATCACGTTGCGGTATTTGTTTATTTTTAATCAAATTATTCATGGATTCCATTAAGGAAAAAAGCATTCCTTTCATGTCTATAGCTCCTCTACCGTAGATTCTTCCGTTGGCAACAGCTCCTGAAAAAGG
>NZ_JAWRXA010000806.1:0-239 GCF_046535275.1 Chryseobacterium sp. SIMBA_029
TGTACCTCTATCCGGGTGACGGCACCGGCGGCTTGCTGACGCGGCAGCTAGCGGTACCTGCCTCGAATTGGTCCACCGTGACTGATGTGATCACTCCGGGAGACTTCAATGGAGACAGCAAGCCCGACGTGCTGGCACGGGCCGGCGATGTCCTCTGGCTGTACCCGGGTGACGGCGCAGGCGGTTTCGGTACCAGGATCCAGGTCAGTACCGGCTGGAGCCTCCTGACGCAGCTGTTC
>NZ_JAWRXA010000807.1:0-239 GCF_046535275.1 Chryseobacterium sp. SIMBA_029
GATTGCCGGCATGGCCGGTTCGATTGCCGGGTTTCTCGCCGGACGTCCGGTCTGGCTGCTGGTGCAACGCTGGTTGATGGGCACCGTGCTCGCCGGGCTCGCGGTACGGATCGCGTTCGATTCGCGCCGTTGAATGCCTCATGGCGATCAGTTGGGAAGGTAAGCCGCGTTCTCCGTCACATCGAAAAGCAGGGCTTGAACACGTCCGACTTTCCCATCGACAACCCGTTTGTCGAATC
>NZ_JAWRXA010000808.1:0-239 GCF_046535275.1 Chryseobacterium sp. SIMBA_029
GTTAGTTTCAGGTTTTGGACCGAGACTAGGAGAAGCAGTAGTAGGATTAAACAAACTTTTAATTGAAAACACAAAGTAAACTATACTTTTATCTTAGCATAAGTGCCATATTGTTGGTTATTCTGGCAATTGTGGCACTCAATATTGGCGTTTATGATTTCAATGGGGTATCACCCTTCAAGATGTTAGGCCAGTTTATAAAAGGAGATCCCAATTTATCGTTAAGTGACAAATATGTG
>NZ_JAWRXA010000809.1:0-239 GCF_046535275.1 Chryseobacterium sp. SIMBA_029
GTGGTTGCTCCGGCCACGGAGAAGCGGATCGAGAAGAGGACGGTGGCACTGTGAACGACCACAGCTACCAAGACATTCCGCCCCGCCCCGAAGCCGTCCGGCACGAGTACCGGCGTGCCGACGTCGAACAGCACGAAACCAAAGGCTGGACCCGGAACGAGCTGGCCGCCCGCGTTGCCCGGGAACTCACCAACGGGCAGTACGTGAACCTCGGAATCGGAATGCCCACCTTGATTCGC
>NZ_JAWRXA010000810.1:0-239 GCF_046535275.1 Chryseobacterium sp. SIMBA_029
GTCGAAGACGCCCCAGCAGGCCTCATCCTCGAGAAAGACCTCCCTGACATAGCCGAATTCGACAGTATCATCGCAGTAGTGGCTGGCGGCCGCCGCAACAGTTCCTAATTCTCGCATGGAATTCTCCAATGAGATGGCATCGACTGTTTTAGTGCGAGCTCATATTGAGCGCCGAAACTGGCTTCAGGCTGTTGCAACCTTGACGGAATGCTTGCGCGAGGTCTCATTCCAGATACTGC
>NZ_JAWRXA010000811.1:0-239 GCF_046535275.1 Chryseobacterium sp. SIMBA_029
CGGTAGTGACGGGAACAATGGAAACGGTGGGAGAAGGGACAGGGGCAATAACGGCACTGGAGACGGCAACAACGGCAAAGGCAATAAAAAGTGAAAGGCCTCGGCTCGTCGCTTTGGCGGATCTATGACAGAGTCACTGGCCCGATTGCTCTTCGCGCCGGGCTCATCGCCGCCATGCTTGCGCTTCCGGTCGCCGCACCTAGCTTCACCGCGCTGGCGGAGCTTAACCAAAGCCTGAT
>NZ_JAWRXA010000812.1:0-239 GCF_046535275.1 Chryseobacterium sp. SIMBA_029
CGATGCGCCGCAGTCGGAAGACTGCCTGCACCTGACCGTCTGGACGCCGGCAGCCCGTACGCCGGCCCCCGATGCGCGGCGCCGGCCGGACGTGGTGTGGCTGCACGGCGGGGCCTGGCAAAGCGGCGCGGGCGCACTGGACTGGTACGACGGCGCCCGCCTGGCCGCGCTGGGCGACGTGGTGGTGGTGGCGGTGAACTACCGGCTGGCCGCCCTGGGCTGGCTGCACGTGCCGGGGC
>NZ_JAWRXA010000813.1:0-239 GCF_046535275.1 Chryseobacterium sp. SIMBA_029
GTTTTGCTTTCGCCTTCCCGAACTATCCCATGTCGCTCGCCCAGATGTGGCAGGACGGGCGATGGAAAATCTAACACTTCCGAGCTAGCGATCTAACTCCTCAAAGAGCAGAAAATTCCTACTTCCGAATTTTAGCAATCAAAATTTCGCGCCCATTTATGGTTAACGGCCTCTAAATTTGCGCAAATACGGCAACAAATATGGCGGTCTAGCAAAATTATTTTTGTGATCACCGTAAC
>NZ_JAWRXA010000814.1:0-239 GCF_046535275.1 Chryseobacterium sp. SIMBA_029
GGCTTACGCTGCCGTCTGTCTGCCCCCGAGTCGATGGCTACCCATCCCGGCACTGACTCACCTACTCATTATCGTGCTGATCTTCATCCTCGATGCGCTTACGCTGCTTCTCAAGTTCCTTCACACCCTCATTCTCCGAATCGTAGAATTTGGCGTTACTGACCTTCCGCTCAAGCATGGTGGAGTCCAGCTTCACATGCATCGCCACCGTATCCCCGTTTGCAGTGCTCTGGATGATG
>NZ_JAWRXA010000815.1:0-239 GCF_046535275.1 Chryseobacterium sp. SIMBA_029
TGGGATGATCAAGAACGAGGCAGGCGTGCATCTTACCATTGACGAAATCAACGAAGCGATTGCTGACGGGTGGGCCAACAGGCGATGACGGTTGTCATCGACACGAACGTGCTGTTGCGCTTGGTGATCGAAGATGACACCGGAGAGACGGAGCAAGCGCAGGATGCCTTGGCCAGCGCCAGCCGGGTTGTTGTACCTGTTGTCGCAATCTGCGAAGCAATATGGGTTCTGCGAAGCCG
>NZ_JAWRXA010000101.1:0-354 GCF_046535275.1 Chryseobacterium sp. SIMBA_029
CCTCGGATTGTCGATCAGCCGCACCATTATCGAGATGCATGGCGGGCGGCTATGGGCTGAAAACAATCCGGATCAAGGCGCGACGCTCTATTTCACGTTACCCGTAGTGGATGCCCCCCAGCGAGACCCCTTGCAATCGGTGCCGTGATCGACCCGGCTCAACGGCCTTTCTGATCGAAGACGGCAGTTTCGCAGCGCCAACATGACGGCACTCCAGGGCGTCTCGGGGGGCCTAAGTTCGCTGATCCAAAACTTTTCACAAGAGCGAATAAGGGACATTCCGATGTATGCGCCAGTATGGCTGCCTTGGGTTGACTGCGGCCAGATAGATGCGGCAGCGGTCAGCCAGCTTCG
>NZ_JAWRXA010000816.1:0-238 GCF_046535275.1 Chryseobacterium sp. SIMBA_029
ATGTTCTTTAATCCCAATTGGCTGCATATTCCATGATTTACCCCAAAGAAATCATTATCAAATGCGGTATGAATGGCATAAATAGCAATTTTATTTTCAATAGCCTTTAAAACGGCTCTTTCTACATAATTTTTTCCTGTTAAGGACTTTAAGCCTGAAAATATAATAGGATGAAAGCATACAATAAGATTACAGTTTTTTTCAATTGCTTCTTCTACTACATTTTCCAAGGCATCAT
>NZ_JAWRXA010000817.1:0-238 GCF_046535275.1 Chryseobacterium sp. SIMBA_029
CTGAATAGCGGCGCTGCGCAGGCGCATATAGCAGGCGTCGTGGCCAAACTCAGCGAAGCGCAAAGATCCTTGCTGGCGGTCAGGCGCGGCACGCAGCGCGGTGCGGTTTAGTCGCCGTTGAGCAGTTTCACGGCCTCCAGGGTGGCGATAAGCGCGCCGGTCGCTTCGCGCTGCTTGTTGAGATGGCCGATGGCGGTATCGAACTCCCCCTTGCCAATCGCGTCGGCTGCGTCGCGCT
>NZ_JAWRXA010000818.1:0-238 GCF_046535275.1 Chryseobacterium sp. SIMBA_029
GGCGAAATGCGCTGGCGGGCGGGGCAATCGGCCTCGCCGCCATCCTGCTTTTCATCGGCATAGCCGCCATCTCGCTTGCTGCCTCCGGCGGCAGCAATGCGTTCGCCGGCATCATCTCAGATCCCTACATTCTCCGCGTCCTGCGTTTCACGCTGCTGCAGGCCGTCCTTTCGACCTTGCTCTCCGTTCTCCTGGCACTCCCGGTCGCGCGGGCACTTGCCCGCCAGCCAAACTTTCC
>NZ_JAWRXA010000819.1:0-238 GCF_046535275.1 Chryseobacterium sp. SIMBA_029
GTCATATTTCTCAAGATCATTCGCCGAAAGACCAATTGCTGTAGCACCTCTACCATAAGGACTGTAAACAGCTCCAGCTCCAAGATTTGTAAACTCCAACTCATCTGCAAGAATTTGCATATTCTTCTGCTTATCAGAAGTCCAAGTGGAAGTGATTTGAGGAATTATTGTGCCAGTTGGCAAAGGATAGCGTGGATCGATTGTAATCGGCTTTGTCGGTAAGGGTACAGGAGTAGGG
>NZ_JAWRXA010000820.1:0-238 GCF_046535275.1 Chryseobacterium sp. SIMBA_029
GAATGTCAAACAGCACTTTTTTGGGGGCAAGATTATTTAAGCGTTGCTGGGGGGGTAAACTTAAGTTTTAAAAAGCCCCGCCTCAGATGAGGCAGGGCTTTTTTTGTGGGCTCCATTTTAAAGTCAATAAATGGCGTATAAGGTCGTTGTGGAAGTTATTAAAGTCTTATCACCACCAGGGACTCGTCGGATGACCCACCGACGTAGAGGTATTTGCTGTCGGGTGAAAGAGCGAGCG
>NZ_JAWRXA010000821.1:0-238 GCF_046535275.1 Chryseobacterium sp. SIMBA_029
GTCGCGCTGCCCTTAATTCCGCGGCCCTATTGCGGGGAACCTGGGACACGTCCAAGGACAAGTCGGCGGATGCCGATGGCCCAAAGGTCGTTTCGGGCACAACCGCTCCTTGAATGACCTGCCGGCGGCGCTGCTCGGTAGCTAGCGCGCTGAGTGCAACCGGAAGCCTTAACATCAGGGTCGGCGACTTAACCGACTCCCTGAGGGTCTGACCAAGGCGGTAAGTGACGCTTGCTCT
>NZ_JAWRXA010000822.1:0-238 GCF_046535275.1 Chryseobacterium sp. SIMBA_029
TTCCAGTAAGCCGGTTTCGGAGATTTCTTCAATCCTTGGTTTTAGTGATCAGTATGCATTTTCTCACTTTTTTAAAAAACACCTTGAAGTAAGTCCCAGACAATATAGACATCAGTTCGAAAGTTAAAATCCTACATTTGAACATCTTTTTCCAATAATCAAACATTTGATTGATTTTGTTGTTCTCCTAACTTTGCATCTGTAAAACAAGGTAAAATGACAAAGAAAATAAAAACAG
>NZ_JAWRXA010000102.1:0-354 GCF_046535275.1 Chryseobacterium sp. SIMBA_029
CGGAGTCTGTTGAACTCTCCGCACCGTCATAAACGATCGTGATTTGTCCCGGCCGCTTCCAGGCCGCTTTGAGCACTTCAAATCTGGCCCCCGTCTGGCTTTTCATGGTGACCTTCCATTTGAATGCCGGTCGACCAAACCGGGCTTCCAGCAACGTGTAGTTGCGTTGCTGGAATGCAAGCCCTCGGGTGCTCATACGGATGCTCTCGACGATGCCGTTGATGATACTCACGCACATGCTGTAGCCGTTGACAAGGTCAGGCTGCTTGCCCGCTGGCCATTTGACGTACAGCGTCTCCGTGCCGAAGGGCGCAAAACCGTAACGCCGCGCGTCGGCGTGCTGGAAACATGCAT
>NZ_JAWRXA010000823.1:0-238 GCF_046535275.1 Chryseobacterium sp. SIMBA_029
GAAGTTGAACACCTTTAAAAAGCATTTATGAGAAAGATAATCATTGCAGATGACGAACACAAAATACTAATGTCACTGGAATACGGCTTTAAAAAGAACGGGTATGATGTATATATTGCCAGAGACGGAACAGAGGTACTCGATTTTTTAAAAACAATGGTTCCTGATGTCATCCTTCTTGATATCATGATGCCCAACCTAGACGGCTACAGTACACTAGACATGATCAGACAGGATG
>NZ_JAWRXA010000824.1:0-238 GCF_046535275.1 Chryseobacterium sp. SIMBA_029
TTAAAGACTTTACATTCATCTTGGATGCTACTACTCATTTATATTTTGGGATTTAATTAAAAAACTACTATTCACATTGGGCACCCTCCCAACACTAGGGGTAGTGTCTCAAATTCCGAATAAAGTTAGTAAATTTATGTACTTCGATATTCAACTTCTTCAATTCGTCTTTAAAGACTTTAAATTCATCTTGGATGCTACTACTCATTTATATTTTGGGATTTAATTAAAAAACTAC
>NZ_JAWRXA010000825.1:0-237 GCF_046535275.1 Chryseobacterium sp. SIMBA_029
GCGGTCGCCCTCATTCTTGAGCAGTTGCGAAAGCAGCGCGCGCCTTGCCCACAGTGGGACATTCCTTAGGTCTTTCCCATCGACGTACGGCAGGTCAAACAGGAAGTAGATGATTTCCTGATTCGCATCACCGTCTATCGCGTTCTGGAGCGCGCCGAAATCGGGCAGGCCGCCTTTGAGCACGACAACTTCGCCATCCAGCCATGCGCTGCGGACAGGGAGCTTCGCGACCGCTGC
>NZ_JAWRXA010000826.1:0-237 GCF_046535275.1 Chryseobacterium sp. SIMBA_029
CGGGACGCCTTATGCCGCGCAGATGGTTTGCCTCCAGCCCGGCAATACCTGGTATTCCACCACGCAACACTCCTGGAACGGTGACTGGTTCCAGAACGGCAATGAGGTTCAGTGGTACGGCAACGTCCCTATGGGTTCGGTTACGCTGGCGACGATCGGGATGGGGCAATTGACAACTGCTACGACCATGTCAGGTGAATACGCTGAATGGAATGCTCCTCAAACCCCGCTGTCGTG
>NZ_JAWRXA010000827.1:0-237 GCF_046535275.1 Chryseobacterium sp. SIMBA_029
GACGCGGCAATTGTGCGCAGACTCGATCCGGACTCGGCAGAATGGGACGCCTACTTCAACGATCCGCGGTAGCTCATCAGCGTTACCGGGTAACAGTCCGCTTTCCCGGGTGCAGTCGGCTACCGGCTCAGCCTGAAAGCCGTTCCGGGCGATCGGGGCGTGCTGTCCAGCGCTATTGCGTATTCCGGTGAACGTGACCGCCGATTCAGGACAGCCGGGAAATCGGTCACGTTCGTC
>NZ_JAWRXA010000828.1:0-237 GCF_046535275.1 Chryseobacterium sp. SIMBA_029
GAAAGACTTCATTATGATTACTCTGGGAACAGGAGTTGGTAGTGGAATCATCGCCAACGGAAACCTGATCTATGGACATGATGGTTTTGCCGGAGAACTGGGACACACTATTGTAAAGCCGGGCGGAAGAAAGCACTGGAGTACAGGATCCGAAGGAAGCCTGGAAGCCTATGCTTCTGCTACAGGAATTACCATCACTGCCAAGAAAATGAGAGCGGAGTTTCCTGAATCCATGTT
>NZ_JAWRXA010000103.1:0-354 GCF_046535275.1 Chryseobacterium sp. SIMBA_029
GTTAGTACTTACTAAGGCTGATGTCTTAAGCGGATTGAAATCGGTAGCGATTTGTACACACTATGAACTGGAGGACGGAACCATTCAGTCTGTTTCCGGAATACTTCCAGAAACTGCTAAACCAATCTTAAAATGGATGAATGGCTGGAATGCAGATCTTTCAATTATTGAAGAACCGACTTCGCTTCCACAAGAACTAATAGATTTTCTTTCATTTCTGGAAGAAGAATTGAGAGTTCCTGTGACTTATCTTTCTACAGGTCCGGGAAGAGAACAGATATTGAAAATGAAATAATTTTCTATAAGTATAAAAGCGGGAATTATTTTCCGCTTTTATTTTTCCCAGTTTTTTAT
>NZ_JAWRXA010000026.1:0-3486 GCF_046535275.1 Chryseobacterium sp. SIMBA_029
CGCTCCACAATGCCTCGCAGCACTGCTTCGGTGCAAATAGAATGCTCCCCTACCAGATATAACCCAATGGTTATAAATCCATAGCTTCGGTAATATGTTTATGCCCGATTATTATCCATGCCGGACCGCTCGACTAGTGAGCTGTTACGCACTCTTTAAATGAATGGCTGCTTCCAAGCCAACATCCTAGCTGTCAATGCAGTCCAACCGCGTTGCTTCAACTTAACATATATTTGGGGACCTTAGCTGTTGGTCTGGGTTCTTTCCCTCTCGGACACGGACCTTAGCACCCGCGCCCTCACTGCCGTGGAACATTTATTAGCATTCGGAGTTTGTCAGGAATTGGTAGGTGATGAAACCCCCGCATCCAATCAGTAGCTCTACCTCTAATAAACTTATACACGACGCTGCACCTAAATGCATTTCGGGGAGTACGAGCTATCTCCCAGTTTGATTGGCCTTTCACCCCTACCCACAGGTCATCCGAAGACTTTTCAACGTCAACCGGTTCGGTCCTCCACTCTGTGTTACCAGAGCTTCAACCTGCCCATGGGTAGATCACAAGGTTTCGCGTCTAATACTACTAACTAAGCGCCCTATTCAGACTCGCTTTCGCTCCGGCTCCGGACCTGAAGTCCTTAACCTCGCTAGTAACATTAACTCGTAGGCTCATTATGCAAAAGGCACGCCGTCACCCAACATGTGGGCTCCGACCGCTTGTAGGCGTACGGTTTCAGGTTCTATTTCACCCTTCTATTCGAAGTGCTTTTCACCTTTCCTTCACAGTACTTGTTCACTATCGGTCTTTCAGGAGTATTTAGCCTTGGAGGATGGTCCCCCCATATTCAGACAGGATTTCACGTGTCCCGCCCTACTCATTTATCATCTAAATATACCTTTCAAATACGGGGCTATCACCCTCTATGGCCGTTCTTTCCAGAACATTCTTTTAAATATATATAGACTTTTGGGCTAATCCGCGTTCGCTCGCCACTACTTACGGAATCTCTTCGATTTCTTTTCCTCCGGGTACTTAGATGTTTCAGTTCTCCGGGTTTGCTCTCTAATAAATTAGAGTGACATGTCTTCAACATGCCGGGTTGCCCCATTCGGACATCTGCGGATCAATTCGTGTGTGCCGATCCCCGCAGCTTTTCGCAGCTTACCGCGTCCTTCTTCGCCTCTGAAAGCCTAGGCATCCGCCATACGCCCTTAACGATTTCTTTCCTATTTATTGGTTACTCAAGCACTCGTAAGTGCTCGGTTTTCTCTTTGTGATATTTTTACCGTTAATGTCAATGATCTTTAATTTCTTTCTGCTTGTCTGATAAATGAATATTTGTTTTGGCTCTATTCATTGTACTTTTAAATCAGACTCACAAAACTGTGGAGAATAAGGGAGTCGAACCCTTGACCTCCTGCGTGCAAGGCAGGCGCTCTAGCCAGCTGAGCTAATTCCCCCTCTAGTCGTTGTTGGTTGTGGGTTTTTAGGTGTTGGATTTTCCTTCAACTATTAACTCTTAACCATCAACTATAATTAGTAGTCTCGGGCAGGCTCGAACTGCCGACCTCTACATTATCAGTGTAGCGCTCTAACCAGCTGAGCTACGAGACTTCATTAATTTTAGTTCTCGGTTGTCGGTTTTTAGGTGTTAGCATAACTAACTTCTAATTTCTAACCTCTAACTGCTGTTACTAAAATCTCTCTCCCTCTGATACTAATTTCTAGTGGGTTTGTATTTTTATATATATAATCAACCAAATAAAAAACTAAAGCATGAACTTTAAGTAAGTACATGGTACATTTAAGTACCTTTATTTGTTTATCGTCCCGAAAGACGCTCTAAAATGAGATGTTCCAGCCGCACCTTCCGGTACGGCTACCTTGTTACGACTTAGCCCTAGTTACCTGTTTTACCCTAGGCAGCTCCTGTTACGGTCACCGACTTCAGGTACCCCAGACTTCCATGGCTTGACGGGCGGTGTGTACAAGGCCCGGGAACGTATTCACCGCGCCATGGCTGATGCGCGATTACTAGCGATTCCAGCTTCATAGAGTCGAGTTGCAGACTCCAATCCGAACTGAGACCAGCTTTCGAGATTCGCATCCAGTCGCCTGGTAGCTGCCCTCTGTACTGGCCATTGTATTACGTGTGTGGCCCAAGGCGTAAGGGCCGTGATGATTTGACGTCATCCCCACCTTCCTCTCTACTTGCGTAGGCAGTCTCACTAGAGTCCCCAACTGAATGATGGCAACTAGTGACAGGGGTTGCGCTCGTTGCAGGACTTAACCTAACACCTCACGGCACGAGCTGACGACAACCATGCAGCACCTTGAAAATTGTCCGAAGAAAAGTCTATTTCTAAACCTGTCAATTCCCATTTAAGCCTTGGTAAGGTTCCTCGCGTATCATCGAATTAAACCACATAATCCACCGCTTGTGCGGGCCCCCGTCAATTCCTTTGAGTTTCATTCTTGCGAACGTACTCCCCAGGTGGCTAACTTATCACTTTCGCTTAGTCTCTGAATCCGAAAACCCAAAAACGAGTTAGCATCGTTTACGGCGTGGACTACCAGGGTATCTAATCCTGTTCGCTCCCCACGCTTTCGTCCATCAGCGTCAGTTAAGACATGGTAACCTGCCTTCGCAATTGGTGTTCTAAGTAATATCTATGCATTTCACCGCTACACTACTTATTCCAGCTACCTCTACCTTACTCAAGACCCGCAGTATCAATGGCAGTTTCATAGTTAAGCTATGAGATTTCACCACTGACTTACGAGTCCGCCTACGGACCCTTTAAACCCAATAAATCCGGATAACGCTTGCACCCTCCGTATTACCGCGGCTGCTGGCACGGAGTTAGCCGGTGCTTATTCGTATAGTACCTTCAGCTACCCTCACGAGGGTAGGTTTATCCCTATACAAAAGAAGTTTACAACCCATAGGGCCGTCGTCCTTCACGCGGGATGGCTGGATCAGGCTCTCACCCATTGTCCAATATTCCTCACTGCTGCCTCCCGTAGGAGTCTGGTCCGTGTCTCAGTACCAGTGTGGGGGATCACCCTCTCAGGCCCCCTAAAGATCATTGACTTGGTGGGCCGTTACCCCGCCAACTATCTAATCTTGCGCGTGCCCATCTCTATCCGCCGGAGCTTTCAATTTCAACTGATGCCAGTCAAAATATTATGGGATATTAATCTTCCTTTCGAAAGGCTATCTCCCTGATAAAGGCAGGTTGCACACGTGTTCCGCACCCGTACGCCGCTCTCAAGATTCCGAAGAATCTCTACCGCTCGGCTTGCATGTGTTAGGCCTCCCGCTAGCGTTCATCCTGAGCCAGGATCAAACTCTCCATTGTATGTTTGTCTGACTCACTCAAAGTTATCTTACGCTTTAGTTTTTCCTTACTTGGTTGTTATATTATTTTTCAATGATCTTCTCTTCTTCCGCTTTTTACAATACCCTACTTTCTGTCGTTTCG
>NZ_JAWRXA010000829.1:0-237 GCF_046535275.1 Chryseobacterium sp. SIMBA_029
CTTGTAGGAACTCCGGAAATGCTTGCTGCCAACGAATGGAGTGCAGAAAAGCTTCGTTCATGGGGAATTGATGCTAATCTTCAGCAGTTTGGAACATGGAAAGGATGGCAAAGAGGAACTGCCCATGTTGATATGGTATTTCCACGTGTAAAGTCATTGTCAGCAACGCAATTGGCATGGAGTCCTGCAACTAAGAAGGCTGTAGAGGCGGAGGTGGTTGTTCTTCCAAAGGTGTCT
>NZ_JAWRXA010000830.1:0-237 GCF_046535275.1 Chryseobacterium sp. SIMBA_029
GGATATCCAGAGCTCCTTCATTGAGGAGAAAAATGGCTCTTTTAGCTAAGGTTCAGGATGAAGCAGGACATGGCTTGTATTTATACTCTGCAACAGAAACGTTAGGAAACGGAACGATCAGAGCAGATAGAGATGCCACTTATGAAGATATGCTGGAAGGAAAAGCCAAGTATTCAAGTATATTTAATTACCCTACATTAAGCTGGGCAGACATTGGTGCCATCGGCTGGTTGGTAG
>NZ_JAWRXA010000831.1:0-237 GCF_046535275.1 Chryseobacterium sp. SIMBA_029
GCCCGGATGCGCTGTTCCTGGCCGGAGCCCTGGCCGCCTGCATCGTGACCTGGTTTACCTTCCTGCCGTCATTCCTGTTCATTCTTGCGGGCGGCCCGCTGGTCGAGGCCACGAAGGAAGACCTGAAGTTCACGGCCCCGCTGACGGCCGTCACCGCCGCTGTCGTGGGCGTCATCCTGAACCTGGCCGTGTTCTTCGGCTATCACGTCATGTGGCCGAAGGGGTTGGCAGGGCACT
>NZ_JAWRXA010000104.1:0-353 GCF_046535275.1 Chryseobacterium sp. SIMBA_029
GTGAGCGTTTGCGGGAGGCCGACGCGTCCTGGGTCCTGCTGCATTTGCGCGCCGGCCTCAACTTCATCGCTGCCATTGGGACTGGGGTACCCTTTGGAAGGTTCAGCAACTTCAATGTCCCAACGCGGGGTGCGTGACAATCTGACTATGTCAGTCGGATGGCCCACCCAACGTCATACTCTCCTGGCTGACTAGGATTTATCAGGTGTGGGCGTGTTGGATTTGCGCTCCTCGTTTTCATCTGACACCTCTCCCTAGGCATCAATAGCCCGGTTAAGCTCCTCGCTGGCGGATTCGGTGGGTAGCCACGATGCGCTCCACTCTTCCGCAACTTTCCTGCCCCTGTTGAGTTA
>NZ_JAWRXA010000832.1:0-237 GCF_046535275.1 Chryseobacterium sp. SIMBA_029
GTCTGCGATGGGACACAGAATAACGATCGGTTTAATGCTGCTGTTGTTAAGCAGTGCTGCTCAGGCGTGGATGCCGGCGATATATCCGATTCGAAGTCAGAGCCCGTACGAGCGCAGCATCGACACGGCGATGTGCTTTGCCACCGCCAACAAGCAGACGAAAATCAACATCGCCCACGAATCGCAAATTCCGCCGCGCGCGCCCCCGCCGTCGAAAACCTCGTCGACAGGTATCCC
>NZ_JAWRXA010000833.1:0-237 GCF_046535275.1 Chryseobacterium sp. SIMBA_029
CGAGGCGATGGCAAACAAGGATGCAGCGGGTATCAGCCATACTCCTGGCTGGTCGCACGAGGTTCTCAAGTACTTGATCGAAACCCGGCACGTGTCCGCCGTGGGTCATGAGCAGACCGATACCGATCCCGGCATCGCGACCTCCCGGCAGGACTTCAGCCTGGAAACCTACGTGCTCGCCCAAGGAAAGTGGCAGATCGAACTCCTGGCTAATCTGGACGGTGTTCCAGAGGCAGG
>NZ_JAWRXA010000834.1:0-237 GCF_046535275.1 Chryseobacterium sp. SIMBA_029
GGTCGCGAAAACGTACGCCCTCACTGTAAAGGAAAAGCTTGCTGCAATTGACTGGAAAGGGCTTGCAGGAAAGCCGTTAGCGGATATGCAAAACGCGATCGTTCCAGCCATGCAAGATGCGCTGTGGAGCGCCTTGCAAACTGGCCCGTTCGGATTGCCACCGAAAACACTAAACGGTGGGGGTGCCATGCCGGGAATTAAAATTGTTGATAGAGAAGCAGCCAAAGGCTACAACAT
>NZ_JAWRXA010000835.1:0-237 GCF_046535275.1 Chryseobacterium sp. SIMBA_029
CTGGTCGAAGAGGGGCGCCGTTGACTTTGACCGCCCAGTAGTGGACTACTTTGAGGCCGGCGTTCACGTGATAGTGGATCGGTGGCAGCGGGATGCCCAAACCTGCTTGGAGGGCGATCTCCTCGCGGACCTCACGCACTGCGCACTCCGGGACTGTTTCGCCGGCGTCGAGCTTGCCTTTGGGCCACGAGAAATCGTCGTATCGCGGCCGGTGGATCAGAAGGACTTCCAAGTGGC
>NZ_JAWRXA010000836.1:0-237 GCF_046535275.1 Chryseobacterium sp. SIMBA_029
GGCTTTAGAAGCTAGACGCGAGGCTGAAATAAGGGCTGCAAATGAAAGGTTAGGTATACCTAATTATTCAAATCAAACATCTGATGTTAACGATACTTCAAATTATATTTCAGTCGGAAACCAAGTAACCTATAATAGAGCTGATAAGCCTGTTGTTGATAGTTCTGGTAACAGAGCTAACAGTCAAGTAGTCGATAAACCTAAAAGTGTATTTGATAAATACAACGAAACAACCAT
>NZ_JAWRXA010000837.1:0-237 GCF_046535275.1 Chryseobacterium sp. SIMBA_029
GATACGATAAATGACAAGCTTCAAGCCCTCCGTCATTATGACGTCGAGATGCGCCCTTATCCACATCCGCGCTCGTATGAAGGAGTTCAGCATCTGGCACGCGTCAGAGGGATGACCGTTGGCGTGGAGTATGCAGAAGCCTTTGAAATTATTAGGAGGGTATGGAAGTGAGGGGAAAACAGGTGAGTGATGTATTGTGAAGGTTCTCGTTACGGGAGGAGCCGGGTTTATCGGTTC
>NZ_JAWRXA010000838.1:0-236 GCF_046535275.1 Chryseobacterium sp. SIMBA_029
CGCCAGCTACCTGCAACGCCAACTGCGTGCCCTCGAGAGTCTCAACCCCTGTGTGCCGCGCTCGGTGGAGCAGTACCAGGCGCTACTGGTCGCCATCACCCAACCCCGGCATTGGTTCGTAGCGCCCTTGAGTGACGTGCAGCAACGCCTGCGCAGTGAGTTGCCGCGCTGGTTGCTGCATGCCGGTGTGACCGACAGCCTGGCCTATGCGCGTCTGTTGCAAAAGGCGGCGCTGT
>NZ_JAWRXA010000839.1:0-236 GCF_046535275.1 Chryseobacterium sp. SIMBA_029
GTCAGCGAAAATCATCCTGACCGGCTGGTCTCGCGCGGTGTGCCGGAGGAGTTTCATGCCATCGCCAACGAGCGGATGGCAGCCCTCAACGACGCCTATGCGGCGATCGAAAAGGAACGCCGGGCAGCATGACCTCCTTCGAGGCCGATTACCGCAAGGCCACCGTCAAGCCGTCGCCGAACCATGGCGAGCGTGCGGATGGACGCAAGCCGGATATCATTCTTCTCCATTATACG
>NZ_JAWRXA010000840.1:0-236 GCF_046535275.1 Chryseobacterium sp. SIMBA_029
GGTTTGCATGAAGCGTCAGCGACGCCACTACGCGACCACAGGATTGGCCCAAGAAGCCGCTGGGCCCCCGGGCAAACATGTCTATTGAGTTCCCATAGGCGACCGGCGCGGCGGCTGACTCGCGATCGGGCACCTGGCCGACAAGAACCCGATCGAATGAACAGTTCGTGCCCCGATGTACTGCCCCTCACCACGGTCGGTAATAAACCCTCCGGTTGTTTACCGGTCGGCGGCCC
>NZ_JAWRXA010000105.1:0-352 GCF_046535275.1 Chryseobacterium sp. SIMBA_029
TCCTTTAAGTTGATTCCAAATTGCTCCATGAATAATTTATCCAGGTAATGCCCTGCAAAGATCAAAATAAATGACCACAAGATAGCTCCGATAACATTATCCCTTAGGAATTCTTTCTTATCCATTTTTACAATTCCTGCAACAATCGGGGTAAAGGTTCTTACCACAGGTAAAAATCTAGCCATAATAATAGCTAATGCTCCATGTTTTTCAAAGAAATCATGAGCCTGATATAAATATTTTTTCTTAAAAAGCATTGAATCTGGTCTCTTATACAGAGCCGGACCTGCTTTACGTCCAAAATAGTAACCTACTTCATTTCCAATAATAGCAGCTATAGCTACACCGGAAG
>NZ_JAWRXA010000841.1:0-236 GCF_046535275.1 Chryseobacterium sp. SIMBA_029
GCTTCATCGGATGTCTTACGAATGATTCACTTAAACAAAACCTTAATCGCATCAAGTTCTTTTGCAGGCCCTCCATAAACAACGTTAGGATTAACGATGACCATCTTCTTTCTTCTGTCATTCGGATCTGGCGGAAGCCAGAAAACCGGCTTACCGTTTAATTTCACGCTCTCCAATGTCTGCCGCAATTTATTCGAGTCGCGGTATCCCAACAACGCCGCCAATTTATCTAAATG
>NZ_JAWRXA010000842.1:0-236 GCF_046535275.1 Chryseobacterium sp. SIMBA_029
CTCATTTGATAGAAAATGCAAAAGTGGAAATAGAACTCACCAATCATCTTCTATCCTTGCCTGATCTGTGGATTGAAATGGAGAAAAACAGTCGGATTCCCAAAAGAATTATTCATGCAGATGTAAAAATCAGTAATATTCTATTTGATCACAATCATCAACCATTGGCTGTGATTGATCTGGATACCATGATGATTTCTACTCTTTTGTATGATTTTGGAACAATGATACAATCT
>NZ_JAWRXA010000843.1:0-236 GCF_046535275.1 Chryseobacterium sp. SIMBA_029
GATTTGCGCCCAATCGCATTGCCTTATCGATTTCCTCAGCTTCAGCCACACCCTCAGCCAAAATGCCTATCGCCTCGTTGATCATCGGTATGAGCATTCTGTTTACGATAAATCCCGGCGCTTCGTTTACCAGTACAGGGTCTTTACCCAGTTTTCTAGCAAACTCCATGGCCGTGGAAATCGTCTGCGAAGAGGTCGTAAGCCCATAGATCACTTCAGCAAGCCTCATGAGCGCT
>NZ_JAWRXA010000844.1:0-236 GCF_046535275.1 Chryseobacterium sp. SIMBA_029
GTTGTAATATTTTCAGTGTTCGCATGAAGATTGGCTTCAGCCATATGCACCTGATTCACAAATTCTCTGTTGTCTATGATCAATAAGGTATCTCCCTTATGCACAAATTGATTTTCATTAAACTTTATGTTTTTGATAAATCCTGAAACCTTACTGGATACAGGAGTGATATATTGTTCTATCTGTGCATCATTGGTTGTAATATTCTTCCTTGTAAAAAGATAAAAACTTACCAT
>NZ_JAWRXA010000845.1:0-236 GCF_046535275.1 Chryseobacterium sp. SIMBA_029
CTGGTCATGAGCGCCGACAAGCATTTCGTGACGTCGAACTCGGGCGTACTCGTGCCACCAAACGCGTCGCTGAAACCACCCGCCGAGTTCGACTATATCGTGGTCGTCGGCGGCCGGATCAACGAGAAGGTCGAGGCGCTCGATAGCGCCGCTGTCTCCTATGTCGTCAATGCCGCGCGTGCGGGCGTCCCGGTGATCGGCCTCTGCACCGGCAGTTTCATTCTGGCGGAGGCGGG
>NZ_JAWRXA010000846.1:0-236 GCF_046535275.1 Chryseobacterium sp. SIMBA_029
CGGCGCATGAGGGGTGTGCGTTGTTTCATCAGAATTCCACCGGTCGATAGACAAATTTCAAAACGAGTAGCGAGGACGCGAGGGTTGCCAGGGTGATGAGCAGGGAGAGGGCATAGCCCTCACCGAAGTTCAGGTTTTGGAAACTGATGAAGTAGGTCTGCATGGTCACCGAGGCGCCCGTCGCGGCTGATCCGTTGAGGATGTAGGGCTGGTCGAAGACGTTCAGGGTTGCGATG
>NZ_JAWRXA010000847.1:0-236 GCF_046535275.1 Chryseobacterium sp. SIMBA_029
CTTCATATCAGAATAAAGCAACACAGCCATAATGCCTTATACCTTGCCGAAAGATTTGAAAAAGATGGCTTAAAAGTCTCTTATCCAGGATTACCATCCCATAAAAATCATGAATTAATGAAAAGTATGATTGATGAGGAATACGGATTTGGAGGATTATTGACACTGGATGCAGGAACTACGGAAAAGGCCAATGAACTGATGGAAATGATGCAGGAAGCCAACTTGGGTTATCT
>NZ_JAWRXA010000848.1:0-236 GCF_046535275.1 Chryseobacterium sp. SIMBA_029
CTGTTTCCCAGGTGTGCCCCTTTATAAATCCCAAAGTCCTGATTGATTCCGCTATAGGAAATATCAAATCCCTGCATAAACCCGTGCTTTCCGAAAGAAAAGTTGAATGAATTCACCTCCGCTCCTGTATTCTGAAGAGTATGATGTGGAATATAAATATCACCCAGCTTTTTATAGCTTCCGCCTGCTTTTACAAACCATTCATTCTCCCAGGATTTAAGCACATTCGCTGAAAT
>NZ_JAWRXA010000849.1:0-236 GCF_046535275.1 Chryseobacterium sp. SIMBA_029
GATTTTGAATTACTGATAAAACACGTTAAAGCTTTAAAAAATAATGAGTCGATTGAACAGCCCATTTACAGCTTTGTAACGCATTCCAGAACAGGAGATCATGTGACTGTAGAACCTAAAAACGTATTCGTAGTAGAGGCAATTCTGGTTCTTACCAATAAAGAATTACTCAAAGAATTTGATCTGAAGGTATTTGTTCATGCAGATTCTGACGAAAGACTGATCAGGCGTATCAG
>NZ_JAWRXA010000850.1:0-236 GCF_046535275.1 Chryseobacterium sp. SIMBA_029
ATCGTGTGGGAACTTGCTGATAAATTCATCTTTTGAATATTTCGGTAAATTCTGAACCTCAGACTGGAAGTTACTTCTAAAAATCCTGTCCGGAGCTATCAGCTTTGACAACTTCATCTGATATGGTTTTTTAAGATTTTGTTCGTTATAGTTTTTTGTTTCTACCTTAAGCTTTACATTTTCGTCACTGAAAGTATTTTTCAGCTCATCGGCCTTAATGTAATGGGAAACTGAAG
>NZ_JAWRXA010000851.1:0-236 GCF_046535275.1 Chryseobacterium sp. SIMBA_029
AGCGTGATCGAGGAGAAGCACCATGCCTGAACCCACCGAAGAAAAACTTGCCTACCGCCTGGTGACCGGCCCGGACACCCGTGAATTCTGTGAACGGATTTCCGCTGCGCTGGCCGAGGGGTACGTGCTCCACGGAAGCCCGGCTGCCCCGTTCAACGGGGAAAGCGTCATCGTCGCCCAAGCCGTGGTGCTCCCTGCCGCCATTGCGACTGCGGACGCCGCCGTCGCCAATGCCG
>NZ_JAWRXA010000852.1:0-235 GCF_046535275.1 Chryseobacterium sp. SIMBA_029
CCATTTCTCAGATAGATCGACGCATCTTAACCTAGCCGCACCCACCACAAAAACACCACAAAGCGAGTCGCGGATTCGCTGAGGAGACACTATGCAGGGCACACTGAAACGCATCGGCAGCGCGTGCGCGCTGGCTTCGTTCACCACTTTGATGTCTATCGCACAGCACGCGCAAGCGTTTGAGGGCGGCATCTCGCCCTACCCTGCGAGCGCCACTGGTGACAACATCGCATCC
>NZ_JAWRXA010000853.1:0-235 GCF_046535275.1 Chryseobacterium sp. SIMBA_029
CCGGCATTTATATAATACCTTAGGATTATTTCCTGAAGAATTTGAACGTGTTGATTTTCAGAAAGAATACTTCGAAAATACAGAAGCTCTGGATGCCTTTGTTGCAACATGTGATGTTATTGTGCATTTAGCTGCAATGAACCGCCACGAAAATGCAGAAGTTATCTACGAAACGAATGTTAGGCTAGCCCAAAATCTTGTTGATGCTTTAAAGAGAACCAACTCCAAAGCACAT
>NZ_JAWRXA010000854.1:0-235 GCF_046535275.1 Chryseobacterium sp. SIMBA_029
ATATAGAGTATACAGGTATCCGAAAAATTCTTTTTGCTTATGATAACCACAAGTCCATGACCTGGTCTGCCATGAATGATATCAATTATTTCATCAGTGAGTTCAGTTCTGAGATTGAGGTATTCAATGTAAGTGAAAGTCTGGAGGATTTTACAGAAGTTATTGAAGACATCGACTTAAATTCAGGATATAACATGGATGATATTAAATACAGTTTTAAAATGATCCAGTCTAT
>NZ_JAWRXA010000855.1:0-235 GCF_046535275.1 Chryseobacterium sp. SIMBA_029
CATTGAAAACATTTTCCATCATACAATTAACGCTTTCTTCATTTTAAATGCTTGAATTTTTGATAAATTTACGCAGATTACGTTAAATATATGTCCATACCTCAATTTATCAGAGAAATTGATAATATAAAAATTAAAAACTTGAATAAAAATGAATGATTTAGAGAATAAGAAATTTCCGATAGGAGAGTTTGAAGTTCCGGAAAATATCTGTGACACTACTCTGGATACCTAT
>NZ_JAWRXA010000106.1:0-351 GCF_046535275.1 Chryseobacterium sp. SIMBA_029
TTCATTATCCCATTTTTTATTGTCCGCACCCATCATTAAATAATTCTCAAACCCTTTAATGATAATTTGAGTTTGTATAGAGTCATAACCGATAAGGCTAGCTTCATTGCTTTTCAGTTTCTTTAATACATCAGGATAATTCAAAAAATAATTTATTAAATTCTGCATCTTCATCATCCTTCTTATTATTCTTATTATTCAACAAGTGTTTTTTTATTATTTTTATCTTCTTTGTATCTAAATTTAAATTTTCAACTTCAGTTTCACACTTATGCATGTATAGTTGGTATAAAACCGAAACATATTGAGATGCTCCAAAATCGTACAGCTTTTGAATAAACTCTTTTTTAT
>NZ_JAWRXA010000856.1:0-235 GCF_046535275.1 Chryseobacterium sp. SIMBA_029
TCTCACTTCCTAATTTTAAATAAGGGAAAAAATTAATCCCAGTTAAATAAATTATCCTTGCCGTAATACTATTGTTTTTACCAAGTTGATATAAAGCAGCAATAATTACTCCTCTAATAATATTTTTGGGCATTTCATTATGTCTAACTCTTAGAGCTTCCCAATGTTTTGTAATTATAATCTCCGTATCAATAAATACTTGTTCCGTATCAGAAGTATTTGGATCAAGAGTAGC
>NZ_JAWRXA010000857.1:0-235 GCF_046535275.1 Chryseobacterium sp. SIMBA_029
GGTACTGATCACTTGCATTTTTGGCATCGGCTGCCGGCTCAAAGCTTAGCGTTTCGTAGTAGGGCTCGATTGCCGGCTCGCCCTTGCCCACCTTTGAACCTGTCTGGCCCGGCGCCACATCTACGCCTCCTGGCGCGACAGTCTTCCAGGTCCCTGCAAATTTCGCAAGGGGACCGAAATCCATTCCATCGATCACAGTTTCCTGTGCGTATGATGCTGCGGCGGGCGCAAAGAG
>NZ_JAWRXA010000858.1:0-235 GCF_046535275.1 Chryseobacterium sp. SIMBA_029
GCTAGTTAGGCCTGCGCGAACGGGGCGCAGGACAGACGAACCCGACGACCACGGATCCGTAAGCCACCGCATATGGAGCTCCAAAGAACCCTAAGTCTGAGCTTGGGCTGAGACCAACACTCATCCGGCACAAATTGCGGAGTAGCAGCGCACGGTCTAGTGGGACATCGAGAGCCCTTTCCATGGCTCAGAGAGAGGGTGCTGCTGCTCGTAGCTGCAGAACGCGCAGTCTCTG
>NZ_JAWRXA010000859.1:0-235 GCF_046535275.1 Chryseobacterium sp. SIMBA_029
GTAGATGAAACTGTTGGTCAACTTAATTCTTTCCTTAAATCTAAGGACATCTCTAATGAAAAGCTAATGATGCTTGATCAGGACAGCATTGCCAATTCTATTTATCTTTCCAAGCAAGCCAACCGATACAGCCAGTATCTGATGGATCTACAAAAAAAACTGATGCAGGTTCCTTTGGGAATGCCAACAGACGGATATATCTCCTCTAATTTTGGAGTAAGAAAAAATCCTATCC
>NZ_JAWRXA010000860.1:0-235 GCF_046535275.1 Chryseobacterium sp. SIMBA_029
GCCAGCCGCAGTGCCGACCGCCCTGCCTCACCCGGCCATAATTCGTACATCGCCTCCGCCAGCACGTCCTCCAACTGAATGTGAAGCGCATCCTTGCGCAGCCGAAGCGTTTCCGTCGAGCGCAGGATCCGGTCGGCGAGAATGGATTCCTTGCTTTCATATCTTGAAGCAAGAATCAGGAATGTCTTGCGAGCAGCCTCCAGCGGCGGCTGGTCCGGTGACTGCGCAAGAAAGG
>NZ_JAWRXA010000861.1:0-235 GCF_046535275.1 Chryseobacterium sp. SIMBA_029
GGCATCTGTTCTAGGGGCACTCCGAGGGCTTTGGCCGTGTTGCGGCCCAAGTGCTGGTCCGGGAAGAACAGGACCCTCTGGCCGCGTTCAAACGCCCATTCCAGGACCACTGTGGCGTTGGAGGAGGTGCAGACGATACCGCCGTTCCGGCCACAGAAAGCTTTGAGTGCGGCAGAAGAGTTCATGTAGGTGACCGGTATGACAGGTACGCGGCCCTGATCATCGGTTTCCGTGC
>NZ_JAWRXA010000862.1:0-235 GCF_046535275.1 Chryseobacterium sp. SIMBA_029
TGCCGTTCCGTAACGAATGCCGGGGCACGGAGGGCCTAGCCGTTCGTGTGGCTGGAGACTTTGATTTGAATGCTCTTTTGCGAGCACAGTGGTTTGTGTCCGAGGCAGGCCACGGTAGCGGTCCCGTTGGTGGTTCCCTACTTCCGCCTAACCCGGCGTACATTTGGGCACAGTTTCACGTGAAACAGCGGTAGGTAGGTGATCCCACAGAACATGACCGTGCTTGCATTCAGCC
>NZ_JAWRXA010000863.1:0-235 GCF_046535275.1 Chryseobacterium sp. SIMBA_029
GAGCGTAGCTGACTGTGGCACTTGGAAAGAAGACTAAGGCACGCGCGCCCAGGACGAACCCGGTCATTGCGCCCTACAAGCATCCCTCCGGTGCTGAGCCGCCGCGTATTCCCAGCGAGCTGATCCCGCAGCATGTAGCTATCGTCATGGACGGCAATGGCCGTTGGGCAAATCAGCGTGGCCTGCCGCGCATCGAGGGCCACAAAGCAGGGGAGCCTGCGTTGCTGGACGTGAT
>NZ_JAWRXA010000864.1:0-235 GCF_046535275.1 Chryseobacterium sp. SIMBA_029
CCTTGCCGGCTTCCCCCACCGCGTCAAAGCCATCCGCGTCAGCGGCAAACCCGCGCCCGCGTGGCTGACCTATGACCTGCTCAAGGCCTGTGTGACGCAAGCGGATGTGGGCCAGGCCTACCCGGCCCTGCTGAAAAACAAATTGATCGCCGACGGCGCGCAAGCGTCACGCCGCCGACGCCTGTTCAGCCAACAATGGCAGGTGCAACTGCCGATGCTCGCGCTGGAGTACAAG
>NZ_JAWRXA010000865.1:0-235 GCF_046535275.1 Chryseobacterium sp. SIMBA_029
CATCGACGCGGCCTTGTGGTTGTCGGATGCATGGGGCGGATGAATGAAGGCCATGGCGCGATCCTCCTTAGCTGAGACAAAGAGGATAGTCCAAAATGCCGGTGCGGCAAGCGGGTCGGAGTTGGCAGTGGTGCGGCGCTGGCCAACCTCGTCCTTCGAGGCTGCGCTCTAGCGAGCTTCGCACCTCAGGATGAGGTTGGAGTGGGTGGTGCGGCAGGTCGTCAGGATCGTCGTG
>NZ_JAWRXA010000866.1:0-235 GCF_046535275.1 Chryseobacterium sp. SIMBA_029
GGGCATGCGGGGTTTTTATGGCGGAGGTCTTCGCAACTCCATCGCGGCGGAAGCGTTGACGTCCGTTTTGATCACGATCAACCGACAGCTCAAGTGCCAGACGGGGATACGACTCGTTGGAATGCACTAGGGATGTAGATAGATGGATGTCATCGTCCCTATCAAGCGGTTCTCATTGGGGAAGCAACGACTCTCCGAGCGATTTTCCCCGGAGATCAGGCACGAGCTCTGCCGT
>NZ_JAWRXA010000867.1:0-235 GCF_046535275.1 Chryseobacterium sp. SIMBA_029
GTCGGACGCGGCCGTGGGAGTGTTGCGGCGGCAGCTCCCGAAGAAGCGCAAGCCCGAGCATGTCGAAAGCGTGTTCGTGTACCACGGCAAATCGGTCTACCAGACCGTGACGGCCGCGTGGAAAAAGGCGCTGAAGCGGGCCGGCATCCGTGACTGCCGATGGCACGATCTGCGCCACACCTGGGCAAGCTGGCATGTGCAGCGCGGTACGCCGTTGCAGGTGCTCAAGGAACTG
>NZ_JAWRXA010000868.1:0-235 GCF_046535275.1 Chryseobacterium sp. SIMBA_029
GGCAGCTATGCGCAAAAGCGAGAGCTCGAACCGCGTCAAATGGCTTCATCCAATAATGTTAACGCCCCCTTAAATCGCCGTATTTACAATTCAATCGGGTAGCTCCGCGTGACGAATGAAATGCGGGCGGCAAAGGGTACGACCGGTCCGGAATGGCAGGCAAAAGCAGATCACGCGACAGAATTGAACCGTCCTTCAGCGGCCGCGACCGCCGTGAGGACGACGAAGACGATTT
>NZ_JAWRXA010000107.1:0-350 GCF_046535275.1 Chryseobacterium sp. SIMBA_029
ACGGCAATTTCTATTTCGACGAATATTTCTGGGTCGGTGGATTTCAGCAGCTCAACAAGGTTGCATCGGGCATGGCGATGCACAAGCAGTGGAGAAAGACGTATTTCTCTACGCCATCGAGTATCGCGCACGGCGCCTATACGTTCTGGACAGGCGAGCACGCCAACAAGGGCCGCTCGAAAGACAAGCATGTGCATTTCGACGTAACGCACAAGGCACTCGCCGGCGGCCGGCTTTGCGAGGATCGCCAGTGGCGCCAGATCGTCACCGTCGAGGATGCCGTCGCCGGCGGTTGCGACCTGTTCGATATCGACGAGCTGCGGCTTGAATACAGTCCAGAGGAATACGCC
>NZ_JAWRXA010000869.1:0-235 GCF_046535275.1 Chryseobacterium sp. SIMBA_029
ATCTCGCCCCGGTCAATGAGAAGCTTACCGATCGCCGAGAAGGGGTGTCCAGCCTTTGCGGCCTAGGTGATGCGGCCCATCGTACCATCGGGATACCGCAAGCGAGCCGCACCCTGGACGTGGACGAAGAAGACATCGACCTTCGATTTCGCCCAGGCTATCTCCAAGCCGCGTCCGGAGAGAATGCCCTGATCGATTGCCCGCCGGTCCGGATAAGCGCTGATCGAGCCCTTCG
>NZ_JAWRXA010000870.1:0-235 GCF_046535275.1 Chryseobacterium sp. SIMBA_029
CTGGTGCCAGAAACACGGCGTCCGCGTCATGGCCTATTCGCCGATCGAGCAGGGGCGCATCCTGCACAATCCGGGGCTGATCCGTATCGCCAAGGCCAATCAGGCGACAACGGCGCAGATCGCGCTTGCCTTCGTGCTGGAACGCGACGGCGTCATCGCCATCCCCAAGACATCGAGCGCCGAGCGCGCCGCCGAGAACCGCGACAGCGTCACGTTCGATCTCAGCGATGAGGAT
>NZ_JAWRXA010000871.1:0-234 GCF_046535275.1 Chryseobacterium sp. SIMBA_029
CCTCCTGTAGATCTGTATCATTTGATACATTTGAGTTCAAAGTGTTAATAACTGTCATTACCCCTGCTCTGGCAGCACGTTCACGATCAGGATTGGTTATTTGAGCCTGAAAGATCATATCTATTTTAGCACCTGTGTAAATATCTACTGTAACGTGTGTTCCGTAATCACGAACAATTTGTTCCGGGGTTTTAGACTGGATGTCTTGTAAGAAACCTTGAGTCACATAATTAC
>NZ_JAWRXA010000872.1:0-234 GCF_046535275.1 Chryseobacterium sp. SIMBA_029
TATTGAGCCTCGCGTTGCCGCTGCCGATGGCAGCGTTGCTATGGTTCACTTGCGACAAGGACCTAATGGGAGTCTACAAAAATTGCGCGTCCGTCGCGGTGATCGCGACGCTGGCCGCACTCACTGTTCTATCGTTTAACGTCGTGCTCGTGCTGCAAACGTTCGGCTTCGACATTCCTGGCTTGCCGCGCTGAGACAGCCCTTGCGTCGAAGATGGTGTCATAAGGCTGTTTT
>NZ_JAWRXA010000873.1:0-234 GCF_046535275.1 Chryseobacterium sp. SIMBA_029
TCTGACGAAGACGGTCACCGCAGCGTGCTATTCTCGCCGCATCACTACGGCAATGCGTCGGCCGTTGCTTGACGCGCGCCAGCACGCTCGGCCTCTATACGTCCATTCGCATGTCGCTTCACGAAAATCACGCCACGCTCGCCACCGCACACTCCGCCGCGCAAAATACCGCGCACTCGCAATGGCGCGCACGTCTCGAACTCGGCTTCGTCAAAGATGGCGAGCGGACCACGC
>NZ_JAWRXA010000874.1:0-234 GCF_046535275.1 Chryseobacterium sp. SIMBA_029
CGGCCGATGCCATTCCGGTATCCGGCTCCCCCTGGAAGTCACTTCAATGCTCATGCTGCTGATCGCGCTTGCCGTCTTCATCTCTCTTGCCGGCGAGATCGCCTATGGCGTTTACAAGGAAAAGTATGAAGTGCGCTGGGTTCGGCCTGAGGTCAGCGAGCACCATGCGCTGATGCGCCAGCTCGGCCGGCTGCGTTGAAGGGCCTCGCGAATCTGAACGCCAGATGAACGAGG
>NZ_JAWRXA010000875.1:0-234 GCF_046535275.1 Chryseobacterium sp. SIMBA_029
CGATGAGCCACAGGGTCCTTGTGCGACCCACGGGACCTGCTGCCGGAACCTGGACGGGGTTGGCGCCGGCAAGCGCCAAGCCAACAGCGCCGGCCTTGTCCTCCCCGGCAACGACCATCCAGATTTCCTGCGCGGTGTTGATGGCGGGGAGTGTCAGGGAAATGCGCGACGGCGGCGGCTTGGGTGAGTTCTCCACCCCGACAACCATCCGATTCTTCTCCCGGATGCCTGCCT
>NZ_JAWRXA010000876.1:0-234 GCF_046535275.1 Chryseobacterium sp. SIMBA_029
TTCTACTAATTAAGCATCATTCCCTAACTTTCTTCTTATTTTTGAAAAAAAATTTTATGAAAAAAATATTAAGCATTATTTCGATATCTGCATCGCTGATTGTATCTGCCCAAACAGGGATTAATACTGAAATCCCAAAAGCGACCCTTGATATTACGGCTAAAAAAGAAATTTTGACCATTGACGGATTACTTCCCCCAAGATTAACCCGTGCAGAGCTTACAGAAAAAGGAA
>NZ_JAWRXA010000877.1:0-234 GCF_046535275.1 Chryseobacterium sp. SIMBA_029
GTTACAGTTGACGAAGCTTTCAAAACGTGAGCAGCAGATCAAGTGTGATGAACTTATTGAAGAATTTTCTTTGCAGCATGTTCGTAAAAACAGAGGAGATCTACTTTCCGGAGGAGAAAGACGTAGAACGGAAATTGCCCGTTGTCTTGCCACAAGCCCGAACTTTATTCTTTTGGATGAGCCTTTTGCTGGAGTTGACCCGATTGCAGTAGAAGATATCCAGAAAATTGTAAG
>NZ_JAWRXA010000878.1:0-234 GCF_046535275.1 Chryseobacterium sp. SIMBA_029
TGTTTTTGTGAATGCAGAAAAAGCGACAGGAAGTTTATAGTTTAGATATTCCAACAGTTTTTACTGAAAACAGCTTATCCGCACCCTATTTTTGAATTATTTTTCAGAAAATATAAAAACCTCAAGGAGTTTCTTTGAGGTTTTTTGTATTTTTATTCCTCAACATATAATCATGAAAGAAAAATTTCAAATTTCGAGTCCCTGCAGTCAGGACTGGGAGAACATGGAGCAGGT
>NZ_JAWRXA010000879.1:0-234 GCF_046535275.1 Chryseobacterium sp. SIMBA_029
GGCAGCCGGAATATGGTCAATACCCACAGAGTAGCTGCCGGCAGGTACTCCATCATCCGAACACTTTGCGGAACGCCAGCGGCTCCGGCGGCGTGCCCGCATCGCTGTTGAGAATGCGCGTCGCGAGCTGGTCCGCCAGCGCTTCAGCGGCCAGTTCTGCTTTGTCCGTGTAGCTGCTGCGTGCGAGGACGCGCAGAACGTCTTCTGCATTGAGGTCGGGGAGGAGCTTTTTCG
>NZ_JAWRXA010000880.1:0-234 GCF_046535275.1 Chryseobacterium sp. SIMBA_029
GGATTTGAAGCTGATCATGGCGACGCTGAGTCCGTCGCTCTACAAATATCGCGCCACCCAATAAGCCATCCATTTCGCCATTCTAATTTTTCCAAGCGAGATGCAAGCTCTACGGCCTCCACCCAATACCGAGGGGTAATTGAAAAATTAGAGTCCTTCTTCTCGCTTTCGCTTAGTTCCCGACTGTCACCGTTCGGTGCGTATGTAGCCCATCGATGATCAAACTGATGGATC
>NZ_JAWRXA010000881.1:0-234 GCF_046535275.1 Chryseobacterium sp. SIMBA_029
GGAATGTAAAAACCGGGCGATACACCAATATGGATGTCTCTAACCGGGTACAAAGAAAGACACTCTACATATTTATTGCAGCCTGTGTCATTGCCTATCTTGTTTTTAATTACATCAAGAATGGTTATATTGATTTGTTTTTCCATTGTCTTCCTTCATGGCCAAGACATTATTATAGGAAAAGAGATCTGCCCATTTTTTCGATGAAATGACCTGAGCTTTTGTAAACTGCAG
>NZ_JAWRXA010000882.1:0-234 GCF_046535275.1 Chryseobacterium sp. SIMBA_029
GTTTAATCCATTTCCTCTCATATGGTTAAGACCCAAAAGGATAATCGTTGCTTGCATATGAAATTTCAGGAACGCCTTGTGCTGTTTTTAGCGAAACTTACTCTATATTTTGATATTCCCATAAAAATGCCCTAAAAAGTGTCTATCTTTTTAGGGCATTCCCAAAACAGTGGTTTATTTAAGTAAAAAAGCTAATGAATTGCAATAGCTTGGAGAAAATACACAAATTATAAG
>NZ_JAWRXA010000883.1:0-233 GCF_046535275.1 Chryseobacterium sp. SIMBA_029
GTCTCAAACAGCGGCTCCATGCTGAACGAGCAGGTGCAGAGCGCCGGCGCGGCGGATCTCGATGCGCTTCAGACGCGCTATCAGGGACTGTTGCAGGGGCAGGCGTATCAGGACCAGGCGACGAACGACGACTACGAGGCTGCGGTGCTCAAGAGTAATTCGTCGAACTCTCTGACCAGCGGGATCATCGGCGCTGGCACTGCGGCGCTGATGGGCTATTCGCAGTTCGCGCG
>NZ_JAWRXA010000884.1:0-233 GCF_046535275.1 Chryseobacterium sp. SIMBA_029
GGATTTGGGGCCAGTTCCCCGGGGCCGAAGCGGTCAGGCTCCGGCCCCGGGTTGCCCGTTGAGGGACTGGATTAGTCGGAGTACTTTGAGACGTAGTTCAGGCGATCCAGAGCTTCTTTGGTGCCCTTGCCGTTGTTGGGAGAAAGGCTGGCCTCGTCGATGGCAGTTTCGACCTGCTTGCCGCGTGCCTTGGCAAGGCCCAGCTCGGTGGCCTTGGCACCGTTGGCCACATC
>NZ_JAWRXA010000885.1:0-233 GCF_046535275.1 Chryseobacterium sp. SIMBA_029
GTTTGAGCTCTTGCGTTCATCAGACGTTTCCCCAGCGCTCAGGCGCTGGCGGCCTTTCGCTGGTCTGCATCGCCGTCGCCTTCGGCATAGCGGCTGGTGCGGAAAGGCAGTCCCAGATGATCGCGAAGCGTCTCGCCCTTCAGCTTGGGATCGAAATAGCCGCGGCGCTGCAGGATGGGCAGGACGTGATGCGCGAAGTCGTCGAAGCCCTCGGCGATCACGGGGAAGCCGAG
>NZ_JAWRXA010000886.1:0-233 GCF_046535275.1 Chryseobacterium sp. SIMBA_029
TTCTTGCTGCCGTACCAGCGACTCCGGCTAAGGAAGGCGAAGCGCTGGCAATCTCGCAGGCTGCTCACAAGACGCTGAAAGCCGTCCAGAACGACTATGACAAGCTGTGGTTCAACAAGGCAGTCGCCCGCATTTACGAGCTGGTGAACGCCATTGCCTCGCCACTGACCAAGGTTGCCGCCGGTGAAGGCGACGCCGCCTATCGATCGGCCGTGCGCGAAGCCGCACAGATC
>NZ_JAWRXA010000108.1:0-350 GCF_046535275.1 Chryseobacterium sp. SIMBA_029
AGGAAATGCAGAATGCAATGATAAGGGATATGTTTATTTGTTCTTTCCAGACCCGAATAATTTGAATCAAATGAAGCTAACATTCATGCAAGAACCAGATATCATTGTCAGCTGTCCAAGTGGATATAAAACACTAATGCCAGATGGAAAAGCTATAATGCTTACAAAACAATAACAAAAAATCCCAGTTCAGGCTGGGATTTTCTATTTCATCAAGAATGCTTCGATTATTGTTCCACGTCTTTCAATTTCTGCCGAAGCATGGTATTTTCATCACGCAATTGGGCTACAATTCTTTTATGTAGATTGATTTCATCGTTAAGGAGCTATACTTTATTCTCATAAAGTTC
>NZ_JAWRXA010000887.1:0-233 GCF_046535275.1 Chryseobacterium sp. SIMBA_029
GGAGACGGCAAGGCCTCGAGTTGACTCATTGAAAACCTCGGCGCAGCCTAAGGCCCGAACGTATCGGGGCGGCTCCGTACAGTGAAGTCCAGGATCCTGGGATGAACTGATCCGGACAGGGCGGCGGGAGCATGGCAGGGCGGCGTTGTGGGGTGCCTGTGTCTTAAGAGCCGTCAAGCCCGGCCGGGCAGGAGGCCGGTGTAGGGCCGAAGTTGTTGGCCGCCCTGATCAAG
>NZ_JAWRXA010000888.1:0-233 GCF_046535275.1 Chryseobacterium sp. SIMBA_029
CGTGGATTTGGAGGGAGTAATTCTTCAGAGTCATTTCCTGCATCATCGCAATCTTCCTTTTGGCTGGAGGGTACTTTAGGAGGGCGAGTACAATTGTTTGAATCCAATTTTTATATTGATGTGAATCTTCAACCCCGCTATTTGGTATATACCTCTAAGCAGGATGAAATTTCCCCGATGATTATTCCGGGATTTGGAAGGAGTTCTTCAAAATTCAATATGGGTTTTGCATG
>NZ_JAWRXA010000889.1:0-233 GCF_046535275.1 Chryseobacterium sp. SIMBA_029
GTACTACTTATTGGTAACAGGAGGTACAGGAACCAATGATAAAGGTTTTGCCTACAATGTTTCCGGAATCGGGTTAGATAAAGCAGGAGCAATTGCTTACAGAACTTTAACTACTTATCTTACTTCCACCTCTACTTATGCTAATGCAAGAACTTATTCTCTTCAGTCAGCGACAGATCTATATGGAGCCGGTAGTAATGAAGTAACACAGGTTACCAATGCATGGAATGCAG
>NZ_JAWRXA010000890.1:0-233 GCF_046535275.1 Chryseobacterium sp. SIMBA_029
TCTCCAGTTGGGGAGTCAGGACCTGCTTGTCATTGTCCAAGCTGGTGCCCTGGTTACTGGCCCAGTATGTGAGCGTTCCGCCCGATCCTGAAGAGTCGGAGGATCCCGCGGAAGAAGGGGAAGAAGAGTTGTTGTTACCGCCACAGGCGGCTGTCGTAAGTGCTAGCGCCGCAATGGCAGCAGTAGCAGCAAGGGTACGAAATTTCACTTCATGACTTCCTTGTCTGAGATTC
>NZ_JAWRXA010000109.1:0-350 GCF_046535275.1 Chryseobacterium sp. SIMBA_029
CCAAGGACAAAACAATTCATGTTTCTTGAAGAGGAACTTAACCCCAATCTATCACTTTGTGAAGCTTTACAAAAAGCATTAGCGAGTAAGACCTACACACCAGAACATATGAAGCTGGTGGAGTTTATATTGAATAGGTTTAAAACTAATACCATTAAATTGGAATTAGATTATCTTAAAATCAAAGATGTTGAGCTTATCCATATTAAAAAAATTCTGGAAGCTTGCAACCTTTCTAATTACGGTTATAACCAAAACAGAAAAGTACTTTCATCGCTTTTCACGGATTTGGTAGATGAATCATGTTTAAAAGTCAATCCTTGTACTGGAATAAAGCCAAAGAAGCACAT
>NZ_JAWRXA010000891.1:0-233 GCF_046535275.1 Chryseobacterium sp. SIMBA_029
GTTCCGGGATTAGGAATGTTGAAATACATCTCCTTCCGTGCCGGAATGGCTGTACTGTTCTCTTTAATTATTGCACTTGTTTATGGTAAAAGAGTGATCAATTACCTTAGAACAAAGCAGATGGGTGAATTAGTACGTGACCTTGGGCTAGACGGACAAAAGCAAAAAGAAGGAACACCTACCATGGGAGGTCTTATCATCATTTTGGCAACCATTATTCCGGTATTGCTGTT
>NZ_JAWRXA010000892.1:0-233 GCF_046535275.1 Chryseobacterium sp. SIMBA_029
GTTGTACCAGCCTTCGATGAAGGAGAACAACGCTTGTCGGGCTTGTTCATGTGTATCGAATCGGGTGCGCGCGAGCAGTTCACATTCAAGCGTGGCGAAGAAGGCCTCGCACATGGCGTTATCGAAGCAGTCGCCCACTGTGCCCATGGACGGACGCACGCCCGCCTCGCGGCAACGCCGCCCGAAGGCAAGCGAAGTGTATTGACAACCTTGGTCCGAGTGGTGAATCACCC
>NZ_JAWRXA010000893.1:0-233 GCF_046535275.1 Chryseobacterium sp. SIMBA_029
GCCGGCTGTGGGCCGGTCGAAGCGCTGGCCGGCCGGGTTGGACGGCAAGAGCGAGAGCACAAGTACTGCCAGTGCGCCGAGGAAAGGCACAAGCACCAGCAGCGCCAGCCAGCCGCTGAAGTTACCGTCGTGCAGACGGCGGACCAGCAGCGCCAAGGACGGGATGATCGTCGCAAGGCCCCAGATGACGAGAAGGATGTAGAACGGGATGGCCCCAGCACCCGGAACCGTAG
>NZ_JAWRXA010000894.1:0-233 GCF_046535275.1 Chryseobacterium sp. SIMBA_029
TGGTGTTAACTATTACTCCTTTATCCGAAACCACTTTTACAATGTAAGAACTCTTCACTGAACCGTTAAGTTCAATTACGAAATCCCTAGATGCATCAACTGATTTTTTAGAGATAATAAGCTTACCACTCATATCATAAACTTCAATATCTGCTTTTCTCCAATCTGGATCAAATCTAACTATATAATTACTAATTGCAGGGTTGTAAACAACCATCGTTCTGGAAAGCGTT
>NZ_JAWRXA010000895.1:0-233 GCF_046535275.1 Chryseobacterium sp. SIMBA_029
TCAGCCAGGCGCCGGGTTACATATGGTGCAGACCAGCGCCGATGTCACGACAGGTCTGAATACCGCCGGGCTGAACTTCAAGGACTTCGTAACCCATGCGTTTCCGACGAGCATCATCGATGCGATGGCCCGAAACGACATCCTTCAAATCCTTGTCTTTTCTGTACTGTTTGGGGTCGTGCTGAGCGTCATCAAAACCGACCCGCGCGTGGCGCCGTTGATTGCAGGCGTAG
>NZ_JAWRXA010000896.1:0-233 GCF_046535275.1 Chryseobacterium sp. SIMBA_029
CCCTTTAGGTACCAATATCTCGCTTACTCAACGCATTTCCGCGCGTCCATCCATCGGATGCGGGCGCCAAAATGCACTGCGTATAGCTGCACAGCATAGAACAACATATGCGGAACAGTCACAAAGTGAAATTCGAGCTTTTCGAGAAGTACGAAGCGCAATCCGGGACTACCAAGGTCCCCAAGGCGACCCGCAATCTGCATCCCTTCGCATGCACGGCAACGGCGACCTGG
>NZ_JAWRXA010000897.1:0-233 GCF_046535275.1 Chryseobacterium sp. SIMBA_029
GGCTGCCGAACTCAATGCATCGGCCACCGTGTCACGAAAGAATAGCGGGAAATCCCCTTCGTTGCCTGACGAAAAGAACGGCGGCGAAAATCCGAAGTGTTCCGCAAGAGGCGCGACGTGATGCGGCGTAGTGCCGTGAACCACGCCCCTTTACATTACTTCGGCGTCACATCGATATTGCCCAGATACTTCGCCGCCAGCGTCTTCACCGTACCGTCGGCCTGGACCTTCGC
>NZ_JAWRXA010000898.1:0-233 GCF_046535275.1 Chryseobacterium sp. SIMBA_029
GCTTACTTGGAAGAATTATTAAAGTATTTCAAAGATAACGGCTACGAAATGAAAGCAATTAATGATTCAATAAAACCGGTTCAATTCAGATTCAACTGAATTTCGCAAGATAAGCGATAATAAAGAACTGTCAATACTTACATTTTTAAACTCTTCATTATGAAAGGAATTATGGATGAAAATCGGAAGAAGGAAACTGAAAATGCAAAATATTATACTGTTTATTCTAGCTC
>NZ_JAWRXA010000899.1:0-233 GCF_046535275.1 Chryseobacterium sp. SIMBA_029
GTGAGCCGGATCTGTTCGAGCGTGATGTTGCGAGCTGCGGCGAGTGAGGCCAGGGTAACGACGTAGCAGCCCGCGAGCCCTTTGAGAATGTACTCAGCCGGGCTCACGGCAGTGTCTGTGCCTAGCAGCGAGATGGGCTCGTCACTGTGCAGAGTGTACTTTCCGCGTCGTGAGTCGTCCGGTACGCCTGCCTGCAGCAGCGGACCTGTTTCGGTCTTCGCTGTCAGACCCCC
>NZ_JAWRXA010000900.1:0-233 GCF_046535275.1 Chryseobacterium sp. SIMBA_029
CAGCGCGCTCGCCACCATTGTCTACGTTCTCGTCGGTTTGTCGGCACTCTATCAACTTGTGCCGTTCTTCAGGGCGCTTTCCGTCGGCGAAGTTGCGGCTGAAAGTTCTACAAGACACATCTGATCGACGGGAGCTACGGCTCCCGTTTCTTCATGTAATATTTTTGGCAGAAGCCCCCCGGATCGCCTTCGGAAGTGTCACGAACTCAACGGAATTTTCGTGATCAACGCAG
>NZ_JAWRXA010000110.1:0-349 GCF_046535275.1 Chryseobacterium sp. SIMBA_029
GTTGTGGCATATAGTTTTGATAAACCTCAAATCTTTAGATTAATAATTGCATAACTATTGTAGGAGGAAGCCGTAAGAATTGGTTTTTATCGAATGGAAACTCAGTAACCAATCTTTACTTTAATCATAAGGGGTCGTGATTATTTTGTTGATTACTAGTAATTTTTGTTGAGATTAGCTATCATTATTCGCGAATAATGATAGCCTTTTCATTGCCATATCATATTCATAAATCTATTTTTGAGTACTTTTTAAAAAAGAAGAAAAGTTTTAATTTTTAATAAACAGTTTATGATGGAAAAAAAAATAATGATTAGCGTGTTTTTATGCGCTTATGCATTTGTATTCT
>NZ_JAWRXA010000901.1:0-233 GCF_046535275.1 Chryseobacterium sp. SIMBA_029
TCCCGATCTCTACATCCTTATTGAATGGGATTTTTTTCATTTCAAGCTCAACACGAATTTCATTGACGATCGATTTCGCTTCACGGAGTTCCTTAAGATTTGAACTCATAGGGAACATGATTTTCATATTTCCATATAAGGAAGCCCTCAGCATTGCCCTGATTTGTGTTTGAAAGACATCTTTTTGATCAAGGCAGAGACGGATAGCCCGGTATCCTAAAAACGGATTCATT
>NZ_JAWRXA010000902.1:0-232 GCF_046535275.1 Chryseobacterium sp. SIMBA_029
AGTTAAGTAGGGATTAAGATCCAATATCCTACCATAAAGAGGTAGGATTTTTTTTAAAATACCAATATACCGATTGGTATAATTACTTATATTTGTATTTCTCTCCAATCAAAGGAGAATTTTTTTAACCAAAAACATACCGATCGGTATTTAAATAAGTGAAATATGAAAGATGCATTTATCATTGCAGCAAAGCGAACTCCCATTGGAGGTTTTATGGGGAGTTTGTCAG
>NZ_JAWRXA010000903.1:0-232 GCF_046535275.1 Chryseobacterium sp. SIMBA_029
GTGTAATAAAATAGATCCCCACTCCTTTGGAACGAATCAGCTTTACCATGGTTTCAATCTGCGAAAGAAGAGCCTTTGATGCTTCATCAAAAAGTAAGTGAGCTTCATCTATAAATAACACTAATTTTGGCTTTCCGCTATCACCCTCTTCAGGGAATGTCATATAAATTTCCGCAAAAAGTGAAAGCATAAATGTGGAAAATAATTGTGGCTTATTCTGTATATCAGCAAC
>NZ_JAWRXA010000904.1:0-232 GCF_046535275.1 Chryseobacterium sp. SIMBA_029
GCAATTACCCACTAACCAAAAATTTACACATGAATCTTATAAAGTTTGCATTACGCAGACCAATATCTGTAATGGTATTGGTATTAGGGCTGTTGTTTTTCGGAATCAAGGCTGCTAAAGAAGTTAAGGTAGATATCCTTCCTGAGATGGATCTTCCTGTAGTGTATGTTGCCCATTCCTTTAATGGATATACTCCTCAGCAGATGGAAGGATATTTCACCAAAATGTATGT
>NZ_JAWRXA010000905.1:0-232 GCF_046535275.1 Chryseobacterium sp. SIMBA_029
CTGGCTACCGCTGACGTATTCCCGGCCGTGTCTTGGCCAAGATACTGCAGGGTCATGGACGCCATCGGAATCGGCCCCGAGTAGACCGGGCTCGACGTCGTCGGCGTCGTGCCGTCCGTTGTGAAGTGGATCGTCGCCGGTTCATTGGCGTTGAGGACGATGGACTGGTTGCCGCCGTATGTTCCGCCAGCTGGTACAGCGGTGATGAGTGGTGGGACGGTGTCTTGTACCG
>NZ_JAWRXA010000906.1:0-232 GCF_046535275.1 Chryseobacterium sp. SIMBA_029
CTGTTCAACAGGCCTTGTGGTCGCTACATATTGCAGACATAATCTGTCGATTAGATTTTTGTAGGAGTTTTTTTTGTTAAAGCTTTGAATCTGTTCGTCATAAACCTCCAGATTTTTACTAAACTGATTTATGTTAACAGATTTTAAAGCAGCACCCTCACTTGTTTCAAACCAATTGGTAAATTCACTATCCCTGTTTTTGTTCATCATAGGAATAAAAACAATAGGAAAT
>NZ_JAWRXA010000907.1:0-232 GCF_046535275.1 Chryseobacterium sp. SIMBA_029
GATAGGCCGCGAGGGTTGCATCGTAGCCCGGCGCGTAGCGCCGTCCGACTGTCAGTGGCAAGCCTCGCTCGAAGACGTGCGCATGCGTGTCCACGCGACAGGGTCGCGACCGTACGGTGGATGCTGGCGCGTTCATCGTCAGCCCCGCGGAGGGTTCAGGGTCAACCGCGCGTGGTCGGCAGCATCGGGTGTGTGTTCCGGCGCAGCCTCACGTAACCGCTTGCCGCGCGTC
>NZ_JAWRXA010000908.1:0-232 GCF_046535275.1 Chryseobacterium sp. SIMBA_029
GGTTTGAACAACACATAGGCGTTCCCGCGATTGACCATTGGTGGCAAACCGAATCAGGATGGCCGATGCTGGGATTAATGACCATTGATGATCAGTACAAAATAAAAAGAGCTTCCGCAGGAAAACCAATTCCGGGATATGATATTAAAATTTTTGATGAAAACGGGCTGGAACTCAATCCACATCATGAAGGCTATCTGGTTATTAAACTTCCTCTTCCTCCAGGCGCACT
>NZ_JAWRXA010000909.1:0-232 GCF_046535275.1 Chryseobacterium sp. SIMBA_029
CTCTGATTAATGAGGGAATGCAATACAATGCGGACATTATTATCGCCAGGGAAAAGCTTAATCAGGTGGAAATTGCTATGGAAATTGCAGGAAGTGATCTGTACCCAAGTGTAAGTGCCGTTGCCAATACCTCCAATAATCTGGTGAGCGAAACCCAGCTTCGACGTCTTGCATTGAAAGCTAGCTGGGAAATAGATCTTTGGGGAAAGAATAAGTCTTCGCAAATGGCGAG
>NZ_JAWRXA010000910.1:0-232 GCF_046535275.1 Chryseobacterium sp. SIMBA_029
GCTGAGCTGAAGGATCAGGTCCTCATCAACCGCGCGATACACCCAGTTGAGCTGCCACGTAGGCAACACCCGAGCCAACGACTTAAACGCACTATCCACGGCAACATGGCTGGCTACCCCTGCCACGGGCGGCTCCACCGCGACACTGAAGGTACGTGCATTGCCGATCTTGCCGTCTCCGAAGGCGATCACCTGGCGAGCCCTGGATATCGCCGGCAGGACCGCCTGCAAG
>NZ_JAWRXA010000911.1:0-232 GCF_046535275.1 Chryseobacterium sp. SIMBA_029
AGCGCCTTCTCCAAGCGCGAACCATCAACGAGGCCTTCGGGCAGCGGGATGTCGCAGACGGTGCGGGACACCTTGTATTCAGCCAACCCGGAACCTGTGAGGTAGCCACGGGCGATGCACTCCACTGGAAACATTTCCAGCTTCTTGCAGATCATGGCACGGCCCTCGACGGCGGCCGGCACGCCAGCCTCCACAGTGGACGCGAGCACGTGGTGCTCCACCTCCAGCTGGT
>NZ_JAWRXA010000912.1:0-232 GCF_046535275.1 Chryseobacterium sp. SIMBA_029
GGCACGTCAGCATTACCGTATGAACCCCCTGCCATCCGGCCGCGTTGTAGAAGACATAGCACACGAGCACGGCCAGCAAGGTCTTGAGCGAGAACTGGGCGTAGACAGTATTGCTCAACGCATCGGGTGCGACAACGGGCTGGCCCGGCGGCATATGCATCGCGTCGGCCTGCGCGGCCTTGAACGCATCAAGCTCCAGCAACGTACGCTGCATCGCCTGCAACACCCAGGG
>NZ_JAWRXA010000913.1:0-231 GCF_046535275.1 Chryseobacterium sp. SIMBA_029
TGCATGCCGGGGACCTCCATGGTCGCATCACAGCATGGCTGGAACGGCACACCGAGCCACGCAATGTCCGTTCAGGCAGAGCGGCCAGGGGTGGGCTTGCCGCGTCGAAGGTACAAGACGACGAAAAACCCAACAGCCAGGCCGGCGGACATCGTGCCGCAGAGGACTGTTCCCGCTCCTTGAGCAGGCCAGGCGAGCCACCCTAACGTGAAAAAGTACTCCACACCGTAG
>NZ_JAWRXA010000914.1:0-231 GCF_046535275.1 Chryseobacterium sp. SIMBA_029
CTTCTATTTTTAGCACCCGCTGTGGTGGATAATCAATTAATTCCAAATATCAATTAGTATGAAGAAACATATCATTATTGTTGGTGGTGGATTTGCAGGACTCAATCTTATAAAATCATTAAAGAATGATAAAAGATTTCTTATTACACTGGTTGATAAGAATAATTACCACTTTTTTCCTCCGCTTATTTACCAGGTTGCTACCTCTTTTATTCAGGCATCCAATATCAG
>NZ_JAWRXA010000915.1:0-231 GCF_046535275.1 Chryseobacterium sp. SIMBA_029
GTCGGCCACGGCGTCGGACCAGTGCATCATTTTTATCGGTGGTGGTGAGGGGCTGAGCCGGCGCTGCCGCTGCATTGCGCAGCCACGCTGCCGATGCCATCACCCTCTGGCTACAACTATTGCCGCGCGTAGGCTTGCGCCAGTTGCGGCCAGTCGTCGGGCACGATGAAACCACGCGAGCGTTCAAGCCAGCCACCCGCGCTGCCATTGGCGAACGCCGCGACCATCGTC
>NZ_JAWRXA010000916.1:0-231 GCF_046535275.1 Chryseobacterium sp. SIMBA_029
GCGGTGGTGCGCCAGACGGGGCAGCGACGCCGTTTTGCACGGTGAGTGTCCTGCGTCCAGTTTTTCGCCGGATTGCGCGGCCTTAAGTTGCCTCAATCGCCGCGATTGACACAAGCAAATGGACGCGCGGCGCGACGCTTGCCGCGTTGCGGCAAAACGGCTTGCGCCTGATCGAAAGCGGCGAGACGCATACCGTGAAGGTGAACGCGAGCGAGCAGCCGACGGAACTTG
>NZ_JAWRXA010000917.1:0-231 GCF_046535275.1 Chryseobacterium sp. SIMBA_029
CTTGCTTCTTTCATATTTCTAATTATTCGCCATCAAGCTATCTATGTTTAACTTTTCAGAAAGTTTAGCCATAGTATAGCCCTTTCTTTTAGATACTTCTTTAATTCTAAGTTGTATAATATTAATCTTTAAACTCAGGATTTCTTGCTTCTATCTCAGTAGTCAACATATTTATTTGATTTTCTTTTTCATTGACATCATCAGAAAAAGATTGTAAGCTTCCGTTTGGAG
>NZ_JAWRXA010000918.1:0-231 GCF_046535275.1 Chryseobacterium sp. SIMBA_029
TTTGAGATACGTACATGTTTTGGCGTATTCAACCAGCTGATCAGGATCTCTATACATGTCTTCTGACAAAATATGCAGGGTGATGCCGCTGATTAAGGCGGTATACACTGCGGTATATCCCAAGTCAAATGCGTACGACGACAGTAAGGCTGTCTCATCATTAGACGTAATGTCCGCTTTCTTTATCATCGCTTGGCAATAATTGATCAAGCTTGAATGCGGGACCATGAC
>NZ_JAWRXA010000919.1:0-231 GCF_046535275.1 Chryseobacterium sp. SIMBA_029
CTTATTGAAGACCAAAAAACCGTATTTACACAACTGAATGGCGGACTGGAAATGCTTGACAGCGGATTTGATGTAATCCGCTACCGCAGCAGAGAAAATCCGGGATATCCACTCATATCAATCAGACACAAGGGAAATGAGCTGAACTATTATGATGACTGGCATGAGTGCACCTCTCCACATCTTTTAGAATCTTTACACTGGCTGGATCCCGCAGCCGAATTTCCTGAT
>NZ_JAWRXA010000920.1:0-231 GCF_046535275.1 Chryseobacterium sp. SIMBA_029
CTGAAGACAAAGCTTCAATGGCAGTCCTTGTGATATTATTAAAAGGCTCCTGCTCTGTTAATGACCATCCCGAAGTCTGAGAATGGGTCCTTAATGCCAGAGATTTTTGATTCTGTGGGTTGAATTGCTTTAAAAGGGTTGCCCAGATATATCTTGCCGCACGCATTTTGGCAATTTCCATGAAGTGATTCATTCCGATGGCCCAGAAAAATGATAATCTTGGGGCAAAGT
>NZ_JAWRXA010000921.1:0-231 GCF_046535275.1 Chryseobacterium sp. SIMBA_029
GCATCGCCTTCATCAACCTGCTAGATTCAATCTTTGATTGAGAATCCAATTACAAGTTTCTGAGTGTTGGCCAGTAGGTTTTTGCGCTAGCTTGTTTTTTCAAGGAGTAGAGCATGGGTAGTACGCGGGACGCGCAGGAAGCTGCCGGGTGGCTTTCACGCAGTGCGGCCGGTCATGACAAGGCCGTGTTGGAGGCAAGGACTCGGCAGAGTGGGGGTCCAGCGGTCGGGG
>NZ_JAWRXA010000922.1:0-231 GCF_046535275.1 Chryseobacterium sp. SIMBA_029
TTCAAACCGCTAAATAACCTTGTCTCCGTTTATAAAAGTGGCGACAAAGTTCCGGTACCGGTGCAACTGCTGGTTTCAAACCTGTGGATCGAGCCGGAAATTGCCCCGACCAACAGCCTGACGCTGACCAATGAAGTCCTCATCGACGGTTCGTTGACCTTGACCGTCCGCTACCTCTAAACCCGCTGGGCTCAGCAGCGAAGCTTCAGACTTTTTCGCTGCTGACACCCA
>NZ_JAWRXA010000923.1:0-231 GCF_046535275.1 Chryseobacterium sp. SIMBA_029
CGCGGGCGGCGGCCAGGGACGCCGCCGCGGTGGCGTCGTCGCAGTCCGTGTGGCCCAAGGAGGGCGTCACGCCGTGCGAGGTCATCAGGTCCACCAGCGCTGCGGCACCGGGCAGTTCCGGCGCGTAGGTCATGGTGGTCATTTTCCCGCCCGCGGCGCCAGCGAGCTCCGCCATGAAGTCGAGATCCGGCTCGAGCAGGAAATCGGGGTTTTGCGCCCCGCATCTGGCAT
>NZ_JAWRXA010000924.1:0-231 GCF_046535275.1 Chryseobacterium sp. SIMBA_029
GCGGCGGTTCTTTTTTGCCTACGGCGTTTGTGTGCCTACGGTGTCGGCACACAACAAGGAAAGGCCAACGCCGCGGGCACACAGAAGGATCGCACCGCCAAAGGCAAAAAAACCAGAATCTCTATTGTGGACTTGTCCACAGAAAATGTTCGCAAATCTGTGCATAACTATCTGGCAAACCCTGCAAGCCATTGATGTGCTTGCCTTTTCCACCGTGAGGCCTAAGTTGTG
>NZ_JAWRXA010000925.1:0-230 GCF_046535275.1 Chryseobacterium sp. SIMBA_029
GTCACCATCATTTTCATGAACCCGATAAGCAGGGAACTGAATACAAAAACCATAGGTTGTAAAGTAGTCGCATTGATGTAACTTAACAATCCTAAAATTACCAGTAAAGCCACCATTTTATCTCTCACCTTGAATCTCATCTTCATTCTGATGACAATTGGCATACAGGCACCCATCCCTATCGTAGTAGCATAGTTTGCCCACATAAAATATTCTGTCATTGCGCCGGT
>NZ_JAWRXA010000926.1:0-230 GCF_046535275.1 Chryseobacterium sp. SIMBA_029
TGGGCCCAGTCGGAAATCCCAAGCGGCCGCAGCTAATGGCCGAGGTGTGTTGTGAAACACATTCCCCGTCCATTCAGTGACTCGAACACTACCGAACTTTTTCGGCCAAGGATAGCTTTCAAGGAGGCGTTTTTCGGCGTCCTGGCGGACCGCAATAACGGGGTCCAAGAACTGAGCCCGGACCGTTACCCACATAGCCCAAAGTCGCCTTGATTAGGCCCTGTGGACCG
>NZ_JAWRXA010000111.1:0-348 GCF_046535275.1 Chryseobacterium sp. SIMBA_029
TTTGGTTGTGCTTGGAGGAGAGAAAATAAGCCCGGAGGATGTGAAAACATTCCATCTTCGCTATTCAAAGGCGATGGTCATGAATCACTACGGCCCGACAGAAGCCACCATAGGGTCTGTCTACCATATCATCGATTTTGAGAAAATGAGTGCTTTTGAGGAATGCCCGGTAATCGGCAGGCCAATTTCGAATATGAAGGCATACGTGATGGATTCACAGATGAAGCCAGTACCGGATGGGGTGTACGGAGAGCTGTGCTTATCTGGTGCAGGCGTCGCAAGGGGCTATTTAAACCGTCCTGAGCTGACTGAAAACGCATTTGTTCGGAATCCGTTGGATCCGAAGGA
>NZ_JAWRXA010000927.1:0-230 GCF_046535275.1 Chryseobacterium sp. SIMBA_029
GTGAGAGGTACAACAGGTAATAAAATAAGCATCACTAAATTCTGGCCAGGTTCTACATCCAGTTATGGAGTAGGAGTATGGATCGATTTAAATAGAAATGGAGTTTTTGAAGCTAGTGAAAGAATGCTTACAGCTGCTAGTAACACGACAACTCCTGTAACAAACGGGACAGTAGGTTTTGATATACAACTTCCTCCAAATCCTGCTACCTATACAGGTACTCTTCTTAC
>NZ_JAWRXA010000928.1:0-230 GCF_046535275.1 Chryseobacterium sp. SIMBA_029
GGATTGCCGAAGACCAGATAACGACTGTCACTGATGCGGTAACCAGTGGCGACGACAAACACGATCACGGCCAACGAAAATCCGATATTTGCCCACTGCCAAAGCCGGCCGCGACCGATCGGTCCGAGGCGGCCGGCGACCCAAGGCGACCAGATCCAGATGCCGAGCACAGCCGGAGCAATGAGACGCGGGATCATTGACCATCCGTCCAGACCGACTTCCCAGACAGC
>NZ_JAWRXA010000929.1:0-230 GCF_046535275.1 Chryseobacterium sp. SIMBA_029
CGCCGAGGACCGTCTCCGGAAACAACCGCGCCAACTACGTGGAAACGCCTGAGCCGATGTCGCCGCCTTGCGCACCAAACCGCTCATACCCGAGTGATGTCATCAGTTCATGCCAAAGGCCGGCGATAGCCCGTGATCCGACGCCCGAGTCTGCAGGCGCGGACGAGAACCCATAGCCGGGAAGCGAGGGAACCACCACATCGAAAGCATCCACCGGATCGCCACCATGG
>NZ_JAWRXA010000930.1:0-230 GCF_046535275.1 Chryseobacterium sp. SIMBA_029
CATCAGGGTTACCCGGGACTTTTTAAAAGTTTGGCAAGAGAATTTGACCATACCACTTGCAGATTAATCAGTCTAAGTACTCCTCAGGAAATAGATCAGATCGCTGGAATTACGCTAAAGGAGATCCTGACCAATGATAAACCGGCTGAAGTAATTTATAAAAACGAAAAAAGACACAGAGTAGACATTATCCCGTCTCCATTGTCAACAAGTTTAAATGAAGCCCATAT
>NZ_JAWRXA010000931.1:0-230 GCF_046535275.1 Chryseobacterium sp. SIMBA_029
CGATGCACCCGGCACCGAAATCCCGGGTAAAGGAGAAAGAGCCTACGACGGCGGCTCCGGTCAGTGTGAGTGAGAACGCTGAGTCGAGCAGGATCGTCACCGTTCCCGGCGTCGGAGTATTCGCCTCGAAACCGGAGGCAACAACCAGCAGTGCCATGAACGCGGCCACCACAAGGACCCCAAGTGCGGAGCTTTTCCACAACCACGGCCGTTGTAGGTCCGAAAGAAGG
>NZ_JAWRXA010000932.1:0-230 GCF_046535275.1 Chryseobacterium sp. SIMBA_029
GCGTCTTCGACGCCGTCGCCGAGGCCGGCTTCGAGGTGATCATGACCGGCGGTCACCACCAGTCGGGTTCGGACCGCATTCACGAGGCGATGACCAAGATCGATCCTGAAGGCAGGGCCAAGATCATCGTCAACGTTCAGGGCGATCTGCCGACCATCGAGCCAGAAACCATCCGCGCTTCTCTGCGCCCGCTCGACGATGAAGCGGTCGATATCGCCACGCTGACGATC
>NZ_JAWRXA010000933.1:0-230 GCF_046535275.1 Chryseobacterium sp. SIMBA_029
GTTGAAGCTCTTTCTTCAGTAGCCAGAACATTGAACTTCAGATTTACTGTTCGGGATAACAAGTCCGGAGGTTCAGGAAATAATTCAGACGATGCAGTAATCTCTGTTAATGGAACTGCTGGTCCGTTTACTGTAACTTCTCAAAACTCATCAACAACATACACTGGAGGAAGCTCTCAAAACATAACTTGGGATGTGGCAGGAACTACTGCAAACGGAGTAAATACAGC
>NZ_JAWRXA010000934.1:0-230 GCF_046535275.1 Chryseobacterium sp. SIMBA_029
CAGTCTTTGCTGCACCACACGAATGTAGAAATACAATACCCGAAAAGGCAAGTATACCAATATTTAGCTTTTTCATTGAAGATAATTTTTGATTTTACACAAACTTATCAAATATACGAACTTTAACAATATATGATGAGGATAATTAAAAGGAGGATTAGAAAAAGGACTAAATGAAAATGATGATTAAATCATTTCGTGAATTTTAACCTCCCATTAAATCCTCGATT
>NZ_JAWRXA010000028.1:0-1377 GCF_046535275.1 Chryseobacterium sp. SIMBA_029
AATATCGATACACAAAAAAAGAATCGTTATGGAAGAACATTTAGAAACCCAGTATGTCAAGCGTACACAGAGAGATTACAATTTGAGTTTGAAGCTTCAAATAGTAAGAGAAATAGAAGCAGGAAAATCAGGAATCACCGACTGTCGTAAAAAATACGGTATACAAGCACGCTCTACGATTGTTGGTTGGCTTAGAAAATATGGTACCTTTGATTGGGAAAACCAAACGACATTTAGCATGAAAAAGACTCCTGAACAGCGTATTATGGAATTGGAAGCTGAAGTTAAACTGCTTGAAAAACAGAAAGCATTTTTAGAGAGACAGTCTTACATTGCAGATAAAAAGGTCATATTTTTCGATATGATGATTAATCTTGCCGAGAAAGAATATGATATTGATATCAGAAAAAACTTACCATCCGAACAATCACCCGCTTCCGCAGTGAAGAAAAAGAAACCCTAATCTTTACCTGCGAATTGTTCGGATTGGATAGACAAGTCTATTATAGAAGTATCAAACGGTATAAAAACTCACAAAGCAAAGCTGCAGAAGTGATAAAACTCGTAGAAGATATTCGCATAAAAATGCCAAAATTAGGAGGTAGAAAGCTGTATTTTCTTTTAAAGGAACCTTTAAGATCTTTGAAAATAGGCAGGGATAAGTTTTTTGATATTTTGAGAGCCAATCATTTGCTCATAATACCCAAGAGGAGCTATTATATCACAACGAATTCTCATCATCGATTCAGAAAGCATAAAAACCTGATTCTGGATTATTCCATAAACAAACCCAACCAGGTTTGGGTGGCAGATATTACCTATATCGGAAATAGAAAAAAACCAAGTTATTTAAGCCTGATGACGGATGCTTATTCCAAGAAGATCGTTGGACATTATGTTGCAGACAACCTTAATACAGAAAGCAGTCTCATAGCATTGAGAAAGGCATTAAAGAACAATAACATGGAAAAAGAACCACTGATTCATCATTCTGACAGAGGCTTACAATATTGTTCAAATGAGTATCAACGAATTTTGAAAAAATATCAATTAAAATGCAGTATGACACAAAATTCCGACCCTTATGAAAATGCTGTTGCAGAGAGAGTGAATGGTATTTTAAAACAAGAATTTGATATCGATAAATATGATATGGCAACTTCGCTCAGAAGAAAAATAGTAAATGAAGCTATTGAAATTTATAATGAATTAAGACCTCATTTTTCGAATCATTATTTAACCCCAAATCAAATGCATAAACAAAAGAAAATCAAAATGAAAACTTATAAAAACAAAAACCAAAGCAAAAACAAATTTGCTCTGGTTTAATTATTTATTTTTGTCCTTTAATCTGTATCGGAGTTTCAGGACTAGTCA
>NZ_JAWRXA010000002.1:0-494960 GCF_046535275.1 Chryseobacterium sp. SIMBA_029
CGCTTGACATACTGGGTTTCTAAATGTTCTTCCATAACGATTCTTTTTTTGTGTATCGATATTTCAGGACTAGACAATCCACTAATAAAAAAGAACCGCCACAATATTGTGACGGTTCTTTTCATAAAGAAAATAAATTTTCTACATTTATAAAACAATCAAACAGCTAATCAGCAGACATCCTACCGTTTTTTGCTGAGGTTTTTGTTTACCCATAAAAAATCCGACCAATGAACTCATCAGAAAAAGACATCCCCATCCATCATCTCACTTCGCAGCCGTTTCTGCTGACTACCCTGGGTACAGGACATCCGGAGAATTTTAATGATGTCCATAGGCATAATTTCTTCGAGATTATCTGGTTCAGACACGTGAAGGAGAACAGCAGTTTAGAACTGGATTTTGAACACCATACCCTCAAAAATAATCAGATCTGTATCATTGCACCGGGACAAGTCTTTAATATGAAACTCAGAGGTGAAGAAGGATATGTATTGGCCATAAGCCGGGAGATATTTAAAGAAGCTTGCGATATCGAAACAATTCTTGCAGGGGGAACGTGTCCTTTTTCTTTAGATCCTCAAAGTGCAGAAACCTGCAATACTATTATCTCGCTTATGGAACAGGAATATACTGGTGCATCAAGGATCGATTTATTAAAAACTTACCTCAGAGCATTTTGTATCATTAGTACGGAGCAGATCAATCTGCAGGATCCTTCAATCAATGACAGGCAGCGCATCCAAAAGTTGGTAAGCTTAATCGAAGAACATTATACCATTCAGAGAGACACCCGTTTTTATGCAGATCAGATAAAAGTAAGCACGCATCACCTCAACGATATTGCCCGTTTCTCAAGAGGAACAACCGTGAAAAAGATGATCGCCCAACGGCTTTTGCTTGAAGCAAAAAGAGAACTTAGCTTCGGAGTTTTAAGCGTTAAAGAAATTGCTTTTAAATTAGGATTCAGTGATGCTTCTTATTTCTCCCGTTTTTTCAAGAAACATACCGATCAAAATCCTGATGGTTTTAAGGTTGGAAAAGGCTAATCTTCAGAAAGTTATTTTACATTCATTTTAAAATAGGGATTATCTCAAGAATGCGTCAATTATAATCCTCAGTTTGTGCTAGTCTTCCTTCACTTATTATATTGAAAGGTATTGGATTTTAAAGGAATTTTGCAGACAGAAAAACCGCTTTGCGGATACCTTGTTTTATGAGAAATTTAAGTATTGTAGTGTTTATTCTGGCACTGCTCAACACCCTGGAATCATTAAGTATAGACCTTTATCTGCCGGCTTTTCCAAGGATGGCCCAGATTTTCCAGACCGATATAGGGCATATCCAGATCTCAATTTCTGTTTTTTTTGCAGGATTTGCTTTTGGACAGTTGCTTTGGGGACCCTTGTCAGATAAGACAGGACGTAAACCAATGCTGTACTGCGGACTTTTGCTTTTTATTCTGGGCGCTACAGCGATATTTTTTACAGAAAACATTTATATGCTTTGGACTATGCGTTTTCTGCAGGCCTTTGGTGGAAGTGCCGGGATTGTTATTGGGCGCGCTATTGTGATTGATCTTTATGACAAACAAAAATCCGTCACTATTTTTTCACAGCAGTCTCAGATAAGCGGTATTGCTCCGATTGTTGCTCCGTTGCTGGGAAGCGTATTTCTCAAGTTCTGGGGGTGGAACAGCTCATTTGCTTTTTTGAGTATAATGGGTCTTTTAACCCTGTTAATGGTATATAAATACGTCCCCGAAACCAATTCAAGAGTGACGCTTTCTGATCATACAGAAGATGAAAAAGGATTAAAGGATCACCTAAAAATAATACTTTCCAATAAAGAATTTATCAACAGCACGATGATAGGGAGTATTGCCTTTGCCTCTTTGATCATTTATATTTCTAATGCGCCATTTTTATTTATGAAGATCCATGGGTTTTCCAGTGGTACTTTCAGTTTGATATTTGGTTTCAATTCACTGGCATTAATAACAGCAGCCTATCTTACCCCTAGATTAATAAAGAGAATAAGCGATACAAAACTTTTACTGACAGCTACGATTGTATTGCTGGTGGTATGCAGTCTTCACATTCTGATAGCAGCTTCAGATATTTCCGTTGTTCTGGAAATTATGATGCTGTATCTGTCATTGTTTGCGATAGGAGTTTTGTTTCCTATTACATCAGCTCATGCTTTGTCACCTTTTAAAGAAGGGCGGGGGACCGCAGCGGCGGTAATGGGATTTATGCAGCTTATGGTTACTTTTTTACTTTCAGGGCTGGCTGGTTTCCTGGAGGCAGATTCTATAATGCCGATGGTTATTCTACGTGCCGGGATTGCATTAATTGCCGTTTGGTTTGCATACCGCTCATTTAAAAACAAAAAAATAACCATATAAAAAGGGCTGTTATTGTCAGAATATAGCATTAATAACAAAATCTGAGAATGATCTTATCCTGCCACCATTCCTTCTCATCATAGCATTCCGGCACTTAATCAAGTAATTTTTGTAAAAAAACACTAAAGACCTCTCTTTGTGAAAATTTTTACAACATGAAGAGAAGCCTTTTGGCCGCTTTTTGCTTACTGGTATCAGCAGGCAGCAGAGTAGATGCCCAATCCGGAATTTCCGGCGAACTCAAAACGGAATATATTCCCCATTCAAGTTATATACGTCCCGAAGACAGTGTAAAGACAGATTCTAAAAGCGATTTTAAAAGAGTTGACTTAAGTCTCAGTATTCCATTGTCAGTGAAGAAAAATGATGCAGGCAAAGTAAAAGCGTGGTCTTTATTGCTCAACAGTTCTTATGCTAAAATGTCCCACAGAAATTATGAAACCCAGGTGTTTCCCAATCAGATGCTCAATGCGCAGGTGGGTCTTCAGCATATGAGACCGTTGGGAGAAAAATGGAGTATGATGATGACAGCCTCCGTTGGAGTATATACCGATATGGAAAACATTGATTTCAACGATGTTCTGGGGCAGGGTGGTATCCTTTTTATAAAACACTTCAGTCCTAATCTTGCGCTTGGGGGCGGTCCGGTCCTGACAACAGCATTTGGGGTTCCCATGATTATGCCATGGATCTATTTTGACTGGAAAACAGGAAGTAAGATTAAATTTAACATCAATTTTCCTGAAGGAATGGAAGCCGGATATCAGTTCTCAGATAAATTTGCTTTGAAAGCCGCAGTAGGTTTAAACGGGATGACAGTGGAAAGAAATAAAGGCGGAAAATCTACCTTATTGGGATATCAGCAGATTACGGCGGGATTACGGCCTGAGCTCAGGCTCAGCGAATCGCTAAGCCTGAGGATCACTGGTGGAACCGCATTGCTGAGAAGCTTTAATGAAAATGACCGCAAGATAAAAAGTATTTTCAAAACAAAGAAAATGGAAGATCCCCGGTTTGCAAGCACATTTTATGTAGCAGTAGCATTGCGTTGGAATCTTCCGTAATTTATTTGCTGATGAGCTTCTTATACACCACCTGATTCAGCAATTCCTCCTTGCGGGTCCTGGAAATAGGAAGCTCAATTTTATTGATGTATAACCGTCCTCCGGAAATCATATCAATGTGCGTGATATTAATTAAAAATGATTTATGAATCCTGAAAAAATGCTCCGTTGAAAGAGATTCTTCAATCGCTTTCATCGTCTGATGGATGACGATCGATTTATCCTTAAAATGCAGTTTGGTATAATTCTGCATACTTTCAATAAATAAAATATCTACCCAGGACACCTTTATAAATGTATCGGATTGCCGGACATATAAAAACGGATCATCCAGCTGGGTGTTTCTTTTTATTTTTTCAGTCAGGATAAATTGCTGCTGTGCCTTATTCACCGCCTGATAAAAACGATTGAAAGCAATCGGTTTCAGGAGATAATCTACCACTTGCAGTCTGTAGCCTTCCAAGGCATACTCGGAATATGCCGTAGCAAGAATACATAAAGGAGGATTCTCCAGCTGCTCCAGAAACTCCAGCCCAGTCAGATAAGGCATATTGATATCCAGAAAAATCAAATCAATGTGTTGTCCCTGAACTTTAGCCTTCGCTTCCAGAGCAGTTGCACAGGTGTCTACAACCTCTAGAAAGTCGATTTGACCGGCCATTTCTTTAAGGTGAAACCTTGCAAGCGGTTCATCGTCTATAATGATACACTTCATTTTTGGAAGATTATTATTGGTCATTTTCTTGAGATAAAAATAAAATTAAAGATACTTTGTAAACATTTTCATCAGATTCAATCTTTAGCGTATGTGAATCCGGATATTGAAGATTAAGGCGTTTTTTTACGTTCTGAAGTCCTATTCCATGAGCACTGTCTTTCTTTTGGTAAGAAGTGATACTGGAATAAGAATTTTCTACATAAAAGGAAAGACAATTATTTTCTTCTTTACAAGAGATCATAATATAGCCCCTGTGTCCCGGTAAGCGGCACACATATTTAAATGCATTTTCAATAAAAGGAACGAGGAGAAGCGGCATTATATAAACTTTTTTATTGCTAATTTCCCAGGTTGCGCGTACATCCAGTTCATTTCCCCATCTTAGTTTTTCAACTTCTACCAGATCCTGCAGATATTGAACTTCTTTATTAAGGATGACGTGGCTTTGATTACAGTCATATAATTGATACCTCAGGATGTCAGAAAACTTAAGCAGAAGAAAAGACGCCAGCTCCGTATTGGTTTTCATTAAAATATGAATATGATTCAGAATATTGAATACCACATGCGGGTTAATCTGGTCCTGCAACATTTTCAGCTGATTCTCTAAATGAGCTTGCTGTAGAAGAATATGGTCCCGCTCTATTTTTCCGTGCTCCAGATAAAACCGGATACCACACGCCGTCCCGTTGATTAAAAGAGATGCTGGAATTGATAGATAAAATCCTTTCCATAAGACCGCAAGATGCTCTGAAAAGATTGGCGGGAGAGGCGTTTTAGGATCAATATTAATATAGGCGAATACAAATGAAAAGATAAAACTCAATAAAAAAATTACAATAATAGCTTCTATTAGAAATTGATTCATCTTTTTGAACGCCAGTGCTTTAGGTAGTAGTCTGTCAGTTAGGAAATGAGCTAAAATAAAAGAGCTTATCAGAATGATAGATGTCTGAATAAAGGCATTATACATTCCGGCATCTACCTGGATTTGTATCCAGATCGCCATTCCGAAAACAAGCCAGAAAATAATAACAAGAGTGTGTTTTTTTAGAACAAAAGGTGTTGCCATAGATGAGCTAAATTGATTATAAAAAAGTTAGAAACTACAGAAATGCAGTTTCTAACGGGTAAAGGTAATTTAAGTTTTTAGAAAAGGAAATATCCGATTCCAAGTGAAATACTGTGGGGTTTGGATTTAAATTCTTTACTGATGCTGGAAAGTCCTGTTTCATATCTAAGATCCATTGTAAAGTTTTTATAATCCATTCCGACGCCTCCTGTAATTCCGATATTGGACTTATCAAATTTTTTAAAACCTTCCCGAAGCGCTTGTGAATTCGACACATTATCTTTGAAGGTATAACTGTATACACCGCCGGCGAATAGTCTAACGTTGAAATCTTTGGCATTGATGAATTTATAACCCGCTACAATAGGAATATCGATAGAATTCCATTGAAGTTTTGCGGCATTTCCTTCTTTGAAATCATAAGACGTTTTTCTTGTATTAAATAAAGCTTCCCCCTGCACATACATCCGCCCAAGATCAACCCTTGTCATAATGCCTGCCTGATAGCCAAGCCCATATTTCCCTTTGAGATCTGAAGATCCCGCATCTGTCTTTGTAAAGTTGGTGCCCGCTTTGATTCCGATATGAAAGGCTGGGGTTTGCTGTGCCCTGGTCTCTACAGAACAGGTAATACATACTAAAAGAGAGCTTACTGCTAAAAATCGTTGTTTCATAAGATATTTTTAAAATCTGATGCAAAACAACACATCGGACAAACGAATTAAAATTTTATTTGATGAATGGTAAACAGGGTTTGACCAAAAACAACGTGTATCTGAAAAACTAAACCCTGCCACAGGACGCAGCAGGGTTTATGATGTATATTAATGTAGACGCTAAGGTTTAAACTCAACTGGGAAATTAACCACAGAAGATACAGGCTGGCCGTTACTTTCTGCCGGTTTCCATTTACCCTGGTCTTTAATACGGTAAAATGCAGCAAGGATGAACAGGTTGATGTCTTCATTTTTGCCATTGTTAACCTTAGCTCCGTATAGATTTCCTTTAGAATCCACTACAAATGATAATACTGCCTTATAAGGTTCCGAAGCGAAATTCGCAAGGGAAAGAGCAAGAGTCTCATTAAAAAGCTTTTTGAAAGAGGCTATTCCCTTTTCATAAGCTGCTTCCTTAGAGATTTTGGGCATTACCGGAGATGGAGTATCCTTTATCGTCTTTTTTTGTTCTTCCTCAATTTTTTCCAGAGCGTTTCTGTACGTTGCTACTCTTTCTTCCGTAAGATGCCACTCCCGCTTAGTTCTTTCATCATTAGCCTTAGGATACTTTGTGTATAATGCCTTTATTTTTCTGTCATAGCGTACATCCGCCTTCTCAAATTCAGATACCTGCGCATAACTGAAGGACAGCATAAGAATACCGGCTAAAGCTAATAATTTTTTCATGTCTAAGCTTTTACAATATTGATAATTACTTCAACCGCTTTTTCCATACTTTCCAGTGCTACATATTCGTAAGGTCCGTGGAAGTTAAGCCCGCCCGCAAAAATATTAGGACAAGGAAGACCCATATAAGATAACTGGGCACCATCTGTTCCTCCTCGGATTGCTTTTATTTTAGGTTCAATATTGGCCTCTTTCATCGCTTTGGCAGCAAGGTCTACAATGTGCATCTTACCTTCAAACTGCTGCTTCATATTGCGGTATTGTTCCTTAATCTCAACTTCTGCGGTTCCAGCACCATGTTTTTGATTAAACTCGGCCACTTTCTCTTCCATAAATTTCTTTCTGACCTCGAATTTCTCTTCATTATGATCACGGATAATGTACTGAAGTTTAGCCTCAGAAATATCAGCGGTAATATCCATTAAATGATAAAATCCGTCAAAACCTTTAGTCGTGGAAGGCGTTTCATTAGCCGGAAGAGACTGTACAAATTCAGCAGCCAAAAGACCCGCATTGATCATTTTTCCAAACGCATATCCGGGATGTACGCTTAGTCCATGGATTTTTACCACAGCTCCCGCAGCGTTAAAGTTCTCATATTCCAGTTCGCCAACTTCTCCGCCATCCATGGTATAAGCCCATTCAGCACCGAATTTGGCAACATCAAATTTATGAGCCCCTCTTCCGATTTCTTCATCAGGAGTAAAACCGATTGCGATTCTTCCGTGTTTGATTTCCGGATGAGCGATCAGGTATTCCGCTGCGGTTACAATCTCTGCACAACCAGCTTTATCATCAGCTCCAAGAAGCGTATTCCCGTCTGTAGTGATCAATGTTTGACCGATATATTTTTTTAAACTTTCAAATTTTGAAGGCGATAAAGTGAATCCTGTTGTTTGATTTAAAACCAGATCACTTCCATCATAATTTTCCCATATCTGAGGATTTACATGTTCTCCGTTGAAATCCGGAGAAGTGTCATAATGAGAAATAAATCCAATCGTTGGTGTGTTGTCATTTTCCAGATTAGAAGGTACATATCCCATAATATAACCATTGTCATCAATAGAAACATTTTCTAAGCCGATTGTCCTTAATTCTTCAACAATGTATTTCGCAATGTCCCACTGTTGTGGGGTAGACGGAGTAGCTTCGCTCTCTGCATCACTGGTTGAATATATTTTTACATAGCTAAGAAAACGGTTCAGTAGCTTTTCTTTCCACAATGGGTTGAATTCTATAGTACTCATTTGATATCAAAAATTTTAACAAAGTTAGCAAATTTGGTGCTCAGAACAGGTTATTTGCGCATGAATATCAAGTATTGAAATTATAAATCATATATAAATCATTGAAAATCAAAATAATGTTAGCTTTGTAGAACGCTGACAAGAAATTGTTTAGTTTTATTATATTTGATAAAATCAAAATGTGCCAATGTTTCTAACTGAATGCCCGAGAGATGCCATGCAGGGCTGGGGAGAATTTATCCCGACTCAAAAAAAAATAGACTATATCAACTCTCTGATGGAAGTTGGTTTTGATGTCTTAGATAGTCTGAGTTTTGTTTCTCCTAAAGCAATCCCTCAGATGGCCGATTCTGATGAGGTTGCTGAAAATATTGATAAATCGCTATCCAATACTAAAATTTCTGCCATTATCGGAAATTACAGAGGAGCTGAAAAAGCATTAAAACATCAGACTGTAGATATTCTGGGGTTTCCTTTCTCTATTTCTGAAACCTTTCAGCATAGAAATACCAATAAAAACCAGGAAGAAGCCTTTAATGAAGTGCTTAGAATTCTTGAACTTACCCAAAGTGAAAACAGAGAACTGAACATTTATTTCTCAATGGCATTTGGAAATCCTTACGGAGAAATGTGGAAATGGGAAGAGGTAGATTACTGGGCACAAAGATTTTCAGAAATCGGAATTAAAAATATCTTATTGTCTGATACAACAGGAGTTGCTACACCGGAGACGATCTCTCTTTTATTTGATAAGATCCCTTCGAAATATCCTGATATTCATTTTGGAGGACATTTTCATAACCGATATGAAGATTCTTATTCAAAATTAAAAGCAGCATATGATAAAGGGTGCAGAAGATTTGACAGTGCCATTAAAGGAATTGGCGGATGTCCGATGGCCAAAGATGACCTGGTAGGAAATATGCCTACGGAGCAGGTGATCAACTTTATGAGCGTAGAAAAAGTAGATCATAATCTGAATTTGTTAAACTTCGAAAGCTCATATAACCGGGCTAAGGATATTTTTCATTTTTAAATTATAATCAATAAAAACATCAATAGAGGCGGGCTTTAGCCCGCCTTAAAAATAGATCAAACCATAAAACAGAATACCATGTCTCCAATTATTTCAGTTTCCGAATTAAAGGAAAATTTCCAAAAAGAAAATCTTGTTATTCTTGATGGAAGAGTTGGAAAAGATATTGCTCAAACTTATCTTCAAAACCATATTAAGGGAGCAAGATTCATAGACCTTGATAAAGATCTTGCAGAGATCGGTACAGATGCTGCTTTTGGAGGAAGGCACCCGCTTCCGGATATTCAAAAATTTGCAGAAACACTTTCAAATGCAGGAATTTCTGAAAGATCTCATGTCATTATTTATGATGATAAAAATGGGGGGAATGCCGCTGCAAGAGCCTGGTGGATGCTGAAATCTTTTGGAATCGACAATGTTCAGGTTTTAAATGGCGGAATTCAGGCTGCAGAGAAAGAAGGAGTAGAATTTTCATCTGGAAATGAACATTTTGAGAAAACTTCATTGCTTAAGAAAGATCAGTGGCTTCTTCCTGTTGTAAATCTGGAAGAGGTTGAAAATGAATTGGAAAAACGTTCTTCAACGGTTATTGACGTAAGAGATGCCTACCGTTATAAAGGAGAATCTGAACCAATAGATTTAGTGGCCGGACATATTCCAGGAGCTATTAATATTCCTTTTTCTGAAAATCTTGATGAAGCCGGAAACTTTCTGTCACCTGAAGTTTTAAAAGAAAAATACTCGAAATTGCTGGAAAATACTTCTAAGGATTTGATCATTCATTGTGGATCAGGGGTTACGGCGTGTCATACGATATTAGCCCTGTATTATGCTGGATTTGAGATTCCTAAGTTATATGTAGGTTCCTGGAGTGAATGGAGTAGAAGGGAAGGCAAAGAAATTGCAAAAGAAATATAATCCATCTGTTTTTGATGGTATAAAAATAAAAGGCTGTCAAAAATGACAGCCTTTTGTATGGTATTTGAGAATTAAAGCATTCCCAGTTCAAACTTCGCTTCCTCGCTCATCATATCCTTATTCCAGCTAGGTTCAAAAGTAAGCTCTAAATCAACGCTTTTTACACCCTCTACTTCTGCAGCCTTATCTTTAACTTCCTGAGGCAGTGTTTCAGCAACAGGGCAGTTTGGAGTGGTAAGCGTCATGATAATTTTTACATCACCCTCATCGGAGATCTGTACATCGTATATCAGTCCGAGTTCGTAAATATCCACGGGAATTTCCGGGTCGTAAACGGTTTTAAGTACACTTATAATCTCTTCTCCGATATCAGCAATTTGATCGTCTGTAAATTTCATTTTTTAATCTAGATTGATATTCCTTTTCAACAAATCTTCCTGACGCATACGCCGGAAAACATTTGCCAAAGTTAAGACATCTTTTTCACAATAGTCAACTATTCGCTGCAAGTCTTTTTCTATGTAGTAGATTGATGAAACCATTGAGCCGTCTATATCATCCTTAGGAGTGGGAATTCCGAATACATGAGCCAGCAATTCAAGAGAAACAAAGCTTTTATAATCTCCGAATTTCCAAAGTTCCATCGTATCAATATGAGGAATTTCCCAAGGCTTCTTTCCAAACATCTGGAAAGGAACGGGGGGCTGGAGCCCATTGATCAGAAACCTCCTTGCGATCCAGGGAAAGTCAAATTCTTTCCCATTATGGGCACAGAGAATGATGTCCCGAAGTCTTGGGCTATTAAAAATTTCACCGAATTCCTGAAGCATCTTTTTTTCATCATGTCCCGAAAAGCTTTTGATTTTCAATGTTTCATTTTTTTCAAGCATTCCGATAGTGATACAGATGATTTTACCGAATTCGGCCATTATACCGGCCCGGTCATAAAATTCTGCTGCAGAAATATCATCTTTTCGCTGGAATTTTGTTTTTTTATCCCAGAGTTTTTGATCTGTTTCTGGAAGCTCTTCCCATGATCCTGACTGTGGAACGGTTTCAATATCAATAAATAAGACTTTTTCTAAAGGAATATTTTGTATCATGTGTGTTGGTTTTATTATCCGACCTGCATTCCGTTGGTTACAGGTAATGAAGCTGTTAACAGAGTGACATCACTTTTGTTTTCTCCATATACGCCCAAGACTAAGCACTCACTGAAAAAATTAGCGATCTGTTTTTTAGGGAAATTCACCACGGCTAAAATTTGTTTTCCTACCAATTCTTCTTTGGTGTATAATGAAGTGATCTGTGCGGATGATTTTTTGATGCCCAGATCTCCAAAATCTATTTCCAGCTGATAAGAAGGATTTCTGGCTTTTTCAAAATCATCGACAGAGATTATCGTTCCGCATCTGATGTCTATTTTTTCAAAATCCGTCCAGGATATTTCTGGTTTTATTATCATGATAATGAGTTGATTAAGTTTTCTATTTCTGTTTTCTGTTCTGCATACTTTTGCTGCAAGGTAGAACCTTCACCCATTCTTCTGTAATATTCCAAGGCTTTGTTTCCGAAGAATTTTTTATGAAAATCCGTAACCTCAGGGATCTGAGGAAAAACTTTATGGAAAAGCATTTCAGAATATGCCTGAAATTCTCTTTCATTCTTATCTTCAATAACTTGTCCCGGCGCCTTTTGGCGTACATGGAGCATTTCGTGGGCAATCATATTCAGGACGAGACTCAGATCAAAATCAAACAGGTTTCTAGGAATCATCACTTTTTGAGGTTTCTCCAGCTCTCCTTCTGCCGTCAGAAGCATTGAATTCGGGGAAAGCTCTGCCCGAAAGCCAAATCCACCAAAGTTTTCATGCTCTAATCCAAAAGAATGAATTAAAAATTGTGCTGCGTCTATGATCTGGTCGTGTTCTTTATAAGCATCAAGATGCAGATTGATCTGTTCGAAGTTCATTCAGAATATGTTTTAAACAAATGTATTAAAATATTGAAAAATAGAATGAATTTGAAAAGAGTAAAATTGTTTTTGCTCCGTAAACTATACCATTTTTAAAAATAAAATCAATTGAATTTCAAGTAGGTAAACTAAATTTTACACTCTTTAAATCAGTTATTTGCGAAATTTTTCATCTTTTTTAAACATTTCGATGCAAGATTTTTCTAAAGCCGGGTTTATATAGATGAGTACTCAAAAAATAATAATGTTTAATGTAAAAAATAATGTAATGAAGAAATTGACAGTGCTTAAGGCTTTAACAGCTGTTTTAATTGTATGGGTAAGCTTTTCTATGATCTCTTGTAAAGATGATGATGTTGAAATTGTGCCCGTAAAATTAGAAGATGTTAATGGCAATTATAAAGGGAGGCTCATAACCACTCAGGGAATTATGAAGACTGAGAAAATAGTAGATTTTAAAGTAAAAAAAGATACCGTCGCATTTGCTGAATTTCCGATTGGGGAAATTGTAAAATCGGTAGTGAAAGATCCTGTAAAAGCAGAATCAGCTATAAAAGCTATAGGGAAAGTAAAATACAATCTAGAGTTTGCTTCAAAAATAAACACAGATAAAAATGTCGTAGAACTAAGTTTTGCACCAAACACGCTGGAAATTCAGATTCCTGTAGATGGGGTCAATAAAAAAACAGTAGTTACCATTGCTGCTAAACAGAAAGGGTTTTATGTAGGGCAGGACCGATCTCTACGATATGGATTGCTGGCAGAAAAAATAACGGTTGATGGAACACCACTCAGTACATATGAGATTATTAATTACGATTTTCCTTACTGTATTAAGAACTAAATAATAGATGCTGTGAAAATAGATTGTGTTTTTATAAGATGCAATCTATTTTTGCTTTACAATTTTAATCAGTCGTTCAAGAGGACGCGGCGATAGTACATGGAAGAAAACAAGGAGCAGATTTTGGTACAACACCTTCTATTGAAGGAAGAAACCGCGTGGAAAGAGCTTTTCGGAGCATATTCCCGGAATCTTACCTATGTGTGTTCCCGTTATATCATTGGAAAGGAAGATGTCCATGATGTTCTTCAAAACAGTTTTATTAAAATGTTCCGTTCGATAGAGTCTTTTGAATACCGGGGCAATGGTTCCCTGAAAGCATGGATGACCAGAATTGTTGTCAACGAATCGTTGAAATATCTTAAGCAAAATACAGAATTAAAGTATGTTAACCATGAATTTGAATTTCCTGATATCCCTAATGAAGAAGAACCTAATCTTGAAGAGATCCCGCAGACTGTGATTATGAAAATGATCCGGCTGCTTCCTGATGGATACAGAACTGTTTTCAATCTGTATGTATTTGAGGAAAAAAGCCATAAAGAAATCGCAATGCTTTTAGGAATAGCAGAAAACTCTTCCGCTTCCCAGTTTCATAGGGCTAAAGCAATGCTTGCTCAGAAAATTAAAGAATATAAAATGTCAAAAAAAGCGCAATATGAGTAATCAATGGTTAAATGATCTGCGCAAAAAAATGGAAGATCATGAACAGGATGTTCCGGATGGACTGTGGGAAAATATTGGAAATGAATTATTCTCTGATGAGGATGAAAATATGATCCCAGGTATTATTATGGAAGATGATCCTCAAGAAGTACAAAAAGGTTCAGGTTCCAGGAATCCATCTTTGCTTTACCGGATTAGTGGTATTGCGGCTTCTATTGTAATGATCTTTTTTGTGAGCAAAAAACTTTGGGATTCAGATTCTGAAAAGGAATCCGTAAAGAAAGTTGCAATATCTCAAACAAAGAATAAAAAAGCAGAGTATAATAATCCATTGAATAATCCAAAAAAATCAAATACTGAATGGTATTCAGGTTCTGGTATCGATTTAAAAAATAATAATTTAAGTCATTCCATAGAAAGCTCAACTTTAAATGATATTGCTTATAGAAATATTGAAAATACTACCATAAATAGGAGTACAGATGTTTTTGAAAATGCGAAAATTGATATTCAGAATACAGAAAATTTATTCACTAAAAATAATACGATAATAGAAAATAGTTCTCCTGTCAATGAGAATAAAGAAACCGATAGCGAAGAGCTTATAACTCAACCGGAAAGCAAATTACAGGAAAATTATGCTGCCGTTGAAAAAATGAAATCGGGAAAAAAACATAGTAAAAAAGCATGGATGCTGAGCATGCTGACCGGAAATGCATCCTCCAATGCTACTGAACAACAATTTCCCGGATATGCTACTATGAGTGGAAGCCCGATGAGCGTCGATCAGGTGTGGAGTAGTGCCAATTATGACGATGATCCTTTGATGGAAATATTATTAGCCAATCAAAATGAGCAGGTTGAAGCAAAGCTCAGACATAAAATTCCTATTACATTAGGAGTTTCTCTTTACTATAATTTAGGAAAAAAATGGGGAATAGGAACGGGAATTAATTATACCAAGCTTTCATCCGAGCTGCATTCCGGAAGTGCTTCCAATTATATAAAAGGCGATCAGTCTGTTCATTATCTGGGCGTACCGGTTCAGGTCAATTATACGATCATTAAAAAAGGGTCATTTACGGGATATGCTACTGCGGGAGCCCTTGTTGAAAAAGCTGTAGCGGGAAAGCTTAGGACAAAATATATAGTCAATGATGAGATAAAGGAGACTTCAGAAGAACAACTGAATATAAAACCCGTACAGTTTTCCGTCAATACCGGAATTGGGCTACAGCTCAAAGTTATCGATAAGTTTGGCATTTATGCAGAGCCGGGTATTGGATATCATTTCAAAGATAACAGTGCCCTTAATACCATTTATAAAGAAAAACCTCTGAATTTCAATGTGAAATTCGGCATCAGACTGATGATCGACTGATGAAGCGTACTTACTAAGAAACATCACCCAATAAATATTTTTAATATGAAAACAAAACTAATTCTTTTCGCTTTTTTATTCTTTAGTATATTGAATATCAGAGCGCAATGTGTTCCGGTTATTACCAGCCCAAGGCTTGGAGCTCAATTTGCAGATAAAATTGTATTCTGCGGTACAGAAACTGAAACCATGTCAACCACTCAAGTATTTGCCTCCTATCAATGGTATAAGCAGCAATGGGCCTGGCAATTACCAAATCCTCATCCGTGGGTTGCGGTGCCTGCAGCAACTTCTCAAAGCTTAACGATCAATGGAAATGACGATATGCTTTATAATTTTAAAGTGGTGGTTACCCAGAATGATTGTATGGCAGAAAGTACACCTGTTATGGCCGACGGATTTGCCTATTCTCTTCCTGCAATGCTCACCACCTTTACACCAGGAACCTTTCAGCAGGTTGATGCTGGAGAGTATAACGTTTGTAGCGAGGCTCCCGTGACCTTTGAAAATGTATTTCCTATTTTGTATGGCACTCATACATGGTATAAATGTACACCGGGGGCGATTCCTCCCGTTGCAGGTGACCAATGTATTGTAAGTGGAGTTTCCGGAAGTTCGTATACTGCCACAAAATCTGGGAGCTATGGATTTTATGCCTGTACAGCCTATTGCCCGGATCAGTGTGAGTTTTTAGGATTAGGTGGATTTGTAAAACTGAATTATGGTAACTGGGGCTTTTGCAGTTTAGGAACAGGAGAAACAAAACAGAAACAGAGTACTTTGCAGGTATATCCCAATCCTACAGCACAATTTATTTACATAGGGAAAGAATCCGATAAGGTCTATAAAGAAATCTCAATAGTTGATGTGTCCGGAAAACTTGTTTTGCAGAAGAATGATCATCAATTCAGCCAGGCAATAGATGTCAGCAAGCTGGTGCCTGGGAACTATATTATTGTTTCTAAAGATTCAGCAGGAAATGTATATAAAAATAAATTTATAAAGAAATAGGAAGATCATACTCCTTAGTTAGTTTTTTAATAATTGGTGAGCCGATGCATTTTTGTGTCGGCTTATTTTTAATAAATAAATTTAAAAATTTTGGAAATAATATTAATTTTTTTCAGGTGAAAGAGGAATTTTCCTAAATAAAATATGGATTATTTTTACCTAAAAACACAATCATGCTGATCAAAATTTATGGCAGCGCAATTCATGGCGTTGCTGCACAAACCATTACTATCGAAGTAAATGTAGATACTGGAATAGGCTACCATCTGGTTGGCCTTGCCGATAATGCAATCAAAGAAAGCAGTTATAGGATTTCAGCTGCTTTAAAAAATGTAGGCTATAAAATTCCTGGAAAGAAAATTACTATCAATATGGCACCTGCCGATCTTCGGAAAGAGGGTGCAGCCTATGACTTGAGCATTGCTGTTGGCATCTTGGCGGCTTCAGATCAGATTCTGGCTGAAAATATTCAGGACTATGTCATTATGGGGGAACTTTCCCTGGATGGAAGTTTACAGCCCATCAGAGGAGTTCTTCCCATTGCCATCCAGGCTAGAGAAGAAGGTTTTAAAGGAATCATCCTTCCGATGCAAAATACCCGTGAAGCTGCGATTGTGAACAATATCGACGTATATGGAGCGGAAAATATCAAAGAAGTCATTGACTTTTTTAATGAAGGGAAAGCATTGCAGAAAGTAACGCTGGATACAAAAAAAGAATTTCAGGAAAGAATAAATGACTTCCCGTTTGACTTTTCTGAAGTAAAGGGCCAGGAAACTGCGAAAAGAGCAATGGAAGTCGCTGCCGCAGGTGGACATAACATCATTCTCATTGGGCCTCCCGGAAGTGGTAAAACAATGTTAGCTAAACGGATTCCTAGTATTTTACCTCCTTTGACGTTAAAAGAAGCACTGGAAACCACAAAGATTCATTCTGTAGCCGGAAAGATGGGAGTAGAAACCTCTTTGATGACTGTTCGTCCTTTTAGATCTCCTCATCATACTATTTCAGATGTGGCTTTGGTTGGTGGTGGAAGCTATCCTCAACCGGGAGAGATTTCTCTTGCTCATAACGGAGTATTATTTCTGGATGAAATGCCAGAATTTAAAAGAACCGTTCTTGAAGTGATGCGGCAGCCTCTTGAAGACCGTGAAGTAACCATTTCAAGAGCACGTTTTACCGTAAACTATCCTGCGAGTTTTATGCTTGTAGCCTCCATGAACCCAAGTCCCAGCGGATTTTTCCCCGACGATCCCAATAATACCTCATCGATATATGAAATGCAGCGCTATATGAACAAACTTTCAGGTCCGCTGCTGGACCGCATTGACATCCATATTGAAGTTCAGAAAGTAGAGTTTGAAAAGCTATCTGAAAAAAGAAAAGGAGAAAAGAGCACCGATATCAGAGCTCGGGTACTATTGGCCCGTGGTATGCAGAACGAACGCTATAAAGATCTTAATATCAGTTATAATGCTCAGATGGGTCCGAAGGAAATCGAAGCGTTTTGTGATTTGGATGAAGCCTCTTTCAATCTTATCAAATTAGCCATGGAAAAATTGAACCTTTCTGCAAGAGCTTATGACAGAATTCTGAAAGTAGCGCGCACGATTGCTGATTTGGAAGGAACTGAGAATATTTTGTCGGATCATGTTTCAGAAGCAATTCAGTATAGAAGTTTAGACCGGGAATTTTGGAACGGCTGATTAAATTAAAAAGAAGTTGAATAATGGAGGAGTGCACAATATCAATAATACAAACAATACATAAACTATTAGAATAACGAAATGACTAAAAAAAAGCATTTCGTTATTCTAATAGTTTATTGTAAATGAGATCTCTTTGTATGAGTTTTTTTTTTCTTATTTTTTATACCTCTGTGAACATTAAGATTACCACAAATGGGCTAAAGTCGTTTGGGTGTAAAATAAAATCTATTAGTATAAAGCTTAGTTATCTCAAGTGTTGTTTTTAATATTCTATACTCCAAGCAAATTTTGCCTCCATTGCTCCTGGAGCCGAGTCTACAACAATATAAAAACTTCCTTCTGAACTCGAATCAATCCACCACTTTTTTGCTTGCCCTAGATTATTTATAGGAGAAATATTTATGCAGTCTAATGGAATAGTAAAAGGAAGCCCATGATTTACAGGGACTCGGTCTTCTGTATCGATAATTTTCACTATTCCGTTTGCTTTATATGGAATATTTGGAACGTTTTCATTAGGTGATAATCGACCTTCATTCACAACCATCCAATCGATTTCAGCAATAGACCCTATAGGTGCATTTACATCAAAAACCAACCCAACTTGGGTTAAATTATTATTATCTATTTTTTTGGATACACTTATAATTTCATAATCTTGTGTATAATTTGGAGTTCCATGTAGGAAAGATATTTCGGAGTTTACAATTATAGGAAACACCTTATAATTAGATTTAACTTTCATAGTAAGAGTAACATACTTTCCAAAATACTTTGATGGTTCTAATAAATTAGTGTAAAACTTTCCGAATTGTGATGTTTGTGTTATTTTAATACTATTACTAATTTTCCCAAAACTACAATTTTGTCCAATATAGCGTTCTATTCTATTAAAGTTATTATCTAAAATGTTAGAGATAAATGATTTTCCATATCTGATAGGCTGAAATTTGTTATCAAATGTTGTAGGTGAATATGGTCTTTTAACAATATTCAAATTGAAATAATGGTTTACCATATTACTTTCATCCTTAATCAACCCTTCTACCCCTCCTACTATAAAGGAATTATTATAACTTCTGATATTAGTTGCTGATAAATCAAGCCAGTAGAAAATGCCAGTTGTCGAATCATTAAAAATTTGAAGATTAGAAAAAACATTTGACATTCCGGATAGTCGTATTCCAATTTTTTCAATATTATCATCTACTTGATCTATAATCCTTAGATCAGTAATTATATTATTAATTATAGAAGTTGAAGGATTTTCCTGAATAAGAAATGCAGTACCAGTAAATCGTTTTATACAACATCCATAAAAAAGATTATGAGTCACCCAAGAATCAGTTGTAATCCCTTCCAGAACTATACCGTTTTTGCAGTTTTCAATATTTACATTTATATTATTATCGTATATCCCACTTGTATCAGAGGTTAGTCTTACTCCTGTAAATTTACCTTGATTATTAGTAGTAGTATTAATAGTACATGAAATAGAATTATTAATGCACTCCCCTAAGCCATTTCCAGTAATTTTGAAAACATCGTTTTCGTTATTTGCATCAATTTCTATTTTTACCTCTTTAATGTTACATCTTTGAGTTCCCTGCAAATCAAAAGGATTAATATTGCCAATTACTTTTATAATCGACTGATTTCCTATTCCTATTATTGATGCATCATATAGTAATTCTCTATCAAGTGTATTGGATAGAATTACAGTTTCAGCATCAATTGTTACTATTTTACTTAAGCTTAATGCCAGGCTTAAGTCACCATTTGCGTCACTAATTTTCATAATTATTTAATTTAATTTTTTATTTATTTATTCTATAAAAGTAACTTTACTAGCTTCGTCTGGTTTCCAGGCTTTATCTATTTATCTCTATTATCCCAAATGTTATCTAACGCTATATTTTCATTAGTTAAAAGTGATTTAATAGTATAATAAAATTACTCATATAATATTCTTATTATTGGTTAATAAAAATGACTTGCATCTCTTTTTATCTTAGGGCAAATATCGCTCTGTATCACGACAGAACTTGACGTATTATTTTTTATTTTGCTCATATTCGGGAGGATTTGCCTACTACACCAACAACTCCTGTATTGACAGCATAAGTCAAATACATTTATACTTTTATTACGCTGTCCTTAGCTTGTTTGGGCAGCTTTTTTATAATATATAATTAAATAATAATTACAACCAGACAGCCTTTCTGTCTGGTTTTTTGTTATCGTGTTTTTGAAAATAAATACCGTTTATAAAATAGATTTTAACCGATTATAATACGTCGAGTTTTGTCGTAGTACAGAGCGATATTTGCTATAGATAGAAAAGAGATATGGCCATATGAATCTTTATCTAGAAAAATTAACCAATATCAAAAATAGTAAAATGAACGAATTTATTGTATTAGCAGATGAGTTTACAGGACTGGAGTACTCATGGAAAAAAATAGGAGTCGCAGATAGCAATGTAGATAATGTCCTAACTAAAAATGTTGACGGATATAAATATGAAAGAATGTTTGAAGTAGCCGATGTGAGATGGTGGGGTGTAAAAGGAGATGGAACGGACGAAAGTACAGCGTTAAATCAAATGCTTTTGGATATTAAAACGAATAAAAAAGTAAATGAAGTAGCCTTTTATGGTCTGGAAAAGGTAGTCATCAACTCAACATTGAACATTAAAAGAGGCGATTTAATTATTGATGGCAAGAATTGTGAGCTTTCAAGTACTAAAGATTATGACAATATCATTTTTACTATTGAGGCTACTCCTATTGCAGGAACAGAAGATTTCGAGTATTACAATAATATCAATATCAAAAACTTTATTTCGGGGAATTCTACAACCGCACAGACATTCCTTAAAGCAACATCAAGCCATTATTTAAGAATTACGGACTGTCGTTTTGATGGAATGAAGCTCGGATTTGATTTAAAAGACTGTTATTTTACCAAAATTAATGCTGTTTATTTTCATTCAGTTTATCAGGCCTTTAAGTTTCATGATGCAACAAATGCATTTAATGTAACGAACATGAAGGTTCATGGAGCTGGTATTCCATCAGAAATAAGCAATACAACAACAGGTGGAAACATATCTGGCTGCAGTTTTGAAGACGCTTCAGGACGTTTAGTTTTAGACCGAAGTTTTGGAATTAACATTACAGGAAATTATTTCGAAGGGTATAATGAAAATAAAGTAGACAGCTATATCAAATTAAGCTTAAGTGCAAGGTATGAGAATGTGGCGGGAATTAATATTGCCGGAAACTTATTTTATACTGGAGCAATGCAAGCTATTAAATTAGATAAAGTTGTAGGGATTTCAATTACAGGAAATTTTATTGGAACACTTCATGCTGTTAACGTAAGTGGAAATGGAGATTCTACCCAGAGAAATATTAATTACAGCGGGAATGCATGGAGATATACTCCGTCGCAACAAGTTGGACTTCCAATAAGCCAGTCATCTGAATTTATAGGAGATTTTGATGGTGGCAGGGGAAATATTTCTCCGGAATGGAATGTACCCGTTATCTTTACGCCACAGGTTTTTCACGGTAGATTTTTTGAGGATGGAGATCACCAATTTGCTGCGACAGCAATGGATGCATCTACGACAGCAAATTATATGACGCATACCTGGCAGACTAACGGCAAAAAAACAGAAGCTTATCTAAACGGATCAATTAATTTATTAAGTAAAAACTTTGAAGCCCATGATAGTTTCACTGTAGATTTTGAACCTTTTGGATTCGGAAGTACTACCGGAACCTTAATCATTCATAACAGTATAGGGAAGTTTGCAATGTTCTTGTGGCAGAGAAATATAAATAGTGTTAATAAAACAGGATTCTTTAAAGAAGTGGTCAATGAATTAGGAGTATCTGTTACTCATAATAACGGATCCATCACTTTCATTAACGGTGACACAGGGCAGTATTTAAAAGCTGAACTAAAAGTTTAATTAAAAAATTAATATAAAAATGAGGGAGTTTGGATTTCTAAACTCCCTTTTTTCCGTCTAAAATCATTTCAATCATTTTCACTTTTCTCTTCTCCCTGGTTTCCGGTTTTTTTGCCTCCTCAATCCAGCGGATATATTCTTTTCTGTGAGTGTAGCTCATCTTGTCAAAAAGTTCTTTTGCCTTTGAGTTTTCGTCAAATACAACCGCAATATCTTCCGCGATTTCAACAATCCTTTCCTCACGATCTTCAATAAGAGAGACAGAAACCTCATCACCGAACGTTTTTCCCAGTTGTTTTCTGATGTCTTGGGTAAGTCCCAGAATATGACAGTCATATTTCATTTTTGCAAGACTGCCACGGTATTCAACGGCGTTATCAAAAGTAGCTTTAATTCTTACCTGACCTTTTTTACCAAATAGCTTCTCTGTTGAAAATGGAAACTCTACAAAGGCGGCATTCATTTCTCCATTTTGTTTTATAATTGCGGTAAATTGTATTTCCTGGGTTTTCATCATGAATATTTTAATAGATTAAAAATAAAAAAAACCGTGAAATATTATTTCACGGTTTTAAAAATATATCAGAACAGATTATTTTTTCTTTATTTTTTTAGGCATTGCAGTGGTGCCTGAGTTTTTAGTTTTTGTATCAGCAGGAGTGTTTTCCCCTCTTACAAGTTTCAACTCGTCGATTAATCTTCTTGCACCGGCATACTTGTCGATAGTCCAAAGAACGAAACGAACATCCACGTTGATTGTTTTTTGCCATTCCTGTTCAAAAACAATGTCTCCGCTTAATGCTTCACTGTTTCCATCGAATGCAATACCAATAAGGTTTCCGTCTCCGTCAATTACAGGAGAACCAGAGTTACCACCGGTAATATCATTATTAGAAAGGAAGTTTACCGGCATATATCCAGCTGCATCAGCATACTGTCCGAAATCTCCAAGATTATAAAGATCGATCACTCTTTGTGGAAGATCGAATTCTTCATCCCCTTTTTTGTATTTACCGACAAGACCTGCCATATCAGTATAATAGTTGTCAGTAACTCCGAAGTAGTTTCTGTCGTTTCTGATAGGTAATTTATCTACTGTTCCATAGGTTAATCTCATGGTAGAGTTAGCATCCGGATAGAATTTTTTCTCTGGCATTGCTTTCATTAAACCAGCTAAGAATAAACGGTTGTTTTTTGCAAAATTGTCGTCTACTTTAGAGAATTTTTCAGTGCTCATCTTCTGATCGGTTACAATACCATTTGCAATTTTCCAAAGTGGATCTGCATCAAGCTTTAAAGCATCCGGGTTCAACACAAAGTTGGTAGCAGACGTTTTGTTCGCAAAAATTGAAGCATAAGCCGTATTGGAAAGCTTATCAGAACTTAATCCTAAAATAGTCGGAGAAGCAATGTCTTTATTAGTTACTCTCATTTGGTATAATTTTACCATTGATGCAAGCATTTCTCCTTCTAAAGATGGGTTGAAGTTTTCATAAGCTGCTTTAATAGCTGCTTCAGTTTTAGGCTTCATTGCCAATCTTCCCTGCATATCTTGTGCAGCGTAGGCCTTAAGAACAGATCCTACCTGTAAAGCAAGGCTGATATATTTTGCATTTCTTGAGAATTGAGAAGCGTAATTTCTTTCCACATTTCTTTCAGAAACCTGCTTGTAATAAGCCTCAATATCTTCTAAAACACCATCGTAGATGTCATTTCCTGGCATTACAGACCAGGTTCTGTAGGCTTCTTCGATTTTCTTTTTGTCAGAAATCGTTCCGTTTTTTTCAACAGCATCGATTGTTCCCTGTCTGTTTTTCCAATAGTTAGCTACAGAAGCATATTGAGAAGCATAATTAAGCTGAGTCGCTTTGTCTTTATCCATATACTTCTTCATAACATCCATTGCCAGTTTAGAAGCTTCTACCCAAGCCGGATAATCTTTGTTAACCATCTGCTGAATACCATAAGAAGTCAGGTAACGGTTAGTTCTTCCTGGATATCCTAAGATCATTGAGAAATCACCAGGTTTAACTCCCTTAAGAGAAACCGGAAGGAAATGCTTAGGCTTCAAAGGAGTATTGCTAGGAGAATATTCTGCAGGATTTCCTGCTGCATCAGCATACACTCTGAAAACCGTAAAGTCAGCGGTGTGTCTTGGCCATTCCCAGTTATCTGTGTCGCCACCGAATTTACCTAATGAAGAAGGAGGTGCTCCTACCAATCTGATATCTTTATAATCTTGATACACAAAATAGTAAAATTCATTTCCGTTGAAGAAATCTCTTACCACTACTGTATATTTTCCATTTTCAGAATTTTCAGTCTGGATCGCTTTAGTTTCAGCATCAATAACAGCTTTTCTCTGCTCTCCGGTCATATTGTTGCTTAGCTTAGAATTGATTCGCTGAGTAGCATCATCCATTCTTACTAAAAATCGTACATAAAGATCCTTTGCATTAAATTCATCTTTCTGCTTCATTGCCCAGAAACCATTCTTCAAATAGTCTTTTTCCGGAGTAGAAGCTGCCGCAACAGCACCATAACCACAGTGGTGGTTAGTGAAAATAAGTCCCTTATCAGAAACAATCTCACCAGTACAGAAGCCACCGAAACTTACGATAGCATCCTTCATGCTGGAATTGTTGACTGAATAGATTTCTTCTGGCGTCAAATGCAAGCCTTCTTTTTGCATATCGACACCATTAAGTCTTTTGATGAGCATTAACAGCCACATCCCCTCATCCGCCCTCATCTGAGCAAAGCCCAATAAGAAAGTGAACAGTAGAAATAGTCTTTTCATTTTATATAATAATTTTTGTGTCGCTAATTTACTAATTTTTACGATATTCTGTTTTGGATTGGTACGAAAATGGGAGGATAAAAGGCATGAAAAAAATAATAGTTGCACTTTTCACGGTTTTGTTTTTAGGAATGATGATAAACTGCTCATCAGCGCAGGTTAAAAATCCTCATATTCAAAGACAGTGGATGCTGGTTTCTCTGGATGGTTTTTCTAAAGATGAGCTTATTAAAAACAAAGCAGAAATCAATCTGACTGCCAAAAATGAAAATGGTAAAATCCGGGGATCGGCTTATATGGGTTGCAACAGAATGTTTTTTACCTCAGAATTTAAAAATAACGGGAAAGTAAAAATCTCAGGGCTTGGGAGTACCATGATGGCTTGTCAAAATATGAATCTGGAGACTTCTTTTCAAAAGAAATTTGAAAAAATGACAACCTATTCTGTAGAAGGTCATTTTTTAACGGTCTCTGATGATAATGGTAATGCTATGAAATTTGTGGCAGCAGATTGGGATTAATCGAAGATTTACATTACATATACAAGATAAAAGTCCGCAATTTGCGGACTTCTTTGTGTTGAAAAATCTAGTGAGGTCATTAGTTTTTAGGAATTGTTCTTTTGATTTCTTCTAAAGTTGCTGTATTGGGGATACCGGGAATAGTATTATTTGTGTTCCTAGAATTAGCTGTGTGGGTAGTTGCCTGTCTGTTGGGAATAGTTTTTTTGATCTCTTCAATACTTGCCGTATTGGGCAGCAGCTTTTCAGAATTATCATTCTTTGCTTTACTCTGTTGTTCCTGTTTTTTAACGGCCAGTCCTTGTTCTGAAACTAAGGCCGCTGGAGCCTGTTTTTTCTGTGTATTTTCCTGATTGTTTTTTATCATTTGAGCATCTTGATCTTTAAGCCCTTTTACGACCAGTGTCTGGTCTTTCAATTCTGTAGTATTGCTTTCCTGAGCGTAGATGCTTACGCTCAATAGCAATAGGGTAGTGATATATAACGATTTCATAATGTTTTATTTAATGTTTACAAGTACTTTTATTTTTCCGGTTTCGGGTTGGTTATAGTCCTGGAGGGCTTTTCCGATCACCTGTCCTATTTTTATTTTTTTACTGTTACCTTTCATTGCGACTCCGGATTGTGATGAGGTTACCAGGAGATCACCTCTTTTTATAACACCTCCTTCCAGGCAAACCTTAGTAGGAATTACACCGATTACGCCCATAGGAACCTTATCAGTCAGTTCGGAATCAATATTTTCTTCCGTTAAAAGAACTCCGGGCTTGGTGGCGTATACTCCTGCAACAAGAGTGGAATAAGGTTTTGAAGACTTTTCTACCGTTCTGTCAGAATCTGTTGAAATAACCAGGATATCGCCGGTTTCATATTCAGAAGTATTTCCTTCTACATCAAACAGTTCCGCTACGTCGGCTCCGCTGCTTTGTGTCCCCCCATTAAAAAATCCTTTTCCGGTTTTATCAATACGGGCAACGTTTAAGGTTGCACTTTGATATACTGCAATATTTCCGGAAGGCCCCGTATGGTTGATGAAGAGCCCCGTTCCTGTTCCTGCGTTAGTAACAGACAATACCGGTACAGAGTTGGCTGCGTTAAAATTCCTGAAAAACCCCGCTCTGCCTGTACCGAAATTGGGAACCCACCCGTACACGGCACTTCCCGTACCATCTGCGGATGATTCAATACCATTTCCGTTTTTTCCCGCATTGGCAGTAATACCATTTCCGTTTCCTTCCGTAAGAGCGATTAATGCAGGTCCGTTTCCGGAAGCATTACTTGAATAAAATAACCCTCCAAAACCTCCTGTACCAGCAGACTCACCATAAACACCAGCAGTACCAAAGTTTGCAAACTGAGAAGTTACTTTACCATGCACGGCCGGCGAAGTCCCTGATACATTATCTACAAGAAAATCTCCACCTGTACCGTTTCCAATCGTTTTTACAGTGACAACAGTTGTATTATTGGCATCGTTAAAATTTTGAAACTCTGCAGCCTTACCAGTACCGAATGAAGGAACCCATCCATACATGGCACGCCCTGTACCATCTACGTTGGCTTCTATAGCATTGCCATTCTTTCCTGCATTAGCCGTAATGGCATTTCCGTTGCCATCAGTTAATGCGACTAAAGCAGCTCCATTTCCATTGATATTTGAAGAATAGAAAAGACCGCCGAATCCTCCTGTTCCTGAAGAAACCCCAAAGATTCCCGCCGCACCAAAGTTTCCAAAAATGGTTTTAACTTCACCGCGTACGGCTGCCGCAACACTGTTTGTATTGTTGACAAGAAAAGAAGAGGCATTTCCTTGAGTATTATCTGGAATATTTCCATTTCCGTTGCTTTCTACCTCAAAAGCATTTCGGTCATTCGTCGTATTCGTATTTTCAAATCTTCCTGCACGACCTGTACTGTTGCTAAGGCCTACCTGTCCGAAAACACCAACACCTGTACCTGCGGTATTGGTGGCTATAAATCCTCTCACACCATATCCCGCTCCGTCATTTCGGCCCACAACAGCACCTGCAATACCACTGGTTGTTCTTCCTACGATGGCTTCACCGTTTCCGCTATTATCTCCTACGATACCGGCAGATGTTTGTTGGCTTGTAATACCCTGCACGGCAAATCCGCTTCCTGTGGAGCTTAAAACTCCGGCTCCCGTTCCGGAGGAGGAGACATTAACGACTGTTCCGTTTCCTAATGTTGAAGCATTAATAACATTATTATTGTTTGCATTATTAGATATAGCTATATTCGCTGCAATGCCGTTTGTGCTTGTTGCGTTAAGTCCGGTTCCTGTATTGCTATTGGCATAAACACCATATCCGGCCCCTGAAGCATTACCATAAACTCCAATACCAGCCGGAGTAACGCCATATACTCCCCATCCGCTTCCGTTTTGGCTTCCCCATACTCCGACGCCTAAACCTCCGGTACCATTATTAATTCCCCGGACACCAGAAGAAAAACCGCCAGGAGCGGTATTACTTACAATACCCCGAACGGCTGCAATACTGGAAGTTGTTGTACTATTGATTCCTTCCAAAGAAGTACCGTCGCCATCATTTGTTAAAGAAAAAAGAGTGGCAGCATTATTAACGGTATTTACATAGGGAATGCTAAAACTTCCTCCTGAGCTTCCAGCTGATTTGGCATACATAGCGTAAGGAACGCTTAATAATTGACTGGTTCCGGTAATGGTATAATTAGTGCCTCCTGCCGGATCAGTTTCTGTTTTTAAATAATAGCTTCCGGTTGGCCAGCTAATCGTTGAAAAAGTTCCCGAAAGGACAGTGCCTGTACCTATTTCAAGGCTTATCAGTCCATTGGCATTCGTGTTTCCGGTAAGTCTTTCAGAATATACAACTGTTCCGGCAGGAGACCCTTGCAATACACTTACCCGTATTCCGATACTTTGATTGGTAAGCAGCTGGCCGGAGCCGTTTCTCATGAGAGCCTGATAACTCATTTTTTCCGGAGCCTGTGCTAGTCCCATAAATAGGCCCAGCATAATCCCCAACGCTAATAATATTCTTTTCATGGTAGTTATTTTTTTATGATTTTAAAGGTCTTGATGTTTTCTCCGTTCTTGGTGATCCGGATGATGTATAAGGCAGATGGAAGAGCCGAAAAGTTAAACTCAGACTTAGACTGCTGAATTTTTTCCGATTTGATTAGTTTGCCTTGGGCATCGAATAATTGATATTCCGAATCCTTGTAGTTGTTTACTGTAAAATCTAAATACAGTTCATCTTTGAAAGGATTAGGATATAATAAGATACCTTCTTGCTTTGATGAGCCTGAGCTTTCATTAGTTGCGAGTGTCGTGATTTCATAAGCTTGCTGCATGCCTTCCATGACTTGTGGAGGGGTTCCCTTAAATAGGTAAGCAATCTGTCCAACGCTGTAAGAAACAGAGCCGGCGCCTCCTGAAGCATTCGTTCCTGTTGTGAGTACTGCGGATTGTGCATTCAGCAGACTAACGGAAAAGGTGAACAGAATGAGAAAGAAGCAGTGAATAGATGTTCTTTTCATGTACAGTAGTTTTGTGGTTATTAATTGGTGGTTTCCATTTTTTCGGATGAAAATTAAGGAAGACTAATTTACCACATATCAGAAGCGGATCGTTGGAAAATAGACGAACAGCATAAAAAATAGACGAATAGCATGTTGTGTTAAGTTTGCTGAAAATCAGGAGGTTCTATAATTCAAAAAAAGAGAGATTATCTTTATAAGTTCTGCCGATAGGAAGCCTGATTTGGTGGATCAGTTCTACTTCATGAGCATTTTTGCTTAGGATAAGATGTTTAGGGACGGCATAGCTTCGGTGGATCCTTACGAAAGATTCAAAGAAGCTTTTATGCAGAAGATTGCCGAGGGAGTCCAGAATACAGTGTTTCTTTTCAGAAGTCACAATCCGGGTATAATCTTTTAATGCTTCCAGATAGAGAATATCGGCTATTTTAATGTGAAAGACGCTTCCGTTTTCTTTTATTTTAATGCTGTCTTTTCCAACCATGGCATCAAAACAATCGCACTTTTCCTTCATTTTGAAAAAATCAAAAAGCTTTTGCATAGAATGATGAAAGCGTTCTGCTTTTAAAGGCTTGGTGATAAAATCCAATGTATTGATCTCAAAAGTATTGACGGCTAATTCGGGATGGGAACTTACAAAAATACATGCCGGAATTTTATGGGCCAGCTTCCTGAATTCCATTCCGCTCATTCCTGTAAGGTGGGTTTCGATGATCAGGAGATCAATCGGAAGCTCCAGATAGGGAACTGCTTTCTCGGCCGAATCAAATGAGGCGACAATTTCTATATTTCCATAGAGTTTAAGATAATGTTGGAGGACAAGCCTGTCCAGTTCGTCATTATCAATAACCATACATCTAATATTAGGAATCATGATCTTCTGGATGTTAGTTTTTACGTAATTTTTAATTTTAAATGATTATCAATCAAAAATTTACCACATAAAGGTATTAATTTTTCACAAAAGAATAATATGATGAACTTAAATTAATATTAAAATATAAGGTTAAATAAAAAATGATTTTGTTTTTTCTGCTGAAAATGGTAACTTGTAAAAATCACAAACATAGACAGAACTTAATGTTAGATAAGAAAGAACATAATTACGAGAAAGCCATTTTGGTGGGTGTTATAACACAAAATCAGGATGAAGACAAGCTTACGGAATATATGGATGAATTGGAGTTTTTGGCTTTCACAGCAGGAGCAACGGTACAAAAACGTTTTACACAAAAACTAACTCAGCCTGATTCCAAAACATTTATTGGAAGTGGAAAAGCTCAGGAAATAAAAGAATACGTAAAGGAAAATGAAATAGGGACCGTCATTTTTGATGACGAATTATCACCTTCCCAACTTAAAAATCTTGAAAAAGAAATAGAAGTTAAAATTCTGGACAGAACCAATCTTATCCTTGATATTTTTGCCCAAAGAGCACAAACCTCTTATGCAAGAACTCAGGTGGAATTGGCACAGTATCAATATCTTTTGCCCCGATTGACAAGAATGTGGACTCACCTGGAGCGTCAAAAAGGAGGAATCGGGATGAGAGGTCCCGGTGAAACGGAAATTGAGACTGACCGTCGTATTATCCGTGACCGGATTTCCCTGTTAAAAGATAAACTGAAAACGATTGATAAGCAGATGGCTACTCAACGGAACAACCGTGGGAAAGTGGTACGTGCTGCTTTGGTAGGGTATACCAATGTTGGAAAGTCTACTTTGATGAATGCCCTTTCCAAATCTGATGTTTTTGCAGAAAATAAATTATTTGCAACATTAGATACCACAGTAAGAAAGGTAGTGATCGGAAACCTTCCGTTTTTGCTGACCGATACGGTAGGATTTATCAGAAAACTTCCGACACAGCTGGTAGAATCTTTTAAATCTACATTGGATGAGGTTCGTGAAGCAGATCTTTTAATCCATGTGGTGGATATTTCTCATGAAAGCTTTGAAGATCATATCGAATCTGTAAATAATACCCTGATGGAGATTAATGCTCATCAGAAACCGATGATCATGGTCTTTAACAAGATTGATGATTTCAGTTATGATAAAAAAGATGAGGACGATCTTACACCATCTACGAAAAAGAATATCTCTCTGGAAGAATGGCAGAATACCTGGATGGGAAAATCTAAGTATCCAACGGTATTTATTTCGGCTTTAACAAAAGAAAATTTCCCGGAAATGAAAAGGATGATTTACGATGAGGTAATGAAGATCCATATTTCCAGATTCCCTTACAATGATTTTCTTTTCGAATATTTCGATAATGACGAAGAAGAAGCACAAGAAGAGGAAAAGAACGATTAATGAAATATCATTTTTCCCTTTTATTGATCTTTTTTTCTGTTTTTGGATTCAGCCAGAAATCAAAAATTGACATAAAGGGGATTGAGAAAGACCTTACTAATTCTCGGTCCCCTTACTATTATGAAAGGCTTATTTTTAAATATAAGGCTTATCCAAAATCCTTAGACAGTACCGAATCGCGCTATCTGTACTACGGACGAAATTTCAGAACAGACACAATTTCTGCTTCAGATGAACGTTTCAAAAATCTTGCTGAGGCTTTCAAACAGAATAATTTTGCCGACTGTATAGCACAGGGAAAAATTCTATACGAAAAAGACCCGACCAATCTGGACGTTCTATTGATTTTACTTCGGGCTTATGATGATCAAAAAGACGGAAATAATTTGATCTATCACCTGAGCCAGTTCAGAGCACTCACAGACGGTATTAAAAGCTCCGGAGACGGACTTTCTGAGAAAACAGCTTATCAAGTTAATTCTGTAGGGGATGAATACATTCTTCTGAACATTCTCAATATAGGAGAAGAGTATACAAGAAGCTCCAAAGCTTCTAAAAAGGGGATGCTTGACATCTGGGAAAAAGACGACAAAAAAATATATATTAAAATACTTTATACAGACTTATAAATTAAAAAAAAGAAAACTTAGTGGAGTTATATTATTCATTTTCAGCGTTAATCGTATTAGCATCAATATTCGCATACCTTAATCATAGATTTCTTAAGCTTCCGAATACCATCGGGATCATGGTGATTGCCATCATCGTTTCTATTTTTCTGGTTCTATTTGGAGAAGCGGTACTGCCAAGAACTTTCGGACATCTTAATCAATTAATGAACAGCATCGACTTCACAGAAGTTCTGATGGGTGCTATGCTGAATTTCCTGTTGTTTGCAGGAGGAATTCACATTAATATTGATGATCTTAAAGAACAGTTCCGGCCTGTGCTTATATTTTCCACTGCAGGAGTAGTGATCTCTACCTTTATCGTGGGATTTGGAATGTTTTATTTATTACCGCTGGTGGGAGTTCACCTTCCTTTCATTTACTGTTTGGTTTTTGGAGCCTTAATTTCACCTACAGATCCTGTGGCTGTTTTAAGTATCCTGAAGCAGGCAAAAGTATCCAAATCACTGGAAACAAAGGTAGCCGGAGAATCTCTTTTTAATGACGGTATGGCGGTAGTGGTTTTTACCGTAGTATTGCAGCTGGCAGTCGGAAAAGAAGTGGATCTGGGCGTTGAAAGTATTGGACTGTTATTAATGAAAGAAGCCGGAGGCGGTTTGCTGTTAGGTGTTTTACTAGGATGGATTACTTCAAGGCTGATGCGTGAGGTGGATGATTATATTATTTCGGTATTGGTAACGCTTTCTGTCGTAATGGGAGGATATCTTATCGCAAGACAGATGCATATTTCAGGGCCTTTAACCATGGTAGCAGCCGGGTTATTTATGGGTAATTTCAATGTAAGATTTAAAATGAAATCTATCACACAGGATTACCTGATTAAATTCTGGGAACTGATTGATGAAATTCTGAATGCCGTATTATTCCTGTTCATTGGTTTTGAATTGTTGATGATAAAAGACTTAAACCATTTCATCATTCCTGGGCTTATAGCGATTCTTGTCGTGTTGGCTGCCCGTTTTATTTCCATTTGGGGACCTTCAAAATTCATGTCATTCAGGACGAGGTTCAGTCCTCAGACGATAAAAGTTCTTTTCTGGGGCGGTATCAGAGGAGGAGTTTCTATTGCGTTGGCCATGTCTATCCCTAAAAGTGAATACAGTAATATCATTTTAAGTATTACCTATTGTGTGGTTGTTTTCTCTATTATTGTTCAGGGACTTACGATTGCAAAAGTAGCCAACCCGAATAAAATTGCCGAGGAAGAAGGAGAGTTAGAAAGTGTTGCTTTAGAAGACCATAAATAATTAATTGAAAATTAGACAGTCAGTATTTTGAAAAGGGTGAATTTTTCAACGTATACTGAATCTATGCTATAGTAAAAACCATTAATTATAAAACTTGTATCCCTATGACAAATACCATCGTAAAAGAAATACAAGAATCACTCGCTGTTTTATCAATTCCTGAAAAAGCAGCATTCTTTCCCAGGTTCTTCAAAACCGGAAAAGGAGAATATGGTGAAGGCGACCTGTTTTTAGGGGTAAAAGTCCCGGATCAGCGTGCTGTGGCTAAAGAATATTATGCAAAAATATCATTGAAGGATCTGAGCATCCTACTTTCTTCAAAATACCATGAACATCGCTTAACCGCTTTGTTTATGCTGATATCGAAGTTTGAAAAGGCTAAAGAAAAATCAGCAAAAGAAGAAATCGTTGAATTTTACCTTAACCATCTTCCGTATGTCAACAATTGGGATCTTGTAGATTCCAGCTGCTATAAAATTCTCGGCAGGTACGCGTATGAGAATAAGAAAGAAGAGCTTTTGAGAACACTTTCTGCTTCTGAAGAAATGTGGCATAAAAGAATTGCTGTCGTAGGGACGATGCATTATATAAAAAAAGGATCTTTTGAGCTGACAAAGGAATTTGTGACCGCCAATTTAAAACACACCCATGATCTGATGCATAAGGCTAACGGCTGGCTATTGCGTGAAATGGGAAATAAAAATGAAACCGAACTGATTACTTATCTCAATCAATACTATAAAGAAATGCCCAGAACCTGTCTGAGGTATGCCATTGAAAAATTGGATGAAGACCTAAGACAAGATTATCTTAAAGGAAGAGTGTAAACAATGAAGTTCTTCTTGTGCTTGGTGCAATTCAAAAAATAATTGATGACGCAGGCATTTTAAAGCTAGAATTAAGTAATTTTGTCATTTTAAAACTCAAATCATGAAAACTTTTCTCAGGCAGTTTGTACTGCTTTTTCTCTTACTGCTATTAACCAGTTGTTTTGATATTGTAGACAAAGTGAATGTTAAAGCTGACGGAACCGGCGAATATACCGTAATCCTGAATGCCAGCAAAAGTAAAACAAGGCTTGCTTCAATCTCTAAAATGGAGACCGTTAACGGGAAAAAAGTTCCCAAGAAATCAGAAATTGAAAGTAAGATTAATGAAGCAGCCAGGATTTTCAAAGCAACTCCCGGAATCAGCAATGTGAAAACAACGATGGATTTTGACAATTACATTATCAAGCTAAGCTGTAATTTCAAAAAAATTGAAAACATCAATGCCGGATTAGAGCAGCTGAAGGCCAAAAACATTGTAGGAAAAATGATTCCTACACAGATTTACAGCCAAAACCTTGCAAAAAAATCATTCACCAGAAACAAAATAAATACTTTCAAAAGCGATTACGATAAGATGAGCACGGCCGACCGGGAAATCTTTACAAACGCCAAATATACTTCTATCCTTCAGTTTGAAAATACGATAAACTCTCAAACCAACAGCTCCTATTCAGTTTCACCCAATAAAAAAGCATTGAAACTGGAAGCCAATGTTTTAGATTTTATCCTTCAGAAAAAACAAATACAAAATAATATCCTATTCCAATAATCCTACACCATGAAATCTGTTATATTAAAAACACAACAAATTGCATTTTTGCTTTTAGGTTTTGTGCTTATTTCTGCACAGCAAAAGATGAAAATTCCGACCGACGCTCCTTTCTATATGGAAATCAACGGCAAGCAGCTCAATAAAAAAGTCAATTGGGAAAAACTGAATCCTTTTATACAGGAGATCACCAAAAAAGACAAAAAAAGCAAAGAGAAATTTTCATGGAATGACTATTCCAAAACGGGAATTAAATATGACGCGACTCAATATCATTACGCGACCTTTAATGATTCCATACAAACATATACCACCCATTTTATTTTAGATAATAAAGAAAAATTTCTGGAATTCATTAATTCTACCAAGAAGAAAGGACTGGAAATTTCAAAGAAAAGCAAATATTCCTACGTAGACATAGGAGATAATACTTTTGTGGCATGGAATGATAACCGCGCAGTTCTGAGTGTCGTTAACTATAACAAACCATACAAAGATCTTTGGAAGGATGATGTAGTGGTAGACAGTGCTTATGCGGTTGTAGACAGTGCTGCTGCTGTAGTGGATACCGCATATGCCGATGAGCCGGAATTGCCTTTTAATTACAAAGATGAGATCAAAAATCTGAAAGATGATATTAAATATCTAAAAGATAATATCAAAGAGAATAACACTGAAATTGCCAGAATCCAGAAAGATATCAAGTACCTGGAAAAGCACCATGAATATCCAAAAGAGGAGAAAGAAACAACAGATAAGGAATATTCTGAAAATGATGCCGAGGTAATGCCTCCTGCCGTTACAGAAGGAGAATCGGAAAATGAAGACTTTCCTGTAGACACAGCATACCAGAAAGAAATGGATTCTTTGCGCATAGAGGAGTTCAAGATCGTGAAAAAATTTGCGGAAGACCGCTTCGAAACTTATTTCAATTCAAATTTAGAACTTGACGTTCCTCAGACAATGCTCAATTTCAGGGATCCCAATTCAGATGTTTTTGTATATACGGATTACGGGAAAATCGTTAAAGACGGAATTTACGGAAGAATGATGAAGCGTTACGATTTCAATCAGTTTTTCGACAAAGTATACAATTCAAACACATCATACAATTTATATTTTGACAAAGACAAAGTAAAATTGGTCAATACCTATCAGCATAAAAATACGGAAATTCAGAAAAACATTTCTTCCATATACAAAGGGAAGAAAAACAAAAAACTGATGGCACTTATTAACGATAAGAGCATTGGATATTATGCCATGAATGTGAATGGCAGCAAATATTTTGATATGATGTACAGCCTGTTGGATAACACAGGAGAAGGGGAGTATGAAAAAGAAATGCAGCTGATGATGGAGACGATGAAGATTGTGCTGGATGAAGAAGCTATTGCTAAAATAGCACCGGGAAATGGAATTTTTGTTTTAAACGAATTGAAATCCAAAAAAGTAGAATATACAGATTATGATTACGACGCTGATTATAATGAAAAAGAAGTGAAGAAAACCAAGGATGTTATGGTCCCTAATTTCACTTTTGCCTTTGCTACAGAAAATGAAAAATACTGGAACCATATTTTCAATGTGCTGGCTACCAATAAAAAATTAGCAAAAACATTCTCAAAAAAAGGAGATTTTTACACTTTTAAAGAAGAAAAAAGTGCAGGATATATTGATCAGCTTTTCTTTACAGTAAAAGACGGAATTGTATACTTTACTACCTCAACGGATAACATTCTTCCTAAACCTCAATCTGAAATCTCTAAAGATTGGGGTAAAGATTCAGGGAAATATCCGTTAACCGGAAGATTTGATATTCAGAAACTTCTGATCGGCCTTGAAAAAGAATTCAAAAGTACCTCAGAAAGAAAAACGCTGGATGTTTTAAGAAAACATATTGGTGAAGTATATTACAAAACAGAGGCAAAAGGAGACCGGATAGAGACCGAAATTGACTATAACATCAAAGACTCTTCAGAAAACAGTTTGATGTATTTCTTCGACGTGTTCGACGAGATCTATAAAATTATGGAAGAGCCTAAAAAAGAGCTTAAAACATTGTAATACATGAGCCGGAAAAAAATTATTGTCCCGTTAGTTCTCGTACTTGCAATTGCCTGTTATTTTGTGTTTTTTCATAAAGACAAAACCTTACAATTTGTCCCCGAAAATGCAGATGCTGTGGCTTTGGTAGATGTGAAAAAGCTAACGAGACAATATATTTCCAGCTTTATCACCCATCCTTCCCAATGGTTTGAAGGAAAAAAAACAGAAAAAGAAGGGAGTTCTGTAGGGGATGCCGGAGTGAAAATCCCGGATTTCCTGCAGATTTTCCACCTTAAAAATACCGGTTTCTCCCATTGGTATACCGTCATAGAACTTGATGATCATCAGAAATTCTTATCATTTTTAAAGAAATGTAAATTCATAAATAAGGGCGAAAACCTTTATCAAAAAGATCATATTTTTCTTAGCATACAAGGTGATCATTGTATTGTAGGGACTTCTGAGCAGGATTTTGATAGTATACATCATCTGCTTTTAGAGTCTTCTGCAAAAAAGAAGTATAATGCCGATCAGTTTATCGAAGGGACCACAGGAAGTATTTCCTTCATTTCGGGACAAAAGATTCAGAATTTTTCAGTTGAGCTAAAAGATGACGAAGTTGAAATAAAAAATACCTCAAAAACAGAAGCTTTCAACGTTCTTCTTACTAAAGTACAGCAGAAAGCACGATTTTTAGAAATAGAACTGGATGCTGAAAATGTGAAGCGTTTCACTTCCTTTTTCAATAAAAGCAACAGTGATATACCAGAAATCACCCATTATAAAGCAAGTGCTGAACTGGAGCAGGTGAATGATACCATTGTAACCTACGGATACGATGATAATTTCAATGAAATTGAAAAAAAGACTTTTCAAAAAATTACTCAGCCTAAATATGTGATCAGCCTTCAGAGTCCAACTCCTGAAAAGACCTGGGAATATTTCCAAAATAAAAAATGGATCAATTCACAAAATCAATTCACAATCATTCCTTTCCAGCCCAATTCTATCTATAAAAATAAAGAGGGAATTGTCATAGAATCTACAAAAAATCCCATACAACTGTCTCCAGACTTAAGGGAGAACTATATTTTCATTAAAAATGATGCTTTGCTATCATCATCTGCCAGCTTTATCAACAAAGGAATCCTCTCTGCTATTGACTATATTTTTTACGGTAATAAAGGCGAAGATTATTATATCAGATTACAAGGAAAGAAAGAAAAATTACCCTTAATTTTACGGTGGTAAATAAAGTATTTTATTCCTAAATAATTAATTAATTATTGATGAGCTTTTCAGAAATCGCATTACTCAGACAATGCACTCATTACTTCCTGCATTTGGTTTTTCCTGTTTTTATTGCATTGATTTTTTATCGTAAAAACTGGGTAAAAGTATATCTTATGCTGCTGGCAACGATGCTGGTAGACCTTGATCATTTATTCGCAGATCCTATTTTCGATCCGAACAGGGCAAGTATAGGTTTTCATTTTTTACATTCATATTATGCTATTGCGGTGTATTTTTTGATGTTGTTTTTTAAAGGAAATATTAGAATTATTGGCATCGGACTTTTGCTCCATATGTTGACTGATTTTCAAGACTATAATTTCTGGTACCATTAAAATATTATTAATATTTTCTTTTGATATTTCAAAACCCATAGATTTTTTGTATTTTACAGTCACTTATGAGATTAAAAGAATTTTTGCATTATACGTATATTTTCCCCGTTCTGGCAGTAGTATATTACTTTTCCGGATTAATAGGAAATGGAGTTGTTTATGATATCATTGCAGGCCTTTTGCTCACAGGAAGTGTTTTATCCGCAGTACACCATGCAGAAGTGGTAGCGCACAAAGTAGGAGAACCTTTCGGAACGATTATTCTGGCACTGTGTATTACCATCATTGAAGTGGCATTAATTATCTCACTCATGGTTGCCGGAGGCGATCAGGCCATCACACTGGCCAGAGACACTGTTTTTGCTGCAGTAATGATCATCCTTAACGGAATTATAGGAATCTGCATCTTGATTGGAGGCGTGAAATATTATGAACAGTTTTTTGCAAGGACTTCCGCAACAACCTATCTCGTAAGTATTGTTTCTATTTTAATACTCACTCTGGTACTTCCCAATTTTACTTCAAGTGTCAACGGACCTTTTTATAATACCGCACAGCTTATTTTTGTTTCCATTGCCTGCCTTGTCATTTACGGAGTCTTTCTCATGGTTCAGACGGTAAGGCACAGAAACTACTTTATCATTACAGATGAGGATTCTGATTCCCATTATATTCCTACAAAGACGGCGACGATTATCAGTTTTATTTTTCTGGTTATCTGCCTTGTTATTGTAGTATTAATGGCAAAAGGTCTTTCCGGTACGATTGAAGATATGGTAAGAAGTGTTGGCGCTCCAAAATCTTTGGTAGGAGTCATTATTGCGGCGGTGGTGCTGCTTCCGGAAGGGGTAGCGGCTATAAGAGCAGCAAGAAGCAATCAGATACAATCGAGCTTAAATCTGGCCCTGGGGTCTGCGTTAGCAAGTATTGGTCTGACCATTCCAGCGGTATCTATTGTTTGTATTATGTATGATATTCCTTTTGTACTTGGGTTGGATAAAAAAGACATCATCCTGCTTTCTTTATCCGTATTTATCGTAATGCTTTCCCTAAGCCGTGGCAAGACCAATATTCTTTACGGAACAGTGCTTCTTGTGAATCTCGCAGCATATATTTTTACGGTAATTGTTCCTTAGGGCTTTCTGGCCATTTCCATTTTGAAAGCCATTAATTTGGCGATGTTTTCGGATTTATAAATCGCGGTGTCCGCATTTTCACCCGTGAAATTTTCTTCTATGGTTTTTCGCCACAGCTCAAGCCATTTGTCAAAATGTCTTTTTTCCATAGCTTGAATTTCATTGATAGGAAAGTGAACGGCCATGGGATTTCCCTTGTAGCTCATCTGCCCAAAAAGAATAGACTCCCAAAACGAATACATTTTCGGAAGGTGTTTATCCCAGTCAACCTTGGCGATATCACTGAAGAAAAAGCCAATGGTTTCATCCTGAGTCACTTTTGTGTAAAATGAATTAACAAGATGTTCAATATCTTCTCTTGATTCCAGTTTTTTCATATTTCAAATGTAGTGTAAAATCAATTTATAAATTCAATCACCGAGTTGATAAATTTCATTATCAAAAGTTTTTTTTAATCAAAAGTTTATTTTAGTTATGCTTATAAGTCATTGAAAACTAAGAGTTCTTTTGATAATTATCTTTTGATAACTAAAAGTCTGTCTTGTCTCCGGACATAAAGTTCTTCACCTCTCCTAAACGATGGATTATCAAGAGCTACATTATATTGTTACAGGAAAATTCTGGATCATTACACAGACGAGGAATTAAGAATATGGGAATTAAAAAAAATTAAATTGTGGGTTAAGTTATTATATAATTCAGTATAAATACGGATTGCAATAAACATGAAATATTTCTTATTATTATATTTTATGATTTGAAGAAAGAAGAGGATGTTAATTAAAAAGTAAAGAAACCTTATCTTTCAATTATTAGATATCAATTTTCTCTTCTAGTGGAGAATTTATGATAAATCAAAAAATAATAACCAATGAAACTAATAAATGATAAACTATGAGTAATAGAAATGCTACTGCAAGTTGGAGTGGTTACTCTCATCAAGGACTTGTTGGAATTCTTATTGCCGTCAGAGATATGCGTAATTTAATATTGGAAGGAAGACAAAATGAATTCGATATACATTATTTAGAATATGAAAATAATGAGGATGTTGCTATTTCAAAACAAATAGGAGGTGAACCCAAAGAATTAATTTCTGTTCATCAAGTTAAGGCGTATTATTCACAAGGACATTTATTAAGTACTTACAAGTCAGTTTTTACTGGTGCTCCAATTTATGAACATGATGCGAATGGAAAATTATTAAAAGACAGTGAAGGAAACAAGATTGAAACGGGCAGTTATGAACCAGGCCAATGGTGTGATTCTAGCAATTTTTTGCATACTGTGGAAAATATAAGAAACTGGCCAACGGATAATGATTTTTCATCTGTAGGTGGAAATCCTAACGACATCAAAAGATATGAATATAGTCGCAATATTTTTTTCTGTGGTACAGATCAAATTTCGGACTTTATAATTACAGAATTAGTTAGTGACAATTTTCTTGCGGGAAATAATGGCTCCGCAGGTATGTCATTAAAACGATTGACCTTCGAACTTGACTTAAAAATAAGAACTGAACATGCAACTAAAGATTCTAAAAATGATTATGAGATTCAATTTAGTTTTAAAGATATATTTGATATAATCCATGATTCGAAAGATATATCACAAAATGAAAGTTATATATGTAGAAATATGTTTTACGAGCTCTATTATGAGGCTTTAAAAAAATCATCATTATCAGATGATGAAATATCAGAAATTGATTTATTGATTGATCAAATTTATCATAGTTTTTCAGATACTGATTTTTTACTATTTCTCCGCCGTTTAAGTTTAAATCGAAATTCAAAAAACCAACATATTACTCACTCTACATACAATGAAGATGGCTTAAAGCAGGTTTTTTTCAAATTATTGCTAGGTATACCGAATATTTATCCAGACCTTGTTAAGGAAGACTTTACTATTTTATACTCTTCGGTAAGATATATTTTATCCACTATTATTGACGAAAGCGAAGATGCAAAAGATGTTGTAAAAAATATTCTTACTAATCTTGACTCACATAAGTTGCTTTGGGAAAAGACATCTATAATAAATAAGGAAATAAATGGAACATTTTATGACTTGAATCCTGATTTCTTTGACATCAGAAAAAAAGAAGATAAGGAAAAAGATTTCACGTCATTTATGCAATATAATGGTTCTACAGCATTGGTTTGTAGAGAAACAGCAAAAACTAATTTAACCAAATGAAGACACTAATTGAAAATATTTTAAATAATAATGGTTTTGTTTTTAAAGATGAGATCAATGGATTTCATCAAGAAAATAAATCTTACTTTTTTATCAAAGAGATTAATTCTGACATATTAGAAACAGTAAAAAGTAGAGAGTCATTAAATGAGAGTGAATGGTACAGAGCATTTTTAACACAATTTAATGAATTGTGTTCTAAAGAGAACTTTTCTGCGGTAGAAAAAAATAGTTCTCTCATTATACTCGTTGCTGCAGGTGATATTACAGTAATTGAACAATTACAGTCACAAATCTTATTGATTGAGGAAGATCAGTTTTATGTTAAAAAATATGTAATTGTCTATACTGAAAACGCTTTAGAAAAAAATTCAGGTTTTGTAACAAACGAACAGTTACAAAGAGCAGTAAATAATAAAACGATTTTTCAAAATATTTTAATTAAGGGTTTTACTCAAGAAAACGAAGACTATATTGTGCTATTGCAAATATTTATTAAGCTGCCATTTTTAGCCTTAAAATTTAATGAAGAAGAGTTTATTACTTTAGGCGAAAAGCTTAAAATAAAGCTTGAAGATCATTATACTACATATCAAGAATTATTAAGCTCTTATGAACAAATTGAAAATCTTGATTTTTTATCAGAAGAGAGTGAATCTGAAATTAATAACCTATTTACATTAATTACAAATGATCCGAATTAAAAAACTTTTAATAAATAATTTTAAGGGAATCAAAAATAAAATAATAGTCGATTTTCAGAAAAATAACAATCATAATCAAATTCTATCTGGTCCTAATGGTTTCGGAAAAACGACAATTTTTGAAGCACTAGAACTTTGTATTACGGGTAAATTTGACAGGATTCAAACATTTAAAGATGTACAGATAAAAAATAGGAGTAGGAATAAACCATTTTTTCAGAACACTGACGGAGAAAATGTAGTGATTAAACTACTTCTTGAAAAAAATGAACAGGAAATTATCATAACAAAATTATATGATGATGTAAATTCTCCTAAAAGAGGAAATACTGCAAAAGATTTTATTCCTGAGGATTCTCATAATTTTTTCTTCACTTATCTTGAAGAAAATAGTGATAATTTTGAATCTTTAACCTTTGACGAAAATAAGTTAGTTGATCAATTAGGCATTAATCAGTTATTTCTTGGCAGCGAAGCTCATGTAGAATTAGACTCGATATACTATCTATTCAATTACATCCAACAGGAAGAAAGTATACGTTTTCTCAAACAAAGGGAAGATATTAAAGGCTCTTCACTTGCTTTTCTTTTTAATATAGAAAAAGAAGAAAATCAGCAAATGCAACTTGAAAAAATAGTTGAAAATTTCAGAAAGCAAAAAAATACTATTGATGAAGAGATCGAAATATTGGAATCTTCTCAATTTGGCCTTCAAAGCATAGAATATCAAAATTTATTTGAACTAAAGGAAATTAATTTTGATAAAATTGAACCCTTTGAAGATCTGAAAGATGCAAATACTTTTTTTCCTTCATATATAGAACAGATAGATAAATTAATTACATTTATTAACGTTTTTGATGCTAGTGAGTATAATAAATCAATAATTTTTAATGAGATTAATAATGAAATTTTAGTAAATGATTTTCTACTAAATTCATTACTTATTTCTAACATCTATACTGGAAGCCTATTAGATCAGGTTAGCAGTAACAATCAGAAAATACTACGATATAAGAAAATTTTAGATTTGGAGGATAATCAATTCATTACAAAGGAAAATATCCAAGAATTTTTTGATGACGATCAAAAAGAAAAATATGAAATGTTAGAAAACCAAATTACTGATATTAATACTGAACTAGGAGAAATCGGTGTAATCATTTCTAATTTAATCTCAGCAAATCAAATGGTTTGGAGCCATTATAATAATGCATTAGATAATAATCATCTTTCAGACCATCAATGCCCCCTTTGTAATTCTGATTTCTCAAATTTTGAACAACTTATTCAAGCATACGAGAAGCAGATAGAAAATTTAACAAAGTTTAATCAAAATAAGATCGATGAAAAACAGAAATTACTCGAAACATTAAAGTTATTTTATCGAACTATTAAAAATGATGTTGAAAAATTCTTAAAAGAAAATTTACCCATAAACAATAATATTATTGAACTAATACGTAATTATCCTAATCTACAAAATTCTATTAATAGTATTAAAGAGCGTTTTTTTAAATTAGAATTGGGATTTCCGGATGATATCTACCTTAGTATTTTACCAAGTGAAATATCGGAATTTGATGTTAAAAAGAAGGAGTTGAAGAATTTTCTTGAAAACGATTTGCTAAATAAATATAGATACAATTCTCAAAAGATCAATAACAAAGAATTTTATTCTATGTATTTCGATAGTGATGAAGAAAGAATGAAATTAATTTCTGATGGTTTACTTAAGCAGAAAAAACAATATCTGCAATTGAAGTTTCAATTGTTATCTAATGAAAGACTTTCTTTTTTAAAAGAAAGAGGCGAAAAACTTACCGCTGTGTACAATCATATAGAGTCCCTTAATACAACTATATTTTCCACGATCAAGAATCATAAAGTGGAAATGATTGAAAAAATTAAGATTCCTTTTTTTATATATTCAGGAAAGATATTACAAAACTATCAGCAAGGATTTGGAATTTTTATTGATATTCTACCAACTGGACAACGAAATAATGTTTTATTAAAAACCGGAAAAGATTCAGATCACGATATTGTATTTCATTTAAGTGCGGGGCAAATGGCTGTTGTATCTTTAGCATTTTGTTTATCTTTAAACAAGGTTTATAACACTAATGAGAACTTTAAGTTTTTAGCGATTGACGATCCTATTCAAACTATGGATAATCTGAATGTCCACTCTTTTGTTGAACTTCTTAGACATGAATTTGCAGATTATCAAATAATACTTTCAACACATGATGACTTTATCTCAAGATATATAAGCTATAAATTTGAAAAATATAATATGAAAGCCTCAATTCAGAATGTGCAAGATCTGGTTTTGGAACAAACATTTAGCTAAAAAATGAACTATAATTTTTCAACACTAAATGATAGAGATCTTGAAGAGTTAACGAGAGATTTACTTTCGAAAAAACTTTCCATTGATTTTCAATCATTTAAACCTGGTCCAGATCAAGGAATTGATTTACGATATTCCACTTTTAATGATGAAAATGAAATAGTTGTTCAAGTTAAACACTATAGAAATTCAGGCATAGGTAAGCTAAAACAGGATCTAAAAAAAATAGAACTTCCAAAAATTATATCACTGGCACCAAAAAGATATATTTTTTGTACTTCACTACCATTATCACCTTCAGATAAGGATAAAATTAAAGAGATTTGTTACCCATATATTTTATCAACATCGGATGTCATTGGTAATGAAGATTTAAATAAATGGCTTCAAGATTATCCTGAAATACAAGAAAGACATTTTAAATTGTGGTTATCATCAATTGATATAATAAAGAAAATTCTTAGAAATGGAATTAAAGGAAGGTCAGAATTCTATGAGGAAAAAATATTAAAAGAAATAACTTTATATGTCCCAAATAAAACTCATAATGATGCAGTTAACGTTTTAAATGTTAATCATTTTTTGTTAATTACCGGTTCACCTGGGATTGGAAAGTCAACTTTAGCTAATATGCTTACTTATCAGTTATTAGCTGAGGGTTTTGAGCTAATATATGTTCGGGAAATAACAGAGGCTGAGGAGGCTTTCACATCTAATAAAAAACAGGTTTTCTATTTCGATGATTTTCTGGGCGCAATAACATTAGATCTCTATAGTTCAAAAAATGCGGATTCAGCTATTGTAAACTTTATAGATAGAGTCAGAAATGATAAGCATAAGCGATTAATATTAACTTGTAGGACAACAATCTTAAATCAAGCTAAAAATATCTCAGATAAGATTGAAAATTCTGATATTGATATTTCAAACTACGAAGTAAAAGTTGAAAACTATACGGACTGGAATAAAGCAAGGATACTTTATAATCATTTGTATCTTTCTGATTTGAGTAATGAACAACAATTAGTTTTTTTCCAAAATGACTTTCATTGGAAAGTAATTAAACACAGATATTATAATCCAAGACTTATTCAAGGCATTACAAAGAAGAATAATATAATTGATTCTGGGTTTTCAGAAAAATATGTTTTAGATATTTTAAATACTCCACAAAAAATATGGGAAAAACCTTTTAATGTGCAAATATCTAAAATCTCTAGACTTTTGTTATTAACAATGTATTCTTTGGGTGGAGGAATTTATTATATAACAGATGAACGATTAAGGGAATCATTTAATGCTAGAATAGCGAATGAAATTATTAGCAATAATTTTCAAAGAAATGGAAATGAGTACAATTCGGCATTAAAAGAACTAGTTGGCGGATTTATTATTAGGACTGTCGATAAAAATCAAGTTAGATATAATTTCTTTAACCCATCTATTGAAGATTTTCTATTTGATTATTTTGAAAATTCAATCGAAGAATATTTTCAAGTTCTCGAATCAGCAGTATATTTTGAGCAATTTAAATATAGAATTACAATAAACAAAAAGAAAAATGAAAAGAGAATAGACTTTTCTAATAAAAGTATTAAACGGAAATTATATAAACTTTTTAAGCGAAAAGAAGATAATTTGAAAGGTTATCATTCAAGTAATTCGCAATTTGGCATCCTCTCAACAATTATCAGATTATTTGTCGAAAATGAAGGTGAAAAAGAGATTATTGAAAAGATTAATTCTTTAGATATACTTTATTTATCATGGGATGATAGAAGTATCTTGACTGAGATCTTGAATTATATTTCTGAAAATAATTTAGAAAGTCAAATTGATAATCTTGCTGAACTGATCAAGGTGCTTTCCAAAGATATACCTTCATACTATCTTATTCAGCAATTTTCAAATTTAATAAATGCAAACCCTCAATTCTATGATATCATTAATGATAAAGATAATGACGACTATTTTAATGAGATACAGCACAACATAAACAACTCTTGGGAAATTGTTTCAGATGATTTTATAAATGACACCAATGGTATTGACAATGTAACTGATAAGGATGAACTGCATGAAATTATTAAAAAAAGAAAAGAGGAAGCATTTCTAATTAATAAAAATATTGGTTTAAAAAGTTCACCAATTATAATAGAGTATGATTTTGATATTTCATCTCAGATTGAAGTCAATGAAGAGAAAAATAAAAATGATAACATAGAGATTCAAGAATACTATAATAATGACAAGAATGAGATCCTAGATATAAATAGGCTTTTCAATTCTAAATCTACTATTGTTAAATTGTTATAAATATATATAAAATTAATTGGCTTAGTAAAAATAAATAGAGTACTAATTTTTAGTTTTAAAATACTCTAATACTAAAAAATAAGATTAAGTATGAATTATGCGTATTTAGGATATGAATTTGAAAAACTTCTTCAAGATGTTTTTATTAAATTTGATTTTGAAACTGAGGTCGAGGTTGCTATCCGACCTGATTTATTTCTTGAAGTTGATCTTCTTTGTAAGAAAAATGGTTTGTCAACATGGGCTGAAGTAAAATTTTATCGTGATGACAGAGTTAGTATAAATAATATAAAAAATGCTATTTTAAAACTATCTAATAAACTTCAAATATATTCTGATGAAAAAACAACCGGATTACTTATCATATCATCCTATGTAACCCAAGATTTCAAAAAAGTAACAAGTGAAGATTATGGAATATCAATTTGGGATAGATCTGACATTTATTATTTAATTAAAAAAGTATTAAAGGATGACTTGCTTTTAGAACGTTTCGAGAAGTTATTATTAAAAGCAAAGCAAGGAGTAGATATTGAGGATGTTTTTGATAAGGTTATTCATAGCGAACAAACAGCTGAAGAGTTTCTAAATTTATTTAGCTTCCCTGAATTACAGGATATTACAATCGATATAAAAACTGATGGAGAAGCTTTATATAAAGAGCTAGTTGAAATTCCCACAGGAAGGGATGGGTGGAGACGATACGAACTTAAATGTATTGAAATTTTAAAATATGTATTTGAGGATGAACTTAGTAATTGGAGCGCACAAAATACTACAGATGATGAATTAAGTCGTTTTGATATGATTTGCAGAATTATTGGGCAAAGTTCATTTTGGTCAAGTCTAATCCAATCATTTCAAACACGATACGTACTTTTTGAATTCAAAAATTATACTGATCCGATTGGGCAAGACCAAATTTATACAACAGAGCGATATCTTTTTCTACGAGGACTTAGGTCTGTAGCCTTTATTATAAGCCGAGAGGGAGGGAAACCACAAGCTTTAAAGGCATCAAAGGGTGCACTTAGAGAACATGGTAAATTAATTATAGTTCTTAAAAATCAGGATCTCAATAAAATGTTGCAAATGAAAGATTCGGGTGATAATCCTAGTGATCATCTTTCAGATATTCTTGATGAATTTTTAATATCACTATCTCGTTGATGAGAATTATTTTGTAATTAGTTAGATATTTATAATTCTATATTTTTAAGATTATAAATTAATACAGAATTTCCTGTATCGTCAATAGAAATGCTTCTTCTGTATCACTTAGCTTTTCCGATGAATATAGGAGAGAAGTTTTAACGAAAGAAATTGGAGAGAGCCTAATATCCAAACCGTTTTAATAGAGACATTATCCCACAAAGTGTGTAAGTTAAAAAGTCAGGGCTTAGATTTTATAATCTGAGCCTTTTTTCAAAAATAAGCATAAATTGATTGAGAACAATGCCCCAATTTTGAATAGGAATTGTCCATTTTTTAGTGGCTTCTTTTAATGCGAGATACACTGATTTCATTACTGCATCATTGGTAGGAAAAGACATTTTGTTTTGGTGAATTTTCTTATTTTTCCGTTAACAATATTAATATTTACTAATTATAAAGATATATAGGGTTCAATATCTTTAAAAATCCTATTTGGTCTTAAAAAACGACAATTATTTCCAAATGATTATTTTATCCTCCTCATTTGTAAGGATAAGAAAATACTTTTTTTTAAGGATTTTATTTAAATCTTCTTTAATGACCTTTGTAAAACATAAAACAATTCATTATGGAAGAAAACAACAACTTAGAAAAAGAGCTTGAAACAAATGAAAACGGTAACGGCTCTAACGATTCAACAGGAGAAACTGAAACTTCAAAAGCCCAAGGATCAACACCCCCTACAACAACTGTAGATCCTCCTCCAACAACTTCACCCGAAGGTGCTGGTGAAATTATTAAACCTATTGAAGGACGGGAAAGAAACCCTAAAAAAAGATAATTTTCTTAGAATCCAAAAACAGAGGGTTTTACTATATTTACATAGTAAAGCCCTCACCATTTGTATATGTATAGAGTATTTGTGATTTTTTTTAGCATTTATTTCATTAATGCAAATTGCCAGCAAAAAAACATAATAGATAGTTTAATTTTATTGTCGCAATCTAAAACATTAAATGATACATTGAAAATACAAGCTTTCAATGAGCTCTCTTGGGAATTAAGAAAAACTAATTTTAGTAAAGCAAAATACTATGCTTTAAATGCTTATAAGATTAGTAAAAAAATAAACTATCCAAATGGTGTCGTTACAAGCTTGAATAGACTTGGTACCGCTTATATTTTTAATAAACAATTTTCACTTGCGGAAAAAGAATATGTGAAAGTCTTACGCTTAGAAAAGCAATCTGGAAATAAATATGGTATTGGCCGAGCCAACAATCAACTTAGTGAAATATACAGAAATAAAAAAGACTTAAATAAAGCGCTTTCGTATGGATTAGATGCGTTGAATATATTTGGACAGCTTAAACAACTATCATTAGAGGCATTGGTTTCTAATAATGTAGGACTTATATATCAGAATATGGGATCATATGAACAAGCTAACAGATACCTATTAAAAGGACTTTCAATAAGGGAACAATTGAAAGAGGAAAAAAATATAGCACATAGCTATACGAATTTAGGCATCCTGTATTTAGTCATGAAAAATCATGAAAGCGCTAAAGAATATTTTCTTAAAAGTGAAAATTACTTTATTAAAATCCATGATGATTACGAACTCTCGAAGATATACAACAATTTAGGAGTTGTATACTTTGAAACCGGAAACAATACTTTATCACAAGAGTATTATAATAAAGCAATGAAATTAAAGATTAAATTAGGTTTAAAAGATACAAATTCAGAGATATACAATAATCTTGGTGCTCTTTATTATAAAAAAGGCGATGACCAACAGGCTATTCAGAAGTTTAAAAAAAGTATTGATATACAGAAAAAATATATTTCTAAAAATGGACTTAAAGAAGCAAATATAAATTTAGGGCATATTTACTTTCGAAATCAGGAATATGATAAAGCTATAAAGTTTTATAAAAACACCTTAGAAACCTCAAAAACCTCACAAAATAAGTCAGAAAAACTAAAAGCTTTAGATGGATTGTATCTGGCATATTCTGTGAAACAAGATTATGATTCTGCAATATACTACTCCCAACAGTATAATTTTTTAAGAGATAGTTTGGAAACTGACTATAAGAAGGCTGTAGATTATAGAGAAAAGTTTGCGAGAATACAGAAAGAAAATGAACTTTTACAAAGAGATAAGAAAATTTCAATAGTAAATATTAAAAATTTAGAACTTAAAAATCAAAATAATAACATATTGATATACACCTTATCTACCATATTTTCTTTATTCGTATTATTATTTTTTCTTTGGACAAAATGGAAAGTTGAAAGACAAAAGAAAGAAATAGCAGTAAAAGATAGAGAATTAGAGGAAAAAAAATTAGAGCAACTAATTAAAAATCAAGAAATCAAATCTTACAATGAAATGTTGAATACACAGGATCAAGAACGTAAGAGAATTTCACAAGATTTACATGACAGGATAGGAAGCATACTATCAGTTGCCAAGGTCTATTACAAATCTGGAGAAGAACAGCTTTTACAAAATAAGAATTTTGATCTTGTGAGTTTCCAGAAGGCAAATGAGCTGATAGATGAAGCTTGCCAAGAAGTCAGAAGGTTATCTTATGAAATGTCCTCTGGTGTACTCACTAAATTCGGATTGCTTTCAGCCGTTGAAGATTTAGTAATTACTATTGAACAAACTAAGAAAATAAAGATAGAATTCATAGCAGGTGATTTAGAAAATAGACTAGAAAACAATATTGAAATCCAAATATATAGAATCATTCAAGAGTTGATGAATAATATTTTAAAGTATGCAGATTCAAGTCATGTAACTATTCAAATATTAAAGCTTAAAAATAAAGTAAATGTTCAAGTAGAAGACAATGGTATTGGCTTTAACACTAATGAACACTCCAATGGCATGGGGTTACAAAATATAAGGTCTAGAGTGAGCTCATTAGGAGGTGAAATCGATATTGATTCTGTAATTGGACGTGGAACCTATGTGAATATAGAAATACCTATAAATAGTAATATATGATAAAGATTATTATTGCTGATGACCATGAGATAGTTCTTGATGGTTTGGAATTAGTCATTAAGAATGATCCTAATATTGAGATTGTTGGACGTGCACTGACAGGAACAGATGTTATTTCAATAGTTAATACTAAAAATGTAGATATTGTTGTACTTGACATCAACATGCCTATTATGGATGGTATAGAAACAACAAAGTTTCTCAAAAAAAATCATCCTGAAATTAAAATACTTATTCTTAGTATGCATGAGGAAATTAGTTTTATAAGAAGTATCTTCAATGCAGAAGCTAATGGATATATATTGAAAAACAAAGGAAAAGAGGAGTTATTGAGCGCTATATATAGCATTCATAATGGAAAGGATTATTTCTCGGAAGAAGTTACGCAGTCAATTTATGCAACATTAAAATCAAAAGATGTAGTAGGAGAAATTAAACTTACTGAGAAGGAAAAACAGGTTCTTACTTATATTGGGAATGGATACACAGGTCCTGAAATTGCTGATAAGCTAAATATTGCCAAGACTACCTTTGAGACCCATAAAAGAAATCTTATAGAAAAAACGGGTGTTAGGAATTCAAATACTCTTATCAAATTTGCAATTGAAAACGGATATTACAATCCTACTTAATATTAAAAGCTGCTTTTTGAGCAGCTTTTTTTATCCTCAAAAGTGAGGATGAAAAATCCTTAAAACTGGGGAAACCCACTGTAATATGGCTATTTAACTTTGCATTGTAATCAAATTATAAAAATATTACAATGTCTTTACAAATAAAATATTCAACAGAAATTGCCAAGGAGCTTGGTAAGATTGCAGTTTATCTGCCAGGTGAAATCATTGAGGTAGGTGATATTATTAAATTTCCATATGGTAAAGCGGGTTTTTTAAAAAAAGAAGCTCCACTTGGTACTTTTACAAAAATTTCTTCGCTCAAAAATCTTGATGTCAACTATTCAGAAGATGATAGTTTAGGAAACAAGCATAGTTACAAATTCTCAAGTAAAAACTCTGTAAAGAGTATTACATCAGCAAATTCACAAATTGAAGTTGTAGATGAGTTACCGAATGCAAATGGTGAAATAACATTACAATTTACATCGGAAGGTTCTATTTACTTCCATGCTCTTGAGTGCTACAAAAAGCAAATCGGTGACATCACAAAACTTGAAAATGAAATCATTTCAAAAAGTAAGGTTCTAATATGGGATAATACTTATCTCGTAACTTCTGTAACCTATGCATCAAATGCTTTAATAATGCAGTCCAGATCAAAAAACTCTGAAATTACTTTAGCCGGAAACATCAATGGATTAAAAACACAAGGAATAGACATTGGGGTTTCAGCAGAATTAAATATTAAGAATCAAAATGGAGATTTTTTCATAAAAGACTGGTCAAAGAATGTTAGTGTTTTTATGGAATTGATGAAGTTTGAAAAAGAAACATTCCAAGTTATGAACAAAAATTTTAGCCCAAAAGAATCTAAAGACAGATTGATTCCTGTCCAAGTAAATAGTTTAATTATATAATTTAAAAAAATGTTCTACACAAAAAGTTATTTGAGAGATCTCTCAAGAACCGGAAGAAAGGGCACAAAAACCTTTTCCGCAACAGTAAATGAAAGTAAAAATAGTATGTCCTTTGACATTTTCTTGTCTCATAGCTATCGAGATAAGGAGTATATAGAAGGTTTATTTTTAGAATTATCATCAAAAGGATTCAAGGTTTATGTTGACTGGATAGTTGATTCCCATCTTGACAGAAAAAATGTAGATAAGAGGACTGTTGCCTTAATACGAAACAGGATGAAGCAGTCAAAATCTCTAATTTATGCAACTTCCGAAAATGCTTCAACATCAAAGTGGATGCCTTGGGAATTAGGCTATATGGATGGAGAGACTAGCAGATGTGCCATTCTTCCAATTACAGATTACGAAAACTCTACGTTTGAAGGTCAAGAATTTTTATCCGTCTACCCCTATGTCACAAAAGAGTCTGTAAAAGGTCTTGTAACAGGCAATATTTCGACAGAAGAAATATTATGGTTAAATGAAAACTCAAGGAGCTATCAAAGTTTAAAAGAATGGTTAAGATAAGAAATGAACAAAAATTACAAATTATTTAAACACTAAATATAATGAGAAGAAGGAGAGCAAAAGCTGTTGTTGTAGGTGTCAATTATTATAAATCCGATAATGTTAAAAATCTTTTTGGGTGTGTAAGTGACGCGTATGAAGTAAAAACAGTATTAGAAAGAGATGCCGATGGGACAAAAAATTTTGATGTAGTATTAGAAACTGCTGTAGATGAAAATTCAGCCATTGATCGAAGAAAGTTAAAAGATCTTATTTTAGATGTATTCAATGAAGATAATCCAGAAATAGCGTTATTCTACTTTTCAGGTCATGGCTATTTAGAAGATTCCGGAGGCTATCTTGTAACTTCTGACTGTGAAGACGGAGATCAAGGACTTTCCATGACAGAAATCTTAGGATATGCTACTGCTTCAAAAGCTTTAAATAAAATTATAATTTTAGATTGTTGTCATAGTGGCAAGATGGGTAGTCCTGGTGCTGAAACATCTGTTACAATCTGTGAAGGGATGACTATATTGACTGCCTCTACAGATAAACAATATGCATCAGAAATTGACGGATCGGGCTTATTTACTAAGCTTTTTGTTGATGCATTAATGGGTGGGGCAGCTAATATTTTAGGAAATATTACACCAGGTAGCGTATATGCCCATATCGATCAATCTTTAGGAGAATTTGGACAACGTCCAATGTTTCGAACCAATGTAAAAACATTTATTAGTTTACGAGAAGTAAATCCTTCCGTTTCACTTTCTGATTTGAGGAGAATCACTGAACTTTTCCCAGCTAGAGAAGAGCATTTATTAGAGCCTTCTTATGAACCGACCAGTGATAATGCAGATAAAAATAATTGCGAAAAATTTGAAATTATGCAAAGTTATAACAGAGTTGGGCTCGTAGTTCCAATTGACTCGGATCACATGTATTATGCTGCCATAAATTCCAAATCTTGTAAACTTACAGCATTAGGTGAACATTATTGGAACCTTGTAAAAAATGATAGAATTTAAATTAATATACAAACTAAAATAATATGAAAATTCTTTTAAACACAGATTCTGTAGAAGAACTGAATCAGGATATCAGAAATAAAATCTCAAAAGATCTTAAAACTTGGGAAAAGAAAACTGACGGTAATGGGTATACATTGTATTATCATTCAACAAAATCAGGTCAGTGGGATGATGAATTATTTGTGAAGCCCTTTTTAAATATTGCTAAGAAACAAATAGAATTTTACGTCACTAGATCAGATGGTAAAATAATCGATTTTGAACCATCTTTTGGATACTTACTGGGGAGATTTACGGAAATATTGTTAGTGAATTTTTCTGATCGATTTAGTAGTCTTGAATTTAAATAATCAAATCTTAAAAATAATTAAACAACTTTTTAAAATAAATAAATATGGCAAACCCAAGAGCATTTATAAGCTTCGATTTTGATAACAACGAGGGGCAAAAAATGTATTTTATCGGACAATCAGTTAATTCGCGCACTCCTTTTAATATTGAAGATTGGTCTTCAAAGACAGCTTTAGCACAATCAACATGGCAACAAATCATTGAAGATAAGATGAAAAGATGTAATATGATGATAGTATTGGTTGGTAGAAATATGGGTACTGCGACTGGTGTAAATAAAGAAATTCAAATGGCAATTAAAAATAATGTTCCTTTTTTTGGAGTATATGTCGATGAAGCAAATTCTTCATCTACTTTACCGGTAGGTTTGGCTAGGAATAGGGTTATTCAATGGACTTGGGATGGTATTGCAAATGCAATTTCTCAGATGATGAAGGAAGGTAAAAATCTTTAAAACATATTTTGAAAAATGTAATTTAAAGTAGTGATACATTTGCTCGGAAACTAGATATTGAGAAACCTGACTATTAGCTTACTGAATAAAATATGTAAATTTTATACATAAATAATTAATAAAAACAGATTTATATGATTTTAGGAATAACCGGTCATCAAAGTCTCGAAGGTTTTGACTTAGATTGGATTAAAGTGACAATTGGCAATTTTTTAACGGAGAATAATGTTAGAAAGGGGATGTCATCTTTGGCAATTGGTGCAGATCAACTTTTCTGTAGAGAATTAATTAAAAGAAATATCAACTATGATGTGATTATTCCATGCAATAATTATATATCTACTTTTAAAACTCTAAAGGATTCTAAATCTTTCATAGATTTATTAAACATGTCAAAAGGTACTTACACACTTGATTTTGATAAGCCCAGTGAAGCTGCATTCTATTCAGCAGGTATTGAAATAGTCAATAAAGCAACCGTAATAATAGCGATATGGGATGGAAAGCCAGCAAAAGGTTTGGGAGGTACCGGAGATATTGTTAAAATTGCATTACAGCAAAAAAAGAGTGTTTATCATATTAATCCAGTAAATGAGCAATCTAAATATTTGATTAATACATAAGTTTATAGTAGGAAGGTAAATGTTTTACTTATATTTAAATAAAATTAAAATCATGATTAAATATCAATTTACAATTATAGCAATGTTTTCAGTTGCCGAGGGCGGAAATAAAGAGATTGCTAAATTCGAGTTTTATGCAGTAGATAAAAATACAGCCGAAATTATTAAAGAAAGTCTTATGGAAGCTTATTTTAGTTCAGGCAATTACCGTCCTAACCCTAGACAAACCACTGATTTAATTGAATTTTTAAATTAAAATTAAAACGCTCTTTTAGAGCGTTTTTTTCTTTAGTATTTCCTTTTTTTTGATAAAATTCATTATATATTTTATATAGACAAGCCACAATCAGTATTAAAAGATTTTTTTCGAGGTTTTAATATTTTGCGCCAACAGAATTAGCGAAGTAAACATCAATAACAATGGTACTAATTATTATCAAAACATTTTTATCACAATTAGGATTGTTAATCAAATAATAAACTCCCAAATCCCCTATTGCTTTTGATAATCCAGCTTTTAGATCTGTAAGAACCACCATCCAGAAAGCTGAACTTTCATTTTTTCCAAGCCACATTCCTAACACCTCCTTTCTCCCGTCACGATTTGCAATTTTGATAGTATCTTTTTGAGCAATTTTAAAATCTTCATATCTCAAAGGTCTTTTACTGTTCCATGGAATTAATTGAACTTGCTGTTGAATGAAGCTTAATAGAAAGATTACTATTGGAAATAAAACTATTTTTTTCATTATTAATTTAGAACAATATATATTCAAATATGCTCAATTTTTGAAATCTAATTTGAGAGGTTTTTAATTAAAGGCGAAAAAAAATAAAATAAAGCCTATTAGGCCCAGCCATATACCATAAAAACTCACCTATAGGGCTTCCAAATATATTTTTAGCAAATAGGAAGTGCTTATTCTATTAAAGGACTACATAGTTTAATGTATGCCCCCAAAATCTCTTTGTTAGGACCTTTGCAATGCCTTCATTTTGAATTTTTATAAGGAACTCACGAATAATATCATCTAATGAATGCTTTTCTATACACATAATTGGACATGCCATCCTGGCAGATTAAAGTTTTCTTGTTATTATTTTTTTTAATTTACAAAAAAATATTAAAGTTTATCTCATAAAAATACGATGTTTCTTTTTTTTATATATTTGCCTACAAATTAAAATAACGTCAAGCGTAAGCTATCGTTTTGGTACATAAAGCCGCGAACTTTAAAATGATAACCAAAAATGATAGACTTACGCCCATGCTTATACGGCGTGGGCTAAGTCTTTCTGGTTATCGGGTACTTCGCGGCGCCTATGTACGGATTGATATTAGTTCCACGCTTTTTTATGAAAATAGGCATGATACAAATTTTGACCGTAACTACCCAACAAGAAGAAGGAGGAGCATTATTTCTAAAAATAATTTTGTTCATCTATTTCATTCCTTCAATGATAGCTTTACTACGCCTTCCAGTTCTAAAGTTTAAATTTCTAGTTGTATTATTAATCAATGCATTCTTAGGATGGACAGTGTATGGTTGGTGGCTTTCATTTATAAAAGCAGTATCTAGCAGCAAAGGATTTTAATGTAAGATATTAAGCAAGCAATTATAGGATGATAAAGGTAGTTTTAAAGGTCTCAGAAAGCGAAATTAACCACATATTACGCAAACTCGCAAAACTGGGAATTAATAATATAAAAATTAAAAAGAAACGAGAAAAATTAAATCTTTTTCGTTATAAAAACATGCTTGATAATAACAATTTCGAAAAACAAGTGTAATCAAATAGAAAACATACTCATTATACTCGATTACAAAGTTTCAGTCACGATTCATAACTTCTCCTGTCAGCCCAAAAAGCATTTAAATTTTGAACGTCATCCCTTTAATAAATTGGCATTGATCTCTAAGTGAATCAATCTCTTTGTCCACATTATGATGATCAAAAACATGAATTGAAAATCAGAAAACTATATCTATTGTAAAATTCAACTTCGGATTAAAATAATTTTCGATAACAGGAATTATCGAGAGCTTCTGATAATGGTTGTGAGTTATTATAATAATTTTTATAAAAAATTTAATATCAGCGTTTTATAAATTATTCTTATTTGAAATGTACACAATATACATAATATTTATAATATTCACAATATATATTAGGAATGCTTATGTTTTGAATAAAAAAAAGCTAAGTTTTGTATTTTTTTAATATGTTTGTGTAAAATAAAATCCGTTCAGTATTCCAGCACCGACGGATTATATTTTCGTTTTGATATATGGAAAAAAGAACTTTCTTTTGTCCCCTATACCGTATTTTTATCTAGCAAATATAAAATTTATTGCTGAATAAAAAAATTATGAGTATTAATATTTTTGGAAAACTTCAAAAATATTATATCAATAGATAATGGAATAGGTAAGGTCGAAAGTTTATTTTTCTATATGAGGTTTTATAACTTTAAAATTATATACATTATGGGAAAAAAACTTAATGAACTTCAAAATCTTTTTGAAAAATGTATGGAGGAAAATGCTTTTTCAAATACTTTAAAAAAGAAATTTTTGTCTGAATTTTATCGCCTTTCCTTCTATATGTCCTCCAAATCGATTCTCCTCTATAATGAAAATACAGGAGAACAATATTTGACATATCTGCAATCACAAGGTGAAAGTGAGCTAAATAAAAATTCTAAAGATCAATATCATGAATGGTATATTGAACTTTTAAATTCCGTATTAAATGGAGATTGGACTGTAAAGAAAAGAAGAAAAGATTATAATATACCATTACCAGGTAATCTAGGAGGTTATATGCTTGATTTTCTCAATACGTATGCAAAAGAAAGGCATTTGTCAGAATATACGAGAACTTACTATTATATCGGACTTAAAAAGTTTTGTGAAAAATTGGTTGAAGATAAGATTTCAAATCTTCATAATATTACGGCAGAATATGTACTTGAATTTGTTTACTTACAAAAAAATAAAGAGCATGTGGCTGCTATTTTAAGATCAGTCTTAGCAGATCTTCATTCAAAAAAAATTATTGATTTTCGGACAGCAAATATTCTTACCAATGTAAAAACTAGATCCGATAAAAAGCTACCTTCTCACTATACACCTGAGGAAGTTATGTGCATAGAGAAATCTATAGGAAATATGCAATAGGTAAAAGGGATTACGCTATAATTTATTAGCGACTCGGTTAGGTTTAAGATCTTCAGATATAAGACTTTTACAATTTTCTAATATTGATTGGGAAAATAATGTTATAATTCTTGAGCAATTTAAAACCAAAGAACCAATTGAATTACCATTATTAGTAGATGTGGGTGAGGCGATTATAGATTATATCAAATACGGTAGACCTAAATCTTTTTCTAAGTACATTTTTCTTAAAGGAAACTCTCCACATTTACCTTTGGGAGGACAAGCTTTGACCGCAATAACGAAAAAGTATTTTATAAAATCTAATGTTAAGTTTGCAAAAAAACGTCATGGTCCACATTCCTTACGACACAGTTTGGCAACGAATCTTCTTAAAAAAGGAACGCCATTACCTGTAATTTCAGGAACTCTAGGGCACAGTAGTACTGCAAATACAATGATTTATGTTCATTTAAATACTGAAGATTTACTCAAGTGCTCTTTGGATGTGCCCCCCGTTAGCAAATATTTTTATCTACAAATAAACTAAAAACGTAATTATGGAAGAACCAAAAGATCTTTATAAAAGCAGATTCGCACCATATATAAATGGATTCCTTATAGAAAAAAAGCAGAAAGGTCTTTCTGATACAAAAGTATTAAAAGGCTTTATGTTGGAATTTGATAAATTTTTCCAAGAATACAACATAACGGATTTAAATATTACTGAAGGTATCATTTTGCAATGGAGAAACACGAGAATTAGTGATGGTAAACGAACTTTGTACTATAAATATACTGCCTGGATAAATTTTTGTAGATATTTATGCAGTATAGGAATAGAATGCTATATTCCACGATCCCCAAGGGAAGGTAGCCAAAATGATTATATACCTTACATATATACATCTCAAGAGATTGATCTAATTTTTGCAACTGTTGATAAACTTCGAATAGATAGAAATAGAAATACTACTCCAATGTTTGTTATGCCAGTTATATGTAGATTACTTTATAGTACAGGAATGCGCATTAGTGAGGCACTGTCTCTTAAAAATGAAGATTTGGATTTTGATAAACGACTTATTTATATAAACAGAGCTAAAAATGGGCAACAAAGATTGGCTGTTATGAACGATTCTTTATTGTCAGTTCTAAAAGAGTATAGGACATTCAGAAACTTTATCCCAATTCATGATATAGATACTCCAAATAGACATTTCTTTACAACACAAATGGGTAAGAAATGTTCTGTAGGAAACATTCGGGTTTGGTTTCATAAAACTTTGTATTATGCGGATATCCCTAAGCAAACTTATGTTAACTCTCCCAGGATACATGATTTAAGACATACTGCTGCTGTTCATAGCTTGCAGAAATTAATAAGTTTGGGTACAGATATACATAGTGAGCTTCCTTCGATTTCAATGTTTTTAGGACATAAAAATTTAAAATCAACAGCACATTATATTAGATTGACAACACAAATGTTTCCGGATCTAATTAAAATTCAAAGTAAAACGGCTTTTGTTTTTCCTGATATGAAATTTATTAATACTGATGATTTATGACAGATTTTGCTAAATATTTAGAAAAGTTTTTCCACAAATATTTGATTAATGAGTATGGCGCGTCAAAACATACAATTAGGGCGTATAGAGATAGCTTTTCGTTATTATTATCTTTTATGAATAAAGTTAAATTTATAGATGCTGATAAGATTGAGCTTAAACATATTAGTAAAGATGTTATACTAGACTTTTTATCCTGGCTTGAGTATGAACATAATAATAATATAGCAACAAGAAATCAGCGTTTTGCAGCTATTCGATCCTTTTTTAAATTCTTAATGTATGAAGAGCCAACTAGGATAGGTGAATGGCAAAACATCCGATCAATTAGATTAAAAAAAACAATTATTAAAACTGTTTTATATTTATCTATTGAGGGAATTAAGTTACTTCTTGAACAAATTCCGAAGAATAATCGCGGCTCGATAAGGGATTTGGCGATGCTGGCTCTATTGTATGACAGCGGAGCTCGTGTTCAGGAATTAATAGACCTATCTCCGTGTAATATAAGATTTGAAGAACCATGTAAGATATTACTACGTGGTAAAGGAAATAAAGAGAGATTAGTACCGTTACAAGCAGAACAAATAAAATTTTTAAAACAATATATAATCGATTATGGGCTTGACAAAAGAGAAAAAGAAAATACTCCATTATTTTTTAACAGAGTTGGAGAAAAGCTTACATCTGCGGGAGTTACATATATCCTTAAAAAATATGCTAGTGCTGCTAGATTTGTTAATCCTGAAATTATTCCTGAAATAATTAGTCCACATACATTAAGGCATTCAAAAGCTATGCATCTTGCTGAAGCTGGATTAAGTTTATTTTGGATAAGAGATTTTCTTGGTCACTCAAGTGTACAAACGACAGATAGATATACTAGAACGAATTCAAGACAGATAAGAAAAGCTTTAGAATCCGTTTATGAAGATGTATTACCTCAAGTTAATAATGAACGTTCGTGGGAAAAAAATTCTGCGTTAAAAGATTTTCTTAAAGGTTTGGGATAATTTTAATAATGTAATCAAAAGTCTAAGTACAAAGTTAATAGCCTAACTAGTTGATATCTTAAGATTTATTTTTTAGACTTTTGATTATATTTAAGTTTTGATAACAGACTTTATCAAAAGCTTTTGATAAATTTCATGAATACAATATTTTATCTTTGCAGGATTGAAGACGAATAAAAAGGCAGATCCTCCATTCGTTTTTTTCAAGGCAATACCAACAAATGATTTAAAAATGGCAAAAGGATTCAGACAAAAAATTCGTCTAAAAAATACAGAAAACAGTGGGTTTGGCAGCAATGCATCCGGCAGATTTATCAATAAAGACGGTCTTCCCAACGTTCAGAGAAGGGGAGTGAATGTTTTTAACAGATTAAGCTGGTACCATACGATGCTGAACCTCTCTACATTCCGTTTTCTTTCCTATCTGGTGATTGCTTATATCCTCATCAATATTGTTTTTGCCATGATCTATTACCTGATCGGGGTAGAGCACCTTACCGGAATAGATAAAAGCGATCCTTTAAATGAATTTATCGACGTTTTTTTCTTTAGCTCACAAACCTTTACAACGGTAGGATACGGGCGAATTGCTCCGGTAGGTTTCACAGCAAGTCTGGTCGCTACTTTTGAGGCTTTTTTAGGATTGCTTACCTTTGCCATTGCAACCGGACTTTTTTACGGAAGATTTTCCAGACCGAGAGCGTATTTAAGGTTTTCGGATATTGCGGTGGTGGCTCCTTTTCAGGATACGACAGCTTTAATGTTCAGGCTGGCTCCTTATAAGAATAATGCACTTACAGATGCTGATGTGATTCTTTCAACAGCTATTGAAGTGGTCGAAGATGGGGTAGCAAAGAATAATTTTTACAGACTGGATACTCATTTGAGCAAGATCAATACACTGGCGCTTAACTGGACGGTAGTTCATAAGATAGACGAGAATTCACCTTTTTATGGCTTTTCTGAAGATGATTTTAAAAATATAAATATTGAGATCATTGTTCAGATAAGGGCATTTGATGAAGTTTTTTCGAATACGGTGGTTCAGAGGTCTTCCTATGTTTCCCGTGAAATTGTTTATGGAGCAAAATTTACTCCGATGTATTATCCGGCTAAAGAACACCTTACAACCGTCCTGGATTTAGATAAAATAAATGAATATCAAACAGCAGATCTTCCTGTCAGAGAGGAAGAACAAATATAAATGGATTTAAACTTTTACAAAAAACAAGCTTTACTAAAACAGAAAGAGCACAAGAAATTTCTGGACGGATTAAAGAAAAAACCGCCTAAAAATCTCGATTATATAGTACAGGAAACCCATGATGAAGTTTTTGAAAAAGTAGACTGTCTGCAATGTGCTAATTGCTGTAAAACAACCGGCCCCCTTTATACAGAGAAGGATATAGAACGTATTTCCAAGCATCTCCGCATGAAGCCTGCTGATTTTGAGGCGAAGTTTTTACGGGTAGACGAAGACGATGATAAAGTATTACAGAATCTTCCGTGTTTTTTCCTCCTTGATGACAATACCTGCTCCATCTATGAAGTCAGGCCGAAAGCCTGCCGTGAATATCCTCATACCGACCGTAAAAAGATTTACCAGATCAACGATCTGATGATGAAAAATACCGTGATATGTCCTGCCGCTTTTGAATTTGTTGAAAAAATTATGAAAAATATAGTAAAATAGGAGATTTTCTAAAATCCTCTTAAATGATTATAAAGTAAGTTAAAGTACTGATTTCAAGATACTATTTATAAATGATGGGCGTTTAAATTAAACAACCATTCAAAATAGTAATATGAAAAAGTTAATCTTAACAGCCGCTTTTACATTCGTAGGAATCATTGCGGTATCAGCACAGGCACAGACTCAAAAACCGGCCGAAGGTTCTAAAACAGAAACAATACCAGCCCAGCCAGCAAGCACACCGGCAACGGCAGGCTCAGCAACACCAGTTACGACAACGACAACTCAAGTTGAACCCGTAACAGCAGAACCTGTTGCAACTCCGGCGACCACGGCAGAAGAAGCTAAGACAAAATCAAAATCTAAAGATGTTCCAAAAGAAGAACGGAAATCAAAACGTAAAGAAAAGTCGAAATAAATAGAGTACAAAGTAGAAATGAAATCCTGAGACATATGTTTCAGGATTTTTTTAATTTGATAATCTATAAGAGATCTCACATTTTTAATTTTAGCAATGCTATATTTTAGCATAAAAAAAGCATTGAATATATCAATGCTTTCTCCTTTCACTTTTTACTTTTTCCCATTTATAATCCCGGGAACAGGCTGTATCAAAAAAGGTCGGGAAAATTCCCGACCTGTATTTATTTTTTAGACAACTCCCTGAGCTAACATTGCTTCAGCAACTTTCACGAAGCCGGCGATATTTGCGCCTTTTACGTAGTTTACATAGCCATCTTCCTCTTTTCCGTAGTCTCTGCAAGCTTTATGGATCCCAATCATAATCTCTTTCAGTCTTGCCTCCACTTCTTCAGAAGTCCAGTTCAAACGAATTGAGTTTTGAGTCATTTCTAATCCTGAAGTGGCTACACCACCGGCGTTAGAAGCCTTACCAGGAGAGAATAATACTTTGCTGTCTAGGAAATAGTTGATGGCATCTAAAGTTGAAGGCATGTTGGCCGCTTCAGTTACACATAAACATCCGTTTTCAACAAGTAATTTAGCATCCTGTAAGTCAAGCTCATTTTGAGTAGCAGATGGAATCGCTACGTCACACTTCACTTCCCAAGGACGTTTTCCAGCGTGGAATACTGCAGATGGATACTTTTTAGCATAATCTTCAGCTCTGTTGTTTCCTGAAGATCTAAGTTCTAATAAGTAATCTACTTTATCACCATCAATACCGTCTTTATCATAAACGTATCCGTCTGGTCCGGAGATGGTTACTACTTTACCTCCCAGTTCAGTTATTTTTTTGATAACTCCCCAAGCTACGTTACCGAAACCTGAAACCGTTACCGTTTTATCTTTGAATGTCTGTCCGATTGTTTTAAGCATTTGCTCAGCAAAGTAAACAACACCATATCCTGTAGCTTCAGGACGGATTAATGAACCTCCGTAAGCAAGACCTTTACCGGTAAGAACTCCTGTAAATTCGTTTCTGATTTTTTTATACTGTCCGAAAAGGTATCCGATCTCTCTTGCACCTACACCGATATCTCCCGCAGGAACATCCGTTTCAGGACCAATATGCTTGCATAATTCTGTCATGAAAGCCTGGCAGAAACGCATTACTTCCATATCAGTTTTCCCTTGTGGATCAAAATCTGAACCTCCTTTACCACCACCCATTGGAAGAGTCGTCAGAGAGTTTTTAAACACTTGTTCAAAAGCTAAGAACTTAAGAACAGAAAGGTTTACCGTAGGATGGAAACGAATTCCCCCTTTGTAAGGTCCGATCGCAGAGTTCATCTGAATTCTGAAACCTCTGTTTACCTGGATCTCTCCTTTGTCATCAACCCATGGAACTCTGAAGATAATGATTCTTTCAGCTTCAGCCATTCTTTCAAGCAGCTTCATTCCTGTATATTCCTTTTTAGTCATAATAAACGGAATTACAGTGACAGCAACTTCTTTTACAGCTTGTAAAAATTCTGGCTCATTAGGATTTTTTGCTTCAATCTTTGCAATAAACTCCTGGATCTTCTGGTCAATATTATATTGTTCCATATAGTAAGGTTGAATATTATTGTCAACAAATTTAATTTTTTTTTCAAGATTCACAATACCTTATTTAAAGATTGTTAAAAATTTAATAATAATGTTTCGAATTTTTATTAAATTGATAATTTGTGTGTAATTTTTATTAAAAATTAAATGTTATGTCTGAAATAATGTAATATTAAGAAATCGTTAAATATCAAATTGCCATAAATTGTCTCCCGGAAAGCGATTTCACTTTCCCCAAAAGCTCTAATTCTAAAATTACAGGCAAAATTTTATACGAAGCGAGTGAAATTTTTTCCGCCAAATCATCTAAAGAAATTTGTGGATTGTCTCTAATTGATTGATATATTAGTTTTTGATTTTCAGATAGTTGTATGGTTGTTTCATGATAAGGAAATAGCTCTTCTATTTTCTCTTTAGGTTTATGAAATCCTAAAGAATCGATTAGGTTTTTTACAGACGAAATGGCCGCCGCTTTGTTCTGAAAAATCAGGTGATTACATCCCTGGCTGTAAGAATCTGTTATCTTTCCGGGGAGTGCAAAAACGTCCCGGTTATAATGATTGGCAAAAGTAGCTGTGCTAATTGAACCACCTCCAAAAGCTGTTTCTACAACGATCGTCGAAGGAGAAATTCCCGCCACAATTCTGTTTCTTTGAATGAAATTTTCTCTGTCCGGTTTTCTCGCTGAATTGAATTCCGTGAGTAAAGCGCCTCCTTCCTGTAGTATTTTCTCAGATAATTTTCTGTTTTTTGCCGGATATAATGTATGAAAACCGTGGGCTAAAACAGCAACCGTAGCAATCTGATAATGAAGAGATTGTTCATGGACTTCTTTGTCAATGCCTAAAGCTAGTCCACTGATTGATACATATTTAAAGGATTGAGTTTCATCAAAGAAGTCATGGATAAACTGTTTGCCGTAAGGAGTTATATTCCTGGTGCCAACGATACTTATTTTTTGAAAATGATCATCAAGGGTGCCTTTTTGATACAGAATAGCGGGAGCATCATCACATTCATTAAGCAGTTGAGGAATTTCACTGAGATGTCTGAGCTTAATTTGTATGCTGTTCTTTTCGCAGAATTGAAGTTCTTTCTCCGCAAATTTCAGATGTTCTGTATTGCCAATATCAGAAACGGTTTTTCTGCCTATTCCATCCAGCCTGTTGTATTCCTTTTTCGCTTTTTCCCAGGTTTCTTTTGCGCTTCCAAAGGTCTGCACAAGTTTATGGAAATTGATGTCGCCGATAAAGCTGCATTCGCGCAGCGCGATTGCATAGAGGTATTCTTCGGAAATCATGTGTGTTTTTTTTCAAATGTAGTAAAATAAGTTTATTTCCTCCTTAATTCCTCCAAATGATCCCAGATATCGTCACGTTTTTTATAAGGCAGTTCCAGGAAGTCATCGGGGTGATTTTCTTTGTATTCCTGCCATAGCTTGTCATCTTTTTCGTTATAATAATTAGGAAATTCCCAGATGTATTTTTTCTTTTTCTCTCCTACATTTTTAAATGCGAACGCTATAATACTCCCCACTACAGCACCTGAAAGATGGGCCTGCCATGAGATTTTGCTTGGCTCCTGAAGATTGTAAAATAATTCTTCCGGAAACATTCCCCAGATCAAACTTCCATAATACAGGACAACAAGCAGAGATATCGTTAAAAGCTTTGTATTCCACTTAAATACGCCACTGAAAAAAAGAAAAAATGCAAGAACATAAACAACTCCACTTGCACCGATTGTACAGGTGTACATGTATTCGCCGGTAACAATGTCAATAGGCGGCAAAAGCCAAACGAGAAGTCCCGTAGCCAGCCAGCCGCTGATAAAGACCTTATTGGCCACTAAAGGATAAAATTGATAAAGAAGGAACATCAACACAGCAATCGGAATTGAATTTCCTATAATATGATCAAGATTCCCATGTAAAAGGGGAGAGGTGATAATTCCAAGCAGGCCTTCCGGAAGTAAGGGAATGATGGCACCAAAACAGCTGCTGAAAAATCCCTGCGTTTGCAAAAAGTAGCCAAACCACATGGCGGCAAGCATTACCAGTGGGTATATAATAGCTCTGTTGGAAATTACATTTTTAAACATGAAGATTTTACGTCAAATCAAAAGCCAATGATAAATTTCGGAAATTTTGGCGATGATTTGTACAAAGCAGACGGATTTTAAGACAAAAGGTAAGGTTTTAGGCCACTGGTTATACAATCGAATCTATTGAAACGGGTTTTTTATAAATGGTTTGTTATCAGTTTTTTATACTGAAAGATGTTGCTTTTAAAGGTGCTTTGTCAGGAAAATTTTCGCTCAACAAAAAATATATTAATACTTTTGCAATGAAAATCATTTAAAATAATGAAAAAGTTTTTATTGATTCTTTCCTTTTCTATGGGGATATATGCAAGTGCACAAGAAGAATTAAAAAAGGATTCTGCAGTAGTAGACACCGTTAAATATTGGTCGGTTTTAGGGAAAAACAGTTTGATGATTAATCAGGCTGCTTTCTCGAATTGGGTCGGTGGTGGAGCGAATAACGTAGGATGGATTGCCGGGGTTAATTATAATATTACCTATGAAAAAGGTAACGATCTTTTGGAGAATATTATTGCATTGGACTATGGTCAGAATGACACCAAAGGATTGGGAGTGAGAAAGACGCAGGATGTCATTAATATTTCCACCAATTATGGAAGGAAAGTTTCCAAAAGCTGGTATTTATCGTTAGGAGCAGGTTTACAGTCCCAGTTTTCTGCAGGATATGAAGACGGAAATAATCCAGAAGCAAAAAAGATCTCCAATTTCATGGCACCTGGCTATTTAAACGTGGGTATGGGTATAACATACAGACCTAATGATAATTTAACGGTTACCTTACGTCCTACCAACGCCCGATGGACTTTTGTTCTTGATAAAGAGCTTCAGCTGGCCGGAAATTATGGTCTGAAAGAAGATGGTGACTCTTCATTGCTGCAGTTCGGTTTCCTGGGAACAGCTTTATACAAAGTGAAAATCATGGAAAATGTGAATTTAACCAGTACTGCTTCTATATTCTCAAACTATCTGGATCATCCGGACAGGTTAGTACTTGCTTATGGTGCTGTTTTAAACTTCAAGGTTAACAAATACATCTCATCCAATATTACGGTAGACCTGTTATATGATCATAATCAAATTCAGAAAACCCAGCTAAAACAAACGTTGGGAATAGGTTTTGCCTATGTTTTAAATAAAGGAGGAAAGCGTTCCGACCGCAAAGACAGTCAATGGTGGATTAAGAAATAAAACAAATATACTTTATAAACCGGGGGGCTTTTAGATCTAAAAGCCCCCGTTTTATTGCATGTAAAGCAATAATGAGATAAGTTATTTTAAGTTTAGTTCTTCATTTTTTACCTTTTATTTTTGTAATCTTCAAGCTTTTAATGCGTTAAATAGTAATTTCGTATTTCAATTTTAAGTGATTTGTTTTTCGTGAGGAATTATATTTATACATTTGTAATGAAAATCGTTAAACATGAAAAAACTTTTATTAGCTGCTTCCTTTTCCCTAGGGGTAAGCGCTGTTGCTCAAGAAGCTAAAACCGATGCCCCGGCAGTAGATACTGTAAAGGCTTGGTCTATCCAGGGACAAAATACATTAATGCTTAATCAAGCTGCTTTTTCAAACTGGGTTGGCGGGGGAGCCAACAATGTTGGATGGCTTGCCGGTGTCAATTACAATATGACTTATGAGAAAGGTAAAGATCTCTGGGAAAACATCGTTATTCTGGGCTATGGGCAGAACAATACAAAAGGTACAGGAACAAGAAAAACACAGGATGTAATTAATCTTTCTACGAACTATGGAAGAGAATTTGCACAACACTGGTATCTTTCCGGAGGTGCAAGTCTGCAGACTCAGTTTGCAGCTGGATATGAAGACGGGAATAACCCCGATGCCCGTAAAATTTCAAATTTTATGGCTCCTGGATACATTAATGTTGGGGTAGGAGTGACTTACCGTCCTAATGAAAATTTTACAATGACCCTTCGTCCTGCTAATGCAAGAATAACTTTTGTATCAGATAAAGATCTGCAATATGCCGGAAGCTACGGTTTGAAGAAAGATGGTGATACTTCATTGTTTCAGTTCGGTTTCTTAGGAACGGCAATGTATAAAGTGAAGCTTATGGAGAATATTAACTTGACGAATACGGGTTCTGTATTTTCAAATTATTTAGATCATCCTGACAGATTAGTGCTTGCTTATGGTGCTGTTTTAAATATGAAGATCAATAAATATATTTCTTCCAATATTACTTTGGATCTGATGTATGATCATAATCAAATTCAGAAAACACAGCTTAAACAGACTTTAGGAGTGGGATTTGGATATAATTTTGATAACGGAAGAAAACGTTCCGACAAAAAAGACAATCAATCGTGGATGAAATAATCCAACAGATATAAAATTAAAAAAGCACCTCGACGGAGGTGCTTTTTATGTATCAATTTATTTTAGAACTCTATGTCTACTTCTAGTTTTTCTGCTAAAAGCTTTGATATTTTCTCTTTAAGAGGCTCAATGTCGATATTCTGCATTGCATCATTCGCAAATGCATATAACAGTAAAGCCTGAGCTTCTTTTTTAGAAATACCTCTTGCTCTTAAATAGAACAGGGCATCTTTATTCAACTGACCTACGGTACAGCCGTGAGAACACTTCACATCGTCTGCAAAGATCTCTAACTGAGGTTTGGTATCAATCGTTGCTCCTTCGCTTAATAAAACGTTGTTATTTTGCTGATACGCATTTGTTTTCTGAGCGATTCTGTCAACGAAGACTTTTCCGTTGAATACACCATGTGCATTATCTTTAAAGATCCCTTTATAATTCTGGTAACTTTCACAGTGAGGCTGGTTGTGGTGAACTGCCGTATGGTGGTCTACCAGCTGATCTTTTCCAATAATGGTAATTCCATTCATAAATGAATTGATATTCTGTCCATTATGAATGAAATCCAGATTGTTTCTTACCAGCTTACCTCCAAAAGTGAACGTATTTACAGTCGTTAAACTGTCTTTTTCCTGTCTTGCGAACGTACTGTCTATAAGATAAGAAGTGTCATTATCATTCTGAACTTTATGCCAGTCTGCTTTAGCATTAGGATACGTGAAAATCTCTGTTACTGAATTGGTCAGTACGAAAGTATCATCAAAATTATGATGGCTTTCAATAATTTCCACTTTTGCTCCTTCTTCTACGATCAATAAGTTTCTCGTATTGTAGAATGTATTTTCTTCCTGATTTTGAGAAATATAAAAAACGTGAATTGGTTTTTCAATCACTACATTTTTTGGTACTTTCAAAAAGAACCCATACTTGCAGTACGCAAGGTTCAGATTGGTAAAAGCGGTGTCTTTGGAAGCAATGGTATTAAAATACTTGTCAAAAACCTCTTTGTGCTTCTCATCATTCAACGCATAGTTGAAAGAAAGAAACTCTACATTTTCAATAGAAACTTTTGATAATTCTTTATGAAGCTTACCGTTTACAAAAACGATCCAGTCAAAATTTTCTTCTCCCAAATGAAGAAGATCCAATTGCTCTTTCGTAATATTATGACTTTCTTTCGGAAAGAAATTATAGCTTTTTTCCGTGATTTCCTTTAGGTTGGTATATTTATATTCTTCGTCTTTTTTTGTAGGAAAACCAAGGTTTTCAAATGTATGAAGAGCAGCCTGTCTGTCCTCGTCTAAAAATCTGTGACGAAGGCTCTCCAGAAATTTACTATGGTTGTCTGTAATTTGTTCGTATAACGCCATTACTGATATTTCGGCCATCACCTTTTTTAATATATTTAAAATAAAACTGTTGTCAATATGTTACGGTTTCCCCGTTTCATTCGTTGTCATCCCGGAGAACATAAAATAGGTTGTTCCCAAAAATGCTCTAGCGTTCAATATTAGTTAAGAAGCCAGTCGTAGCCTTTGCTTTCCAATTCTAAAGCAAGCGATTTGTCACCAGTTTTAATAATTTTACCATTGGCCAAAACATGGACGAAATCCGGCTGGATATAATTAAGAAGTCTTTGATAGTGAGTAATCAAAAGAACTGCATTTCCTTCATTCTTAAATTGGTTTACCCCGTCAGCCACAATTCTTAAAGCATCGATATCTAATCCTGAATCTGTTTCATCAAGAATCGCCAATTTAGGATTAAGCATCATCATCTGGAAAATTTCGTTTCTCTTCTTTTCACCTCCGGAGAATCCCTCGTTTAGAGATCTTGAAAGGAAATCTTTTTTGATGCCCAGCTTTTCAGATTTCTCACGGATCATAGCAAGCATTTCTTTTGCAGGCATTTCGGAAAGTCCGTTTGCTTTTCTGTTTTCGTTTAAAGCAGCTTTTATAAAGTTCGTTACAGAAACACCAGGAATCTCTACCGGATATTGGAAAGAAAGGAAAATTCCTTTGTGTGCTCTATCTTCAGGAGCATCTTCAATGATGTTTTCTCCCTGGAAAATAATTTCTCCGTCTGTAACTTCGTAGTCTTCTTTTCCTGCAATTACAGAAGAAAGAGTAGATTTACCAGCACCGTTAGGTCCCATGATAGCATGAACTTCACCTGGCTTTATTTCTAGATTAATACCTTTTAATATTTCTGCGCCGTCTTCAATTTTGGCGTGTAGATTTTTTATATTTAACATAAGTTTTAATATGACATTTGGTAATAGGCAATTGAATAATCACTTCTTACCGCTTATTCTCGATTTATTTTTATTATCCAACAGAACCTTCCAAAGAAATTTCCAGTAATTTTTGGGCTTCAATGGCGAATTCCATGGGTAGTTTGTTCAGAACTTCTTTGCTGAAACCATTCACAATCAGTGCAATTGCTCTTTCTGTATCAATTCCTCTCTGGTTACAGTAGAAAATTTGATCTTCTCCGATTTTTGAGGTGGTTGCTTCGTGTTCTAATTGTGCCGTTGGGTCTTTAATTTCAATATAAGGGAATGTGTGAGCACCACATTCATTACCCATCAGTAAAGAGTCACATTGAGAAAAGTTTCTGGCTCCTTTTGCTGAAGGCATTACTTTTACCAATCCTCTGTATGAGTTTTGTGATTTTCCTGCTGAAATACCTTTTGAAATAATGGTTGATCTCGTATTTTTTCCAATATGGATCATTTTCGTTCCGGTATCTGCATATTGGTGATTATTCGTCACAGCAATAGAGTAGAACTCTCCGATAGAATTGTCCCCTTTCAATATACAAGACGGATATTTCCAGGTTACTGCAGAACCGGTTTCAACCTGGGTCCAGGATATTTTTGCATTTCGTTCGCAAATTCCTCTTTTGGTTACAAAATTGAAAACACCTCCTTTTCCTTCTTCATTTCCGGGATACCAGTTTTGAACGGTAGAATATTTGATTTCAGCATCATCTAAAGCAATAAGCTCTACAACAGCAGCATGAAGCTGGTTTTCATCTCTTGATGGAGCTGTACAGCCCTCAAGATAAGAAACATAACTTCCCTCATCAGCAATAACCAGTGTTCTTTCAAACTGACCTGTTCCGGCTTGGTTAATACGGAAATAAGTAGACAGTTCCATTGGGCATCTTACTCCTTTAGGAATATAGCAGAAACTTCCGTCAGAAAATACTGCGGAATTCAATGCGGCGTAAAAATTATCACCTCTTGGAACTACTTTTCCAAGATATTTCTTTACCAGATCAGGGTGATTTTTAATTGCTTCTGAAATGGAGCAGAAAATAATTCCTTTTTCCATCAAAGTATCCTGGAATGTTGTTTTCACAGAAACAGAATCGATAACGATATCTACCGCTACCCCTGACAATCTTTTTTGCTCCTCGATATTGATACCAAGTTTTGCAAACGTTTTTAGTAATTCCGGGTCTACCTCATCCAGACTTGCCAGTTCAGGATTGGATTTTGGAGCTGCGTAATAACGGATTCCCTGAAAATTCGGTTTTTCATACTTGATATTTGCCCAAGTAGGTTCTTCCATTTTCAGCCAGATCTTGAAGGATTCCAAACGCCAGTCTGTCATCCATTGCGGCTCTTCTTTCTTAGCAGAAATAGCACGGATAACATCTTCATTTAATCCAATGGGGAAATCTTCATAATCGATCTTCGTTTCCCAACCGAATTCGTATTTTTTATTTTCTAGATCGACTCTTAAGTCGTCTTCAGTATATTTACTCATTGTTTTTTTTTAGATTTCAGAACATAGTCTGAGTCTGATATTATCTACTGTCTTTCTCTATAAAGAAAAACTCTCTCCACAACCACATGTTCTGGATGCATTAGGATTGTTGAACACAAATCCTTTTCCGTTTAAACCTCCTGAATATTCAAGAGTGGTACCCGCTAAATAGAGGATCGACTTTTTATCTATAATAATTTTGATATTATTGTCTTCAAAAATTTGATCTGTATCTGTTTTTTGGTTGTCAAACTTCAAAACATATTCTAATCCAGAACATCCTCCGCTTTTTACCCCAACTCTTATATAATCTTCAGTAGGGTCGAAGCCATCCTCTGTCATCAATTGGATTGCTTTTTCCTTTGCGTAATCTGAAACTTTTATCATTGTATTTATTTAGAATGATTTAATCATGCAAAAATACGAACTAATTTCCGCAATCTCAAATTGAAGATATCTATTTTAATGATTCCGTTCTTATTAAGATCATTATGAATATGATTGTTACTGTTAAAATTATATAAATTTTCTATCGTCAATCTGAAGAATCTGTTTTTGATTTAACTTTGAACCGGATTTTATATCTATAAAAGAAATAATTATGAAAAAGAAACTCCTCGTTTTTTTTGGGTTGTTTTTATTAACGATGTCCTATGGACAGACGGTAAGATACATTTATGAAACTTTAGTCAACCCGGATTCAATCAATCTGGTAAGTATGAAAAGTGAAAGAACATTTTTGGATGTTAAAGAAAACCGCTCTTTATTTATCAGTGAGAACAAGCTGATTAAAGATTCTTTATTCACCACAATGAAAATGGATGAAAAGGAAGAAAATAAAAAAGAAAAAAAAGATTTTTCTAAGCTTGGCATAGGAAAACATGCTGAGCCTACTTTTTTTGACTATTACATCACTAAAAATGTTCCTGATCACAAGGTATATTATTATGATAGAGTAGCCGGAAAACAAATTTATTATCAGGAAGACAGGCCTATACAATGGGACATACTTAATGATACGGAGCAACAAAACGGATATCCTGCTCAGAAAGCGGTTGCTAATTTTGGTGGAAGGGTCTGGACAGCATGGTTTACCAAACAGATTGCTGTTTCGGATGGACCCTATAAATTTTCCGGATTACCGGGGCTGATCGTGAAATTAGAAGATGATAAAGGAGATTATAAATTCGATCTTGTTAAAAAAGTGACGTTGAAAAATGCTTTCGAAGAGCCCGTTTCTTCTGATGCAAGACAAAGTACAAGAGCTAATTTCCACAGTGATAAAGCGGCTATGGAACTGGAATTTGTGAAAAATAAAAGACTTCAGGCAGGAGGTGGTGATGGACGGACGCAAAGCTTCAGCGGTGGCGGAGGTGGAAAACATGGCGGCGGAATGGGCGGAATGAGAGGCGGCGGAATGGGCGGCGGCCATTCAGGTGGTGGCGGAATGTCACACAGAGGAATGGAAGATAATTCTGCTTCCATTTCAAATACCGGTACAGAAAATCTTCCTTTTAAAAGCGGAATAAGCCAAAATCCAATTGAATTAAAATAAATTAAAAATGAAAAAAATAGGCATCATTGCTTTAGCGCTGTTTATACAGAATACTTTTGCACAGACCAACAGGTTTGTGTATCAGGTTACAATGAAACCAGACGCTGAAAATAAAAATGATATTAAAACAGAAAATGCATATCTGGATATTTCAGCAGAAAAATCCCTTTTTTATTCTGAAAACAGAGCGAAAAGAGATTCTACTCTACAAAAAGCTTTTCAGGGTGGAGGTGGAAGAGGCTCAATTAATAGAGAGCAGTTGGAAGGATTTAGGACCAATATCAGCTATTCTGTTGAAAAAGACAAATCCAGTCAGAAAATATCTTATAAAGACAGGATAGGAAGAGATATTTACGTTTACGAAGAGGATCGTCCTTTGAACTGGAAGATGTCTTCCGAAACTTCTAAGATAGGAGAATATAAAGTTCAAAAAGCAACCACCGGTTTTGGAGGAAGAAAATGGACAGCCTGGTTTACAACGGATTTGCCTTATCAGGACGGACCTTATAAGTTTAGTGGACTTCCGGGACTTATTGTTAAAGTTGAAGATGATAAAGGTGAATATTCTTTTGACCTGATGAAGAATTATAAAATTGCTGAAATTCCTACTTTAAATCAGTTTGGAAACACCTTGAAAGTGAAAAGAACAGATTACCTGAAGCAACAACAAAAATATAAGACTGATCCGATATCATTTATGCAAAATGGAGGTGGTGGCTTTCCGGCTCCGCCAAGAGCGGGAGGCGGTGGCGGCAACCAGAATCCTGCAGATATGAGAAAAAGAATGGAGGAGAGGGTAAAAGAAGAAGCGAAGAAAAACAGCAACCCTATCGAATTGCAATAAAGCAAACCCCCCTGAAGAATAACTTCAGGGGGTTTATTTTTGTTAAGGAGAATTATTTTAAAAGTTGATTGAAAGTATCACCCTGTTTAATGTCTCCGGTATTGTAACCTTTCATAAACCATTCTTTACGTTGTGCAGAAGATCCGTGCGTAAAGCTTTCCTGATTTACATATCCCTGAGACTTTTTCTGGATATTGTCATCCCCAACGGCCTGTGCGGCATCAATGGCAGACTGTAGATCTCCGGGTTGTAAAATATGTTCCTTATCATCTGTGTTTTTTGCCCAGACACCAGCATAGAAATCAGCCTGTAATTCTGTAGCAACAGAAACTCTGTTTAGGTCGGCTTCAGAATAGCGCCCGTTTCTTCTCAGCGCATCTACTTTTTGAGTGGTTCCTAATAAGGTCTGTACATGATGGCCCATTTCATGAGCTAACACATAAGCGACCGTGAATTCCGTTACTTTGGCTCCAAACTTTTGCTGGAGTTCATTAAAAAAGCTCATATCCATATACACCTTTTGGTCTGCCGGGCAGTAAAAAGGTCCCATAGCCGACTCGGCAGGTCCACATCCTGAAGTGGTATTATTTTCAAATAATACGACTGTAGCCGGAGTATATTGCATTCCGTTGGCTGCAAAAATGGAAGTCCATGTCTGTTCATTTTCAGCGGTGAGCATTTTTATAAAGTCCCGGATATGAAGTTCTTCAGGGGTTAATGTTCTCTGTTCAGTCTGTGCAGGTGCATTTCCACCGCCAGAAGAAAGTAAAGAAGAAGGATCGCCGCCTAAAAAGAAAACTATAGCAGCAATAATTAATGTTCCTAATCCGCCTCCTACAATCATGCCTCCTCCTCCTCCTGTGCCTCGGCGGTCATCAACATTATCACTTCTGTCGTCTGTCCATCTCATAGTATTTTTTTTTGTGTAGGTAAATTTATAAAAATAATGTTTACAACCACTAAAATGTTATGACTGGAATATTCTTATCCGGATAATTATTAAAATCCTGAAGAACTTTTTTTATGATTTCATTTGTTTTGTTATAGCTTGTATCCCTTGCTCCGCCGAATTCATAGGTAAAACTGTCTCCAAAATCATTTTTGAAATTAATGCGGTGAGAAGCAGGATCTTTAATGAAATCACCAATATTTTTCATCAGTTTATCTTTTTTTATATTTTCTTTATTTTCTGTTAATAACAGTGAATCAGTTAATTTTTTGATTTCAACAGCCTCGAAACTATAATCTCCATCTATAGATTCCGCTTTTATCACTAAACCCGGAAGGCCGGAGAAAATATAAGGCCCATCATTGATTGGGATATCAGCGGTATATAAAAGATGCCACTTTCTCTGTCCAAAGTCGGTGAAGGCTTCATTGGTAGTATACTCCTTAAAGGGACCATACTTTTTAAGGTCATAATATTTTGGATTTTTTTCTTTGTACCAATACTTGAATTGGTTAAAAGTAATTCCTATTGTACTGTAATCTTTAGATAAACTTTTAGATACTTGTAATCTTAATAAAGAGCTGTTAATCGTATAAACTGCTTTAAAGTTATTTTTTCTTACCAGAGAATCTATTTTTTCTTTATTTACATTATAAAAAATACTTTGCCCTTTAATGATTTTCAAGACCATATATTCTTTGACCAGCGAATCACTTTCTTTTTTTGGCTTAAACTTTACTTCGTAGGTGATCTGGTAATTTTGTGCAAAAAAATTAGATGACCAAAATACAAAGTATATAATGATAGTGTTTAATAAAATCTGTTTACTGATCATTAAATTTTTCATTTAAAATTTTTTTATAGTATTCTTTTTCAGGACTATTAAGGTGATTGAGATATTCGTATTTATTAGAAAAATAATATTTCTGACATGTCTTAGGGAGAAACTGATTGATATTATCTCTTTCTGTTGTTGTATGTTCGATGATAGGATAAGTGGGCAGCTTTTTCTCTAATAGATTATTATATCGGGCTAAATTTTCAAGAACGCTGTATTGGTAAAAAGTAACACATCTGTATTGGGGTATATCTGCTTCAATATATTTTTTGAAATAATTAAAAGCGTTGCCAGAAAAGCTTGTATAGTTTTGGCTGTCAATGGCAGAGAAAACGGTCATTAACCAATTGTATTTGATATAGCTTTTCATTTTTTTAGTGGCATAAGAATCATTTTCAGTGGGTAAAATAGTAGTTTGCTTGATATTCCGTAGAATATCTATCAATAACAACTCTGAATATTTAGCTAATTCTCCGATATTTTTATTTTTTACAGCTTTTACATAATCATTGAATTTTCCATATGTATCAGCGTTTAAATTTCCATTGATGTACTCATAGACTAAAGCCCGGTTACCGGCGTAATGTAATTTATTGCCTTTTTCTAATGTTACGGTGAGCTTTTCTGTTGGTTCCAGGAATAAATAAATGGATCTGTCTATTTCTTTAAGCATTAAGATGTCCGTTACATCTGCCAATTCCTTTTTTTCATGCTCCTGAATATTAATCTCCTTATCACCATTTTTGATGGTAACAGCGGTATTCGTATTGTTGATAAAAGTAACTTTTTGAGCACTTACCACAGAGAAATAAAATAAGAGGATACAGAATATCCTCTTATTAGAAAATGAATACTTCATATTGTAAAGTATAATATTTTAAAGTGTTTACTTAGCATCCTCCTTTTCTGTAACAAACACATGATCTGAAACAAGTATCTGAATCAGGTGTCCATGAGTCCCTTGGAGGTAACCCAGAGTCGCCAGGGCTGCAATGACAGTTGTTTTCTATACCTCCTTTTACGGTTCTTAATTCGCTTCTTGAAATCTTTTTAAGATTTTTCATAATAATTTTGGTTAAAGTTTTATCTTTTCAAAAGTAATAAAAAAAATCATACAATGGTGATTTTTATAAAGCCTTTATTATCAGGTAAAAACTATCGGTTCAGCTGCTTTGTTTTCAGCCAGTAAGAAGTCGATTGATAGGCAGAAATGGTCTCATTAATTAACTGTTCGTTATTCTTTTTCAACAATTTCTCATCGTATTTGTATTTGAATTCAGGGGCAAGGTCGCTTTGTTCCGCGGTTAATGAGTATTGTTTTACTTTTTTAACCGGAGAAATGATGGTCATGTAACCGTCTTTTACAAATCCGAGATCCTGGTAAGTGGCAATGTATGCTTTAGACTGGAATTCTTTTTTGAAAACATCCTGTCCTAAAAATTTAGATTGATAACTGAAATTAAGCAATCCAAACAACGTTGGCATGATATCGATCTGCGACATCAGTTTATCGAATTTCTGAGGCTGGATGTACCCTTCAGAGAATATCATAGCCGGAATTCGGTATTTCTCCATCGGAAGTTCTGTTTTTCCGGCGCTCGATGCACAGTGATCAGCAATGATTACGAAAACGGTATTCTTGTACCAGTCTTGCTTTTTAGCCATTTCAAAAAACAATCTAAGGGAATAATCGGTGTATTTTACGCCTCCTTCACGGGATTTTGCAGTCCCGGGGATATCAATTCTTCCGTCAGGATACGTAAAAGGTCGGTGGTTGGAAACTGTCATCCAGTGGTTAAAGAACGGTTTACCGGATTTTGCTTCTGAATTCATCACCTGAATAGCTTTTCTCGCCATATCTTCATCTGCTACACCCCAAACATTAGCGAATGTGACTTCTTCAGGTTTGAAGTTATTTCGGTCTACAATATCATAGCCGTTTCCACCAAAAAAGTCTGCCATATTATCGAAATAGCTATATCCGCCGTATAAAAATTTCACATCGTAACCTTTAGATTTGAAAACGCTTCCTGTGGTAAATTTATTTTTGTTATCATCTCTTTTAATAATACTTTCTCCGGCAGTCGGAGGAATACAAAGCGTTAATGCCTCCAGGCCTCTTACCGTTCTGTTTCCGGTTGCATAAAGATTGGTAAACATCAATGATTTATTAGCAAGACTGTCTAAGAAAGGAGTGATTTTTTGGGTATTTCCGTAATGCTCCATGAAATCTGCGGAAAGGCTCTCAATAGAGATTAGCACTACATTTTTCTTAAGTTCTGGCTGTTCAGAAGTAATAGATCTTTTTAGCGTATGTTCCGGAAACTGACTTAAAAAGTTCTTTTCCGCCTCTTTTTGGTCGATTTGGGAATAAAACTGGAAATAATCCAATTCATTATGGGTAAATGCCCAGTAGAATTTTGGAAGACCGTTGTTTTCAATTTCGTCTGCAAAAACATTTTCAGATTTTATCTTCATTAAGGAGGATACCGCCCATACACTGATGAATGAAAGCACAATAAAAGATCCCAGTAAGACCATTTTCTGTTTAAAATTGGGTAATTCCAGTAATTCGTTTTTCGTCTTTTTAAATATAAACCATGTAATGGCCAGTGTAACGATCAATATTGCTGAAAATAATGGAATTACAGGATAGCTTTCCATCACATTTCCAATCACTTCATTGGTGTAGATAAGATAATCTACTGCGATAAAATTATAACGTACCCCAAATTCATTATAAAAGAAGTACTCACTTACTGCATTGAAAATAATCAGTAGAACATACAGGAGTAATGTGATGAAATATAATACGTTCCGTATTTTAATCCTTTGGTTAGGAAGGAACAGCATGAGAGCGAAGAAAAAGGTCTTAATTCCTACAAAAGTAAGGGCTACTTCTGATATTGATCCTCCATACTGCTTGAAAATATTGTTGGGAATCAGCCAGATGTACAGGAAAAAGAGGACCAAGACCCCCAGAATGATGTATCCGTACGGTTTTTTATATTTTGAGTTTGAAAGGAATAAAAAGTATATCGCCAAAATTGAACTGGCAAGGACGAAGACAAAGACATCATTCAGAAAGCCTATTGAAAGAACTTTAATGACTTCGAAAACGCTGAAGCTTGCTGTAGTAATGGGATGGAAAAAGAATATTACTCTTATGATTAAAGAAATAATAAGGTAAAAAATCCCTAGATACAGGAATGGTTTTATTTTTTGAGGATACATCTGGATGGTATATTAACTTTCACAAAGATAGTTTTTGTGTGCTATTTTTTAACAAAAAAAATGTAAACCTGCTGTCTGAAAGAAATTTTATGATGGAATTAATATTCGTTTAGACTTTTTAATAGTGTTGAAAGAATCCCAATGTATAAAGTATAGAGGGAATGCAATAAAAAAGGACTATTAAAAAAATAGTCCTGTATTGTATCAATGGATAAATTATTAAGAATGTCCGAAGCCGATATTTCCTTTCTTCTCGGATAGATTCTTTTTAAAATTAATCATACTTAAAGCTGTCACTGCAGCTTCTACACCTTTGTTTCCAAGATCACCACCGCTTCTTGCTATAGACTGTTCTTTGGTATCGTCTGTTAAAACACAGAAAATCGTAGGAGTGTCCGTCAGAATATTGCAATCTTTGATTCCTTGTGCTACTGCAGAGCAGACAAAGTCGAAATGTGGAGTTTCCCCTCTGATAACACATCCTATTGCAATTACAGCATCGTATTTTCTTTCTTTACAAAGCTGCATACTCGCATAGTTAAGTTCAAAAGCTCCCGGAACTGGAAAAAGTTTTATATTTTCAGATTTTACGCCTTCTTTCTCAAGGATTTCCAAGGCTGCATCACGAAGATTGTACGTTACAAAATCATTCCACTCAGAAAAAACAATGCCGATAGAAAAATCTTCGGCATTTGTTATATGAAGTGGCTTGTAATCAGAAAGATTAACTGTTGCCATTTTTTAGTAATATTTAGTCATTTCAATATAAGAATCAGACATTCCGTTATCGTAGTCTTGATATTTCTCGTCAATTACAGAGAAGTATTTTTTAGCGTCAGCATTCTTTTTTAATCCTAAAGCTACAATCCCTGCTTTTCTTGTAAAATAGTAGGTTGTGTAAGGATCATCAGATGCAGAAGATGCTTTGTCTAACAATGATAAAGCTTCATCATTTTTGTTAAGACCAGACTGAGCATCTGCCATTGCGCCATATTTCATTGCCATCAATGTTTTGTTGTCAGATGAAAACTTGTCAAGAAGATCGTAAGCTTCCTGGAATTTTCCTTCTTTAAATTTTAGTAAACCTGCATTATAAGCAGATAGTTTACCTACATTGGTATTAGAGTATTCGTTATATGTTCCTATAAAACCTGGATTTGCAGCAGATTTTCCTCCCAATGCTTCTTTATCTTTCCCTTCGGCAAGATTTTTTTGTGCAGCAAGGAAACTTTTTACAGCTTCAATGTTTTTAGGTGCTACAACGAATTGTTTGTAAGCAAAGAAACCTAAAACACCTAACACCAAAACTCCAAATGCAATACTTAGAGGTTTTGAATATTTCTCAAGAAATCTCTCAGTGTTTAAAGCCTCTCTATCAAGGTCTTTAAAGAACTCAACTGTTTCTTTACCTTCTTGCTCGTTTTGAGCATTCTTTCCCAATTTTGCCATAAATTCTTAAAAATTGAATTGCAAATTTAATTGTTTCTGAATGATTTACAAAATACTTTGCGGGTATTATTGCGTAAATCTTGTGAATTATAAATTGTTTATCCGTAAAAATACTTTGATGATGCTTTACATGTAATATTAATAACTCAGGATATGGTAGATTTCAGCATCGAATTTTTTTAGCTTTTCATCTCCTTTAAGATCTGTTAAGCCAATCAGGAAACTGAACTGAGCCACTTTTGCACCTTGTTTTTCAACAAGCTTTGCGGCGGCTTCTGTGGTTCCTCCCGTTGCCAGCAGGTCATCATGAATTAATACTCGTTGTCCTTTTTTGATCTGTCCTTCGCGTGTTTCTATTTCTGCGCTCCCATATTCCAGGTCATATTTTTCTGAAACGGTGGTGGGTGGAAGTTTTCCTTTTTTTCTGATTAAAATGAAAGGAACTTCTAACGCTACTGCGATCGCAATACCAAAAAGATACCCGCGGCTTTCTATGCCACAGACTGCATCTACTTTTCCTCTACTGAAAGCGACCAAATCTTCAATCACAGCTTCGTAAAGTTTAGGATTCAAAAAAATAGGAGAGATATCTTTGAACTGTATCCCCTGGATTGGAAAATCCGGAACATTTTCAATGGTTTCTTCTAATTTTCTGATGAGTTCTTGTGACGCCATTATGGATTTATTTTGTAACTGGAAATTTTCCAGTCACCATTTACATTTTTAAGACCGAAAGTTACTTTCAGAGAAGTTGTTTTTCCACTTTTATCGGTAACATCGTAGGTAGCATTAACGCTTGCGCTCGTGTTATTGGATGCATTGGAAGAAATGTTTTTTACACTTACGTTTTTTACAGAACCAAAACCGGAAGTTGCACTTGCAAAAGATTCATAGCTTCCCCAGCTTGGGTTGCTTGATGCATCAAATGCTGCTTTAAGATTTTGAGAACCTACATTACTTAAAAATTTGTTTACTGTATTTTTTGGGTCTGCCACTGGCTGTTTTGGTGCAGCCGGAGGAGGAGTTGCAGCATTCGGATCTGTTGGAGTAGTCGGTGTTGCTGTAGGATTGTTAGGGTCTACAACCGCACTTGGATCCTGGTTTACTGTGGTAGAATCTGTTTTTGGAGGGGCAGGAACTTTTAATGCAGATGGATTTACATCCAATCCGATTTTAGACATTTTGAATGTTTTTGCCGTTGTTTTTACAGAAACAGTGATGTCAATTTTATTATCTACTACTTTTGAAGCAAGGATAGACGAGAATTTTAGATTAAAACCTTTAAAATTGTTATCCTGCATCAGGTTTTTAGCGGTTGATATTCTTACTCCGTTACTGAAAACCTCTAAGGTTGCTTCCAATCCGGCACCGGTAAATGAAATAGGATTTCCTGCATTGTCTACTAATCTTGGAATGATCTGGATAGCAGTAGCTCCGTTTCCATCATCGGCAGTAGGTCTTGTGATGATGCTTAATGATGCAGCTTTTACATCATTAGGATCACTTTCTTTGGCTTTATCGTCTCCGAAGATATTCATTTCTCCTAATGAAGGTGGGGAAGTACTTGCCCATTCTATTCCGTTTTTTTGAGCAACCTGGTCTGCGAGTGCTAAAATTTCCGGAACTTTTTTTCCGTCGATGAGCTTGCCAAGAGCTTTCAATTCATTAATATCGCCGTCTGCCTCTACTCCAAATGTTTTAAGGATATAGAGCGCTTCATTAAACTTAATCTGTTTAATGGTCGTAAGACTGGCGGTCATGTCGTTGATACTTGACTGTAACGTTTTAGTAGTTGTCGCATCTACATGGTCTTTTTTGCATGCAGTAAAAAGCAACAAACTGAAAACTAGTAGAAAAGAAAACTTTTTCATTTTTATCTGTTTGCTACAAATTTAGTAAAACCTTTATTAATGAAGAGTTTTTATTTTTACTTTGTCTGTTTTAGAAAATAAAGCGGGTTTTGAGGCTTATTTCTAAATCCCTTATTGGAAAAATAAGAATCTTAATTTTTTGGTTTATTCTCCTGTTCTTTTAAATCATCTTTAAAGAATGAACTGAAAACAAGCTGCATATTGGGAAATGAAGGATTTTCCCAGAACTTTGAGGTGTAGTTGCTGCTTTCTTTTTTGAATTTTACTTTTTCAAGGTCATTTTCGTTGGTGAAGCCCAACTCTGTAGAGTAGAAGTTACTGTATGCTATTAACTGATTGTAGTTTTCTTCTGATTTGTGTTTTAGTTTCAGAAAATCAATCTCGTTATATTCCAACAGGTCTTTCAATGTTTTCTTGGAGTCTTTCTCAAATGCAATATTGATAATTCCTTTCAGATCAAAAAACCGGAATCCAAGAAACGCAAATTCTTTTTGCTGAAGGAATTCCCCTGTAATTTCTATTTCGTCTTTCCGATCCCCCTTTAATTCCTTCACTTTGGTGTTTTTCTTTTTGTATTCTTCTAGATTTCCAACGTTTTTCATTTCAGGAACGGATAATGAAGAAGCATAATCCCATGAAGCAGTCTGTTTTTTCTCGCTTTTAGGATCATCCAGACGATAGACTCTGTACTGTTCAACGTTGGTGCTTTTCAGTTTCTTCGTTTTATTATCGAAAATATAGGTTACAATTCCATCTGCATAACAGTTTAATCTTTTATTTACGGTTACATAAGAATTGAAATTTCCTTTAATAAAGATGTATTTTGCCGGTTTGGTATTTTTAATGACAATCGCTTCAATTTCTTTTACCTGATCGTTCAGTCGGATGATATCCTTATCAAAGTCAGAATAGGATAGGGTCGCTACGGCAAAGTTATCATAGACAATTTTAAATTTTTCCTGCTCCGGGCTCAGGGATTTTTTATCAATTTTTCCATCGATATCAGAATACGCCAGGATATTTCCATCTTTCCCGAAAACAGAAACTTTGGGTAAGGGGTTGGAACTTTTATCTGAAATAAAAGTAATAGTTTGTGCGCCTGCAAAATTGAACAGCAAAATAAGCAGAAGATAAAACAGATGATTCTTTTTCATGGGTATAGGGTAAGAGGTATTACAATCAGGTTTATTTATAAGACGCATAAAATTTAAAATGGTTGCCTGAAAGCTTTTTCAATTTCAATTTTAAGTGTAATAAAGGCTGATTATTTTATACTTATAATCAGACAAATATAGATGTTTTCTCCTTTTTTTCATGTGGTTAGAAAAATATTGTATTTTTACCCGTTCCTAATTTTTAGGGACAGAATTTTACAGGAGAAGCTTAAGCTTTTTGCTTTTTTCTTAACTTTTAGATTCTAATGAATAGCTTAAAAAAAAGATACCATTACTACCGTTTTTTTTTCAACACGAGAAAGTTGAGGAAAAATTTCCCATTCTATAAAGTGGAAACGTTGGATGAAACGCTGGATGAAATTATAACTCATAAAAAAAATATCAGCAGGTTTGGAGACGGAGAGTTTCGTTTAGTACTTAATACTTCAGGTATTGGCTTTCAAAATGGAAGTGAAGAACTAACGGAGAAGCTTCGAGAAGTTTTGGCCTCCAATGTACCCAATCACCTTATTGCCATTCCCGAAACGTTCTCTTTGAAAAATAATCTCAATTGGCGGGTAAAATTTTGGTGGCTGAATTACATCAACACGGTAGGAGTTCAGATCTCGCAGTATCTCAAACCTGAAAAAAAATATTCCAATGCTTTTATCACCCGTTTTTATTTAGATTACGAAACGAAAAAGCATATTCCAAATATCCTGAGGAAGTTTAAAAAGATTTGGGAAGATCAGGATGTTTTAATTGTGGAAGGAGCATATTCTCGTTTAGGCGTTGGAAATGATCTTTTTGATGGAGTAAAATCATTGAAAAGAATACTTTGCCCCACGAAAGATGCTTTTTCTGCCTATCATGAAATTCTTTCTGAAATTAAAACCCATGGAAGAAACAAGTTGGTTCTTCTTGCATTAGGTCCTACAGCGACAGTAATGGCTTTTGATCTGGCAAAAGAAAATATCTGGACAATAGATACTGGGCACGTAGATTTGGAATATATGTGGTATCTGCAAAATGCACAGGAAAAAATACCGGTTGAAGGAAGGTTGGTGAATGAAGCCACAGAACAGCTCAACCTGGAAATACCAACAAACGAGAGAATGAAATATGAAAAATCTATCATAAAGACAATGTAACTCGTGATCTGGAAATGAATTCTTATCACCGAAAATTTCAATCTTATATTTTCAATCATCTTTCGTTATGAATGTTTGATGATTTGACAGGCTACTATATCGTTACAATACACGTTTCTGAAATAAATGTTATATTTGTTTTAAATGAACACACACAATGATTAAGAAAAGATTTGATCAGGTAAACCGGCTTATAAAAGATAGTCTGGCTTTTGAGAAAATTAAAAAGAATACCCCTGAAAATACTCCTAAAGCAGTAGTAGTGAGTATTAAGCATCACACCGTTTATCACCGTTTTTTTTATCTGCTCCTGAAATTCTACAAACTTTCCGGGTACAACGTTTATTACCCAATGGACTTTGCCACATTCAGGAACATCCGTAATAAAGAAAAATATCTTAGTTTAATTATAAGGGAGGATAATTTCTTAATTGTGAATAAAAAATATCAGCCTGAAAACTATATTGAAATAACAGATGAGATGTTCAGCCCGGACTATTTTTCCAGTTATTTTGAAAAGGGAAATAATACAACTGGGGTTTATCATGTTCCGATGAGCTTTCATCCCCTTATGTATCATTATGGAATCTGGAATCATAAAGTAGATCTCAACAAAAAAAGAATCAATTCAATTTTTTGCTACGGTAATTTTGATGCTCAGGCTTACCTTGACATCAAGAGAACAGAATTTTCAGTGATTCCAAGGACTGAACTTCTAAGTTATTTTGAAAGCAAAGCGAATTTCCTGGCACTTCCTGGAAAAGCTGAAATGTTGAAAAGAATAGAAGAGGGGAGCTTAGAGAAAAAATATGCTTTTGCGATTAAAGAGCATTTTGAACTTCCGATGGCAGATGTAAGAGAAACTTTATCTCATTTTAATTTTTACTTGTGCTGTCCCGGAGTCGTTATGCCTTTATGCCATAATGTAATTGAAGCAATGTCTGTAGGAACAATTCCATTGATTCAGAAAGAATATGCGGATGTAATGTACCCGAACCTTACGGATAGGGTTAATGCGATCATTTTTGATGATTTGGCACATTTGAATGGTATATTACAGGATATTTTTGAAATGTCCGAATTGGAAATTGCTGAATTGAGGAAAAATGTTTTACAATATTTTCAGGATAACCTTACCCCGGAGAGCGTTATAGATCATCTGAATAATAGCATTAAAAATAAAGAACTGGTTTATTTACAGGCTGAACACCGCAGTGTGAAATTTGTTCGTTAAATGACTTTATTTCGTACTTATTATTGGCTTTAAATAATAAATAACAATAAAAAGATCCGGAGAAAGTATTTTTCTCCGGATCTTTTTTTATTACCTCACGAAGTAACTTGGAATACAGATCCGTTATAAGTTTTATATTTGGGAATATGAATATCTTAAAACAAAAAAGACCAGTCGTAAAGACCGGTCTTTTTATTTATTTCTGTTAGGAGTTCTTCTTAGAAAGGATACTCATAAATTTCAGATTCATGTAGGTAAGGGTTTCCTGTAGGGATCAACTTTAATTTAGATAAAGCTGTTAATACAGTAAACATAAACAATCCTGCTACGAATAAAACAGCACCTAAAATTAATAAGAATACTTCAGGAGTGTTCCAGTAAGGTCCTACCGTTCCCGGCATTACCATATTGAAGTAATCTAAAAGGTGACCTAGGATAACTACTACTGCCATTGTTGTTACCACTTTGTAGTTTCTCTTGATGCTGCTGCTTACCAATACCAATAATGGTAATAGGAAGTTGATGATCAACATTGGCAAGAAAGTAGTACCATAATGCTGGAATCTTCCAAAGAAGTAGTTTACCTCTTCCGGTACGTTAGCATACCAGTATAACATAAACTGTGCAAACCATGTATACGTCCAAAGCATACTTGTAGCGAAAAGGAATACTCCTAAATCGTGTAAGTGGTTATCATTGAACTGAGGAAGGAATCCGTTTTTCTTAAGGTATACACTCAATAAGATGATTACTGCAATACCACTTGATAGACAACTTACCATTGAGTACCAGATATACATTGTAGAATACCAGTGAGGGTCAATAGACATCAACCAGTCCCACGCCCAAGCTGCAGATGCAAATCCGAAGAATGCAATATATCCAACAGCCCATCTGTAAAGCATTTGATAGTCTACTCTTGATTTTGTTTCGTCTACTTTTTTAGACTGAGCTTTTAATTTCCAGGCAAAGAAAGAAGCACCTACTACGTAGATAATCGTTCTGATTGCATAGAAAGGAATGTTCAGGAATCTTTTCTTTTCAAATAAGATCACATCGAAATGTGCAGATTCAGGATTTGTCAATTCGGGATCCATCCAGTGGAATAAGTGGCCATTGTGAGTGATATTCAATATCATCATGATAACCAGGATTGCTCCTCCGTATGGGATGTAAGAAGCGATAGCTTCCATTACTCTTGTAATAATGATTGGCCAACCTGCGTGAGCTGCGTGCTGAATACAGTAAAAAAACAGTACAGCACAACTTACTCCAAAGAAAAAGACAGCCACAAAGTGCAATGATGCTAAAGGCTGATTATGAATCTGAAGTTCAGCATGCTCTAAATGAGCTGCATGATCCTGAGGTCCTATCATTTCACTTGAATGTGTAGGCGCTGTATGACCTGAAGCATGAACAGCTTCCATCATCTGTTCTATTTTCTCAGTACTGATTCCTTTATTTAAAAAGAAGCCGATACCAAATAGAACTAAACCTACAACAAGAAGTATTATAGAAGTTGATTTTAATTTTGGTGAAAAACTATACATTTCTTTTCTTATTTTTTAGTTGCGGTAGAATCTGTTTTAGCTGCTGCTGGAGCCGCTGCTGCTGGAGCTGCATTCTTTTTGAATGCACTCATCACATACATGGCAACTCTCCATCTGTCTCCTGCGTTTAATTGTCCTGCATAAGAACCCATCGCATTTCTACCGTTTGTTAATACATAATGAACAGATCCTACAGTAATTTCTCTATCAGCATAGTTAGGTACACCAGAGAAAGCACCAGATTGTACAATTGGACCTTGTCCATCACCTCCTGTTCCGTGGCATGCCGCACAAGTATGATCGAATAGCATCTTTCCTCTTTCAATATCCTTAGCTGCATTAGCCGGATTAAGAGGAGATACCGTCATCTTCTTAGAAGCGTCATATCCTGCATTATATTGATCTGCATTTTTAGGAAGTAAACCTTCTTCAAAAATACCATCTTTATTTTGTGCAACTGAACCTTCTACTGGAGCAAGACCTGTTGCAAAACTGTTTTTAACAAACGCCGGGATTTCATTCTCATGATCTGAGTAGGCATCCTGAGCTTTCATTAATGGATCATAAGCTACCGGAAAGTACATATCTGGAAAATATACCAATGGTGTATTTTCTTTTGGTCCGCAAGAATTAAGTAACACTGTAGTTAAACCTAAAATTGCTGTAATTTTTAATACATTCTTTTTCATTTTAAGCGTCTTTAACAGTTATTTCTTCCACTCCAGTCTCAATCAGTAACTGTTTTACAGATTCTACATCTTCAGTTACAAATTCCATCATGAATTTATCATCTGTAGTTCTCGGATCCGGGTTTTGTGCTGGAGCTCCAGGATACATTTTATTTCTTACTAAGAAAGTCAATGACATCATGTGAGCTGCACAGAAAACCATTAATTCGAACATTGGAACTACGAATGCAGGCATATTGTGTGCCCAGTCAAAAGCAGGCTTACCACCAATATTCTGAGGCCAGTCATGATTCATTACGTACCAAGTTACTGTTGAACCGATTGTAATACCATAAAGAGCATAGAAGAATGCAGCATCAGAAATTCTGGTTTTCTTTAACCCTAAAGCTTTATCTAGTCCGTGAACAGGGAATGGAGTATAAACTTCATTTATTGATATTCCTTTATCGTTGAATGCTTTAACGCCGTTCATTAGATCGTCGTCATCAGCATAAAGTCCGTATACAATTTTAGTGGTGCTCATCTCCTTCTTTTACTTTATAAGTTTCACCTGAAATTTTCAGAATCGATTTTAATTCAGCCTGTGCAATTACAGGGAATGTTCTTGCGTATAATAAGAATAATACAGAGAAGAATCCGATCGTTCCTAAATATACACCCACATCAATGATCGTTGGTTTAAACATGGTCCAAGATCCTGGTAAGTAATCTCTAGAAAGGTTGATAACGATAATATCAAAACGTTCAAACCACATACCGATGTTGATGATCAATGCAACGATGAAAGTCCAGATAATATTCGTTCTCAATTTCTTGAACCAGAATGAAGCAGGAACTACAAGGTTACAGATAATCAATGACCAGAAAGCCCACCAGTAAGGTCCTACTGCCGCACCTGGCGAAAGATAGGTAAAGTCTTCAAATCTTGATCCAGAGTACCATCCGATGAAATATTCAGTTGCATAAGCTACTGTTACCATACCACCGGTTAGAACGATTACGATGTTCATAATTTCAATATGATACATTGTAATATATTCTTCTAAGTGACACACTTTTCTAGCGATTAACAATAGTGTTTGTACCATTGCAAATCCTGAGAAGATTGCTCCAGCAACGAAGTAAGGAGGATAGATCGTAGAGTGCCATCCTTTAATTACTGAAGTTGCGAAGTCAAAAGATACAGTAGTGTGTACTGAGAATACAAGTGGAGTTGCTAATCCTGCAAGAACCAAAGATAATTCTTCGAATCTCTGCCAGTGTTTTGCTTTACCACCCCAACCGAATGCTAGGAATGTATAAATTTTCTTTGTCCAAGGAGTTTTTGCTCTATCTCTGATCATTGCAAAGTCAGGGATTAATCCCATAAACCAGAATACCGTAGATACTGAGAAATACGTAGAGATCGCAAATACGTCCCAAAGTAGAGGAGAGTTGAAGTTCCCCCAAAGAGAACCAAACTGGTTAGGAAGAGGGAATACCCAGTATCCTACCCAAACTCTACCCATGTGGATTACAGGGAAGATTGCCGCCTGTACAACCGCGAAGATCGTCATCGCTTCCGCTGAACGGTTTACCGACATTCTCCATCGCTGTCTAAATAATAATAATACTGCGGAGATAAGGGTTCCGGCGTGACCGATACCTACCCACCATACGAAGTTGGTAATATCCCAACCCCAGTTAATAGTTCTGTTAAGCCCCCATGCTCCAATTCCTGTCCCGATAGTATAAGCGATACATCCAAATCCATAGATGAATAGAACTAAGGCTGCATATAGTGATACCCACCATAATTTACCTGCTCTTTCTTCTATAGGTCTTGCAATATCTTCTGTGATATCGTGATAAGTTTTGTGACCAATAATCAGAGGTTCCCTTATCGGAGCTTCGTAATGTCCTGACATTTTTTACCTATTTATTATTTAAACTTTATTTTTCTACTCTGTTTCTTACTTTAGTGTGATAGAACACGTTTGGTTTTGTTCCGATCTCCTCAAGTAAATAATATCTTCTGTTGCTAGAATATAAATCTCTAACTTCAGACTCTTTGTCATTCATATCTCCAAACGTCATTGCTCCGGTAGAACAAGCAGCAGCACAAGCACAAGAATTTTTGAATTCAGTATCTGTTACTTTTCTGTTGTCTCTCTTAGCAGCTAAGATTGTAGCCTGTGTTTCTTGGATACACATTGAACATTTCTCCATAACCCCTCTTGTTCTTACAACAACATCAGGGTTTAGTACCATTCTTCCTAAATCGTTATTTTGATTGAAATCAAATTTATCATTTAAGTTATAAGTAAACCAGTTGAAACGTCTTACTTTATATGGACAGTTGTTTGCACAATATCTTGTACCAATACATCTGTTATACGCCATGTGGTTCTGACCTTGCTTACCGTGTGATGTTGCCGCAACCGGACAAACAGTTTCACAAGGAGCGTGGTTACAGTGCTGACACATTACTGGCTGGAAGATTACATCAGGATTGTCTGCAGGGTTTTCTAAGGCTCCTTCAATACCTAGAACTTTACTTCCGTATAGTTCAGGAACAGCCATTCCCTCTTTTAATCCTTCATATACTTCCACTTTCTGTCTTGAAGAATAGTAACGGTCAATTCTTAACCAATACATATCTCTTGACATTCTGATCTCTTCTTTACCTACAACAGGAACGTTGTTTTCTGCCTGACAAGCAATAATACATGCTCCACAACCCGTACAAGAGTTCAAGTCGATAGACAAGTTAAAGTGAGGTCCGTCTGTATCATCAAAAGCGTCCCAAAGGTCGATTTTTCTTGCAGGAAGAGCTCCGCTGATGGTGTGATATTCTAAAGGCTTGTTCCATCCTTTGTGCTCATCATCAAAAGGAACGTTGATAAATTCTGCTAAAGGAACTTCTTTAGCGATTTCATAACGACCCATCAACGTGTTTTGAAGCTGGATACCAGCAAACTCATGATCTTCTCCTGTTTTTTCGATTTTCACACCAGACACTGTCAAGTTAGAACCATCAAATAAAGGATAAGCGTTTACTCCTGTATCAGCAGTTGCTCCTGAGTTCTTTTTACCATATCCAAGCGCAAGACCTACTGATCCTTCTGCTTGTCCTGGCTGAATAAATACAGGAACATCTTTTATTGTTACTCCGTTTACAGTAAGATTTACGATAGAACCGTCTAACTGCATTCTTGCATTAAGATCGTTTTCTATTTCAAATTTTTCTGCATCTTTCGGAGAAATAGTCAAGTAGTTATCCCAAGACATTCTTGTAAGAGGATCCGGTAATTCTTGCAACCAAGGGTTGTTTGATTGAGTACCATCTCCCATTGAAGTCTTAGTATACAATACCAATTCCAGTTCAGAAGCTTTAAAGTTTCCTAATTCAGCAACTGCCTGTGCAGCATTTCCTCCTGCATAAGACAACGTTGTTGCATTGTTGGAAGTAACGATACCGTTGTATAAAGCTTTATTGAAAGAAGTTGCTCCCAAAATAGAAGCAGCACTTCCTTTTAAATAATCGTAGTAGTTATTAGATGCGCTGTTTTTACCGTTTTTCCAAACCAATAAAGATTCTTCAATCTGTCTCGATTTGTAAATTTTCTGGATAGTAGGCTGCATTAATGTATAAATTCCAGTTTGAGGTTCAATATCTCCCCAAGACTCTAGCCAGTTAGCTACAGGAATTACAGCTTTCGCTGCTTTGTACATTTCATTTTTCTTGTCAGCAACAGCAACTACGCAAGCAACTTTAGATAAAGATTTTTTGAAATCTTCTCCTTTTGGATGAGAGTAAATTGGATCTACATTGTTGGTAATTAATACTCCAACCTGACCTGCATTTACCCATCCTAAGAATTCCTGGTATCTTGCTTTATCAAATTCTTTTAGGAAGTTCGCTTTACCAGTGAAAGCTACAGAACCTAATTTTTGGTTGATTAAGTGTGCCAAAACCTGAGCTCCTTTAGATCCGTCTGCTAAAACAACAGCTTTACTGTTTTTAGCTTTCAGCTCTTTTACGATCTCAGAAGCCGTTACGTCTGCAGGAGTTGTTCCTGTAACGATAGCATTATAAACTTCAACTAATGTTTTGTTTATCGCACTTGGCTTTAATCTGTATCTTGAGTCAGCATTCGCACCTGTGATAGACATGTTAGCTTCCACCTGAATGTGTCTCAACATGTTTGGTCCCGGTTTTCTTGCTGCTGCATAAGATGTTTCTAAGCTTGAAGCATTATAATCTCCTAAGAAATCTGCCTGGAAAGAAACAACTAGCTCAGTACCTTTAAGGTCGTAAACCGGTAATGCTCTTTGTCCGAAAACTTCCTGTGCTGCATCCAGAGAAGCAGAGTAAGGAATCGCATCATACGTTACTAATTCAGCAGTAGGATATTTTGCTTTAAATTCAGCGAATAACTTTTTGAAAGTAGGTGAAGCGAAAGAGTGCGATAAAAGCACAATTTTCTTACCTGCTGACTGAGCTTCTGCCAAACCTTTAAGAACGAAATCATCTACTTTGTCGAAAGTTTCGTCTTTACCGTCTAATTTAGGCTGTTTTACTTTATCATTATCATAAAGAGAAAGTACACTTGCCTGAGCTCTTGCGTTAGTTTTACCTAAATCTCCAGCTGACGGGTTCGGATCTATTTTGATAGGTCGTCCTTCACGGGTTTTTACTAAAACACTAGCAAAGTCAAAACCATCAAAATAGGTTGAAGCGTAATAATTTGGAACCCCCGGAATAATATCGTGTGGTTTTACCACGTAAGGGATCGTTTTAATTACCGGAGCCTCACACGCTGCTAATGTAACAGCAGCTGTTGAGAATCCTAATAATTTTAAGAAATCTCTTCTTGAAGTACTTGATCCGTTTTGTTCAGCATCTCCAAGGAAATCTTCTACCGGAATTTCTTCCTGAAACTCTTTCTGAGCCAGCTTATTGTTTAAAGCTGGATCTTTAAGTTCATGAATACTTCTAAATTGTATTTTATTTGAAGCCATTTATACTTCTAATTTTTAGTTATTAATAATGACATTTACCACACTCAAGACCTCCAATCGCATCTACAGTGATCTTACCGCCATCCTTAGGATATTGTTTTTTCAACTTTTCATGTAGATTTTTGAAGTATTCTTTATTATAACCGTTGTTCATATCAACTTCTGTAGTTCTATGACACTCGATACACCATCCCATAGTGAAGTCATTAGCCATCTGAACAACATTCATTGTGTCAATTTTTCCGTGACAAGCTTTACAAACAACATCAATTTTGTTATTTGGATTCTTCTTGTTGAAAGAGTTGATGATTGCCTGTTCTCCTGCTACTACGTGCTGAGAGTGATTAAAGTAAACGAAATCCGGCATGTTATGGATTCTTGTCCATTCTACTGGCTGCGTTTTACCTGTGTACTGCTGTTTTTCAGCATTCCAACCCGTCGCTGCATAAATCTTCTGGATTTCTCCATCATAGAATGCTTTGTCTTTTCCTGGCTCAATGTATTTACCGTTGTATTCAGAGATTGTTCTGTGACAGTTCATACAAACGTTCATAGAAGGGATCTCAGATACTTTACCGTATTTAGCACTTGAGTGACATAACTGACAATCGATTTTGTTTTCTCCAGCGTGGATTTTGTGAGAGAAGTAGATAGGTTGCTCAGGTTTGTACCCTTTGTAAACCCCGATCCACATGATCCAGTTCCAAACACCATAAGCAGCTAAAATTGCAAGAATAGTAAGCAATCCTTTACCAATGTAATGGTATTTTTCATAAATCTCGCTGAACGAACGAACTCGTGTTTCGTTAAGACCCACTAATTCTTCAGATTGGCCTAATTTCACTAATTGTCTTAGCTTAATTAAGATCCAAACTAATAAACCTGCAATAGCAATTAATGAAATAATCACAATGCTTGTAGTGGTTTTGTCTGCCGGTGCAGCTGTAGCCTCTCCAGCTGGAGCTGTCGTTGCCGTAGGTTCTGGTGCCGGTGCCGGAGGATTAGTTGTAAATGCTAAAATGTCGTCAATGTCCTTATCGGTAAGATTAGGAAACTGCAACATCTCAGTCTTATTAAATTTTTCGAAAATCTCATTGGCGTATTTATCCCCAGAAGCTCTTAGAGCTTTATTGTCTTTGATCCACTTGTGAAGCCAATCTTTGTCTACCCCGCCTTCTGTCTTCACTCGTTCTACAACCCCTTTCAAAGGTGGTCCTATTACTTGTTTGTCCAGCGCGTGACATGCAGTACAATTCGCTTTGAAAAGTTTCTCGCCGTTTTTAGGATCGCCGTCTTGCCCGTAAATTGAAGCACTGGTTGATAGCAATAATCCTATTGCAATCAACGTTTGTTTATAATGCTTTCTCCAACTAATCATTTAAATTATCTTATGTTAGTAAAATATTGAACATTCAATCAATCCCGCAAAAATAATATTTTTAACAGGAATTTAACGGTATATACAAAGGGGAAAATATCATTTACGTTTAATTTGTATTGATTCTAAATAACTCTGTTTGGTATAATTTTTTAATTTGTATAAATTTGCGGAAACAAGTTTAAATGAGAAATTTCATAAAAATATTTTCGATAGTATCATTATTTGGATTTTATAGTGTTGAAGCACAGCAGGTTGTTAAGAAAGATACACTTGCCGGAACCGAGCTTATTATGACTATGGACTCCAAAGTGAGTTCGGCTTTGGAGAGCATTGAAGACAAATGTTCGAGAGTGGCGGTGAATAATAATTCCACTCGGGACAGTGCAATTGACAATCCATATACTCCTTCCAAGCCCACTAAAATTTATGTTCCGAGCAGGGAACTCACTAATGCGGAGATTTGTAGAAAGAATCCTAGAATTTTAGGATACAAAATACAGATCACCACGGTGAAAAGTAATGAGGAAGCGAATGAAGTAAAGTCTTATTTCAGAAAGAGATTTCCTAATTTAAAGGTTGAAACTGACGCGTCACTAAGACCTAATTACAAAATTTTAGCGGGAAGCTATTTTACCAAGCAAAGTGCGGCATCAGATATTTCGAAAATAAAAGAATATTTCAAGTCTGCGATCCCTGTACAGTATAGAATTTTCTGTGCAGAAGCAAAGTAAATAACCTGATAAAAACATAAAAGGCTGAGAATTTTCTCAGCCTTTTTTTATTGGTAATAAGTATCTAGAAACCAGAAGAATTCTGACATTCTTATCATATTATTGATGAGTAAATAAACGAACAATATACTTATAGTAAGAGTTAGAAATGACAGTGTTTTTGGTGCTGACCGGTAGGCGTAAAAAAGCCATCCCAAAAGGAGTGGATACACAAAAATAAAATGTCCTCCATAGATGTAGGAAGTGTGTAATCCAAATCTCATAAAACAATGAATGAGGATATCTACAAAAAACGAAATGACGATAACCTGAACCAGCTTATTTTTGAAATTTTTTAAATAACTCCAACATAAAAGGATCAATATAATTCCGACAAAGATATAAGGTGCCAATGATGAATAGGTGTCCATAAAAAGTCCTTTATAAGCAAAACCTTTCATGTTATTCTTGTCACTGATGATAAAACTTGGAAATAAAATGTTTCCTCCAAAAAAGAAAGAATAGATCATATCCCAGATAGGGGTAGACTTTACATTTGAGAATTTCTCATATTGCTGGTTGGTCTTAGAAAATATAGTTTGATACTTAAAATCAATTCTGTTGAGATACAATAAAACATAACATATGCAGGCAATACACACTCTAAGTACTGCGCTCCCCAGCTTTTTCCAATTCTTAAAAAGGTTTTTTTCAAATAATACAGGTATAAATACTTTCACAATATTGGTGACCGTGAGACCGCCAATAGTGATTCCTGCTAATACCAATGCTGAAGCAGGAGTTTTTTCTTCTTTCCGGATTTTTATCGCTGCATAGTGGTTGTATAGAGTAAGTAAAAATAAGGTATATGTAAAGTTTTCAGGAGTAAATGACAGTATGATGTTTGTAGAAAAAATGCTGAAAAACAGAATGATCAGTAAGGTGATTGTTAAAGGTAATTGGATGATATTTTTTAGATATTTAAATATCTGTACCAAGCTTAAACTTATTGCTATATTACTAAACCATGCTAAGGTAAGTCTGAAGGTGGCGTTCATTTTCCCATCTGAAATAAACAGTGCAATGGCTCTTATCCAGTTGAAAAAATAATAGGAAAGGGGATGGCGTTCAAAGCTGCCACCAGTCATCACAATCGCTTTATTATCGAAGCTGAAATAGGCATCCCACGGAATCCTGCTGTCGAATATGATTCTGTAGTGAAGGGCAATATAAGAGCCTAAAATCCCATAACAAACTATGAAAAATAAGAAAACAGCCCATTCAATATAATTGCAGGGAAAGAGGAGTCTTAAAAAGTGAATGAATTTTATTTTAATAGCAGACACGGATCAAATTTTTGCAAAAGTAAAATAAAAAAACCACCAAATTTGGTGGTTTTACAATATTGTATATGTTATTATTGTTTAATTACTTTTTCCGTAGTGGAAGTACCGTCAGTAAATTCAATTTGAATCAGGTAAGTTCCTTTTGGAAGAGAAGAAATATCTGGTTTTGCAGCATCTGTTTTCATAACAGATTTTCCTGAAAAATCTAAAACAGCAGTTGTTTTTACTTTTTTGTCAGTTTTAATATTAACTTGTCCTTGGGTTGGATTAGGGTATATCGATAAATGTTTGGTAACACCTGCAACCTCAGAAGTAGCAAGTACTTGAGTAGACTTGAACATTCCACCAACGGTAGCTGATGTATTAAAGCCTCCTGAATAACATGTGCTTGCATTAAAGCATTTTACATCCAAATGCTGTACTCCTGTATCTAAAGCTGTCCATGTAGTTCCATTGTCGGTACTTTTCCAAGATCCTCCTGCTGAACTTGTTGCTATTAAAATGGTAGTTCCTGGAACGTATGTGACATCATTAATTTTGTTGCCTGCGGTAATTCCTGTAAAGGTAACAGCGGGCCATGTGGCTCCACCGTCAGTAGTTCTATAAAGAGTTAGTCCTGTAGGTAATCCTGTTCCGGAAAAAGTTTTTCTGAAAATCATTCCTGTATTAGCATCACTCCAAGCCATGTTTCCATTGATGGTAGCACTTCCAAAATCACTGATGATGGTATTTGTAGCCAAAGCTGTCCAGTTTAGACCTTTATCTGTTGATTTGAAAATTCTTCCTTTTCCAGTATAGAAGTACATGTTATTACCAACAGCATAGTAACCACTATTGTATCCATATTCACCTGCAAGAGGGTTGGGGATATTTGCGGCAGGAACTCTCGTCCAGGTTGTGCCCCCATTAGAAGTTGTATAAATCTCAAATTCACCGCTTTCAGGATCTCCACCGGCAACTCCATTATTGGCATCAAAAAAATGTACATAATTAGTCCATGATTGACCTGCGGTAGTTAACGAAAGCTGATTAGTCCAAGTTGCACCTCCATCTATTGTTTTCCATACACCACCAAGCCCGTCTGTTTGATCAAATGCTCCCACCCAAGCAGTTGTTGCGCTTACACCGGAAATGTTAGTGATGCTTAGGGCTGGATTGCCAATATTAATGGTTCCTGCAGTCCATGTTGTGCCTCCGTTTGTGGTTTTTGTAAATTCTTGAATGTTATTTGTGGTGTCGTTTCCGTCAATAGCAAACGCCCAAACAGTATTGGCATCATATACTTCCATTCCGCTTATTCCCCTTGAAGCGGTTGCGAAACCTGTATTTTGAGTACTCCAGAATTGAGAAAAAGCAGTAGAGCTCACTAATAATGCAGCGATAGAAAGTAGAATTTTTTTCATGGTAATTTTTTTTCTTAAAAGTAGTCAAAAAATACATAAACCATGATAAATATTCATTGTAAACTTAAAATTATTAATTATTTCTCATTACGAGCTGCATGAAAGCATGGAGCATCCCGTGGTGTCATCATATGTTCCGGGCCTTTTCACGGAGAATTCAGGATAGAGTTCTTTATAAGGATTCTCTAATGCTTTTATCAGTTTATCAAGCATTTCAGTTTTTCCAAGAGTAATTTCTTCGATACATTCATAAAGAAGATAGTTTCTCAGGGTAAATTTTGGATTTGCAGCATTCATTAATGCTAATGATTCCTCTTTTGAAATGGTATTTAGATGAAGTCTGGCTGTATATTTTTTGATGAAGTCCTCTAATTTTCTCAATTTTTCTTCATCTAAAAAGGAGTAGGAGGTATTTTCAAAAAGAGATTGTAGATTGCTTTCTGCTTCTAATTTTTCCAGCTGATTAAAAAATAAAGTATAATCGAAATGAAGTTCCTGCATTAAGGCCTGCCAGTTGGTGAAGAAATCTTCATCACTGTCCTGTAGATCATTAAATCCAAACTTTTTGCAAAGCATGGTATCATGAGCATTCCAGAAATAAGTACCATACTGGTTTAACGTGTCCTCTAAAAATTTCTCATCCTTAATTAAAGGGTGGAGTGCATTGGCGAGTTGCCAGAGATTCCATTGGGCAATCTGTCCCTGATTTCCGAATGCATATCTTCTTCCAGGCAGGTCGGTGGTGTTTGGGGTAAAGTTGAGTTCATATTCATCCATCATTGAGTAAGGACCATAATCTATTGTTAAGCCTAGAATAGACATATTATCGGTATTCATCACTCCGTGTACGAATCCTACTCTGAACCATTCCACCATTAAATCAGCTGTTCGTGTGCAGATGTTTTTAAAAAAATCTTTGTATTTTTCAACTCCTTCTGAAATAATCTCAGGAAAATAGTTTTCAATCGTAAAATCGGAAAGTTTTTGCAGTGTGTCGTATTCTCTTTGTGCAGACAGTAATTCAAAGTGGCCAAACCGGAGGAAACTTTCCGCAGTCCTTACCACAACGGCTCCCTTTTCTTCCTGAGGATTTCCATTGTACATGATGTCGCGGATAATATTTTCACCGGTAAAAGATAAGCTTAGTGCTCTTGTGGTTGGAACTCCCAGATGATACATTGCTTCGCTCATCAGGTATTCCCGAACGGATGATCTTAATACAGCTCTTCCATCAGCGTGCCTGGAGTAGGGTGTTGCTCCTGCACCCTTCCATTGGATTTCATTTTTTTTTCCAGAGTTATTGATGATCTCTCCCGCTACAATGGCTCTCCCGTCTCCCAGCTGTCCGGCCCAGTTCCCAAACTGATGTCCTGCGTAAGCTGTTGCATAGGTCTGAATGTTTTCAGGAAGATGATTTCCCACAAGGAAATCAAGGTTTTTTTCTTCAAATTTTCCCAATCCTATTTCTTCCGACAGGGCTTCGTTAAAAGCAATTAACTGCTGACCTGTAAAACCCACCGGGCTAATAGTGGTAAATAAGACTTTCGGAGTATTTCTCTGCATAGTATTGCCCGAGAAATCTCCTGGAAATATCTTGATAAAAGGCTGTCTGATCTTTTCAATATTCATTCTTCAAAGGTATTAATTATAAAAGAAAAGACCTTCCAAATAAATGAAAGGTCTTATGTATATCTAAAAGAGAATTTATTTATTGAAATCTACCTCATCTGCTGAGTGAAGGTTTTCATTGATATTTTCTTCTTTCTTTTCAGTACTCTTTTTAGGGTTAGGTTCTGAAGGTCTTGGGTTTTTAATCTCATCAATGGTCTGAAGACCACCATCATCTCCATATCCGCCACTTAAACCTTTTAGGCCTGAACATCCGTCTTTCCAGTCTGAAGGTTTGATGAATTTATCATCAGGGGTAATTCCTAAGGATTTATCAGCCCAAACTTTCTTCATGAAGATCGCCCAGATTGGTAATGCCATTTTCGCACCCTGTCCTTCACCGGTTCCAAAGAAGTGGGTGGCTCTGTCTTCCCAGCCTACCCAGGCTCCTGTAGCTAATTTAGGGGTAATTCCCATAAACCAACCGTCAGAGTTGTTCTGTGTGGTACCGGTTTTTGCAGCAATTTCTACTGCTTTTGAAATCCCCCTTCTTCCTAATTCTCCTGAAGCGGTTCCGTATTGTGCAACACCTTTCATTAATTCAATCATGGTATATGCATACAGCGGGTTCATCACTTCTTTCGGTTCTACATTTACTTCTTTAATTACTCTACCGTTGGCATCTTCAATTCTCCATACCATTTCTGGTTTGTTGTAGTTTCCGTAATTGGCAAAAGTACTGTAAGCACCTAGCATTTCGTAAATAGTAATATCTGATGAACCTAGTGCAATAGTATTGTTTCTAGGAATTTCTTCTGTAACACCCAGGTCTCTTGCTGTTTGAATTACAGCATCTACACCGGTCATTTCAATAAGTCTTGCTGCAATCGGGTTTTGAGAATGGGCTAAACCATCTTTTAAGGTAAGCATTCCTCCTCTTCCTGGAACATGCCATCCATTATGATCATAGGTCGCATTAGATACTGCTGAACAAGGAGTCATTCCTAATTTCATAATCGCTGTAGCATATACGAAAGGTTTGAAAGTTGATCCTACCTGTCTTTTACCTTGCTTAATATGGTCATATTGGAAATGCTGCCAGTCTATACCACCTACCCAGGCTTTGATTTCCCCACTTCCGGGAACCATTGACATTAAGCCTGCCTGTGCGATTTGTTTATGGTATCTGATAGAATCCCAAGGAGACATTTCTACTTCTTCCTCTCCAGCCCAAGTAAATCTAGATGTTTTGATAGGCTTTTTAAATTCCATCATAATGGAATCTTCCGGCATACCGTCTGCTTTCAACAGTTTATAACGCCCGGTTCTTTTCATGGCCTGAAGCATTACACTGCTGATCTGTTTATCATTCAGATAATAGAAAGGTCTGTTTTTTCTGCCTCTTTGTTCGGCATCAAATCTTTTTTGAAGGTCTGTTAAGTGCTCCTTAATTGATTCTTCTGCATACTTCTGCATTTTAGAATCAAGCGTAACATATATTTTTAGACCATCTTTATAAAGATTAAGTTTCTTACCGGTTTCTTTTTCGTAACCATCAAGATACTTATCGATTTCTTTTCTTAAATAAAATTTATAATAAGCAGAATATCCGTCAGTGATATTTTTTATAGGATGAAAATCAACAGTGATAGGAGTACTGATAGCCTTTTCATACGTAGCCTGATCAATATATCCTGTTTTCTGCATCTGGTCTAAAACCACATTTCGTCTTTCCTTTGCTTTATCAGGATTTCTATACGGATTGTTCTTTCTCGGGTTCTCAAGCATTGCTACAAATGTGGCTGCTTCCGGTAAAGTAAGTTCCGATGTTTTCTTGTTGAAATATATTTTAGAGGCCATTTCAACACCGTTTGCATTGAAAAGGAAATCAAATTTATTGAAATAAAGTGTGATGATTTCTTCTTTGGTATATCTCTTCTCTAAACTTACCGCAACTACCCATTCTTTCAGTTTCTGGAATGCTCTTTCCACTTTGTTTTGCGATGCATTTCCTGTGAAAAGAAGCTTGGCAAGCTGCTGGGTAATAGTAGAACCTCCACCTCGTCCACCTCCGTAGGCAACAGCTCTGGCTACAGATTGCAGGTCAATTCCCGAATGCTCTTTAAAACGCTCATCTTCTTTAGCCTGTAATGCATAAATAAGATAAGGAGGAAGATCTTTATAGAAAATAGGCTGGGTTTTTTCCTTTTCAAATTTGCCCAGAATGTTACCGTCTGAAGAAATAATCTCAGAAGCAACAAAAATGTCTGGGTTTTCAAGTTCTTTTACATCAGGCATTTCTCCTACAAAGCCTTGAGAGACTGCAAAGAAAATCCCTGAAATCCCTAAAACTACCGCAATGAGTCCAATCCAGATAAATCTAACCCATTTTTTCCATGAGGTATCTTTTTTCTTTTTGGGAGGAAGGGGGAACGTTTTTCCTTTGCTTCCTGCATTTTGTTTGTTTTCTTCCATTTATGGTTACGGTTTAGCCGTTTCTATTTTTACTCCGATATCCTCAATCCCTGGAAGGTTGTCATTTCTCATCGCTTGAATCAAGCCGATTTGATATTTACCTTTTTCCGGGAATTTATATTTCAGCCTGTATTGAAAAAGAGCTTCTTTCGTGTCACCAAAACCTGTACCAAGCCATTCTCCGTTTGGCTTTGCCAGTACATAATTCAAGGTATCTGTTTCTTTTTTCTTGTTTTGGAGATTGGTGAAATTCACAATGAATCTTATATTGCTGTAAGGGTAATTATTGTTATTTCTTACAACAAATATAATATTTTTAGGATTTTGCGGATCTGAAATTTCAAGATTAAATTTCTGTTCACTTTTCTTATTCCATTTGTTATCAACAGAATTCATGATGATATCTTCTCCTTTCGAAGAATTACAGCTAAAGAAAAGGATAAGGGTAAGAAATCCTAAAATTTTATGCATTATTATCTTTTTTTGGAGGGTATTTCTTTTTGAATTTTTTCTTGGCCGGATTTTGAGGTTTTTTTTCAGCATCGGGACTTGTTTCTGCCTTTTCCAACTGAGGTTTCGGCTGCTGCTGTGGTCTTGGCTGTCTTGGCTGGTTGTTGGAATTAGCATTTCCATTACCATTTGGCTTTTCAGGTCTTTCAGGACGTTCAGATTTTTCAGGTCTTTCGATTCTGTTTCTCTTTTGCCCCTGACCCTGACCTTGGCCTTGTCCGTTGTTAGGTCTGTTTTGATTTCTGTTTCCTTTGTTCTTCTTTTCAAAACGGTCTACATTATTCTCCTGAATAAGGTCAATACTTTGGAACGGGGTATCAGGCTGCTTCAAATCTTCCAACGGAAGAGATTTTTCACCTCTTTTGTTTTTTGCGATTAGCTTTTTAACCAATTCAATGTCAAAATCATACCATGCAACAGAGTTGTCGATGTATGCAAACCACATTTTTCTTTTGAAAACGTCTATTTTGATACAGAATGCCCTTCCTTTTTCAGTGTCTAACGTTGTAGAAGAAGAAGGGAAATTGCTTAATGTATCAAGATAACTGTCTAGTTCATAATTAAGACAGCATTTAAGCTTTCCACATTGTCCGGCTAGTTTTTGAGGATTGATACTCAATTGCTGATATCTGGCCACATTGGTGTTTACCGATCTGAAATCGGTAAGCCAGGTAGAACAGCACAGTTCTCTTCCACAAGATCCTATTCCGCCTACTTTTGCAGCTTCCTGTCTGAAACCGATCTGTTTCATGTCGATTTTAGTTCTGAAAGCACCTGCATAATCTTTGATCAGCTGTCTGAAGTCGATACGGTTGTCTGCTGTGTAATAAAAAGTGACTTTTGAGGCATCACCTTGATATTCAACATCAGTAACTTTCATTTCAAGACCGATTCTTTGGGCAATTTTTCTTGCCTCTATCTTTACGCTGTCTTCTTTTTTTCTTGCTTCCTGCCAAACTTCAAGATCTTTTTGATTGGCCTGTCTGTATATCTTTAGAATAGATTCTTCAGGAAATTTTTTCTTTTTCATCTGAATCTTTACTAATTCTCCGGTGAGGCTTACTACGCCTACATCGTGTCCCGGGCTAGATTCTACTGTTACTATACTACCTATATGTAAAGGGATATTATTTACATTTTTATAAAATGACTTTCTATCATTTTTGAATCTAACTTCCACTAAATCACACCTATTCTGGGCGGGATTATTAACGTCAGAAAGCCAGTCAAAAACACTTAATTTATAACTATTACCACAGGTATTTACACTTTCACAGCCATTCGCGGTTTTCTTGGGTCCGCAAGAATGTGCAGAATCGCCGGATGTTTTGCATCCACAACTCATATAATTTATTATTTATAATCTTGCAAATTTATGTAATTTTATCTTTATGCAATTCTAAAATACTCAAATATTCAATAACATCAATGTTTAACATTAAACAATAAATCTCTTAAGCATCTTATTGGTTATTAAATGTCTAAAAACTAACTGATTATAGTGAAATATTCTTAAAGTACTATTTTAAACATAATTTTCTTTTAGCATATTGTTTAAAATATTAAGATTTATTAACAGGTGTATTCAAAATAATTTTATATTTGGATTATATAATAACAGTCTATGAAAAAAATATTAGTATCAACTGCTTTATTGGCGGGTGTTCTATCTTACGCAGGTGGCTTCAGGGTTTCTCTGCAGGGGGTAAAACAATTGGCAATGGCGCATACTAGTGCTCATGCCGAAGATGCAAGTGTGGCGTTCTTTAACCCAGCGGGTATGTCATTCATTCCTTCCAAACTGAGTGTCGTAGCAGGAGGATTCGGCGCAAGTAACAAAGTTACTTTTCAGAACTTGAATACTTTACAGAGTACATCAACGGATAACCCTATTGGAACGCCTCTTTATGCAGCAATTGCATACAGACCGATAGAGAACTTGTCAGTTGGTTTTAGTTTTTCAACACCTTTCGGAAGTACCATTGAATATCCAAGCAATTGGGAGGGAAAAGAAATGGTTCAAAAACTGGAATTAAAAAGTTTCTATTTTCAGCCGATGGTTTCTGTAAAGCTGGCACCATGGATATCATTTGGTGCAAGTTATATCTACGCCAGAGGGCAAGTAAATTGGGATAAAGCGGTTACTCAGTTTGGAGGAGAGCTTAACCTTAAAGATAATAAAGCCACTGGTAGCGGTTATGGTTTTGGTTTCTATTTCAGACCGGATCCCAAGCTTGATGTAAGTATAGCTTACCGTTCTCCTGTAGATATGAAGGCTAAAAATGGGGTTGCAACATTCAATTTCCCATCACAGTCTATTTACACATTATTAGGATTAAATGCATCAACGGGTCAAGACAAATTTACAGCAACACTTCCGTTAGTAGAAGAATATACGGTTGGATTAACCTATAAAGTGACTCCAAAATGGTTAGTTTCAGCGGATTTCAATTATCATGGCTGGGAAAGATACAGCAAGCTGACGTTGGATTTTGCAACAGCTCCTGTTGGAAACCAGGCAGATCCTACTATTCTTGTTGCTCCTAAAAACTTCAGAAACTCAAAAACATTCAGATTAGGAACACAATATGCGTTCAGTGATATGATTTTTGGACGTTTGGGAGCTTACTATGATGAAGCACCTTATTCTAATAAAAACTTTATTGCTGAAACACCTTCTTTTAATACGTATGTAGTAACAGGAGGAGTAGGGTTCAAGTTTAAACAATTCGGGGTTGATATTGCAGGCGGTTACGCGATGCCTCAATCCAGAGATGTAGAGAATGATTACCTTGGTTTTTATGGACAGGCTAAGGCCACAGCGTTCTATTTTGGTCTAGGTTTATCCTATAATCCCTTTTAATTGAAAGACTATGAAAAAAATTATAATATCAACATTTGCCGTCTCCGCACTTCTTTTAACAACAGGTTGTAAAAATGATTTCGATACTGATGTGAAAGATATCGCAGTAACGAAAGGAGACGCAGATTTCTCTAAATATATTGCTTTAGGAAACTCACTGACTTCAGGGTATAGAGATGGAGCGCTTTACAGCAGCGGACAAAATGAATCTTATCCAAGCATGATTGCTATGCAAATGAGCCTGGCAGGAGGTGGAGCTTTTAAGCAGCCTTTAATGCCTAATGATGTGGGAGGATTTAACAATCTTCCTGGGTTTTCTGGAAAACTAACACTTCAATTGGTTAACGGATCTGTATCTCCGGTTCCAAGTGCTCCTGCTGCTGCATTGGATAATGTATCTGCTGGTGCCCCTTATCAGAATATGGGAGTGCCGGGTGCGAAATCATATCATTTGGTAGCAAATGGATATGGTAGCCAGGCTGGTCTTTTGACAGGAACTGCTAATCCTTACTTTGTGAGGTTTGCTTCTTCTGCTACTACCAGTGTTTTGGCAGATGCAATGGCTCAGAAGCCTACATTCTTCTCTCTTTGGATTGGAAATAATGATGTTTTATTGTATGCTACCAATGGAGGAACAAACTCTCAGACAGTAGGAGGAGTTACCACGTATACTACAGCTACGGTTCAGACAGGAAACACAAATCCTGCCACATATAAATCAAATGATATTTCAGATCCGAATGTAGTGGCAGCTTCTATTAAAGGAGTTCTGGATGGTCTTAAAAGTGTAGGAACAACAAAAGGAGTTATTGCAAATATCCCTTACGTTACTTCGGTTCCTTATTTTACGACAGTTCCTTACAATCCTTTGACGCCTACGACTTTGGGAGCTAATTTAGCAACCCTTAACGCAAGTTTATATGGTCCTTTAAAACAAGCGCTTACCGCTTTTGGTGCAGGAGATAGAATTAATCTGCTTTCTGCTACTACTTCAAACCCTGTTTTAATTAAAGATGTATCTCTTACGGATTTATCAGCTCAGCTTACTGCAGCGTTAACGCCATCTCTGGGATTACCGACAGCTACAGCTTTTGGGCAGATCTTTGGACAGGCAAGACAGTCAACTAAGGAAGATTATATTCTTCTTACTTCAAGTTCTGTGATTGGAACTACTGCACCTGGTGCACCAGCGCCGGTAAATGTGTACGGTGTTTCTTATCCATTACAAAACCAACATGTTTTAACAAAAACAGAAGCGGCTTACGTAAAAACAGCAATAGATGCCTATAATGGCTCTATAAGATCACTTGCTGATACTTATGGATTAGCCTTTGTAGATGCCAATGCTAAAATGGTTGATTTAAATGGTCAGTCAGGTATTTCATTTGACGGGGTAAAATACACGGCTAAATTTGTTACAGGAGGAGCATTCTCCCTGGATGGAGTACACCTTACAGGTAGAGGATATGCTATCGTTGCCAATGAATTTATTAAATCTATTAATGGTAAATATAAATCTACGCTACCACAGGTAAATCCTAATGGTTATTCGGGAGTAAAGTTCCCTTAATATGACAGATAAATAAAAAGTTAAAAACCACAAGAGCGTTTCTTGTGGTTTTTTTTTAAATTTGCAAATCTTTAAAAAGTAAAAATGGCCGATCAGTTAAGTTATCTATTTTCAACAAGGACTAGTAAGGACTTGGCAGAAAAAATTGCCCAGCATTATGGGCAGGAACTAGGGAAAATCAACTTTCAGGAGTTTAGTGACGGGGAATTTGAACCTGTTTTAGACGAATCTGTAAGAGGAGGTAGAGTGTTCCTAATTGGATCTACGTTCCCACCAGCAGACAATCTTTTAGAACTTCTTCTTATGATTGATGCTGCAAAAAGAGCTTCTGCGAAAAGCATTACTGTTGTACTTCCGTATTTTGGACTTGCAAGACAAGACAGAAAAGACAAACCAAGAGCGCCAATTGGTGCAAAATTGGTCGCAAACCTTTTAACTGCTGCTGGAGCAACAAGAATCATGACCATGGATCTGCACGCAGACCAAATCCAGGGATTCTTTGAAATTCCGGTAGATCATTTGTATGCATCCAGTATTTTCGTAGACTACATTAGAGCGCTGAACTTAGACAGTCTTACGATTGCTTCCCCGGACATGGGAGGAGCAAAAAGAGCAAAAAACTATGCAGGTCACCTTGGTGCTGATGTAGTAATTGCTTACAAAGAAAGAAAGAAAGCTAATGTGGTGGAAGAGATGTTCCTTATCGGGGATGTGGAAGGAAAAAACGTAATCCTTATTGATGACATGATCGATACTGCAGGAACACTTTGTAAAGCTGCGGACATCTTGATGGACAAGGGAGCAAAATCAGTAAGAGCGATGGCTACTCATGGGGTACTTTCTGGTAAAGCTTATGATAATATTGAAAACTCGAAATTGCTGGAAGTAATTGTAACTGACTCAATTCCTGTTAAAAATAATTTGTCAACTAAAATAAAAGTGCTATCTTGCGCCCCATTATTTGCGGACGTTATGAAGATGGTTCATGAGCATCAATCAATTAGCAGTAAGTTTGTTATTTAATTGATTATCAGAGTCTAGCGATTACTTATTAAAACAATTTTTTAAATTTTTATAAATGAAATCTATTACAATTCAAGGTGCAAAAAGAGAAAGCGTGGGCAAAAAGTCGACAAAAGCTTTACGTGATGCTGAATTAGTCCCTTGTGTTGTTTATGGAGGTACAGAACCATTAAACTTCTCTGCTACAGAGAAAGCTTTTAAAGGTTTGGTATATACTCCTGAAGCACACACGGTATCTATTGAAATTGACGGCCAGACAATCGCGGCTGTTCTTCAAGATATTCAGTTTCACCCAATTACAGACAAAATTCTTCATGCTGACTTCTATCAGTTATCTGCTGATAAGCCAGTTGTTATGGAGGTTCCTGTAAGACTTACAGGTCGTTCTAAAGGTGTTGTAGCTGGTGGTGTTTTACGTCAGTCTTTCAGAAAGTTAAAAGTAAGAGCAATCCCTGCTAATTTACCTGATGAGATCGTTGTAGATGTTACTCCGCTTAAAATTGGTAACAAACTTTATGTTGGAGGTATCAAAGCTAATGGCTTTTCATTCGTACACCCAGACAATGCAGTTGTTGTAGCTGTTAAGATGTCTAGAAATGCAATGAAAGGAGGTGCAGTAGCAGATGACGATGATGAAGAAGAAACTGTAGAAGCTGAAGGAACAGCTCCGGCAGAAGAAACTGCAGCTGAATAAGAATTGCTTACTCAACAATACTATTAAACCTGTCAATTTTTTGGCAGGTTTTTTTATGGGCAAAAAAATAAATTCCCAAATCTAAAACCTTCAATCTCTTTTATTGAATATTTCTATCAACTGATCAGCATCCGTATTCAAGCAAATTCATCCTTTCGAAAAAAAAGACGTAAATTTGAAGTGTTCTAAATAAGAGCTTTTTAATTTAAAAATTTAATAAATGTTTGACATCCAACAAATAAGAAGTCAGTTTTCTATATTAGACCAGCAGGTGAACGGGAAACCATTGGTTTACCTGGATAATGCAGCAACCTCCCAAAAACCGCATTCGGTTTTACAAGTTTGGAATCAATATTATACAGAGATCAATGCCAACGTACACCGTGGTATTCATACGCTTAGCCAGTTGGCGACCGAAGAAATGGAGCTTTCAAGAAGAAAGGTTCAACGGTTCATCAATGCAAAGCATGACTTTGAAGTCATTTTTACAAAAGGAACCACAGAGGGATTAAACCTCATCGCTTATATTTTGACCCAGAAGCTTAAAAAAGATGATGAGATAATCATTTCTTACCTGGAGCATCATTCCAATATTGTTCCATGGCAAATGCTTTGTGACAGAACCGGAGCCAAGCTTAGGGTAATTCCAATCGATGAGAACGGAATTCTTCAGCTGGATTTCCTGGATCAGTTTTTAAGCGAAAAAACAAAAGTAGTTTCTGTAAATCAGGTTTCAAATGCTTTAGGTATTGTAAACCCTATTGAAGAAATTATTGCTAAAACAAGAAAGAATTCTGATGCCTATATCGTGATTGACGGTGCACAGTCTGCTCCGCATTTTACCATTGATGTGCAAAAGCTGGATTGTGATTTCTTTGTGTTTTCAGGACATAAAATGTACGCTCCGATGGGAACGGGTATTTTATACGGAAAACAGGACATTTTGGAAGCTCTACCTCCATTTCATGGAGGAGGAGAGATGATTGCTACCTGCTCATTTGATGGAACAACCTATGCTGGGCTACCTTTTAAATATGAAGCCGGAACACCTAATGTAGGTGGAAACATTGCTTTGGGAGCAGCTATAGATTTTATTGGAAAAGTAGGTCAGGATGCTATTCAGAAACATGAAAATGCTTTGCTGGATTATGCTCAGAGACAACTTCTGGAAATTGAGAACATCAAGATTTATGGAGAGAAAGCGAACAGGACAGGGGTAGTTTCCTTTAATCTTGAGGGAACGGGTATTTCCTCGGATGTTGGGATGATCCTCGATAAAATGGGGATTGCTGTAAGAACAGGGCATCATTGTACGCAGCCGATTATGGATTTCTTTAATATTGCAGGTACAGTACGGGCAAGTTTTGCGGTTTATAATACTTTTGAAGAAATTGACAAGCTTGTAGAAGGAGTGAAGAAAGCTCAGCAAATGTTGGGATAAAAATACAGAAAGCAGTTGACTAACTGCTTTCTTTTTAAGTTAATCCTGAGGAATGCAGTAGCATCTTCCTTCAATAATCACCTGAACATATCCAATAGCACATTCAAGACAGATTTCTCCGCCGGCTATGATGTTCTTCATTTTTTCTTTGTCTAATTTTTTCATATTCAATGATTTAAATGTTAACATAAAGATAATTAAAATATCACCCGATAATTAATAGATCCTCCAAATTTTGGAGGATTTATTGATTTTAATGCTACAATAGGAGCAGCATGTTTGTAAATAATAGACTTTACCAATCTGTGAGATAGGAAATTTTATATCTCATCATCCTGGTTCTTGGAGTAATTTTGTCTGGTCTAAATTTAATTAATTTATGGAATTAATAGAAAAACTGAACTGGAGATTTGCAACGAAAGCAATGAACGGTCAAAAAGTACCACAGGAAAAAGTGGATAAAATATTGGAAGCGGCAAGACTTGCGCCTACATCCAGCGGGCTTCAGCCTTTTGAGATTATTGTGATCACTAATCAGGACGTAAAAGAGCAGATCAAACCCCATGCATGGAATCAGCCGCAAATTGCAGACTGTTCCCATCTTTTGGTTTTTGCTGCCTGGGATAATTATACGGAAGACAGAATCAACAGTATGTTTGATCTTACCAATGAGATCAGAGGTTTTAAAAATGAAGGCTGGGAGAATTACAGACAAATGTTATTAGCTACCTACCCTCAGAGATCCGCCGAAGAGAATTTCATTCATGCGGCAAAACAGGCCTATATTTCTTTTAGTGCGGCAATTATTGCAGCTGCGTTTGAAGGAGTAGATTCAACACCAATGGAAGGTTTTTCCCCTGAAGAAGTAGATAAAATTTTAAACTTAAAAGAGAAAGGCTTGAAAAGTGTATTACTTTTACCTTTAGGGTACAGGAATTCTGAATCCGATTGGTTAGTGAACCTCACTAAAGTAAGAAAGTCTAAAGAAAATTTCATTACAGAAATTAACTAATATATTAAAAAACAAATCCCGTTCAGAGATGAACGGGATTTTATATTGTAAAACTTAGTTTAGATTAAATAGTGGGTTTCCAATCCACGACAGCTCTAATAAAAGCTTCTGCATTTTCTACCGGGATGTTTGGTAAAATTCCATGACCAAGGTTAGCAATGTATCTGTCTTTTCCAAAACGGTTGATCATTTCGGTTACCATCTTCTTGATCGTTTCCGGAGTTGAATGAAGCCTTGCCGGGTCAAAATTCCCCTGAAGCGTCATCGTATGATTTGTTAATGTTCTTGCAAGCTCAGGAGTAATGGTCCAGTCTACTCCTAAGGCAGAAACTTTAGACATCGTCATATCTTCCAGCGCAAACCAGCATCCTTTTCCAAATACCACCACATGAGTAAGCGGGCTTAATGCTTCCACAATCTGATTGATGTATTGCCAAGAGAATTCCTGATAATCCTGAGGAGATAACATTCCTCCCCATGAATCAAAAACCTGAACCGCAGAGACCCCTTTTTCAACCTTTCTCTTCAGGTAGGCAATTGTAGTATCTGTAATTTTTTGAAGTAACAAATGAGCGGCTTCCGGCTGTTGGAAGCAGAATGATTTGGCTATATCAAAAGCTTTACTTCCCTTTCCTTCTATACAGTAGCAGAGAATTGTCCATGGAGACCCGGCAAAACCAATTAAAGGAATTTCGTTATCCAATTTAATTAATGTAAGCTCAATAGCATCAAAAACGTATCCTAAAGTATCATTCACATCAGGAACGACAACATTCTGAACCTGTTCCATTGTTCTGATCGGGTTATCCAGCCATGGGCCCACATTTTCCTTCATTTTAAAATCAATTCCCATTGCCTGCGGAACTACTAAAATATCAGAAAACAGGATCGCGGCATCTAAAGGAAATCTGCGGATGGGCTGTACAGTAATTTCAGATGCCAATTCAGGAGTCTGACATCTTGTGAAGAAGTCATATTTATCCCGAAGTGCAATGAATTCCGGCAGGTATCTTCCGGCCTGTCTCATCATCCATACTGGCGGCCTTTCTACCGTTTCTCCGCGGAGTGCTTTTAAATATAAGTCGTTTTTAATCATAATTTATTTAAACTAATACGGCCGTTCCCGGCACTCATTATTTTTAACAGCCAGCCTTGCAGCTGCTCAAAGTTCTTTTTTTATCAGCCCAAAAATAGAAGCCAGTGTATTTTCTTCCGATGTGAAAATGTTTCCTGTGGTGTGCTTCCTCAGTTCATTTGAGGTCGTTTCGCCAATGGAAAAAATCTTCATTTCTTCTAAAGAGTTGAGTTTTGCAAAACTACGAACTCCGCTTGGACTAAAAAAAACTGCAGCATGATATTTTTCAGGTAGTGAAGGTTGAATTTCTTCAGTCTTGTAAATAGTGATTTTTTTGTACCGGATATTCTGCAGAGGAAGATCTTTATCCAACACATCGAGGGCCAGATTGCCGCAGAAGTGTAAAAACTGTTCGTGCTGGCAGTTTCCTATAATAAACCTTGATAGCGTTTCGGCATTTTTCAGCACCTTAAATGTTCCGAAACCGTATTTTCTCAGTTCACGTTTTGTTTTCTCCCCGACACAGTAGATTTTATTGTAATTTTTTGCAGTAAAATCTTCGTTGGGCTTGAAGTGGTTTTTAAAAAATGCACTGACACCATTGACACTGGTAAAAATCAGAGAATGGCTTTTCAAATCAAAAGCATCTATTTGTATAGGTTTTGTTCTAATTACCTCAATACAGTCAGCCGAAATATCCGATCCTAATTCTTTGGATAATAAATGGGTGTCTATGGTTTTGGTAAATAGAATTTTCATTACGGCTTTTCTTTTAAATGTAAATCAGCAACTAACAGTCTTACTTTTTTCATAAAATCTTTTCCCGGATCATCTTTAACGGTAAAATAGTTCGGGTTGGTCTCTCTCCAAAGTTTAGATCCTCTAAATATACCATATTCTGAATGTCCTATAAGATATTCTATATTGTATTTTTTGGTTAAATATCGAATTAATTGGGCATTTGATGCAGATTGCTTTTCAGTAAGCGGCTGATTTTTACTTCCTATATTTTCAATACCAATCGCACAGTAATTGAGTCCGATGGTGTGTCTTGCGAATGTATTAGGCTCCATCAGCTGGTAGATGGTACCGTCCCGGTCTACAATAAACTGTGAAGAAACATTTAAAACACTTTGCTTTTTTAGAACATTTCTGGCAGACTCCAGGTAAGTCTTGTTGAAGTATTTATAATTTGTTTCAACCGTTCCGCCGGCAGTGTAGTGCAGTACAATTATTTTAGGCGAAATAACAGCTGAATTCTGAATAATATTATAATGATCCTTAAGGTACTCTATGCTTAAACGTATTCTTTCAGGAGAATAATCAATAGGTTTACTGATTATTTTAAATTCGTTGGTCTGAGCTTTTATACAGCATGTGATCAATACCAATAAAGCATACATAAAGTGTTTCATAAAAATAGCTTATTTAGGGTACTGATAATGTCCTGTAATGGTATATTTAAAAAGGATATCTTCCAGCACTTGTCCGGCTCCTATATTGTGTACGATCAAAAATCTCTTTCCGTCTGCCGATTTTTTATTGACAACAATTCCAATATGGGTTAAGTTTCCAGGTAAAATCCAGGTAACAATATCTCCGGGAACATATAATGCAGGATTGGTTTCTATGGATTTTTGTTTTCCAAATGTTGAAAAAAAGACGGCAAGATTGGGAACTCTCCGATGGTCAATATTCGTATCAGGCTTTTTTAAGCCCCATGTTTTTGGATATTTTGAAAAATTTTTCTCCATATCCTCATGTACTTCTTTTTGCAGATCAATGCCTACTTTTCTGTACGCCCTGATAATAACGTCTGTACAAACACCTTTATTTGAAGGAACATCTCCATTGGGATAGGGAAGTATAAAATACGCAGGATCATACGCAATTGTTTTGTCTATAATCCCCAGAGCAGCATCCGATACCCGAAATGCAAATGTATTCTGTGCATTTGCAGTAAACACACAGAATCCGAATACTAATAAAATCAGGGACTTTTTCATTATTTTGTACTTGAATATAGATAAGGTACAAATATGCCTAAAAGTTCTTACAATGAACCTTTAATTTCAGTCATGAGCTCTTTTCCTCCATTTTCGAGAACGACCTTGGCAAACTTTTCACCAAAGTTCTCGGTTTCGTTGTACTCAAAATTTTCGTCGGTAGAAATACAGTTTTTACCATCCAAGGAGCAAAGGGCTGCTTTAAAGCGGATCTGGTTTTCGATGATCTCTGCAAAAGCTCCGATAGGGGCGGTACATCCGCCTTCCAGGGTGCTCAGGAAGTTTCTTTCGATCTCTACACAGATCTGTGTCTCTTTATGATTGATGGTGCGTAAGATTTCATTGATTTCCTTTTTGTCAGAATGGCCTGCAACCGCGACAACACCTTGAGAAGGAGCTGGAATCATAAAAGGCATCATCTCATATTCAGTATCCATCTTCATTCTTTTGATTCCCGCTAATGATAAAATAGTAGCATCAAAATCCTGATCTTCCAGTTTCTGAAGACGTGTCTGGATATTTCCACGGATGTCTGAAAAAACAGCTTCCGGATAATATTTTAACCAGAAAGCGCGTCTTCTTAAACTGCTTGTTGCAAGTTTCAGTTCATGGAATTCTTTAGTTTTGGATGCTTCTTTACGGATCAGGACGTCTTGTGGATAATCTCTTTCCAGATAAGCGATCAGCTCAATATTTTCTGGGAGCTTGGTAGGAACATCTTTCAGAGAATGTACTGCAATATCAATTTCATCATTCAATAGGGCAGTATCAAGGTCTCTTGTGAAGACACCTGTAATTCCTAAAGAATAAAGGGGTTGATTGAGATTTTTATCGCCTGAAGAAACGATAGGAACAATCTCTGTAATATAATTGCTGTTTTGAAGGTGCCTGGCAACCTCTCTTGCCTGCCAAAGTGCAAGTGCGGAATTTCTTGTTCCGATTCTAATGCTTTTCATTGAATTCGTTGTTTGGTTGTTCAACTAATATTTCGTGCATTAATTTACTAATTTCTTCGGCTTTCAAAGGATTATCGATGATATATTTTGCAAAACGATTGGTGATTTTCTGAATCATTTTTTCAGAAAGCTCCATGTCGTTGATATTGATGTACTTGTTTTTTCGGTAGAAGTTATGCATTTCGTTGCGCTCCATATTTTTTAAAGACGCTTTAAAATGGTGGATGTTGGGAGCCAGTTTTCTCTTTTTCTCCCATTCAAGAAAATCTTTGGTCATTTCCTTGATGATCTTTTCTGCCTTTGGAATTTCTTTTTCTCTCTGCTGGATGGTTTGCTGGATCTGTTTAGAAAGTTCATCCACATCAATGAGAGTTACATTCTCATTGTTGGTGACGTTTTTTTCTACATTGTGCGGAATAGAAAGATCGATCACCAATGTTTCTTTGCCATTTGGAAAATGACTTGCATTGATAATAGGTTGTTTTGCTCCCGTTGCCACGATAAGGATATCTGTTTTTTTCAGTTCCTCGTCAAAATCACAATAGTCAACATGAGGAATATTATATTTCTGAGAAATCTTCTCTGCTTTTTCCTGGGTTCTGTTGGCGATTTTTATTTTAGGCTGATAAACATGCTTTACCAGATTTTCAACAGTATTCTGCCCGATTTCTCCCACCCCCAAAAGAAGGATGTTTTTCTCGGTTATTCTTTTTTGATTGTTTAAAATATAATGAACTGCTGCATAGGATACGGATGCAGCTCCATTGGAGATTCCGGTTTCATTTTTAATTCTTTTCGAAATCTGTATCGCAGAATTAATAGCTCTTTCCAGATATGGATTGGAATTTTGTCTTTCTTTTTTAAAACGGCTGTATGCTTTTTTGATCTGCCCGATAATTTCAAAATCCCCGATAATCTGGCTTTCAAGGCCGGCGGCTACTCTGAATAAATGGGTAAGGGCTTCTTCTTTGGTAAGGATATTGGCAAACTGTAGGAAATCAGTGATGTTAACTCCGATTGTTTTGCAGTATTCTTCGGCTACCAGAAGATAATTGGGCGAAGTCGTATAGATCTCTGTCCTGTTGCAGGTAGAAACCACAAAAGCATCCCCTAGATTCTCGTCATGAATTTGGGTGACAAAATTTTTAATATTTTCATCAAAAAACGCAAATTTCCCTCGTGTTTCTCCATCTGCTTTTTCATAGCTTATAGAAAGTACGGCAAAATTTGACGTTTGATGTATGGGGGAATACTGTAACATAAGCGGGGCAAATTTACGTTTTTTTTAATTAAACATTTTCAGATAATGTATATGATAATTATCGTGAAAAACTATAAGAATGGTCTTGGAAACTGGTTTAAGTGGAGTCTGTAATTAATTAAACCAAAACTTAGTAAATATTTTTGAATTTTAATAAAATTTTAACCAAATTATATGCTTATGAAATTTCTTTAGTGGGGTTTAATTTATATCTTTGTAAACTTAAAATCAGAAGAAAAATATGAGTTTATTCGATATGTTTACGCAAGAAATTGCGATAGACCTGGGAACAGCCAATACCCTAATTATCCATAATAATAAAATTGTTATAGATCAGCCGTCAATTGTAGCAATTGAACGTTCTACGGGAAGACCTATTGCTGTTGGTGAACAGGCAAAACATATGCAGGGTAAAACTCACGAAGATATCAAGACCATCCGTCCTTTGAAAGATGGAGTGATTGCAGATTTTCATGCTTCTGAGCATATGATCAAAGAATTTATCAAGAAAATTCCTGGAATTAAAGGAAGATTCATTCAGCCGGCTTTGAGAATTGTTATCTGTATCCCTTCTGGAATTACGGAGGTGGAAAAAAGAGCAGTAAGAGATTCAGCTCAGAAGGTAAATGCAAAAGAAGTAAGGCTGATTTATGAGCCAATGGCTGCTGCAATAGGAGTTGGGATCGATGTACAAAAACCGGAAGGTAATATGATCATCGATATAGGTGGAGGAACTACAGAAATTGCCGTAGTGGCTTTAGGTGGTATTGTATGTGATAAATCTGTGAAAATTGCAGGTGACGTATTTACCAATGATATCGCTTATTTCCTTAGAACACACCATAACCTTTACATTGGTGAAAGAACTGCTGAAAGAATCAAAATTGAAGTGGGATCCGCTGTTGAAGACCTGGATGTTGATATTGAAGATATCCCGGTACAAGGTAGAGACCTTATCACAGGGAAGCCAAAAGAAATTATGGTTGGATATAAAGAGATTGCCCGTGCATTAGACAAATCGATTATCAGAATTGAAGATGCCGTAATGGAAACTCTTTCTCTGACTCCTCCGGAATTGGCCGCTGATATCTACAAGACAGGAATCTATCTTGCAGGTGGTGGCGCACTATTGAGAGGTTTGGCAGACAGACTGCACAAGAAAACGGGACTTCCTGTTTTTGTAGCAGAGGACCCGCTAAGAGCTGTAGTTCGCGGAACAGGAATCGCACTTAAGAATATGGATAAGTTCAATTTCTTAATCAAATAATTTTAACTTTTTACGACTTTATATCTGAATGGGATTCTTGCTGAGATTATTTTCGAAGAACGCTCTTTTTGTCTTCTTTATTTTCTTGCAAATTATTGCTCTGGTTTTGATATTCTCCAAAAACGCCATGCAGAAGTCATGGGTAGCCGGTCAGTCAGCTGCATTGAATTCCTGGATTTCAGGATATATTGATGAAGGGGTTTCTTACCTTAAGCTGAAGCAGACCAATGAAGATCTGGTTACTCAGAACAAAGCTTTGATGCTGGAACTTTATGGAAAAGAAGGGGCTAAAAATCCGGTATTCAGAAAAGTTCATGACACGTTGGGAGGCGGACAGATCTATACATTTGTGGACGGTGAAATTGTTTTTAACAGTATCAACCGAAGAAATAACTACTTTACGATCAATCGTGGCAAAAGAGACGGTGTTTTACCTCAAATGGGCGTAATGGCCCCTAAGGGTATTGCAGGGATCGTTATCAATTCTACAGACAGCTATGCATTAGTTCAGTCTGTTTTAAGCGTTAATAAAATCAGAATTAATGCTGCTCTGAAAAAATCAGGCTATTTTGGGACGTTAACCTGGAATGGTGATAATTCAAGAGTGATGCATTTAGCAGATATTCCAAAATATGTTGCCTTAAAAATTGGTGACAGTGTAGTAACAGATGGTAAATCAGCAATTTTTCCGAAAGGGGTAATGATTGGTACAGTCGCAGGATACTCCGTTGATAATAAAACAGGGTTCTGGGATATTTCTGTTGAGTTAAGTGAGAAGATGGGTGCCTTAAGCAAGGTATATGTGGTGAAAAACCTTAAAAAAGCCGAAGTACAGAAAATTCAGGATACTTTACAGGCTGTAATAAAAAAAGAAAATGATTAGCAGGACTTTATTTACCGATATATTGATCATGATTTTTCTGGTTGCATTACAAATTTTTGTATTGAACAGGATTACCATTTTCGGGAAATATACTCCGGTACTATATCCTGTATTTGTCATGTTCTATCCTTTCTTTAGAAATAAATATCAATTTTTAGCTTTAAGTTTTTTAATCGGACTGTCGGTGGATGCATTTCTCTTTTCATGGGGAATCAACGCATTTGCGACAACACTGATTGCTTATTTCAGAACATTGATTTTCAGGACATCTACGGATACATCTACGGATTTCTTCTCTTTCCAGTCCCTTCAATGGGCGCAGTTTTTACTGTTTTTGTTTTCGAGCATCTTTCTGCATCAGCTTTTAGTACAGTATATCGAGTTCTTTAAGTTCAGCAGATTTTTTGAAATATTACTTAATGTATTGGTAACAAGTATAATTTCCTTTATATTTATCGTTATTTATGCATTAATATTTAAAATCAAACAAAAAGTTTGAAAACACTTTGAACACACGTTATTTAAAAATCTTTTCCGTTTTTGAAGAAAATGACAGTTTGGAATTGTATCAAACTTCAAAAAAAATAGACGAAGAAACTAAAAATACTAAAGGCACTAAAACCAGTAAGCAATGAAATGGACAGAAGGAATAGATAAATTAGGTCTTGGCTTATATTTCCTGCTTTGCATTTTTGCCATTGCAAACATTTATAGTGTTGACCAGAAATTAGGAGAAAAGCAGCTTGTATTTTTCTGTATCTCTTTGGTGGTAGGACTGGTAATTTTTGTGGGAAGAAGCAAGTTTTTCGAAAACATGTCCGGTATTATTTATATTGGCGGAGTATTATTACTCATCGGGCTTTTTCCTTTTGGTAAGGAAATCCTGGGACAGAAAAACTGGTATAAATTCGGAAGCTTTACGATGCAGCCTGTAGAGTTTGCAAAAATCGGGACAGCGCTGATGGTTGCCAATTATGTTTCCGGACCGGATTTTAATCTTAAAAACAGAAAATCTTTATTAACCATATTAGCCATTATCGGAATTCCGGGTGTTGTCGTACTGGCCATTCCTGATGTAGGATCACTATTAGTGTTCCTTGCATTTTTTATTGCACTCTACAGAGAAGGGTTAAATGGATTTTTATTTGGGATTGGTTTTGTTTTTGCGGCTGTCTTTTTAGTTTCGCTTGCAGTACCTCCTTTATATGTTGTCATTGTGATTGTTGTCATCGCGGGTATTTTGATAGCATTGAATTATCATAGAATGTCCTGGGATGTTATTTCTATTGCCAGTATTTCCGGATCGATTCTATTGTTGTGCGGCTTGGCTTTTGGTTCTCCCTATATTTTGGAGAAACTTCCAAAACACCAGAGAGAAAGAATTGAGGTTCTTTTTAAAGGAGAGAAAGCATTTAGAGATACATCAGGCTATAACTTATTATATTCAAAAACAGCCATTGGTTCTGGTGGAGTTTTGGGGAAAGGATATCGTGAAGGATCAGTAACTCAGGGGAAATTTGTTCCGGAACAGGAAACCGACTATATTTTTTGTACCGTAGGCGAAGAATGGGGCTTTTTAGGAAGTGCAATTCTTGTTTTATGTTATATGGTCTATATCGGCAGGATCTATTATCTTGCAGAAAAACAGAAATCCACCTTTAATAGGGTATTCGGATATTGTTTTGCCTCGATCCTGCTCATGCACTTTACGATCAATTTAGGGATGGTTATGGGACTTTTCCCGACCGTTGGTATTCCATTGCCTTATTTCAGTTATGGAGGAAGCTCACTGCTTGCCTTTTCTATGATGACTTTTATTTTCTTTAAGCTAAATTATTCTGATAAGAACAGTCTGGTTTAAAAACTGGAAAACCTCAGCATATACAGCTGGTGTAATAATACTCCGTTAATAAGCGGGAATATAGCCTTTACCATTCATTCAAATTCCATTACAAAATCAAAATCATAAAATATGATGAAGGAAGCTTATGTTTCAGATCAAAATTTTGAAAATACCGACTGCATTCAATTTCCATTAGATCGTGGAGAGTATGAAAACTGTACTTTCAGAAACTACAGTTTTGAATATGCAGATCTGTCAGGATTTAAGTTTACAGACTGCGATTTTATAGGCTGCAATCTGAGTATGGCAAAACTAATCAATACCGCCTTCCGGGATGTGGTTTTTAAAGAATGCAAGATGTTTGGGCTTCAGTTCAGCGACTGTAATGAGTTTGGCCTTTCCTTTAAGTTTGAAAGCTGTTTACTCAATAATTCCATATTCTATAAAACCGTGATTAAAAAGACTTTGTTTAAAGATACGAAACTCACTGAAGTAGATTTTGAGCAATGTGATCTTTCCGGTTCGGTATTCAGCAGCTGTGATTTTACGGGAGCTGTATTCCAAAATACCAATCTTGAGAAAGCGGATCTCAGGACTTCTTTCCATTATTCAATAGATCCCAATATTAACAGGCTTAAGAAGGCTAAATTTTCACTTTCTGAAGTACATGGTCTTCTGTATAAGCTGGACATTCAGATCGAGGGAAACAGCTAGTTTTAGACGGAATTTAATACAACAATAAAAAAGCCATCAAATTTTGATGGCTTCATTATTTAAATCAATTATTTAAAATTAAAAACTTGTCGCTGCAGATGGAGTTGAAGAAGCAAGATTATTATAAGTGTCTCCGTTTTCGTTGATCACTCTTTTTGCAAATCTGAACTTCGGCCCCCAATAAGAATCGTTAAGCGAAGAAATCATTACTCCTTTCGAAGTAGCGGCGTGAATAAATTTGATCTCACCATCTTCAGTTACGCTTTCTACGATACCAACGTGAGAAATTCTTCTTCCGTGAGAAAAGAAAATCAAATCTCCTTTCTGAAGGTTTTCTTTCTCGATCTTTTCTCCTTCCTGAGATTGAGAAGCAGCTACTCTAGGTAAACTAAGACCTGCTGCAGCTCCGAATACAGAAAGAACGAAAGCTGAACAATCAATACCGTTTCTTGTCATCCCACCATATCGGTAAGGAGTGCCCAGGTATGTTTCAGCTTCTGTTAAGATATTATCAATGGTTTTATTATGTTTGATTGCTTTGGCAATCTCAGTATTCTTAATGGATTTTTTTGCGTTAGCGATAGATGCAGCCTTTTCTTCAAGGAAAGAATCAATAAGTCTTTGCTTATCCAATTCCATTCTCTTAGTATCAAGAGAGGCTAGTTTGGCATCTGTTTTGTATTCTTTAGCATAAGTTGCTGGTTGTGATGCTACATAATTCGTAGCGCAAGATTGCAGTGAAACAGTAGAGACTAAAGCAACTAAATAAAACAAAACTCTTTTCTTCATATATATTTGATTATCCGTGTTAAAAAGGAACATTTATTTTCAAAAGCAATACAAAAGTAGAGATTCCAAATAAAAGAGCCCTGATATGATTATTGTCAGGTTCTTATTTTAACACACTTTAACATATAAAGCATGTATGTTAAGGAAAAACAAACCGCAATGTCCCTTTTTTCGTGGGGTTGCGGTTTTTTTTATTAAGATCCTTTAACAAAATAAATCGCTTTTCCTTTATTAATCGTGATTTAAGATTTACAACTCCACTTTTCACTACTGTTAATTAAGCAAAAAAAACTCCCCGGAAAACCGGAGAGTTTAACTAATATGGAACTTTACAGATGTTATCTTGTGAATAACATTTCTCTATATTTCGTCATTGGCCAAAGCTCATCATCTACCATCATCTCAAGATCATCAGAAGCTTCTCTGATGCCATCGAATAAAGGTATTACTTTTTCACAGTAGGTTTCTGCCTGCTTTTGGCTGTTGGACGTTGCTTTTGCAGCTTCTCTTGCTTTCATAAGATCCTCAACCCCTAATTTGATTTTAGAGATGTTTCCGGAAATCTGAGTAATTAAACTCATTTGTTCTTTCGCTAAAGTCTTGAATTCTTTTTCTCCGAAGATTTCTTTAAGACCTTTTACATTTTCAATTAATCTGTTTTGATAATTTAAAGCAGAAGGAATAATGTGGTTCCTTGCGATATCACTTAAAACTCTTGCTTCAATATCAATAACGGTAGAGTATTTCTCAAGTTTAATTTCATTTCTCGCCTCAACTTCTCTGTGAGTGAAGATTCCCATTTCCTCATACAGATCTACAAACTTCTTATCCATTTCCTGCTTAAGCGCTTCCGGAGTGGTTTTTAAGTTGTTCAGGCCTCTTTTCTTAGCTTCTTTTGCCCAATCATCAGAATATCCGTCACCTTCAAACATAATGCTTTTAGACTGCTTAATGTATTCTCTTAAAACGTTGAAAATAGCTTCGTCTTTCTTTAATCCTGTTTCAATTAAAGCATCCACTTCTTTTTTGAAATCGTTTAATTGTTTTGCAGCGATGGTATTCATTACCGTCATAGATTCTGCGCAGTTTGCAGAAGAACCTACTGCTCTGATCTCAAATTTATTTCCGGTAAATGCAAATGGAGATGTTCTGTTTCTGTCAGTATTATCTAAAAGAATTTCAGGGATTTTTCCAACAACATTAAGCTTAAGATCTGTTTTTTCGTCCGGAGAAAGTTTTCCTTCCGTTACTTTTTCCAGTTCTTCCAATACTCTGAACAGCTGGCTTCCGATAAATACAGAGATAATTGCTGGTGGAGCTTCATTGGCACCTAATCTGTGGTCATTGCTTGCAGACGCGATGCTTGCTCTTAAAAGATCGGCATATTCATGAACTGCTTTGATGGCATTCACGAAGAACGTTAAGAACTGTAAGTTTTTCTTAGGGTTTTTTCCCGGGCTTAATAGGTTTTCTCCCGTGTCAGTTGCTAGAGACCAGTTGTTATGCTTCCCGCTTCCGTTTACTCCTGCGAATGGCTTTTCGTGGAATAAAATATGGAAATGGTGTTTGTGAGCAACTCTCGCCATGATGTCCATTAATAAAGAGTTATGGTCAACGGCAACGTTTACTTCTTCAAACATTGGTGCAAGCTCAAACTGATTTGGAGCTACCTCGTTATGTCTTGTTGTTACAGGAATTCCCAGTTTCATACATTCGATTTCCAGCTCTTTCATGAAGTTCATTACTCGCGTAGGAATAGAACCGAAATAGTGGTCATCCAATTGTTGCCCCTTTGCAGGAGAATGTCCTAATAAGGTTTTACCTGTTAAAACAAGATCCGGACGGGACTGGAATAATGCTGAATCTACTAAGAAATATTCTTGCTCCCAACCTAAAGTAGGAGTTACTTTTGTTACGTTTTTGTCAAAATACTGCATTACATTAGTTGCAGCTTCATCTACAGCATTCAAAGCTCTTAAAAGAGGGGCTTTATAATCTAACGTTTCTCCTGTGTAAGAAATGAAGATGGAAGGAATACAAAGAGTCGTTCCCATGATAAACGCTGGAGAAGTAGGATCCCAAGCGGTGTATCCTCTGGCTTCGAAAGTATTTCTGATCCCTCCGTTCGGGAAAGAAGAGGCGTCTGGTTCTTGCTGGATCAGCATTCCGCCACTGAATCTTTCGATAGCTCTGCCTCCTTCAATAGGAGTGAAGAAAGAGTCGTGCTTTTCTGCTGTGCTTCCTGTCAACGGCTGGAACCAGTGTGTATAGTGAGTTACTCCTTTGCTCATTGCCCAATCTTTCATAGCAACGGCTACCTGATCTGCAATTAATCGCTGGATTTTTGTTCCTTTCTTGATCGCATCCATGATTGATTGGAATGCTTCTTTTGTTAAATATTCTCTCATTGTGTTTTCAGAGAATACATTTTCACAAAATAGTTCAGATAATTTAGCAGGAATTTCTACTGAATTATCCTTTCTAAAGTCCTTGAATGGTAATGTTTCTAATGCTTTGAATCTTAAAGTTGACATATTAAGGTTGTATTTTGTGGGGCAAATTTACAAAAAAAATGAATTCAAAACATTTTAACCCTAAAAAATATAGGGGTAGTTGTAGAAAAAATATTTTTCAAACGCTTATTTAACTTTTTTGCAGCTTTATAAAGTTAATATTCTTAAACAGCTTGTTAAAAGATGCTTAAAATAAAATTGACCAAAGAGTTGTATATTTGTGTGAAATTTATTTTATGACAAATTCTAGAGCAAGAGAGACCACAGAGGCAATTGAAAGACTATACATTTCTATGAGACATTTGTTTTATAGAGGATTTTTCAAGCCTGGGGGTGTTTCTGGAGAAAGTATCAGAAGCTTGTTGAAAACGATCAATCCTGAAATTTATGGGACCATGAATATTCCAAATAAGCTGGAGCTTGATGGTTTGATGTATGTTTTAGACAGACTTCCGGAGGGGATTGAAGAATGTGCATTTATTCATCTTACGTCAGATGAAGGTTTCGATAAAGGAAGTTTCGAACCTATTGTTCCTAAAAAGAGAAGAAGAAACTGCTATAGAATAGACGAGCATCAGATGAATATCGAGGTTCTTTTGGGCCGTTCAGAAATTTATGATATCCTTACCCATTTAACCTTTTTATTTATAGAGGCTGATAAAGTACGTAACCTGGCTTTCCTTCAGGATGAAAACTGGAAACCGACACGTGCGTGGAAAATTATAGAAGAAGTAGTAAAAGGAGAAAAGAAATTCAGCAGAAAAGAAAAAGAAGTAGCGTTAATACACCTTTCTTCTTTAATGGGAAGAACATTTGAGGAAACACTGAATGCCTACAATACTTTTGGAGATGATGAAAACCCAGACCGTTTATTCAAAATTATTTATAATCTTGGAAAAGTAAGTTTAGAAGATGCTAAACAGACCAGAGAGAGAGAGATTCATTTCAGTGCTATATTAAAGGAAAGAGTAGGGCACCATTATTTTGGTGAAAAATGGGCGAATAAAGTAAAAGAAGTTTTATTTGAAAATGATCTTCATATGCGCCCGCTGCATATTATTTCTGCGAATATGCACTCTGTGAAAAATATGCTGTACGCCAATGATGCCCTTAAGAAAAAAGAGCATAAAGAGGTGGACTATAAAATGTATGGCGATATTTCTGACAAGAAAGAACTTCGTGACAAAGTTTCTAAATATGCGTTGGATGAAGGTTTAATCTATATCAATGATAAAAGCGGAAGTAATATTGATGTACAAATCATAGACCTCAGCAAAACAGACCTGAAAAACACACCGTTCGGACACATGAAATATGCTGGTGACGATGTTATTTTAGTATTTGATTATGCTTTCGGAGAGCAGGCTTATGAAGTAATGGATGAATTGCTAAGACCTTTCGAACAGAAAGGAGAAGTCTATATGATGAAAGTGAAGTCTGTTTCCATCATGGGGAAAGCAGGAATTTTAGAAGGTGCGAAAGGGGATATTATGATCCCTACTTCTCATATTTTTGAAGGAACTGCGGATAACTATCCTTTTGAAAATGCCTTAAAACTTGATGATTTCAAAGATGATGAACTGAAAGCATTTGAAGGAACCATGATCACTGTTTTAGGAACTTCACTTCAGAACAGAGACATCTTATCTTATTTTATGCATACTTCATGGAAAGCGATCGGTCTTGAAATGGAAGGAGCGCATTACCAGAAAGCAATTCAGGTGGCTTCTAAAATCAGACACCACATTGCACCGGATCTGTTTGTATGTTATGCTTATTATGCTTCGGATAATCCACTGGAAACCGGAAGTACATTATCTTCAGGAGGACTTGGACTTACAGGCGTAAAACCTACGTATCTGATTACCCAGAAGATTCTTGAAAAGATTTTAGACAGCGGGAAAAAACAAAGCTCGAAAAAATAATCTTCAACAAAATAAGAAAAGCCCCGAATGTTATCCATTTGGGGCTTTTTTATGAAATTTCATTTGATATTAATTACATAATGCTTGGTTTAAAGCTATAATAGATTTCTCATAATGCTCTCTTTTTACGACAAACTGCATATTGACCTGCATGATAGATTGTGCATAGCATTCAATGTTGATGTCATTTTCATATAATGCTTTCGCTGCCCGGTATAGAAATCCCGGAGTCGCAATATTAGTTCCCATTGCACATACTAACGCAACTGGAACTCCCGTTACCTGATAGAAATTTTGTTTAAGTTCCTCCAAAAGCTTTTCAGCAGTCTTACTTTCCCAAATCACCATGGTTATGGAGTTCGCATTGGTAGACTTTAGAACATAACTGATATTATATTTTTGAAAATAGTCCATAATCCGGGCATCATAACCCACTTCACTTACCATAAGCGGATCGTGAATTTCTATGGCCAGCATTTTTTTAGATCCGGAAACAATCTCAACACGGGCATCCGGAGATACATAGTTTTTTGAGATTAAGGTGCCAATATGATCCGGCTCGAAGGTGTTTTTAATACGAATATTAATTCCGGAAAGCTCCAGCGGCTTTGCTGCCTTCGGGTGGATCGCCTCCATGCCTATATCAGCTAACTGATCTGCAATGATATAATTGGTAAGCCCCACCGGAACACAGTTTTCTATACCCACGATATTGGGATCTGCACTGGACAGGTGATATTCTTTGTGTATTACCGCTTCATCAGCCTTTATATCTACAGCGACCTTGCTGAAAGTCACTTCAGAATAACCACGGTCGAAAACTCTCATAATTCCTTCCGTTCCTTTGGTGTAGCCCGTTGCAACACAAATGATATTTTCGAAATCTATTCCGCTGAATTCTTTGGAAATTCTCTCATCAATCGTAAGGGCTTCATTATCATCAAATCCACATAAATCCACAAACTTTGCACGAATTCCGTTATTAGTAATAATGTTGGTAGAATTCCATGCAGAGTGTGCTTCACCGATAGATGCAAGAATTTCCCTTGCCGCAAGATGAATATCATGAGCATTTACATATCCTGATGCCAACACTTTACTTAAGCTGCTAAGCATTGTTTTGGCCTGCTCCACTCTGTTTTTTATAAATTCATTAGCTTCAGAAAGCTGAAGACCAATAGTTTCCAATCCTTGATTAATTACAATAAGTTTTTGACATACTTCATCAAGATTAGCTTTATAATCTTCACCGTTCAAAAATTTTTGATATACACCAGGTTCACCTGTTTTTTTATGTTCTAATAGCCAGTTTGTTACATTATTATAGGCAGAGACTACAAAAACCCTATTGTAAAATTCTCCCTCTTTTCTTTTTCCAATAACTATATTGTAAAGAACATCCTGAAACTGAGACATGGAAGTCCCTCCTATTTTTTCTACTGTCAACATTGTAAAACTTATTTTCGATCTACGAAAATAAGAAAATTAAGATGATTGGAGATATCGATCTGTAAGTCGCCTGTTTTAAATGTTTTTTAAAAAATGCTTATCTTTCCCATTCAAATTCTATGTAAAGATGAGTAAAGGGTTTTTAGGATTATTTCTTTTATTATTTTCAATCGCTTCGGCTCAGCAAAATGCCTATTATCAGCAATCTGCGAAATACAGAATGGATATTGACGTGAATGCTGAAAAATTTACCTACCAGGGCAATCAAACTTTAGAATATACCAATAACTCTCCGGATGAGCTGAATGTGGTATATTTTCATCTCTATTGGAATGCTTTTAAATCTAATTCAATGATGGATCAGCGGGTGGCTGGCCAAGGTAAAAATGGAGATTCAAGATTGCAGAAAAATGGAATTTCCAGACTTGCTTCTATTCCTAAAGATCAGGAAGGGGCACAAAATATCCATTGGATCAAACAAAATGGAAAAGATCTGAAAGTGGAAGTTCAGGAGACTATTATGAAAGTTTACCTGGCAGAACCTATTAAACCTCATTCAACTACGACTTTTACTATGGAATGGGATGCTGTGATTCCGCAGCAGATCAGAAGGAGTGGTAGAAATAACAATGAAGGGGTGGATATGACGATGACACAGTGGTATCCTAAAATTGCAGAATACGATTATGATGGCTGGGCTACTTTTGATTATATCGGAAGAGAGTTTCACGCGCCTTTCTCTGATTTTGATGTTACCATTAAAATTAATAAGGATTATGTTCTAGGAGCAGGAGGAATCCTTGAAAACCCTGCAGAAGTAAAAGGCTATGATCCTGCTTCAAAAATAAAAGCAGATAAAGATAAAAAGGTATCCTGGAAGTGGACGGCAAAAAATATTTTAGATTTTGCTTGGAGCGCAGACAGAGATTATACGATCAAAAGTTTTGATGTTCAGGGTGGCCCAAAAGTATACCTTGTGTATCAGAAAAATGATAAAACAAAAGCATGGGAAGAGGCACAGCCTTATGTTACCAAATACTTCCAGATTATGAATGCTCATTTTGGAAAATATGTGTATCCAACATATGCCTTTATTCAGGGCGGAGATGGGGGAATGGAATACGGAATGTGTACGATGATCTTAGGAGAAGCCAAGGATATTGAAGGATTGATGGGATTAATGGCTCATGAAGGGGCACATTCATGGTATCAGCAGATGCTTGCAACAAACGAATCGATGCGTCCCTGGATGGATGAAGGTTTTACGAGCTATGCGGAAGGATACACGATGTATCAGTTATTTCCTCCGGCAGATCAGATGCCCAATCCTTTTGCTAAAACACTGGAGGCATACAGGAAATTCATCAAAAAAGGAATTGAAGAACCTGCGATCTGGTTGGGAGACCACCATGACAATGGAAGTTCTTATACTTATGCATCCTATGTGAAAGGAGAATTGTATTTAGTTCAACTGGGTTACATTATGGGTGAGCAGAATTTAGCAGAAACGTTGAAGCAGTATTATGATCAGTGGAGTTTGAAACATCCGTCGGACAGAGATTTTCTGCATATTGCCCAAAAAGTTTCCGGGATGGATCTGAAATGGTTCCAGAACTATTGGATCAATACCACCAAAACTATTGATTATGGGATTAAAGATGTGAAATACGAGGCAAAGTCTACGACCATTACTTTAGTGAATAAAGGACAAGTTCCGATGCCGATCGACTTCAGTGTAATGACTACGGATAAAAAAGTAGTCACTTACCAGATTCCGTTGAATATGACCCATACCTGGAAAGATAAAGATATCTACGGTGATTTTACTACATTGAAATATTGGCCATGGACGCAAAAAGAATATACATTGACGATTCCTTATACAAAATCCCAGCTGGCTGTGTTGGGAATAGATTTCAGCCAGCGATTGGCAGATGTGAATATGGAAGATAATTTTATAGATGTAAAATAACAAAAAGGGGAGTATATGAAAAATACTCCCCTTTTTGTTTGTCCTTATCTTTAAATCTAAAGAATTGTTTTTTAGAAAATTCCAGAAGGACCGCAGTCTTGAATTGCCCTTCTGCAATAAGGTACTGCTGTACAAGGATTAGCAGGACATATACTTCCAGGACATATTGCGGGTATGCCACTTGGCATAGGACAAATTACCTCTCCTCCAGTTATCATCTTTAGTGCATTTCTTGACATTTTCTTGAGATTTTTCATAATAAAATTTTTTTAATTTGATTTAGTACTTTAATGTTATTAAGATCAAATATATAAGTTGCTCGAATAAGAAGAAAGAAAGAATTAGCAGATGTTCATTGAGATCTAATAAGTGTAATGATATTTTCTTTAAGTGTGATTTTAAATGTTGGTATAAACGAAAATACAGATTGTTCTTTACTATTTTCAATATAAAACAGCTTATAAAAATTCAAATTAAAGAACTAATGTTTTTAGTGAGCATTGAATTAAATATTTTTTAGAAATACACAATATGCCTTTTCCGAAAAATTGTTACTTTTACGATAGGTATTATTATCGTTGCAAAAACGAGTACAAATACGGCAGTCTTATTCATTGTAAAGATAATACAGGCAGCCACAATAAAATTTTAAACGATATTCTGAATTCCGGGAAGCTGATACGCAATGTATGAAGCAGATCCGAAATCTAAAACAGAAATCGAACAACTGAAAAGCAGGTAAATGAATTCTATCGTAATCAATGTGGGAAACAGCAATATCAGATTCGGACTTTTTGATGATGACAATTGCGATATATCATGGGTAATCAATACAAAGCCATACAGAACAGCGGACGAACTTTATGTTCAGATACTGATGCTGTACCAGACCTATAAAGTGGAACCGACAGAGATCACCAGAGTGATTATAGGCTCGGTCGTACCTCAGCTTACCAAAGTGATGAGTTCTGCAATAAAAAAAATTCATGGTATTCAGCCTGTTATCGTAGACCGTAATACCCCCTCAGAAGTGCAGGCAAAGTCTAAGCAAATGGGGACGGATATTTATGCCAACCTTGTAGCAGCCCATAATATGTATCCGGACAGGAAAAAAATCATCCTTGATTTTGGAACGGCACTTACCGCAAGCTGTGTAGCAGAAAGTGGAGAAACACTGGGAGTAATTATCGCTCCTGGAATCATTACTTCTTTAAACTCATTGATCAGCCACACTGCCCAGCTTCCTGAAATCGAGTTGAAAAAACCAAAAACAGTGTTGGGATTAGATACCGTTACCTGCATGCAGAGTGGGATGGTATATGGGTTTTTAGGGATGGTAGAAGGCTTTATCGACCGTATTAATGATGAGGTTAATGATGATTGTTTTGTGATTGCTACCGGAGGAGTTTCGCATGTTTATAAGCCTTTGACAGATAAAATTCATATTGCCGACAGGCTTCATACGCTAAAAGGGCTTTACTTTTTAGGAAAAGATTTGTAAATGAAAGAATTTCCGGTTTTATTGACAGAAAGATTGATTCTTTCCCAGCTGAATGAATCTGACATCCCTTTTATTGTTGGATACCTTCAGCAAAAGGTGTTTTCTGAGCTTACATCCAATATTCCGTATCCTTATACCGAAAAAGACGCTGAATTCTGGCTGGAAATGTCACGGGAAGCTTTCGTTCATAAAACGGGATATACATTTGCTATTCGCGATCATGGACATAGATTTATGGGTGCCGTTGGAATTCATGACCGGGGAGATGATAAAGCTGAATTGGGATACTGGCTGGCCGTTCCCTTCTGGAATAAAGGATATGTTACAGAAGCGGCAAAAGCAATAATAGATTTCGGATTTGAAACATTGAAGTTTAATAAAATATACGCTACTCACTTCCTGAATAACCCAGCTTCTGGCAGGATCATGCAAAAAACAGGAATGGAAAAAGAAGCTTTACTGAAACAGCATATCAAAAAAGAGGACGAGTATCTTGATATTGTCATGTATTCTCTCTTTAGAAATAAAGAATAACGGATAAAAAAAACAGCCTTTTAAGGCTGTTTAATTTTTTATGGCTCAATGTTGCATGATACACAGTCATTTCCGGGAATTGGATATACCCAGCCCCCACAACAATCCGGAATGGGCTGTAATCTACATCCTATTGCTCTTTTACCTGTATTAGGATCTGTATACAGACATTGACCGGGCATTAAGCCTCCATTAATTTTTGCCGTTTCTTTTCTTGATAATTTTCTCATATTGTTTTAATTTGGTTGTGTCCAAAAATAGAAAATTATTTAATTACTTGTATGTTTTAGAGTAAATTTCATCATTGTTTTCAAATAAAATATTGTTTTTTGTGAATATTTAAACTGTTTTCCGTAAAAATGTGAAGTTTTAACTTTTTGACATAAAAGGAATCAAACCTTAAATTATTTCCATGAAACATTTATATTCTTTGCTTCTTATAACACTGGGCGTATCTGCTTTTTCACAGACAAAGCTCATTGCTTTTAAAAGCCATAGTGGTAGTTCTATGCACTTCAATACGGCTGTTTCCGAAAATCTTTTTGATGCTAATTTTTCGAATTTGGGAATAGTTCCCAAAAGAATGGTTACCGACGCAAAACTTGATTCTGTTATTATTTTAAATGAAAGTGAAAGTATTCTGGTCACCAGTTCAGCAAGCAAAACGCTTCCGGCAGGAATAAAAAAAGAATGGAGGCCCGGAAGGGAAACGGTATGGAATAACAAGCTGTTTTCCAAAAAAAATATAGATAGCGTGAAGAAGGTCTTAAAAGAGGAATACTATTTCATAAATGACATGGACAGTGTTGTTTTTATGGAATATGATAAAACAAAAAATTCTTACAAAGAGATAAAACCCATCATACAAAAACCTCAGCAGGAGAAACCTGACAGAATGCCGAAGGGGCTGCTGGTAGGAATCTTAATGATTTCTGGTGTTTCTGGACTCTACAAGTGGAAAAGAAATAAAAAGAATCATGAAAAATAGATTTCTGCTTTATGCGGGAATTTTTTTTCTGCTTTTCATGATATTTTTTCCGTTGGATTTTCTGGGTAATTTTCAGGAAAAACTAACTTCTTTCCTGTTTGGCGATCTTACGGAATGGCTTATTATTGATGTTTTTAAGGTGAAAAATGCAGGAATTGATTTTTCTTCAGACAGCCTGTCAATGGTAGTGTTAATTAGCTTGCTGCTGATAGTGTCTGTTATATTGAGCATACTGACAGCTAAAAAATACAGGCAGAATATTCTCTTCTTATCCAAAGAAATTATTGTTTTATATCTCGCTGTTATTGTAATGAAATACGGGCTAGATAAAATCTTTAAAGCTCAGTTTTATCTTCCGGAACCCAATATTCTGTACTCCCGTTTCGGAAATTTAGATAAGGATATTCTGTACTGGAGCACAATGGGAACTTCTCATTTCTATTCTGTGTTTGCTGGAATTCTGGAATTGGCAGCTGCAGTGCTAATCCTCTTTAATAAAACCCGAATTCTCGGACTTCTGCTTGCAATCGGTATTCTCATCAATGTTTTTGCGATTAATATAGGGTTTGATATTTCCGTGAAATTATTTTCTCTGGTATTGCTGTTGATGGCAGTTTTTACTTTAAAAAATGAATGGGTAATCCTTTATCAGTTTTTAATTGTGAAAAAAGAAAAAAGGCTTACTGATGAAACAATTTCCAATAGTAAATTACAACCCATATGGGGATTCTTTAAAACTGCTTTTCTGGGATTATCACTGGTCATGATTCTTTTCCCATATGTATATTCGGGAAATTATAATGATGATACTGCGGCCAGACCATTTATTCACGGGGCTTTTAAAAATATAGATAAAAATTCTGATGTCCGGTATGTTTTTTTTCATCGAAACCATTATTTAATTCTGATGGACAAAAATGAAAATACGATGGACTTTCATTATTCATTTCAACCATCGAAGCAGAATATGGTGCTGGAGGATTATAACGGCAAAAAAATACAGGCTGGTTGTAGCTATCGAAAGAAAGACAGTCTTATAACTCTTACCATAGGAAAGAGTAGGATAGAAGCCAAAGGGCTGAACTGGAGAAAAATGAAGGCTTTGCAGCCAGTTTTTCATACTATCATAGAAGAAGTGAAATAAAATTTATCTTTTACTTTTAAAGAATTCTTTAACGATCGTGGAGCATTCATTTTCCATAATTCCTGTTACTATGTCAGTTTTAGGATGAAGAGAAAGGTGTTTATTGATAAAACCTCTTTGCTCATCCCTTGCGCCAATCACAACTTTCGAAATTTGCGACCAAGACAAAGCTCCTGAGCACATTACACAAGGCTCGAGTGTTACATACAATGTACAGTTTTTCAAATATTTTCCACCCAGGAAATTGGCTGCTGAGGTAATGGCCTGCATTTCTGCATGGGCAGTTACATCATTGAGCGTTTCGGTAAGGTTGTGTGCTCTTGCAATCACACGGTCGTTGGAAACGATGACGCATCCGATGGGAACCTCATCTTTTTCTAATGCTATTTCGGCTTCCTGTAGAGCCATTTTCATGTAATATTCGTCTGTAAACATGTAGTTATTCGAAGGTCAGGGTTAATGGAAATTTGAAATTGAATCGTACCGGATCACCATTGATGACAGCAGGAGAAAACTTCTCCGAAATGGAGTATAATGCAATTTCAGCTTGTCTGTTGAAGGTGAAATTATCACCTTGTGCATGGACGTTGCTGATGGAGCCGTCTTTTTCCACGACAAAAGCCACATTTGTTTTTATGGATTTGGTTTCAGTATAAACACCATCCGCATAAAAGAGATTAATGACTTCCTGTCTTAAAATATCGATTCCTCCGGGATAATCTGCAGGCTTTTCAATAATTGTCGACTTGTCTGCAAATTTATCGGTGGAATACCCTGTATGGGTGATTGTTTGGAGATCTTCCAGGTTTCTGACTTTAAGCAGTGCTCCGATTAAGGCCACATTCTCAATACTATCCATTTTTTTCATAAAAAAAAGGAAATCATTTTTTATGGTAGCTTTTTTGAAGGTATTGGATTCGGCATCAAACTTTTTCTTAAATTCAGTATTCAGCATACCGCGATGCTGGTTATAATAGTTTTTTACCTGCTTGAATTCTTCTTTCTGCTGTGACAGACAGAAACAGGAAAATAAGCAGCAGATACCGATGAAAAAAGCCTTCAATATGGATATGTTTATGTAAATATAATCAAAAAATATGGAACTTTCTCTCTTATATTAGTTTTGAAAATAACGGTTCAGCGACTCCTGAAGATGGGTGCGAATGTCATCAACTAAACATTTAGGTTCTAAAACCGTTACCTCTTTTCCAAACGAAAGAATCTCCTGCATAAAATCATAAGTGGGATGAAGGAAAAACTCAAAATAGATCTCTTCAGGTGTTTCCTTGGTCTCTTTTTGAGATTGATGGAGCGGGAAACTTCTAATATATTCCCCTTGATGTCTGCTGCATTTTAAGACAATATTTTGAGGATTTTGCTCGGTGAGATTCATTACACCGAAAGCATTTTTAAAATATTCCCTGAAATTAAAGCTGTATTTTTCTCTGTATTTATTATCGCTTACATCCAGGTAGTTAATACGGTCCAGTCCAAATGATTTTAAGATTTTATCTTTTGTATCAATGGCAATAAGATACCATCTGTCTTTGGATTCCTTCAATGCCAGAGGATGAACTTTTCGGGAGGTCATCAGCTTGTTTTTATAGTTGTAGTGTTCAAAAGAAACCACTCTTTTATTACGAATGGCAAAGAACAGATCGTAAAAGTTCTCAATCCCGGTAGGTTTTCTGCTTTCGAAAAAAATGAAATTGGAAAAATCCGGATGAAGGTTTAGGGCATTACTGACCTGAAAAGATTCCAACAATTTTTGGTTGTACTCATCTACTTCCATAATCGGACGACTCTCAATATAATAACGATTATCTCCTTTCTTTTTATTGTGAATGGAAAGGTTAAAAAGATCTGAAATTTCCCGGATATCCCTTTGCAATGTACGAATCGAGTAGCTTTTGATATCAGCATCCTGAAATTCGAAAGAGTTTAAAAGATAGTCCTCCAGTTGAGAATACGTCGCCGGAGAACTTTCTAATCTTTTTATAATTAAGGCATATCTTGTCAGGTAAAAATCTTTTTTCATGATCTAATTTTGTAAGACAAATATAGATTCTTAATGCGACAAAACGTGTCGTGTTTTATTTTTTATTAGGTTTTAAAAGAAGAAAATTTCAATAATAATGTAAAAACGTTAATTTATGGCTTCCATAATTTTATGATAGAGAATGCAATTGTCTTATCTGAAATTAATTCGGTTTCTTTCAATTAAAAAACCGCCTCGATGATGAGGCGGTTTTATATTTTGATATCACATAGTTTAAAGATAATATTCATCTAAATTTAGTGAATTTCATCATATTTACTATTCCAAATCTTTTATTGGATCTAAATTTTTTTATGTTATTTCTCTAGGAGCGTTTAAGTGGTTTTCTATGTTATTTAATTCATTTTCAGGAAACACCATTACCATTTTATTTTTTGAATAATAGGTTCTAATCTTTTCCTCATCCAATACAAGAAGGTCAAGATAATAATCTTTATCTACTAATACATGAGCATTTTTTAGTTTGCATTTTGCCTGTACTAAGACATCCCAGTCTTTTCCTTCCAGTTCCTTCCATTCTTCAAAAGGAATTCTGCCTCTGCTTCCAAAAAGAAAAATCTTTTCTACGGCAGTAATATCGTCAATCCTGTCCTTTAGGGTAGTGAGGATATAAGGCAGCACTTTATCATGCTGCCAAATAGTCTCGAGTTTTACTCGACTCATTGTTTAAAAATTATTGATTAAATTAGAAATCTTGATAAAGGAATATTTTCCACATATTCTTCTTTTGTAATTTTTTTTCCATTTTTGTCCATAATTCTAAAAGCAGAATTGATAAAATCACCTGAGAATTTTAAAAATGATTCACCGTCTGTCAAGAATTCTATAGTATCCATTTCTGGTGAATAATGAGGCGGTTTAGCAAATTTAAAATGCTTAATTTTTGTAATGTCAATGCGGAAGGTTAATCCATTTTCTCCACTTGGAAAAGCCTGAATCCCATCAATTTTGGAAAGCTCATCTGCTATGGCATTATAAAGGACTAAAGATGAATCTGTTTTTTCCCATTGTGCATCTCTATTGATTTCTATATCAGATCCCATGCATTTATAGATTCTGGGAAACAGATTGGAGTCATCAAAGTTTTGAATTATTCCATATTCTGAAGTACTATCTAATAATCTTGATGATATTTCAATCCATTTTTCAGTAGCTCCACCACCTAAGAGACTGTCATTCTTTTCAAAATTGAATTTATCTTCAGTAATTACTTCAGAAGGAACTTCAAAATCATTCGGATCTTCAGCTGTAAATGGTAATGCATGAGCAACTTTCAATCCAATACTTTCTGCCTGAAGAATATTCAATGCAGTAGGAAGTCTTGTGAGCCAGGCTTTTCCTTGTTTCTCTCCCTTCGGTTCTTTCATTTCATCTACAATTGATAAGTAAAGATTATCACCGATTACCGGAACTTCAGCACCATTCCAGATTTTACCGGTAGCCATATAAAACTGAACAGCATCTTCAAATCCTGGACGAACAGTTGCTACAACTCTTGCCATACCACTTTGTAAGAATGCTTTGAATAATGGATCTGTGTCATCAGACTGATACAGGTCATTCCAATTGGTTTTTCTCCCCCAGTAATAAGGGTACAGGTAATAAGAAAGGTTCTCCCATTCAAAAGCCTGCTCCATAAATTTGATATAGGCTGTATAGTTATCTAAATTAGATGATAAAACGGTCTCATAATCACTAAAAGATGACCCTTGGGTAAGTCCTTCCAATCCATAGCCATGAGTAGACCCGGCATTTCTGTCTACGATATAAGAGATACAGTTTTTACGAAGAACGGTATTTTCAATCTGACGGTAGAAGTTTGGATTAGAACCTTTTATTTCTACTGCTTTATTTTGCTCTTCAGACACAGCATTATTATATTCAATTAAAGCTTCTTCATAGGTCTCAATAATTGCTTTAAATGTTTTCTGCTGCCATTGTTTTCTTGCTTCTGAAGTTAACTGACATGTTATTGAAAGTGATGTTTCAAATGAATAAAATCTGTCTGTTGAAATACTAACCGCAACATCGCCGCTATACCCTGAAAACGCTCCAGATGAAACAAATGTTTGTGAACTACTGTTAGAAATAACGCGCATATCGGCTATGTTGATATTTAAAAGACATTTTTCATATTCTTTACCACCACCACTTATGGCATAATTTGTACTTACATATCCTTCAGGAATTTTAACGACATCCTGCATCCCAATAGCACTTGTTGTACTACTTGATGCTCCTACATCTGCAACCTTATCTCTTCCGTAAGCAAAGCCTTTGGTGACTTTAATGACTTCGGTAGGTAAATTTTCAATTTCAACATTATATTTACTGATCCAATATTTTAAAATGCTGTCTGTACCAAGTGCTGTGAAATCTTTCATTGGCATTGCTACAGAAGTTCTCGGATCTTCAGGCTTTACTAAAGTAGAGGCTGCCTTATTCTGGCTCACCCATAAAAGATGAAGTTTGGCAGGTTCAGGAACCATAAATTCAAACATCAAACGCTTTCCATAATTGTAAATCTGGTTTTTCATCAGCTTATCCACCCATCTGTAAACGCCAACAACATGCTTATCTCCTTTTCTGTTATCTAATCCGTGAGAATTATTTTCTTCGAACTCATCGATAATTTTCTCAATTCTTTCTTCATGAACTTTCGTTACAATTCTATCCATAGCTCTTGATGTCACTTCCTGAGCCTGTGTCATAGCTTGTCGGGTACTCTCTTCTTTAGAACTATGATGGGCGTTATTTAAACCAAGTCCCGTATTGATGTTAAAGTCACCCATTTTATAGTTGGTTGCTACATTAAACTGTGTGCCGTTATCTGAAGCTTCCTGCATTATTTTAGCAATCTCATTTTGCATTTCAAAACGGTTTGCGGTAGTAGTATCAGAAAGTTGCTCTCTTTCCGTATCTGAAGAGGTTGTTGTTGTATTTTCACTTCTTCTTAATCTTCGGGTAGATTTTTCACGGTATTCTCTTGCCATTACATTTTCGATGTGTGCAACTTCGCCTTCTACATACGCATGAGTACTTTGTTCTACTTTTAGATAATCAGCAATACCGATTTGTTTAAAGCCAAATCCTGAAGGAATAAAATGATTCTCATCATCAATAATGACAGAGGGTTCTCCTTCATCAACTAGAAGTTCGAACTTGGAAGAGATACACGTTCTTACATTGATCCCTAAAGTTTTAAACTGAGCAATTTTTCCATTGGTAAAATAGACTTTGATTTCAAAAGAAGAGTCCTGCATTGTAGAAAATTCTACGCCCTGGCCAAGAAGATCATTTAAGAAAATAGTATTACCTGTTCTGGATTTTACATAAGAGAATCCGTCAACATTAATTCCATTGCCAAATAAAGCATAGGATACACCGGATACCTCCCATGATGAGTCTGGAACATTTAAGGAGAGATCGAGATTGAATAACTTGTATACTGCTTTAGGGCAAATCTGGTAGGTATAAGCTACGGCTGTAGTTTTAGCCAGCGGCATCATAACTCCTCCAATACTCGTATAAACTTCGTTACTTCCTTCTGTATTTTCTACGATAACAGCATTAGCTTTGTCTGTAGATTCCTTGATAAGCGTATTAATTTCTGCAAAAGTATCTTTACCTTCCAACAGGGATTCAATATTTTCTGAGTCTGTTATGCTTCTTTCGTTGGCAGATTCTGGGTTAAATTCATAACCTAAAATATCGAGAAGGGCATCCATATTTTCCGGTTTTAAAGAACGGTTCAATTCATCTGCACTTATTTCGGGACGGAATGAAAAGTCGAATGCCGGAATATCAGGATAAGAAACTTCTTTAGGTTGCTGGCATGGGTCAGCAGGATCATATTTTACATCAGGTTTTCTTATTGCACAGAATTCTTCTTTTACTCTGGCTAGTTCGCTGTAATATTCTTCAAGAGCAGGTCTGTTTTTTTCTTGGTAAGACTCATCCTGGACTTTATATTCTTTCTGATATTCAGTTTGATATTGTCGTTCTAATGTTGAAAGATTCTTTTGTAAAGATTCATACTTTTCAAGTTTTGTTTTGGCAACAGAAATAAGCTGCTGCTTTTTCATTTCTTCCGTTGGATATGTCTCCTTGATTTCTCCAACAGCCATTTTAGAGGCTATTTGGGAAGAAGGAAGGCTTTCATCATCCAGCATTAATTCTTTGGGAAGCACAACTCTTGCACCGAGTAATGCTTTTGATTGGTCTTCATTAGCAACTGGAAGAACATGTAATGCTAAAAGCATCTGCATGATCGTTTCCTTGATATAGAAATCTTTTTGCGTAACCGTTTGATAGATTAAGTTATTCCATAAATCAATCTCAGGGTTTTCAATAATTTTTCCTTCAAATAATTCGGATTTTTTAGACTTTAGTTCTGTATAAGTACATGTGCTTTTATTTTTAGCTAACCATGTTGCAAAATCAGATATTTCAGGATAATTACTTTTGAACCTTTTTAAATTATTTGCATTGTTCCGATCGGAAGAGATACATTTCGGATTGTTTGCATAATTAGCTGCATAAGTCTGTAATAATCTTTGTTTTGATCCGGTTCCATTAACTACCGGAAGATAAAAAGTATCATCTTCTTTTAATGCCTGAGGAGCAAGAATGAATCTTTTTTCCTGATCTTTTTCATCAGATAGTTGCGGGCTTCTTACGCTTACGAATCTGAAAAGCGTCTGTGACGCATTGTTGGTTGTATTCATATTATTTGTTTCTTTATAGTTAATAATGCCTTCTCCTACTAAGGATCCTCCTACGGTAAATGCAGACATTGTTGGTACATTGTTTGTTTCCATTTTAATATTTTGTTTTAATGATTTATTTTTTTGTGTATTCAAGGGTCAAGGTAAATGAGTTAATGACAGAATAGTCATAATTAGGTTCACCCAACAGCTCAATTGTAGCTCTCTCCCTTTCTACAGTAATGCAAACTTTTGTTCGCCATTGGTTTCCTGCGAATGTAGCATCTATTGCGTGCCATTCTGTAAACATCTCGTTGGAGATAATGATTTCAAGATCCGGAAATGCAGTTTTGAAATCAATTTCACCTGTTCTTGGGATCTGATCGAAAACCACCGTTTTTTTATAGACGGGCTTACCATTAATCCATGTTCCACCTGTTAATTCTTCTTTGGTAGTGTAGGAATGCTGTTTGTCTGCATATTTCTTTTGAATAAAAGAGTTGTCCTGATACATATCTCCATAATAATGAGAACCAATAATCCCAGAAAATCCTTGCTGCGTTCCCAGAAAGTCCATTCCTGATATAGTAACATTGCTGCTTGTATTAGGACTGTTGTTTATTTCAATTACCCCATCATCAAAGAAGGAGATATATGATCCCTGTACAGCTCCTTTGATTTCTCTGTTTCCATTTGTATTGTCAAGAACCAGATCTCCTGTTATAGGCTGACCTGTAGTGGTTCCTGTTCTTGGGATATATCCCGAAACATCCACCATTCCGGAGAGCTTATCCCAGCCAGGAATGCCGGTATTATTCAAGTTGTCAACCCAAACATAGTTTTCACCTGTGTCAAGTAAATTCCACACATCACCTACTGTTTGACCTGTTGTAGGTAAAGCCCCAAAATTGTTAATGGAACCCATTACACGATACGTCCTGCTCAATAGTGAATTAATTTGAGTCTGGTTATAGTAATTATTAAATATCCAACCACGTTGAACATAATCGTTATTACTTGTAGGAGTATATAGTTTTGCTGCTGTTATTCCTGCTGTGGGAGTTATTGTGATATCATCAGCATTTGAAGCGGGTGTTCCAATTTGTAGAAATCCGGCATTCATTCTAACCCAGCGATCTCCAAAATCACCGGTGATTAAAGCCCTATTTAATTGGCCTTGTTGGAAACTTCCAAAACTTCCATCGGCAGTATTGGAATATCCTGTTAATGTTTGGTTACCATGGATGACTAATTTATTGTTAACTGCTCCTTCACTCATTCCTGCTCCTGTACCAATAAAGACATTATTATTGCCTGTAACACCCGATCCGGCTGAAACACCAATCATAATATTTTTATCACCTAAATTGGATTGATTATTGGCTTTCCAGCCTATCAATGTATTAAGGTTTCCAGTTGTATTATAATAACCGGCACCCATTCCAACAAATGTATTTTTGTATCCGGTTGTAGTTCTGTTTCCGGCTTCATCACCAAGCATTGTATTTGAGTCACCCGTCGTACAGCTATTCCCTGAAGCCCAACCGAAATAGGCATTATGCTGGCCTGTGGTTAGTTTTTGTCCTGCATTTACTCCGACAGCAGTATTTAATGTACCTGTAGTGGTTGCTTCCAGTGCATAGGACCCAATACCAACATTTGACTGACCTGTGGTTAATGCTGATAAAGTATTATATCCGATACCAACTGTATAATAAGACAAATCATTATTGCTGTGGTTTCCAAAATAATGTGAATAGGAGTTTTTGTTAAAGTTCAATTCTCCGGCTCTTCCTTCGCCAGCATTGAAAACAATAGGTTTTACGGAAGAATTACCTCTGTCTATAACCGATTGTAATGTGTCATTGCCAGTAAAAGTTGGCTTATCATTCAGATCATTATAGCTGCCTGAAATACCAACTTTATGTATTTTTACTTTTTCGACACCTTCCTGAGCCAAAGAAACACTTCCATCTGGATTTGTAGCTGGAATAATACTAAATTCAGAAAGATTGATTGGAAACGAAGATCCGTCATTCTGAGTAATGGTAATGATATTTTGAGAGGCATCATATTCTGCATTCTCAATACTGATATCATTGGTTATCAAACTGCTTAAATCCACCGATTTACTTTGTTGAACAGCATTCTCTCCGACGTAAAATATCGTTAAAATATTTCCATTCAATTCAGGATTCTGAATTGATGTTTGTGTTTCTATTTTATCTTTCCAAAGCTGAGCATTTTGCGGGTTTATATTGGATGCATTTACATCTGCTTTTTTTGAAAAATCGTAATCTAATTTATCTGACGGGATTTTTTCATCTTTGTGCCAGTATGATTCCTGCCATTCCCAGAATTCTTCCTGTACCGGAATATCTCCGTTTTCGAAATATTTTTTTAGTTCTTCTTTTGTTTTCATTTTTCTTTTGTGTTTTTAATTGTTATAAATCTACATAGCGCATTATTACTGCTGTTTCTGGAATGCCTGCATTACTTAAGTCTAATCCGTTAAGGGCAGACACCGTTTTAAGAGATGGAATGTTAAATGCATTTTGTCCTACTGATTTTACTGAACTGGGGATGTATAAGTCAGTCAAATTCTTATTGTTTAGAAATTGAAAAGCACTGTCTCCAATTATTTCTACTCCTTTTTCTAATATTAGTTCTGATACATCTGCAACAGCACTGTTGAATGCATTGGCTTCAATAACTTTGCATGATCCCGGAATTTTTAGAGATCCTCTCAAGTACTGGGCACCAAAAGCATTAGCTCTAATTGTCTCTAGTGATTGAGGAAATTGAATTTTTGTAATACGATTTTGTGAACTTAAGTTAAACCTAAAGCCTCCGATAATCTTAATACCTTCCGGAAAAACTATAATAGAATCATTACCCGTAATTTCTGTGCTGTCAGTTGGAGAATAAGTAAATTCTAGATAAGTGATTAAATTCAGGGCATTATTACCTAGCTTTTCACTCTTGTGCCAGTAAGAGTCCAGTAAGGCCCAAAAATCTTCTTGTGTAGGCTTGTCTCCGTTTTCGAACTGGAGTTTTAATTCTTCTTTTGTTTTCATAAAATTGTGTGATTTTTTAATATTAATATAGATTTGAAAGGTCTTTTCAATCCCTTCATTTTTTTGTTGTTTATATCTTTTTAAACACAGTTCTGGCTGTCCAGCATTTTGTGAATGGTGAATTCAAAGGTCTTTGTGAATGATTATAGGATGATGTCGGGTGTCTTGATTGGGTGTTTCAAAGGTAATTCCGGACAGCGACAGAACTTGACGTGTTTTTAAAAAGCTTTATATTATTTCTTATTCAAAAATATCATGTTCAAAATCTTCCCTGAAGAAGTTTTCGATATCGTTAAGATAATTTTCGTAGTCTATCTCTGTGTTTTCGATGTCGCTCCATTCGATAGTATAGAGTTCCTGATCAAGGGGTAAGTCTGGGTTGTAATCGGTATTTTCCATAGGTTGTATTTGTGTATTTGTGTTGAAATTTGAACATAATTCTGGTTGTCCAGCATGTGTTGGTGTTGAATTCAAAGGCTTTAAAAGTTTTTATGGATTGCTATTTTGTGTCTTTGCTTATACTTCAAAGGTAGTAGAGGAGGGCGACAAAACTTGACGTGTTATTTTAATGTTTTTAATTTTCTATTTTATCTTCTGTTCCTTTTTAGTATTTCAAAGATAAGTTTGGGAGGCGTCAAAACATGACGTGTGAAATATTATTTCTTACTTAATTTCTTAAAAATGAAAATCAGATTATCATAAGCTTTTAAGCTAATATTGATAGGTTATAAGGGTAAAAGCTTATATTTTGTTTTTAATGAGCTTCTGAACGATCTGGTTCAGCGTTTCCCTGTTGTCATCAATATAGCTTAAGCCTGCTTGTATCAGGTTTTCTATATTAGATCTTCGTACATCATCCATACTTGGCGATGCATTTTTCAGAGATGGATTAATCCGGTAATAATTTTTCTGATTTCTCTGGCCCAACGTCTGGAACATTTGACAAAGCTGATAATCTACCGTTTCTGCATTGGCAGACATTAAAATATCAATAATAGGATTTACCCAGCCGATTTTTCCGGCTTTTTCCAGTTTTTTGAAAGAATAGGAGCGTGATTCAATTCCTGTTCCGATCGAAATAATGATCATATCATTAACGGAAGGGTGATTGGCTTTCTGGTGATTCTTCAACACTTCAGCAAAAGGAATTTTTCTTGCTTCAGCATAAGCGCAAAGCGCCGGATTATTGGCAAACATTCCACCATCTATCAGACTGAAGATTTGGCCGTACATTGATTTGATCTGTACCGGAGTGAAGTAAGTGGGCGCTGCTGAGGTTGCCCGGCAGATGTCTTTCACATAAAAATTATCAGTACTTAGATTGGCTTTCCATGAATTAAACAGCTTTGCTCTTCGGTTTTCAATATCGTAACTGGTGATCAGACATGGTTTTATAAGTTCCTTTAATTCAAGATGCCCAAAAAAGTCATTCAGATTTTTTTCAAGTTCTTCCTGAGAGATTTTTTCATTGAGAAGACCGAACGGATTGATCATTTTCTCCCAAAAAGAAACCTGAAATATGTCGCCACCCTTTTCAGCATATAATTCTAATCCTTTTTGGATTGAATATTTAGCTTTTCGGTGTTCATCAGGACATAGAATGATGGAAGCGATCAGACCTCCCGTGCTGCTTCCTGCTACAAGATCAAAATAATCTCCGAGCTTGGCAGTCGGCTTATCATAATACTGCAGCTGTTCTTCTATATAGCGTAAAATAATACAGGTAATAATGCCTCTTATTCCGCCGCCGTCCAAAGAAAGAATAGTTGTTTTTTTCATTGTTTCTACTGTTTTTTCTGGTAAAGTAAAGGTAGTCAGGGACGGCGACAGAACGTGTCGTGTTTTAATTAATTTCAAATAAAAGAGAATTAAAATGCAACATAATTTTGCTTGTCCCTGGGCATTTTAGAAAGCATTCTCCAGCTGGTTTTTAATACTCCTTTTTTAGTAGAAATGCTCTTTTTTTCAAAGTGGGGAAGGTCTTTAAAGGTCTTCCAGTTTCCACCCCAGTCCCAGCCATGTTTTGCAAAGATTTTCACACATTCATACCAGTCGGCGATTTTATCATTATCCCAGTCTTTTACCGTGTCCCAGCTGGCTGTTTTTCCGTCAATCATTAAGCAGATGTCAACGGCGAGGCCATAATTATGAATGCTTTGTCCAGCTTTGGCATTGGTCACTTTTTTCCCTGAAGTAATTCTTCCTATGGCATAGAGTTTTTCCTGCTCCTCAAAAGTTCGTAACCCCTGGGTAATTCTAATTTTGGCCCTTCCGGTAAGAGATTCGTCACATTCTTTAATGATCTGTTTTGCTTCTTCCCGTACAGCGGGATGAAGTTTTTCAATCCTTTCTAAACTTACTTTGTCCATAATTGTATATTTTTTGTTATAAAGCAAAAGTATATCATGATTGCGACTAAACTTGACGCATTAAATTAAATTTATAATCTTTAATTAAGAAAATATGAAAAATATTGTTTCATTGAGAAACTCTGAAGATTCATTTAAAATTGAGTTTGGATAAGATCAGCAAATAAGATCATAAAAAAGCGAATTGCCTGTATATTTGTAAAAGGAAAGCTGTGTGATAATCAGACTTTCACTCAAAGAAATAAAAACACAATACTATAATGCACACCATCTTACCTTTTTTTCTGGCAATGATAGCGGCTATTGTGCTGCTGAATATATTTGCAGCCAAATTAAAAATAGCCTATCCTATTTTACTGGTTGTCTTTGGCCTGCTTGTAAGCTTTATGCCTGGCTTGCCTGTAATAAAAATCAATCCTGATCTTATCTTTTTTATCTTTTTACCGCCCCTTTTGTTTGAAGCTTCATGGGCCATTTCCTTTAAGGAGATGAAAAGATGGTGGCGGATTATCGGGAGTTTTGCTTTTTTGGTTGTGTTTTTTACAGCACTCTCCGTGGCGGTGGCAGCTAACTATTTTATTCCCGGATTTACGATTGCATTAGGATTTTTATTAGGCGGAATCGTGTCTCCTCCTGATGCCGTGAGTACGGGAGCAATCATGAAATTTGTAAAAATACCCAATTCTACTTCTGCGATTCTGGAAGGAGAAAGTTTATTAAATGATGCCTCTTCATTGATCATTTTTCGGTTTGCACTCATTGCGGTAGGGACCGGGCAGTTTGTTTGGCAGGAAGCTTCTCTAAGCTTTTTATGGATGTTGATCGGTGGTGCCGGAATAGGTCTTTTGCTGGCCTGGATTTTTGTGGAAGTACACAAGCGTCTGCCAACAGAACCCTCTTCGGATATTGCATTAACCCTGATTGAGCCTTATCTGATGTATTGGATTGCAGAACAGTTTCATAGTTCGGGAGTGCTGGCTGTAGTATGTGGCGGCTTATATATGTCAGCCAGACGGTTGATATTTTTAAACAGTGCCAGCCGTATAAAAGGATACAGCGTCTGGGAAAGTTTTGTTTTTATTTTAAATGGAATTGTGTTTTTAATCATTGGTTTGGAACTTCCTGATATTGTAGGAGGACTTCGATTTGAAGGAATCCCTTTGGCGACCGCGATTAAATATGGGCTGCTTGTAACAGGTATTCTCATTGCAGCAAGAATAATAAGTTCCTATGCTGCAATGCTTGCTACGTTTATTTTTAGACCTAGCGTAGCCCCGCGGGCATCTTCCAGAAGACGGCAGATGATGATGCCGCTCTTGCTGGGTTGGACCGGTATGCGGGGAGTTGTATCACTTGCCGCCGCACTCGCGATTCCTATTACCCTTGAAAATGGAACTCCTTTTCCCAATAGAAACCTGATTCTGTTTATTACGTTTGTTGTCATTCTGGTTACGTTGCTGGTTCAGGGGCTCACGCTGCCTTATTTAATAACGAGGGGGCGCTTATTTCAGGATTTCGTGAATGAGGAAAAAGAAGAGCTTACCCGACAAAGAATAAAAAGAGAACTGAAAGAACATGGTTATCATTTTCTTAAAAATAAACATGAAAAAGAACTGAACGGCCATGCGGGAATAGAGCGAATGCTGGAGCATTGGGAAGAAAAAATGAAGGCAGATGATGTGGGATGGATGAACGAGAAAAACAAAACGATTATCGTTGAAATGCTCGAGAGCCAAAGACAATATCTTTCAGAGCTTAATAAAGACATATCGATTGATGAAGAAGTAATCCGGCAACAGTTATATCAGATTGATTTGGAAGAAGAACGCCTTAAAATTATCTGATATAGGCCATTGGGGCTTCAAAGCTAAAGGTTTCATACGACAAAACTTGACGTATTTTAAATAATTGATATTTTGACAGTTATGTTGTTAATGGTAATGTTAAAGTTATAATTAACGATCATTTTCTATTGAAAATAGCATAATTTTGTGTCTTACAATATTCAGTTTTTATCATGTATGCTTTAGTCGACTGCAATAATTTTTTTGTTTCATGCGAACGGACTTTGGATCCCACGCTTGAAAACAAGCCCGTTGTGGTGCTCTCCAACAACGACGGATGTGTCGTGTCCAGAAGCAGAGAAGCAAAAGAACTTGGCATTCCGATGGCGGCGCCTGCGTTTAAGTATAAACAGCTTTTCAAGGAACATGACGTAAAAAGTTTTTCTGCAAAATTTGAGCTTTATAACTTTAAAAGCCAGGAAGTCATGAAGATTGCACAATCGTATGTTCTGGAATATGAAGTTTACAGCATCGATGAGCTTTTTTTGGAATTATCAGGATTTAAATACATTAATCTGCATGATTACTGCCTGGGAATCAGAAATGAAATTCAGGAAAAAGCAAAGATACCCGTAAGCATAGGAGTGGCACCTACCAAAACATTATGTAAGGTGGCCAACAGAATTGTTAAAGAATATCCCGAGCAGTTTAAGGGCCTTTATATGCTGGATACCCCGCAAAAAATTGAAAAAGCTTTAAAATGGCTCAACATTGAAGATGTCTGGGGAATCGGCCGGAGGCTGGCTGTTAAAATGAAGGACAGTGGAGTTCATAAAGCATGGGATCTGCTTCAAAAACCTGAAATGTGGGTTCGAAAAGTCATGGGAATTCATGGCATAAGAATGATTAATGAACTCAAAGGAATCCGCCAGCTTGAACTAGATACTCCCTCTCCGAAAAAATCAATTGCTGTTACCAGAAGCTTTATGGAGATGCTGACGAAAAAAGAAGAAGTCCGGGAACGGGTAGAAACTTTTGGAATGTACTGTTCCGAAAGATTGAGAAAGCAAAATACCTGCTGTAAAATGGTGACTGTTTTTGTCCAGACGAACCGTTTTAGAAGTGACTTGCCCGAATACAAAAATGCCGTTACACAGATTCTTCCGAATCCTACCAATTCATCCATTATCATCGGGAGGGTAGTCCATGAGCTTTTTGAAGCTATTTATAAAGAAGGATTTCATTATAAAAAAGCTGGCGTATTGGTGAATGATTTTGTCCCTGAAAATGAACGGCTGATCAGTCTTTTTGAAGAAGATACCCAAAACCAGCATTTGCCCGTAATGAAAGCGATGGATGCGATGAACAAAAAGTTTGGAAAAGATAAAGTGCGTCTGGGAAGCATGAGCGGTGAAAATACTTTCGGACGCGCCAAATTATCTCCGGAATATGAAGCTTTTTTAAAAAACAATATACTTCCGGAAGCCAACTTCAGATTTCATTAGATATGAATGATGGCGCTATACTTTTTCATGATCCTTATCGAAAAATTGAGTGAGCTCGTTTACCAGGAATTTTACCTGATCTGGTCTTCCCCTGTCATTTTTGGGAAGATTGTTATAGCTTCCTGTTCTTACAATAACCATCTTATATTCGGGAACCATAATAATATACTGCCCCTGAAGCCCTAAAAAATAATAATGCTTTACCGGATTATCATTATTGATCCAAAGCCCCATTCCATAGATTTCTTTGGACTTTTCGGTAGGAGTTCGCATCTGCTCGATGAAATCAAGATTTAAAATCTGTTCATCATCCACTTTTCCATCATTTAGAAACAGTTGTCCCAGTTTTGCATAATCTCTCGCATTAGAATGGATGCAGCAATAGGTTTTTTCCATACCATGGCTGTCAACGCTCCATGTTGCATTCTGTTCCATACCCATAGGAATCCAGAATTTTTCTGATAAATAGCTTGCGAGTGACTGTTGTACTGCTTCTCTTACTGCAAAGCCTAGAAGCTGTGTAGATCCGCTTTGATACTCGTACTTTGTTCCCGGTTCTTCTTTGAATTTTCTTGAAAAAACAGTTTTGAGAAGATTGGTTCCGTAATAAGCTTTTGCATTGGGAAGGAAAGGATTGTTGTAATTCTCATCCCAGTCGAGCCCTGCTTCCATCTGAGCCAGATTTTTCAGGGTGACGTTATTTCCAAACGGCTTATCCTTAAATTCGGGATAAAAAGAAGACATCTTTTCGCTGAGGTTTTTAATTTTACCCTCTTCAAGCGCTTTTCCCAAAAGCATTACCGTAACGGCTTTCGCCATAGAAAAAGAATTGGTATGTGAAAGCTGGTTATAGCCGTCCCAATACTGTTCATGAAGGATTTTCCCATGTTTAATGACCACAAAAGCGGCGGTATGGGCATGCTTTAGGTCATCAATGATATGTTGCGGTAGTTCATGTTGATTATATTCAGGGTCTTCTTCCCATATTTTGGGAGTTTCCGTCGTAATAAGATGGCTGGGAAAAAGTTTTCCGTCATCAATATAGGCGCTCGACTTGCCTTTAAGATAGGTTTTGGAAATTCCACTGAACAGATAGTCATATCCTAAGAGGTAGGCAGCAGCCACTACAGCAGCAGTTCCACCTACAACATATTTTAATATTTTCATGTGAATCGGTCTTAAACAAATTTAAAATAATTTTGATAAGAAAGAAGGAATCGTACTGTCAAATAAGTTATTTTTGCGATTATTTGATGAAAAAATATGACTGGAAAATACATTACATTTCTATTCTTTTTCTTATCTGTGATCTGTTTCGGACAAAACTATAAAGCTGTGGATACTGCAGATTACGTTCAGAGAAAGAGTTTTTTGACGACTTTCAACAACAATAACGACACCTTTATCAGAAAGGTAAGGTCTGACTATTCAGGAAAAGGAGGAGCACAACTCGCCAGAATCTATAAAGAATTTGGTGCTGATTTTGAAAAACAGGTTAAAAACAAAGATTTTATCTTCAAATCAGAGTTTGATGTGAGTATAAAATCCCTGATTGCACGCTTACGAAAGAATAACACTAAAGTTCCGCAGGATTTAAAGATATTGATTGCCAAAGATAATACTCCCAACGCGTATTGCCTTGCAGACGGGACTTTTGTGATCAATATGGGTCTGTATAACTGGCTCGCCAATGAAGAGCAGATTGCAGCGGTTATTTCTCATGAGCTTGGGCATAAAATTGACGGCCACTCATTTAAAGCTTTTGTAGCGATTATTGAACAGAATGAGGTGGATAAAATTACCCTTCAGAATATAAAAACGACCACGGAAGCACGTAGCCAGAGCCTGAACCAGAAAGCTTTTGATATTTTTAAAAACAGGGTGTACAAAAAAGGAGCAGAAAGACGGCTTCATGAGATGCAGGCTGATTCACTGGGATATACGATTTTTAAAAGCGGTGATTTCAAAAAAGGTGATTTTGTGAATGCGCTTCAAAGACTGCAGGATTTTGATACGATTTCACCGAATCAGCTAAAAATGGAAACGTATAAAAAGTTTTTTGACCTTCCCAAGCAGGCATTCAATGATAAATGGATGCAAAAGGAGGATTTCTCCCTGTACAACTATAATTTTTATAAAGAAAAACTGAGTAAAGATTCGTTGGCTTCCCATCCCGAAATGGACAAAAGAATTGAAAGGCTCAAAAAAATATTTCCTGAATTAAAGACTGCCGTTGAACCCGGAACACCTTCTGAAGCGTATCTTGCTTTACAAAAGACGGCAAGAATGGAGATCCTTCCGAATTACTTCCATTCCGAGGATTATGGATTGGGAATTTATACATGCCTTCAGTTTTTACAGGACGGAGAAGAGGAACAATATTATAAAGGCTGGCTCGGAAGATGTTTTACCAAAATATATGAGGCCCGGAAAAATTATAACCTTAACCGATACCTGGATAGGGTAGAACCTAAGGGTCAGAGTGAAAGCTACCAGCAGTTCCTTAATTTTATGTGGAATTTAAGTCTGGATGAGGTTAAAAACATTGCAGACTATTATCAAACCAATGCACCAATAAAAGAATCCTGATCACTGATCAGGATTCTCTGTTTTTAATAGTTTAGTTTTTCTAAACGGATCTTATTGAATTTCTCTTTCTCGTTATATTCCCTGAGAAGAATATATCCTTCTTTTCCAACGTACGGAGTAACGATATAATTGTCCTTTTCTGAAATAGGAATGATTTCCTGTTTGAATTTCCCACCGATTACGGTATTAATGAACAGGTTCCACTTTTTCTGTTTGGTAACTCCATCCTTTTGGTAGTCGCGGTAGAAGAAAACCACGTCTTTTCCATTGTTGAGGTATTGTGAGAAAAGGTAATCACTGTTTACCCATCTTGTTTTTTCTTTTTCAAAAACCTTTATTTCTTTGATTTTAAAATCTTTATCGGTGTATACGTACACAAGGTCTGTCGTTTTAGGTGCATTATACTGTCCTTCAGGTTTAAATTTTTCTGCAAGGATACCCACGCTGCCGTCACTCATGAAATAAAGATCTTTCGATTGCAGCATATAGCCGCTTTCTACATATCCTAATGCGCTAATCTTCGGAAGGTGCGCTGCGAAATCCGGTTTAAAGTATAATGCCTTTGTATCAACGGTGAAATCAGATTTATTGACCATTAATCTTGCGTACCCTACAAAATCATTTTTAGCATAGTTTCTTCCTACCAGCACAATTTTATCGTCAAAGGTTTTATCATTATCGATGCTTCCCGTGTATCCGGAGTAAAAAGAATCAATCAAATCTATGGTATCGTCAGAAAGTCCGGTGATAGGCTTATTAGCTGTTTCTTTTCCTGTTTTCATATCGAGAACCACCAGGCTGAATACTTTTTTTCCGTCATCTACTTTCTTGATGATAGAGTAGATATAGTTTTCATCTTTTTCAATAACAGATAAGGTAGAAAATACTTTTTTATCGCCGTTGGTGTTGTACTTATACCTCCAGACTTCCTTTTTATTATTGTCAAACTTAATCAGGCTGTTGTTGTTGATATACTTTCCGAAGTCTTTATATTCAATGGCAAAATAACCTCCTTCTTTTATTTCTCCTACGGCAGAAACATAGTTATATCCTTTTTCTCTTTTTTCTTCACGGTTTTCCTTGCGTTCTTCCTTCCAGTTTTTGGGTTGGTTGATTTCTTTAAAGGTACCGTCTTCCAGGTAATCGTAATATACTTTTCGGGTAATCGTATTGGTTTTAGGATCTATGACCATAGAAACCGGGGTGAAAAGCTCCCTGTTTTTAACCAGAGAATAATCCATCATGGAAGGTCTCAGGATAATCTGCCCTTTAAAATCAACGTATCCCTGATACGATGCTGCGGTAATGTCGCCTTCAAACTCCTTATTGGCAACAGGGTTGAGGTTTTTATCCAGTATAACGTATTCAAACTTTTTGGTTTTATCACCGGATTTTCCGTAAGAATATAGAGAAACGTAACCGTAAAGATTGTCTTTATCATCAAATAGGGCATTCATGCCTACATGATCTCCGGAAGCCAGCGTCGTCAGGTCCTGAGTTTGGGAAAATGCAAATGTCTGGATGAGCCCAAACATAATCAGAGTTATTTTTTTCATGGTTAAAATTTGAATGCTAAAAATACAGAATTAGTAAAAAGAAAATTTAATAATTTAACCTTTCCAGACGAATTTTATTGTATTTCTCTTTTTCATTGAGTTCCTGAAGAAGAATATATCCCTCTTTAGCATTGTAAGGAATGACAAAATTGTTTTCTGAAGACATGGGCAGGATTTCCTGTTTGAATTGTCCGTTTATAAATGTATTAATATAAAGATTCCACTTTTTTTCTCTGTTTTTCTTCTCTGTATTAGCATAAAAGAAGGCAAGATCTTTTTTGTCGTTCAAATATTGTGAAAAAAGATAAGTGCTGTTTTTCTGAGAAGGATAAGTTTTGATATTCCTTAGATTCATATCAGGATCATAATCCATCACTACAAGATCTGAAACGTCATTCTTTCTTCTGTTGATTTTTTGTAAAATCACAAAGACGTCATTATTTTGTAAGAAATTGACAGATTGTATATCCAGATCTTTTGAATCAAATGGATCTTTTAATTCTTCAATATCTTTATGATCTTTATAAATGTCCTGCAGATTGATCTCATTAAAAGATAGCTGATTCAAGCTTTTTTCATAAGTGAGCTTTACAAAACCTTCAATATTTGTAGAGCTTCCGGAATATTTTAATAATGATGTTAGTTTTTTGTCAGTATTATATTTGCTGTTGATAGGCCCATCAACAGAATCTAAAGTAATATAAAGATGAGTTTCATAGGGAAATGGAAGTTTATTTAAAGGCTTGCCTGTCTTAATGTCAAAAACCATAAAATAGTATTCAGGATCCCCTTCCTGGTATTTAAATATTTTTGCGATTAAAACATCATCGTCATAATTGGCAACTTTAAACTTGACAGAATTATTTTTATGATCCTTATCAAAAAATCTATATTCCCAGAGTTTCTGGTGATCCTTATTGAAAAGACTTACCATGATATCTTTAGAACCGGATTTTTCATCTTTAAATTCTGAAATAATAGTCTGCCCGTTGTCTAGTTCTACAATTTCAGAATATAATTTGTATCCTTTTTCTTTTTTTAGGTCTTTATTGTCGTCTTTTATTTCTTTATTCGTTTTTGAAGATGAAATAAATGTCAGGTTGGTTCCGTCATACTCCAGCTTATCCTTCTTTTTGATTTGATAATCGCTAAGATTAATAACAAAATCTGAAGGAATATAAAATGATTTATCAAAAGCGAAGTCATAGATTTTGAAAGAAGGAGTGATTACAACCTGTTTCGTGGAGTTGAGATAAGGATAATATTCAACGGCAGTCTCATCACTTTCAAAATTTCCTGTTGAAAGAGAATTGAGATTTTTATCAAACAAAATATATTCTAATTTGTTTTTCTTCTTATCACTTTCTGTCTTACCAAGATCGTAAAGAGCCAGGTATCCAAAAAGATTTTTTTCGCGGTCTGAAATGGATTGTAACCCTAAGTATTTTCCCTGTGCAATTTTTGCAAGATCTTGAGACTGAGAATGAAAAAGCCCATAGGATAGGCCTAGCATAAGGCAGATTATTTTTTTCATGGTTTGTATTTTTTACAAAAATAATCATTTCTGCTATATGTTTTTCAGGAAATAAAAAAAGCCCTGAAACCAGGGCTTTTCAATTATATTTTAGAAAGTAAATTTCTGAAGTTTGTTTTCTCATCAATGATTCTTCTCAACTCTGAAACAGGAACTCTTTCCTGCTGCATTGTGTCTCTGTCTCTGATGGTTACGGTATGGTCCGTTAAAGAATCGTGATCAACCGTGATACAGTAAGGAGTACCGATGGCATCCTGTCTTCTGTAACGTTTTCCGATAGCATCCTTTTCTTCATAGAACAGGTTGAAATCGTATTTCAGATCGTTGAAAATAGTTTCTGCATATTCTGCTAATCCATCTTTTTTCATTAATGGTAAGATTGCTGCTTTCACAGGAGCTAAAGCAGGAGGAAGTGATAATATCGTTCTTTCTGAACCGTCTTCCAGTACTTCATCTTTTAAGCACGTAGAGAAAATAGAAAGAAATAATCGGTCTAATCCTACTGAGGTTTCCACTACATAAGGAACATAGTTTTCATTTCTTTCAGGATCGAAGAACTGAAGTTTTCTTCCTGAATGCTTTTCATGAGCTTTTAAGTCGAAATCCGTTCTTGAGTGAATTCCTTCCAGTTCTTTAAATCCGAATGGGAAGTTAAATTCAATATCAGCTGCCGCATTGGCATAATGGGCTAATTTTTCATGATCATGGAATCTGTAGTTGTCATTACCTAAACCAAGAGCAAGGTGCCAGTTCAGACGTTTTGTCTTCCAGTTTTCATAGAATTCCAGTTCTGTTCCCGGAGCTACAAAGAATTGCATTTCCATTTGTTCGAATTCACGCATTCTGAAAATGAACTGTCTTGCAACGATTTCATTTCTGAATGCCTTTCCGATCTGTGCAATACCGAAAGGAAGTTTATGACGGGATGTTTTCTGTACGTTTAAGAAATTTACAAAAATACCTTGAGCAGTTTCTGGTCTTAAATAAAGATCCATCGCACTGTCTGCAGAAGCCCCTAATTTAGTTCCAAACATCAGGTTGAATTGTCTTACTTCCGTCCAGTTTTTAGAACCCGTGTCAGGATCTGCAATTTCAAGTTCTTCGATAAGAGATTTTACGTCAGCAAGATCTTCATTCTCTAAAGATTTTGCCAGTCTTGAAAGAATAGCCTCTCTTTTTGCTCTGTATTCCAACACTTTTGGATTGGTTGCTTCAAATTGAGCCTTATCGAAAGACTCACCAAATCTTTTGGCAGCTTTTTCAATCTCTTTATTTTCTTTATCTTCAATTTTAGCACAGTAATCTTCCACTAAAACGTCTGCTCTGAAACGTTTTTTAGAATCTTTATTGTCAATCAATGGATCGTTGAAAGCGTCTACATGGCCGGATGCCTTCCATGTGGTAGGATGCATAAGGATTGCAGAATCAATACCCACAATATTTTCGTTAAGCTGTACCATTGCTTTCCACCAATATTGTTTGATATTATTTTTTAGTTCAGCCCCATTCTGACCGTAATCATAAACAGCGGATAAACCATCATAGATCTCACTGGAAGGGAAAATAAAACCATATTCTTTAGCGTGAGAAATCACTTTCTTGAAAACATCTTCTTGCTTTGCCATAATTTTTTAACGTCTGAGTTGCAAAAATAATGTTTTTTATCGGGAAAATATTAATATCGGTAAGAACCTACATTGGAGATGCTCATTAAAAAGTATCCGCCTAAACCAATAATCAATAAAATACCGGCAATAATCAATAATACAATTCTTATTGCCCTGTGTTTTTTAGGATCAGTAGCAGCTAATGTAATGGCGCCTGCAATGATAGAAATGACGATCAGTGATTCGAAAAAGCTAAAATAATCTGTCATAATTTTTAAACTTTTGTGTTCTTACGAATGTAGAGAAATTTTATGGAGATGTATTATTCTTGAAAATGAGTTTTTCAGGAGCCGGGAACCTGCTTTCCGCTCCATTCCGGGATTTCCATTGCAATCAGGGCTAGAGATATAAATAACAAGTTTTAACTGTGGTTATTTTTTTACTTCTGATTACGATCCGACAATTGCATAAATATGAATTATAATACGACAACTTTTGTCGTTTTCAGCATTGATATTTGCCTCAGGAAAAATCTAAAATAATACCTAAAAACAATATCAATGGACGAAAAAAAATATTTAAAAGACTATGATGACTTTGATAAGGAAAGTCAGGGAATATTGTTGGCATTTCAAAAGAATGTATTGACAGACACCTTACAACAAAACAGTTCATTTGTACAAGATGTATTCCCATCGAATACGGGTACCAATCTTTCAGAATCACTGTCAGAAATTACAGACTGGATTACAGATGAATATGTTGATTTGGATCGGTTAATCATAAAAATAAAAGCTTCGAATAATGGAATGAGTGATTATCAATTCACTTATAACCTGCAAGAGCTGAATGCTAACATTGAAAGTAAAAGTATTCAAAATAAGAGCGGTGGATTTATTCAGTTAAAAGTATATAGAAATCCTAAAGAAGGGAGCGTAAGTGTGAAATGGAAAGATGTACGGATAACTCAAAAAATAGATGTACGTAATAAGAAAATCTATTATCGGTTACATTTCTATTACGTAAATAGTACGGAAACAGCTTTTGTTCTAGAAACATCTTGGTATCAGGATTTCAGAGATTTGAATATACTGCTGAATTATGGAGATGTTGATAAATATGAATCGGATTACAACTATTTTCTCCAAAATTTTGCAACTGTTTTGCGTAATGAAAAAGATGCAGACAAATTGAAATTTATTTATGAAAATATTCCTGAATCTATTTTATCTAATCTGTCCAATTTTGTAGATAATGAAATATTAATCAATCATCTGGAAATACTTTCAAAAGATGATGATTCCGATCTGTTCAAAGATAGCAGTGCAGCAGTGATACAAGTTTTCAAGGCGTTTGAAGAGCCTATTCCTATTCTAAACTATTTCAGAGAAAACCCGGCAAAGCTTAACAGGATCTATTACAATCTGGACAAAAGCAGTGAATATAATGGGAAACCCTTAAGCAATCGTATGATCCTTGCCAATATTATGTTGGTTTTTTCGATGTTCTCAAAGAATACCAAACAAAAGAAAGCTGCCAAAACCTTTACGATTGGGAAAGAATACAAAATAAACAGTAATATTCTGGAGGGTGGCGTTTTTCAGCAGGATGGGGATAATTACCGGGATACATTTTTTCTGCAGCAGCAGAAAGAAGAAAATGTAACGTATAATATTCAAGGCAGCCAGACAATGGGGGGTGCAGGTGCTGGAAAAAGGACAATAACTACAGACATAGATGAAGGGGCACAATATTATCCTTTAGACATGGTGTACATTAATGATATAAGTGGAGAAAAAGAGATTTCTTATTTTGTTCCGGCGATCTACCTGAAAGCATTAGCAGATGCACAGGAATGGGAGGTTGTTTTACAGAATATCCGTATGGCGGCAGATATTGTAGCTGTGATTATTGGGATATTGACTTTACCAACGGGTAACCCTTATTTTCTTTTGCTTGCCGTTGCCGATATTTCTTTGGCAGGAACAGATTTTACCATACAGGCTTTTAGAGAAGAAATTCTAAAGTATGAAGGTGGAAAAGAGTTTTTAGATGCTTGGGAGAAGATATATATATATGGAGGGGCTGTATTAATCTCAGCCAATATTGTAAGTGGCTTTTATTTGGGAGCAGCGAAACTTCTTACAAAAATAGCAGATGTAGAAGTTAAAAATTATTTGAAATCTTTAGTAATCAAAATTGTTTTAGAAACTAATATTACTAATTTTACAGAAGACTCTATAAAATTATTATCTTCAGGCAAAGAAGCTTTTTTCAACTCTAATTATATGTTGAGAATGGTCCCAGTGCAAAGACTTATAGATAGAGATGTTCTTATTTTTTCCGGAAGATCTGCTGAAAGTAAAAGTTATTTGAACGAATATGTTTTTATTTATAAGGGAGAAAAAATAGCTGCCGGTCCTGCATCAGAGATTAATAAAAAATTGGCTGGAGCATTGAAAGCTGGTGCCAAAGATGAGGAAATTACTGCTTTTTTAGATAATTTGGAAAGACTTTCTAAAATAGAATCGGGAGAAGCTTTGGATAATATTTATGAGGTATTACCATTGTTGAATAAAAAAATAACTTTGGAAGATGGAAAAGAAATTTTAGTTAAGGTGTCTGAAACACATTGTGTTAATATGGTGATTGCGGTGGACGAATATCTGAGAACTGGAAAAATAACGACCGCTTTACCTTCAGATGTCCAAAATATTTTTGAATTAGAAAAAATATTTGGTGGTCCGTTTTTATCAATGGGAATTCCTTCAATAAATAAAGTTATGAAAGAAGGAGAGCGAGGGATAATTTTTGGTTATAGAGGATTTGATGTTGATGGGCATGTCTTTAATGTTATTAAGAAAGATAGAAAATTAATTTTTATTGATGGACAAAGTGGTACTAATGCAAATTTAGGAAATGGTTATATTAGTTTTAAATATTTAAGAACAAATTAAAAAAAGAAATTATGTTGACAAAAAACGAAATTGAAAAAATTGGACAAGAATATATTAATGAAATTCAAAAAAGAACGGGAATTGAAATGATAATTGTTTCTTATAGAACAATTGAGAAGCCATATGGATTTATATATTCTTATACCAGTAAAAAGTTATTTGAAACTAAAGATGATAGATACGCTGTAGCTGGTAATGCCCCTTTTTTAATAGAAAAAGAAACAGGGAATATTATTGTATTTGGTACTGCGAATATTCGAGAATATTATATTGAAGAATACGAAGCAGGGAGATGGCCTAAAAAATGACTTTGCAGACTACAAAAACAAGCTTTAGTAAAATAGAGGTATCTAAAAACAAATTATGTTAACAGAGCAAGAAATCTTGAAAATAGCAAAAAAGTATGTTTTAGATTCAGAAAAAGTATTTAAAATGCCTATGATTTTGTTAGAAGCATATACTATAAAGAAAAGTTATGGATATATCTTTTTTTATAATAGTAAAAAGAAGTTTGATAATCCAGAAAGTGACACTGAAATTCTAGGGAATGGCCCATTCATAGTTGAAATTAAATCAGGTCGAATAATTGAATTAGGAACAGCAAGATCTTCTGTATATTATATTGAAGAATATGAGTCGGGAAGATGGCCTAAATAATGTAACAGACTACGAAAGTAGTCTGTTTTTATTTTTGAATTAGAATAATGTTTAAGGCCGATTTTATATTTAAAAGAATAAAATTAGGATACGGATTATAACTAACGCAAAAGGTTTAATCAATCCTTTGAGGATTTGGAGATTACCTTATAAGATTATCTGAAATAGAAAATATGTAAATTGAAACCGTCAATATTGGCGGTTTTTTACATTAACATGAATTAGGCTTAAGCAATAAAGTAGTTATTACACAGGTTTTTCTGTTATAGATGTCTTTGTAAGTAACTTATATATGAAGTTCAATATAGAAATAAAAGTACGTACATAAAATAAGAATATGATACAAATAAAGTTGTTAGAATTAAAAGATAGAAATATATCGGGATTTAATAGTTATTCTGATTTTGTGACCGCACTTAATAATTTTTTGGGAATAACAGTCGAAGTAGTTTTTGAACAGGATAAATCTTTTGGGGGCTATTATTTAACTCCAATTGGTGCAATACCAAGTAATGAATTTGACGAAAATTTAATAAATGAAAAAACATTTTTATTAAGTGTAATTAACTCTAGTATACCTCAGTATATTGAAAATTTCAATCCAGCTGGATTAACCAATTGGATGCTTTTTAAAGATGCAAGTACTTCTATTATAGGAAAAATTGATGCATTAAAAAAGTATGGAGAATTAGAAGAAGAAACATTGAAAAGAGATTTAGAATATGATTATTATGTTCCTATTCCATTTGATGGCACTTATGAAACTGTTGCTAAATCTATCCTACAATATTTAGAAATTTATGATAAGTATTTGAACAATAAATAGTAAATAAGACCTATTTTATAAATGATATAATTTGTGTGTGAATTATTTGAACCTCAATGTTGATGTAAAAGTTAATTATATAAATGATTTTTTTTTATTAAGTTTAATTAATCCAATTTTTAAATAGTTTCAAGGTTAAAATCATCCGAAATTTTTTGTCACAAAATAAAAACCTAACGGGTTTCCAAAACCCGTTAGGTTTTTTATTCACCGAAGCGAAATTAGCAAACAAAATGGATGAAGAGAAAATCAATGGTTGCCATTTTTTAATGAGCATTTGAAGTTTAGTAATACTCTTCTACTGCGATTAGAATTAAATATACAGAAAACCTTTACTTTTGTCCCATGTTAGAAATTCTTTATCGCGATGAACATCTTATTGCCATCAATAAACCAAGCGGTTTATTGGTTCATAAATCTTTTTATGCAGGAGAAGCCGATACTTACGCCATTCAGGAATTAAGAAACCAGATTGGACAAAAAGTTTATCCTGTGCATCGCCTTGACCGAAAAACTTCGGGTGTTTTGTTATTTACTTTAGATAAAGAAACCTTGAGAACTATGAGCGATCAGTTTGCAGCACGACACGTTGAAAAGAAATACATCGCAATTCTTCGTGGCTGGACAAAGGAAGAAGAAACCATAGATTATGATTTGATTAACGAAAATGAAGTCAAGCAAAACGCCATTACCTATTATCATCGCTTACAGACTTCGGAAATAGATTTGCCTTTTTTAAAACATCAAACTTCAAGATATTGTTTGGTGGAAGCCATTCCTGAAACGGGAAGATTTCATCAGCTGAGAAAACATTTTAAGCATATTTTACATCCGATCTTAGGCTGTCGTAAACACGGATGCAATAAACAGAATAAGTTGTGGCTGGAAACATTTGAGATAACAAAAATGACACTTCACGCCCATCAATTGATTTTTAATCATCCTATTTCTAACGAAAGAATTACAGTAAATGCCACTATAGATGACGAGTTCAAAAGAGTAGGGGGTATTTTGAATTTCGATTTGAGTGCGTATTCGTAGTTATTTCTTGTTAAATATTTGTCATTCAGAGCGCAACGAAGGGGAGCGTGGAATCTAAGCACATTTGGTAATTTGTATTGAGATTCCTGCAGAATAAAAAATATAATGTTGAATGAACTGTGAAAGTTTGATTTATAGACGAATACCCTAGCCCCGATTGAAATGAAAATCCTTTTTTGCAAAAAAAGATTGCAATGGAAAGCGGGTAAAAGCTTCTGAAAATAGTAAGAAAAACTTTGTGTCAAAAAAATAATCTCGCAGATTTTGCAAATTATGCAGATGTCTGCATCTTATAGATAACATTTATAATATTTTTTTTGCATAAAGTATCACAGGGTAATCAGTCATTAATTTTAAAATGAGTATTTTTGTAAAACTTTTTTTCAATGTACAAATCGCTCATTCGTCCGATTCTTTTCAAATTTGATCCCGAAGATGTTCATCACTTTACTTTTTCGATGCTAAAGAATTTTGGGTTTCTTACCAAATTATTTTTCCCAAAACCTATTGAAGATAAACGTCTGGAAAGAGAAGTTTTCGGATTAAAATTTAAAAATCCTGTAGGGTTGGCAGCTGGTTTTGATAAAAATGCAGTTTTGTTTAACGAATTGGGAGACTTAGGTTTTGGATTTGTAGAAATCGGAACGGTAACACCCAAAGCACAAGCCGGAAACCCCAGAAAAAGATTATTCCGTTTAATAGAAGACGGTGGAATCATCAACCGAATGGGTTTCAATAACGACGGTCTGGAAGCTGCCATCGAAAAGCTGAAAGGAAACAAAGGGAAAATTATCATCGGTGGAAACATCGGCAAAAATACTGATACAAGCCCGGAACATTATACTCAGGACTATCTGGATTGTTTTGAAGGCCTTCACCCTCACGTAGATTATTTTGTGCTGAATGTAAGCTGTCCGAATGTCGGAAGTCATGCGAAACTGGAGGATGTAGAATATCTGAGAGAATTAATTACAGAAGTAAAGAAAATCAATCAGTCAAAATCGGTACAGAAGCCTATCCTGCTTAAAATTGCTCCGGATTTGAATACCACCCAGCTCGATGAGATTGTAGACTTAATCGCAGAAACAAAAATCGATGGAGTGATCGTTTCCAATACATCCATAAACAGAGAAGGACTGAAAACTTCATCTGAAGTTTTAGAACAAATAGGAAATGGCGGTTTGAGCGGAAAACCTATTCGTGAGAGAAGTACAAAAATGATCAGATATCTTTCTGAAAAAAGCAACAGAGCGTTTCCGATCATCGGAGTAGGAGGAATTCATTCTGCAAAGGATGCGATCGAAAAACTGGATGCCGGTGCAAGTCTGATTCAGTTATATACAGGATTTATTTATGAAGGTCCGCAACTGATCAATGAGATCAACCAGGAGCTTTTAAAAAGAGCTAGCCGTCTTCCAAGAAAATAAAATAGAAAAAGAGAGTTTCACACGAGCTCTCTTTTTTGTTATTTGGATTTCACTACCGAAGCATTGTTTACATCTACTTTCAGAGTGTAGGCAGGATTGCTCGTTGTTTTATTTACGGTAAATTTTAATATGTTAAGATCTTTACTTTTTACCACTTTTGTATCATAGATATTGCTGAGACAGCTTTCCGTCAGGAATTCTTCAAATCTTTTATAATTCCAGTCTTTGGTAAAATATAGCACGCGGTATCCCTTTTCTCCTTCACTGGCGCCGCACATTCCGCATGCATTGAAGTTGGAAGAATGTTCAAAATAAAGCAAAACCCGGTGGCCGGTATGATCAGATGCGTAGGAGATCAACTGGTTCCCGCCATATCGGTTGATAAAATCATACGTATTGATTCTCTTATTGTTAGGGAGGGTGATGTAATTGTTATACCGGTAGATCATATTGTTTTTGGTGAATAATTGGGCATTGTGAATTTTAGTTCCCTTATAAAAATTCCCCGAAAGCACCTGATCTGAATTTTCATTCTTAAAATTGAGTATTTCTTTAGGACTAAGCCTTTTAGCAATGCTGTCTGTCTTTTCTATGGTTTGAGGGGAGGTGATGTTGTCCTGTAATATTTTAAAACTCTGCTTTTGCTGATCTCCGAAATTATAGAGGTATAAATTTCCATAGTCGTAAATTCCGGACAACGGGATTTTCTTTTGATATTTGTCATAATAGTACCATCCGTCTACAAAATGCTGGTATTGGCTGCAGTCTACGATACCTGTATAATTCAGCTGCATGGTGATAGGCATTCCGGCAATCTCTCCCTTGAAAATTTGTGAAGAATCGGTAACGGTTTTAAGTTCAACTTTTTGACATAAAATAAAAATACAGGGGAATAAGAGTGATAAGGTTAAGAGTTTTTTCATGGTTGGTTATAAGTCGTTTTTAGTTTTTTAGAGGAAGAAATGAGAGATCGTATAAATGATCAGTCCGACCAGCCCTCCGACTATCGTTCCGTTTACCCGGATAAACTGCAGGTCTTTTCCAACCTCCAGCTCCATTTTTTCGCTCAGGTCTTTGCCTTTCCAATTTCCAACGGTGGAACTGATGAGGTTTCCAAACTGATGGGTGTTTTTAAGAATGTATTTATAGGCCGTTACCCGAACCCAGTGATCAATTTTATTTTGAAGCTTTTCGTCGGTTTTTAAATTTTGTGAAAACTCATTCAGGTTATTGGATAAATATTTTTTTAAAGAAGATTGTTCGTCCTGTAGCTCTTTCATCAGCGTTTTTTTGATGGATACCCAGATGTCATTCGAATATTCATCCAGTTTATCATTTTTCAGAAGCTCGTTTTTGATGTTTTTAAATTCATCATTCCATTTCGGATCTTCCTTAAGATCTACAGAGAATTCGCGGATCTTTTGTGTAATTAAAGCTCTGATCTCATGCTGTGGATTTTCTTCAATTTCTTTAAAGAAATCGGAAAGTCCGCTGGCAATCTTATCGGCAATTTTATTGTCAACAAAAGAAGGGATAAAGGTGTAGCTTCCTTTTTTTACCCGCTCCTGGATCATATCTTCATTTTCTGTGATGTATTCTTTGATCTGTTTAGACAAGTTGGTTACAATTCTTTCATGATCGTTTTTGTCTAAAAGATAGCTGATCCCGTTTCCAATGATGGTGTTCAGCTTAATATCATCCGTCATTTCCGACACTTTTTTGCTGATAAAGCTGCTCACCGTAGAATCGTCGAGTTTATTAAGGATGTCCAGAACAATATCTGACATATTTCTGATCAGAATTTCCTGATTATTCTCCTTAGCGAGCCATTCCCCGACAAAATTGGAAACTTTAAGCTTCTGAATGTAAGGACGGATGTTTTGAGGGGAAAGGAAATTGGAAACCACGAAACTTCCCAGGTTATCACCCAGTTTCTGTTTGCTGTTTTCAATCAGGTTCGTATGCGGAATAGGGAGCCCGAGAGGGTGGCGGAACAAAGCGGTTACCGCAAACCAGTCTGCCAGGGCACCCACCATAGCCGCTTCCGAGAAAGCGCGTACATAGCCGATCCAATGAGAATCATGGGTCTTCTGGAGGATGGTGGTAATGATAAAAATAGCAGCCATCAGCACAAACAGTCCTGTGGCAAATGCTTTATATTTTCTTAGCTGTTTTCTTTTTGCTTCATCATTCATATTCTCAAATTTACTAAATTTGGGTATGAAATCTCTATAACTTTCAATTATTGAAAGATTGGATAAAGATTAAATGACAATGAAATTTTTAGTTTCAATACTCTTATTGACCTTTCTGCACATGTGCATGCAGACCCATAAACCCATTAACACTACTTCTATGGAAAATACAGAAGCAAAAAACAATCCATATTATTCAAGAACCGATACCACAAAATTGGATATTTCCAATGACGAATGGAAGAAGATCCTTGCCCCCGATTTGTATGCTGTGGCAAGAGAAGCCGCAACAGAAAGAGCTTTTACCGGAAAATATAATGAATTTGACGAGATCGGAGATTACTACTGTGCAGTCTGCGGACACCATTTATTCCGTTCAACCTCAAAATTTGCAAGCAGCTGCGGCTGGCCCAGTTTTTTTGAAGCTGATAAAGAAGGTGTATATTATAAAAAAGATACTGCTTATGGAATGGAAAGAGTAGAGGTCCTCTGCAAAAGATGTGACTCACACTTGGGACATGTTTTTGATGATGGTCCTAAACCTACAGGATTACGATACTGTATGAATTCCGTGAGTCTGGAATTTGTTCCGGATGCTAAAAACTAAGTTTTATTATTTTTTCAGCAAAAGATAGAGAAGAAAAATGGAGAAAATTTACCATAATATTCAAAATGATATCGAGTCTTACCGTTAAAGTTTCTTAAATAGCGTTAAACTTCTTTCATTTTTAACTGCTTGGTAATTATGTTTTTATAATTTTGCCCCACTAATTTTGAATTAACCAAGTATTGAATGAAAGGATTGTATAGTTTATTAGGGATTGCGTATATGGTTGCCACCTCTTTTTATCTTTCTCCGGAGAAAGGAAAGATAAAAAAAGAAACCACTACTGCCAATAAAATAGAAACTGTAGTTGAAACAAAATCTGCAAAAAGTAAAAATGAAGCTAGTTCCTCAGCGGAACTTTACAGCTCAATCGTATTTGAGGCTGACCACAAATTGGATTTTAATGCTTTCTCAACAGCATTAATAGGATTTGAAAACTTAAAGAAAGCAGGAATGCTTGACCAGGACTCGCACTTATTAACGATCTGCGATTTTTCTATGTCCTCGAACAGTAAAAGACTTTGGGTGATAGACCTTAATGAAAAAAAGGTGCTTTTCAACTCATTGGTAGCCCACGGAAAAAATACCGGGGAAGAATTTGCCCAGAACTTTTCCAATACCGAAAGTTCTTATCAGAGCAGCTTAGGATTTTATATTACGGATGCTACTTACCAGGGAGATAACGGGTATTCATTGAGATTATTAGGAATGGATAAAGGTTTTAATGATGCAGCGCTAAAAAGAGCAGTTGTCATCCACGGAGCCGATTATGTGAGTGATGAATTTGCTGCTGTGCATAAAAGAATAGGAAGAAGCTGGGGTTGTCCCGCCCTTCCGAAAGCATTATCACAGCCGATCATTAATACAATAAAAGGCAAAAACTGCCTGTTTATTTATTATCCTGATCAGAAATACCTTTCCTCGTCGGAATGGTTAAAAGCATAAAAGTAAAAGCAGTCAATTTTGACTGCTTTTTTATTTCAGGATGATTCTTTCTTATTCGAAATGAAAACTCTGTTAAGATGCTTTCAGCGTATGAAACTGAACCTTAAATATACTTCCCTTGCCCTGTTCGGATTGTATGAAAAGTTTCCCCTGATGAATTTCGATGATATTTTTAACGATCGATAGTCCAACACCATTTCCTTTTTCATAATTCTTATTACTTCCTCGGTAAAAAAGATCAAAAATTTTAGAAAGATCAGCTTCGGAAATTCCAATCCCCTGATCGATAAACCGAACTTCCAGATATTCGTTTTGCACTTCTATTTCCACCGTACAGTATTTATCCGCAGAATATTTACACGCATTTTCCATCAGATTTAAGAAGGCAACCTGCAATAAATAAGGGTTTCCATGAAAATCATAATTGCTTTGGTCCTTATCTGCAGTATTATCCATATAATTAATTCCCACCTTGTAGCCGGAGTTTTTCTGCAATAGGGAAAGCTTTGCTTCGGCCACAATTTCATCCAGACGAAGGTCTACAAAACTGATTTGGGAGACATCATAGCTGGCGCGGGCAAAATCGAGAAGGGCAGAAGAAAGTGCTGATGCTTGGTTGGCGTCCTCAAGCGCATTATCTATAGAAAGTTTATAATCATCCAGGGTCACGTTCAGTTCCTTCGCCAGTTCCAGCTCTGCAATTAATGTAGAAAGTGGTGTCCTGAATTCATGGGAGATGGTCGTTACAAAGTGCTTGTGATTATTAAAGGATTTCTCCAGCCGGTTAAACGTTGAATTGAAAGTTTCTGTGAGTTCATAAATCTCATCTTTTGCTTTCGGAACATCCAGCCTTTTATTGAGGTTGTGTTCGGAAATATCACGGATCTGAATGATAATATCTTTCAAGGGTTTCAGCGTATAGTAAGAAAACAGGAAACCGATCACAAAAATAACAGCAATCGAGATGATATAAATGATAATGACATCTTTTTTAAACTCCGCGATATGTGCCTTTCCCGTAACATCTACTGCACTGCCGATCACGTAATGATTTTCTGAGTTGTATTCATACCGGATGGCCATATACTGCCGGTCGCCTCTCTGCCATACCATTCGGTTTTTATTCGTTTTGATCAGCCGGTCCAGGTATTTTTCATTGCTTGGCAAAGGAGGAATATCAGAAAAAAGCAGTTGTTTTTGATGGTTGTACACGTTAATATCTGCCTCATTCAACAATTTTTTATTGCGCTCATGAAGTTCCTTGATCTTAGAAGGGTCAATTTTTGCGTCAAAAATAAATTCGGATCTCCAGGTAATTTTATAACCTAAACGGTCATTGAATTCATCTTCCCGGTTTTTTTCTGAAACAAAATAGAGCACATAAGCAAAAACAAAAAGAATTCCTGCGGTAAGGATGGCATAATTGAGGGCGGTTCTGGTTGCTATTTTCATAGGCGGATCGCTATTTTTTAAAGGTCATAGATAATCGTTTGGTATTTAAAATCTTTTCGGGAGACTTACCTTTAGCGATTTCATAATTGATGGGTGAAGATGAAGCCCATTCCCGGTCGGGTATGGATTAGTTTTTCTTCGAAATCTTTATCGATTTTCTTACGCAGATAGGCAATATACACATCGATATAATTGGTGCCGGTATCAAAATGGTTTCCCCAGACATTCTCTGCAATCTCTTCTCTGGATAATACCCTTTCTGAATTGCTCATCAGGAAAATCAGAAGTTTAAATTCCTTTGGAGTAAGTTCAATTTCTTTTCCGTTTCTGAATACGCGGTTTGTATTTCTGTTCACTTTAAGATCTTGATATTCCAGATGGGAAGAAAGTTCACTCTTTGGAATGGTAGATGATTTCCTCTGCAAAACAGCTTTTATCCGGGCATACAGTTCTCTGATCTCAAAAGGTTTTACCATATAGTCATCTGCTCCTGCATCAAACCCTTCAATTTTTTCATCAATAGTTCCCAGCGCAGTCAGCATGATGATCGGAAGGTCAGGATATTTCTGCTTGATCATTTTACTCAGCTCAATACCATTCATCTGGGGAAGCATAATATCAGTAATCACCAGATCGAAAGTAATTTTCTCAACCATTACGAGCGCATCTTCGGCGTCTTCAGAAATGTAAATCTGATAACCCTGGCTTTCTAGGCCGCGCTTTAAAAGGCTGGAAACTCGTGCGTTATCTTCTATAATTAAAACTTTCATGTGGGGAACATTTTTAGAAAAAGATATTCAGTTTTCGGAAGAAAAACAGCCTGTCAACAAGTTGAGAGACAGCCGTCCTGTAAATCCTATACAAAGGTATTCCATATTTTAATTGTAGAAGAGCAGATTCTTTCTTTTAATGATTTTCTATAGATTTTCTAATAGATTTCTAATGATACCCGGGAGGTTCCGTAAGTAATTTTGTCCCAGAAAAATTAACTGAAAAGGATTAGAAAAGAAAATAGTATGAATAGAAAATCTTTTAAAACAGGTCTTGTTGTGCTGACATTCATGAGTATGGGGGCTGGAGTGAAAGCGCAGAAAAAGAATGACTTCAATAACCCGGGACTGACCCATTATTTAAATGATGAACATTCAAGGTATATCTCTTTTAGCGGGTATGCAGAATTATGGGCAAGATACACCCAGATGAATCCCGGAAGTCTTATCAATAATGAAGCAACATCAGGAGCATCAGACCTTTCCCTTCGTAGAGTACGGGTAAAAATGACGTATAAGCCGACAGAGAAATTACTATTTGTCCTGCAGGGAGGAACAACCAACGTCAATGCAAATGCCAAAGCGAGTAATTATTTTGACCTGCTGGATGCGTATGCAGAATACAGCTTCAGTGATAAAATTGCTTTTGGAGCAGGACGTTCTACCTGGAGAGGATTGTCAAGATTTACCACAGGACCTTTAAATACACTGTTATACGATTTACCGGCTTATGCTACTTCTAATGCAGGAGCAACGGATTATACAGTAAGAGAACTAGGCGCTTATGTAAAAGGACAATTGGGGAAATTTGATTACCGTTTGGTTGTCGCAGATCCTTACACAATGGCTACAGCCGATCCTAAATTAAATGTAGCCACTTTCAGTAAAAACTCGCCGGGGAAAGATTTCTCAGGGTATTTCAGATATGCATTTTTAGACAAAGAAAATATTTCTACTCCTTTTAATGCAGGAACGTATGTAGGCAAAAAGAATGTTTTGAGCTTAGGTGCCGGGTTTGATTACATCCATAACGCGATGTGGCATCAGGACGTGAATAAGAATATGGTAAATGATGATATGAAAAATTTTGCCGTTGATTTATTGTACGATGCTCCGCTGAATAAAGAAAAAGGAACATCAATCAGTGCTTATGGAATGGCCATGCACAATGACTACGGACCCAACTACGTAAGATATGTAGGAACAAATAATCCTGCAACTTCTGTAGATGTTACCCAGGCAAGCCTGAACGGAGCCGGGAATGCAATGCCTGTGATCGGTACCGGAAATACGTATTATGTGCAGTTGGGGGGTACGCTTCCATATTTTAATAAAGATAAAAAGAACCTTCAGCTTCAGCCGGCGGTAGGAATGCAGCTTTCCGACTTAAAAGGACTTCATGACAACGCAGTTATTTATGATGCGGGAATTTCACTACTCATGAATGGAATGTCTTCGCGGTTGACTTTTGATGCTCAAAACAGACCCGTTTTTGAGAATGATCCAAGCAATAATGCTGTTGTTTCCGATAGAAAATGGCAGTTCGTCTTGAAATATAGAATTGATTTTAATTAAAAAAAATGATACAATGGAAAGAAGAAAATTTTTATTCCAGGCAGTACAGGCTTCCGCTTTGCTGCTGGTTTCAGGAAATATATTTGCATCCGCTTTACCTGCGGTATTTAAACCCATAAAAAAGAAAAAAGTGTACTTTCATTATTTACTGTTCTGGCTCAGAAAAGATCTTTCTGCAGCCGAAGTCAAAGAGTTCGAAAACTTCTTTGAAGGCCTTAAAAAACTTCCTTACCAAAGAAATCTGCGTTATGGGAAACCGGCAGCTTCAAGTCCCAGAAGTGTACTGGATAACAGCTTTACCTACAATGCTTCTATGGAGTTTGACAGTTTAGAAGAGCTGGAAGCCTATGGACAGCTTCCGGAGCATTTAGCTCTCGTAAAAAAGTATAAACCCATGTTTGAGAAAATGATGGTTCATGATACGGTTTACAATTAAAAATAAAACAATTAAATTTACAATGAAAAACATCATTAAAGGTATCTGCCTTGCAGCAGCATTAAGCACCGTCGGATTTATGAATGGACAGGACAAAAAGCACCAACATCTAAGCGTAAGTACAGAAAGTACCAGCGAATCTATTCCGGCTATAAGGCTCGTGAATAACCCTGACGGAACATGTACTTTTGAAAAAGGAAAGATTCCCACGCTGAAGCATATGAATACCACCACATTCTGGATAAGCAACAAAACGGAAGAATGGGAAAAAAATGCACACCCTGCTCCAAGAAGGCAGTACGTAATTACTTTAAAAGGAAATATCAAATTTAAAGTGAGCGATGGATCTACTTTTATGATCAAACCGGGAGTAATCCTTTTAGCAGAAGATCTTAAAGGAAAAGGACACAGCTGGGATATGGTGAAAAGCAAGGAATGGGAGAGAATGTATGTGCCAATTTCAGAGGATGCTGATGATTTTTTCATTCCGGATTCCAAATGATTTTCAGATATACAATCACTGGTTCAGTGTTTTATATAATTCGTACAATGTTGTAAAGCAGCCCAAAGGCTGCTTTTTATGTTATTTAGTTTCTATATCAATGATTTTTTGTCCATTTTCTCCTAAATAATGGGAAAGCAACTGATCATATACCTTATAGCCATCATCTGCGTTCGTGAAAATTAAAATTCCCTGTTTGGTTTTTGGGAAAATAACGGTGATACAGTTTGTTCCCGAATCATTGCCGCCATGTGAAATTGCATATTCGCCATTTCCAAGGTCATAAATGACAAAACCTAATCCAAAATATTTATTTTTCCTTGTTTCAACCTGTCTTTTCATCATTTCCTGGTAAACATCTTTGCTTAGGCTTCCTCCATTAAGAATATGAGCAAGGAAGTTTCCGTAATCTTCTATAGTAGTATGCAGATCATCAGCAGCATTCGCGGTTGTATTCTCTTCTACTTTATAAGGCTTCCCATTTTGGTCATACCCAACTGCAAACCTTGATTTATCAGTATTTTTACCCCAAACGTAATTGGTGTCCTTCATTTTTAACGGTTCAAATATCAATTCTTTTGCCAGCTGCTCAAGCGGTTTTTTAAACTTGCTTTCAATAGCTTTTCTCAGGTATTCAAAACCTTCTCCCGAATATTGAAATTTAGTCCCCGGATCAAAATCAAAACTTAGTTTTTTGTTTTCTTTCATATATCTCCAGTTGGGAAAACCGGTTTGGTGGCTTAATATGATTCTGGTCGTCAATTTTTTGTTCCTTGGATCATTTGCGATATCCGGATCTGTCCAATACTTATAAACAGGTTCGTCAAGATCCCATTTTCCCTGACTTATCAATTGTAATACAACCATGGTAGTAACAGGTTTGGTAAGGGAAGCTACATTAAAAATGGTGTTGTAAGGTGCTGAAATATCATCTTTCATTTTTCCGAACACTCTAATTTGTTTGAGCTTTCCGTCTTCAATAATTCCAAGTCCAAGAGCTGGAACGTTAAGTTCTTTCAGCCAGTTTTCTATTCCAGCATCAGTATCGAAAATTGAATTGGTAATAGGAGGTTCGCTTGTTTTTTCTGTCTGCGCATTGCTTTCACAGAAAAATAAAATGAAAAATAACAGTGTAAGATAAAAGGATTTTGTCATTGTCTTTAATTTTTGACAAAGATTGAATTTCCTGCTTTTTGAACAAAAAATACAACCCGACAAAAACCCGACAATAGCCTGACACAACTATATCATGTTGAAATTCAGTTTGTAACAAAGTTTCTTGTTTCGGTCTATTTCCGCTGCATTTCGAAGGATGATAAATAGATTGGAGAGTACAATCAGTATCATAATGATGAGAGTAAATGCGGGGCCCGGTTTTAAAAAGATACCCAGCATAAAGGTAATGGGGGCAAGTACCGTCCAAAGTATCTGAACGGAGATGATTTGTTTTGTCAAGTGATTTTTCTGCTTCAGCCTGAACATTAAAATGAGCGGCACCAGAATATTTAATGGCGGAAGCAGTATACAAGGGATAGAAGAAAGATTGATGATTTTAATTAAAGAATAATTAATGGAAATCTGCTCTTCCGTAATTTCAGGGGTTTCCGGTTCAGTTGTTATATTTTGAAACTCGCTTTCTTTTATATCTAAAGCTTTTGCCAAAACCCGAAGCGTATGGCCTTTGGGCTGAGTTCCCGCTTCTATCCGTTGTATGGTCCTCACAGAAATACCGGAGCTTTCAGCTAACTCTTCCTGAGTTAGGTTTTTTTGCTCTCTTATTTCTTTTAATCTGGACATATTGCTGTATATATGCTACGAAATTAGCTAAACTTCTTGAAAATCAGAGTGGCATTGTGTCCTCCAAATCCAAAAGCATTGCTTAACGCAAACGTAATATCTTTTTCTTTAGCTTCTCCAAAAACAATATTGATGTCTCTTGGAATTTTCTCATCTACCTTCTGCATATTGATTGTAGGTGGAATAATACCGTTCTGAATAGCTTTAATACAAAGAATCGCCTCCGCGGCTCCAGCTGCTCCCAGCAAATGTCCCGTCATAGATTTCGTAGCACTGATGTCCAGGTTTTTATTTCCTTTGAAAAGGCTGGTAATAGCGGTTAATTCAACAAGATCTCCCAACGGTGTTGAGGTTGCATGCGGGTTGATGTAGTCTATATCATCCACATTGGCTCCAGCTTCTTTCAGTGCGATCTGCATGGCCTTGATAGCTCCGACACCTTCAGGATGCGGTGCCGTCATATGGTAAGCATCGGCAGTCATGGCTGCACCTACCAGTTCTGCATATATTTTTGCTCCTCTGGCTTTTGCGTGGTCATAGTCTTCAAGAACTAACGCTCCGGACCCTTCACCCATCACAAAACCATCTCTGTCAGCATCATAAGGGCGACTCGCCGTAGCGAAATCATCATTTCTTGTAGACATGGCCTTCATGATTGAAAAGCCTCCAACGGAAGCCGGAGTAATTGCTGCTTCTGAACCTCCGCTGATGATCACTTTAGCTTTTCCAAGACGGATATAATTGAATGCATCCATTAATGCCGTATTTCCTGTAGCACAGGCAGAAACCGTGGTATAATTGATTCCGCGAAGGCCATATTTCATAGAGATCATTCCCGAAGCCATATTGGCAATAAATTTAGGAACGAAAAAAGGGTTAAAGCGTGGTACACCTTCACCATGGGCAAATTCCATCACTTCACTTTCGAAAGTCTGCATACCGCCCTGGCCTGTTCCCCAGATAACTCCGGTATCAAACGGGTCCATATTTTCTAAATCAAGTCCTGAATCCTTAATAGCTTCCGCAGAAGAGTACATGGCGTACTGAGAGAAAAGGTCACTTTTTTTAATTTCATTGTGGGTTAAGTGTACTTTTGGATCAAAGCCTTTCACTTCGCATGCAAAATGAACTTTGAATTTTTCTGTATCAAATTGCTTGATCAGCCCTGCGCCACTAACGCCGTTTATACTATTTTGCCAAAAATCTTCGACATTATTCCCCAAGGGCGTTACTGCGCCCAGTCCAGTAATGACAACTCGTTTCATATCTAGTTATTAATTTTAAATAAATTGGAGGTTCCCCTTGCAATTAATCTTGTTTTGTCTGCATTCCAGATTTCGCATTGTGCGTTGATAAATTGCTTGCCTCTTTTGATGATTTTCGTTTCGGCTACAATATTATCATTTTCTTTTGCAGTTGAAAAATAATCGATCACATTATTGATGGTTGTTATGAAAGATTTATCATTTAATGAGAACATTGTTGCTCCGATGATGTCATCTACAATGGCAGCGGTTACTCCGCCATGTAAATTTCCAATCGGATTCAGCCATTCTGCCCGTACCGTATACTGAAATTCCAGCTGGCCTTCTTCTGCCGAAATAACGACCGGATTCAGCCATTTCATAAATGGAGACGGAGACTGATCAAATTCTTTTCCGATGAATTGTTTGAGTTGTGCTAGTCTGTCCATACACTCAGTATTTATTTTTCTAAAATCATTGTTATACCCTGTCCTCTCGCTGCGCAGATCGAAATAAACCCTTTTCCGCTTCCTTTTTCATCAAGAAGTTTTGCTAAAGTGGCAATCACCCTTCCTCCTGTTGCGGCAAATGGATGAGCGGCAGCAAGACTTCCGCCTTTTACATTCAGTTTGTTCCGGTCTATTTTTCCCAATGCTTTTTCAAGTCCGAATTTTTTAGCGAGGTCATCATTTTCCCAGATCTTAATCGTTGCTAAGACCTGTGCTGCAAATGCTTCATGAATTTCGTAATAATCAAAGTCTTCCAGATTCATTCCTGCTTTTTTAAGCATTCTTTCAGCGGCAAAAACGGGTGCTAACAGTAAATTCTGTCTGTTTTCAACATATTCTATCCCTGCAAGCTCAGAAAACGTAGTATACGCTAAAATTGGGAGATTATTGGCTTTTGCCCATTCTTCGCTTGCCAATAATACTGCAGAAGCCCCATCAGTAAAGGGAGTAGAGTTTCCTGCGGTTAACGTTCCGTTCTGTTTATCAAAGGCTGGTTTTAGCTGAGATAACTTTTCCAGGCTGGTATCTCTTCTCAGATTATTATCTTTATCCAGACCAAAAGCAGGCGTTATCATATCATCAAAAAAACCTTCATCATATGCTTTAGCCATATTTTTGTGGCTGTTAAATGCCAGCAGGTCCTGTTCTTCACGGGAAATCTGGTAATATTTGGCTGTAATTTCCGTATGTTCACCCATCACCATGCCTGTTTTAGGTTCCTGCCCTTTATAAGGAATCGGCATCCAGTCTTTCAGTTTCGGACTCAATAAATGTTTTAATTTGCCAAAGGCAGACTTCTCTTTATTGGCTTTCAGCAACGCTTTTCTTAATCTTTGGGAAGATTCGAAAGGAATATTGCTCATTGCTTCAACGCCACAGGCGATACCACTTTCTATCTGGCCGAGTGCGATTTTATTTCCGATGTAAATCGCCGCTTCAATTCCTGTGTCGCAGGCCTGCTGAAGATCACATGCGGGTGTTGCAGGATCCAGTGAGGTATTCATTACCGTTTCTCTGATGAGGTTGCTCTCGGAGATATGCTTGATCACGGCGCCACCGGCAACTTCTCCAAGGAGTTTTCCTTTTAAATGATAACGGGTAATCAATCCTGTTAATGCGGAAAGAAGCAGATCCTGGTTGCCTGCATCGGAGTAGGCGGTATTCATTCTGGCGAAAGGGATTCTGTTGTATCCTACGATAGCCACTTTTTTTGTTTCCATAAGATGAATTTTATGATGGAATGATGGTAAGTTCTTTATCAATAAGGCTGAGTATCCTATCCAGAGCCAGATGCAAGAATTTAATTTCTCCTGTTGTTTTAGAAAGTAAAATACCTCCTTCGATCAGCATGATGAATAAGGAAGCATATTCTTCGGAGTTCCGGTCTTTATTGATTTCTCCTTTGTTTTGCCCTTCTGCAATCACAGATCCTATTTTCTTTTTCCATTCTTCAAAAGACGATTGAACCTGTTTTTTAAGGACAGGAAAAGTGTCATCCGCTTCTGTAGCGGCATTCATGAGCGGGCATCCGCCGTTTGAAAAAACTACTTTCCAGTTTTTTCGGTAAAAATCAACAAAAGCATGCAGTTTATTGACAGTTGTGGGAAATTCGTCCCCAAAGGATCTTGACATATTTTTTGCTAAAACACCTGCATTGTATCGGTACACTTCAAGAGCTACTTCATCTTTGTTTTCAAAATTACCATAGATGCTGCCTTTTGTTAATCCTGTTGCTTCTGTAATATCAGAAAGCGAGGTCGAGGTATAGCCTTTGGTATTAAACAAGGAAGCTGTTTTCTCGATGATGAATTGTTTTGTCTTTTCTGCTTTTGACATTTTTAGTTGATATTTTCAGCAAAGATACAAAAATATACCAAGTGGTATATTTTATTTACAAATGAAATCTGAGCGATTTATTGTGCCCAGATTTCAATGCTTTAAATCTGTGTGGTACAGGTTGGTTTTATGTTAAGCTAACGTAGCATTCAATGTAATTTCAAAATTGAAAGCAGCGCTTACCGGGCATCCCTCTTCAGCAATTTTAGCATATTTTTGAAATTCTTCTTCTGATAAACCTGGAACCTTTGCCGTTAGTGTTAATTCAGATTTGGTGATCTTTCCGATGTTAGGATCAAGCGTAATCACTGAAGTAGTTTTCAGTTCTTCAGGAGTGAATCCAGCTTGTGAAAGTTCTGCGCTTAATTTCATGGTAAAACATCCTGCATGGGCTGCTGCCAGCAATTCTTCAGGATTGGTTCCAACTCCGTCAGCAAAACGGCTGTTGAAAGAATATTGAGTTTCATTCAAAGTTGTACTTTGAGTCGTTAAATGTCCTTTACCTTCTTTGATGTTACCGTTCCAAACGGCTGTTGCGTTACGTCTCATAATGTTTGTTTTTTGTTGTTTAGTAATATTTTATTTTTGATGTTACAAAGGTAAGTCGGGCAATAGTTCAATACGATAGATAAAAAGACTTAAATATTGTACTTTTTTCCCGAAGAGTAATTTTTTTTAAAGTTTGAAGGTGTGTTTCCCGTTTTTTGAGTAAAAAGACGATTGAAGTAGGCAGGATCTTCATATCCAAGATCGTATGCGATTTCTTTCACGCTCTTGTCTGTATAGAATAATAACCTTTTTGCTTCCAGTAAAATCCGGTTGATGATCAACTGGTTGGGAGACTCCATATGCAGGTTTTTGAATTTATGGGTTAAGGTTTTGGGAGCGATGTGAAGAAGCTCTGCATAGTCGGCAACCTGATGTTTTTCCCTGAAATGAATCTCCAGATACCTGCTGAAATCTCTAAAAACATCCAGTTCATTGTTCGGTATATTCACAATATCCGTCTTCAGATTTTGTTTCTTCCATTTTCTTGTGGCTCGGATGATGATCTGTTTCAGATAGGTTCTTATCATTTCCTCACCAGAAGATTCTTTCCACTTAAGTTCATCTTTTATATGACCGAATAAACTTTGAATAATAATGTTTTCAGCAGGATCAAGTTCCACATTCGGGATTTCAAAAACGTTATGAAAAAGCAGTCCATCACAGGCAACTTCTTTATCGTGAATCTGAATACAGTAAAAATCGCGGTTGTAATACAGGAAAGAAGCTTCATCAGCACTTCCGTTTTTAATGTCCAGATATTGATAAGTAAGGAAAAACAAAGTAGGGACTTTCGTGATGTGATAATTAAAATCGATCATAAGTTCGTATCCGGCAGGAACAAAAAGGATTTTAATATAAGGATGAGCCTTTATACTGTTGATGGAGTCAAGGTTTTCATTAGAAAATATATTCAGTCCGAATTTCTTATAATTATCTTCAAAAACGAGATCTTCCAATACCATATCGTTACTTTAGTTTTAAAGATACAAAAAAGCTGGATTTTGAATGGTATTAGTTTCTTTAACAATACATATAAAAATTCATATATTTCCGTTGATACTGTTGTGTCCATTTTATAAAGTCTGAATTTGTACTGTAATTTAATTTTTTCAAAGAACCTATGAGTAAGCTAGAAAATATTTTGAGAGAAATAACGCCATTATCTCCCGAGGACAGTTTTCTTGTATTTGACCGGATAAAAGCATCATTTGATTTCCCATATCATTATCATCCGGAAATAGAGATTAATTTTATTTACAAAGGCAAAGGCTACCGCCGGATGATTGGCGATCATACGGGAGAAATAGGAAATATAGAATTGGTATTAGTCGGTCCCAATCTGCCGCACTGTTGGGCAAACTACAGGAATAAACATAAGAAAACACATGAGATTACTGTGCAGTTTAATCAGGATTTCTTTAATCAGTCCTTGATGGAGAAAAACATTCTGAAACCGATCAATACGATGATAAAAGATTCCATTAAAGGAATCTTGTTTTCGCAGGAAACGGCAGAGAAGCTGAAGGACTCTTTTCTGAATTTATCGAAAATGGACAGTTTTGAGTCTTTCATAGAAATCATGAAAATTCTGAATGAACTGGCCACTGCTGAAAATACCACACTCTTATCATCGTATAGCATAGAACTCGAAACCTTTGCTGATCATGATAAAATGAAAATCATTCATGATTTTGTCCACAAGAATTTTGAAAATAAAATAACATTGAACGATGCAGCTTCATTGGTAAATATGAGTAATGTAACTTTCAACAGATTTATTAAAAAAAGAATCGGTAAAACTTTCGTGAATTACCTCAATGAAATAAGAATCAGTTATGCGGCCCGATGGCTTATGGAAAAAAATCTTACGGTTTTTGAGATTGCTTTTGAAGCCGGGTTCAATAATATTGCAAATTTTAATAAGGTTTTTAAATCCGTAAAAAAAACAACCCCAACAGAATTTAGAGAACAGTTTAAGGGAGTGAAAAAAATCGAATAAATTGTATTTCCTTACATAATTATACTCTTAAGATCTGGATTTAGCCATTCGGATTCTTTTTTTGCTGGAAATTACCATGAAAATGCCATTAATTTTACAACTTCAATTACGGTGTATGTGTTTTAAAATCAGTAGATTGTTTATTGTTTTTAAAAATGTATGAAAAAATAATATCGTTTTATGATAAAATAGTATTATATCTGGTTGGCAACAAAATTTAGATTTGCTAATATGAATTAAATCTTAACAAAACTTTAATTATTTGATGCATCTGAAGTATAATGTTGAGGAAAAGTAAATAGAATTTGTTTTACACTAGGAAAACAATATTTGATTGGGATTTAATTCAAAATAACCCCTAACAAATCTAAAATTTATGAGAAAAACAGTTATTCCGGTTTTATTAGCTTTTTCTTTATTTGGGTATGCGCAAAATACAAAGACGGCTGATTCTGCTAAAACAACTGATATCCAGGAAGTGGTTGTTACCTCTTTAGGGATAAAAAGACAGGCGCGTTCTCTGACCTACTCCAGCCAGCAGATTGGCGGAGATGAGCTGACGGAAGTAAAAACTCCCAATCTTTTAAATTCCATCAACGGAAAGGTTTCTAATGTTCAGATCAATAGAACCAACGGTGTGGGAAGTTCTGTAAGGGTCGTTATGAGAGGAAACAAGTCGGTATCCAATAGCCAGCCGCTCTATGTAATCGATGGAATCCCAATTATTAACGAAGCGGGAAAAGCTCCGGAGATAAGCCAGTATTCCTCTATGCCGGATCCCGGTGATGTGTTAAGCTCCATTAATCCCGATGATATTGAAAGCATTAATTTCTTAAAAGGGGCTTCTGCTTCTGCGCTGTACGGTTCTGCCGGCGGTAATGGTGCGATATTGATAACCACTAAAAAAGGCCGTGCCGGAAGAAGTACCATTAGCTATAGTACCAGTCTGACGGTAGATAATGCATACAGTCTGCCTAAATTACAGCATAGCTATTTGTCTTATGATCCTGCGGTACCCAACGAAACTCCGGGTTCTTCTATTTATAGCTGGGGAGCCAAAGGATCTTCGAAAGATTATCTCAAAGATTTTCTGCAAAACGGGACAACGTGGGTTAATAGCCTTTCTTTTCAATCGGGAAATGAAAAATCAACGAATTATTTCTCTATTGGAAATACCACGAATAAAGGAGTGGTGCCCATGTCTTATTTTGATCAGTATAACGTTTCTTTCAGGAACTCAAGCAAATACCTGGATGATAAGCTGACATTGGATGCGAACTTCATCGGTTCCCTGCAAAACAGTAAAAACAGACAGACCCCGGGAGCTTCTTTTTCTCCATTGGTGAGTTTGTATTGGCTGCCGAGAGGGGTAGATTTTGATCAGTACGGACCGGATAATTATTCCTACCTCAATAAAACGCGGTTACTGCCTGCACAAAACTGGTGGGAAATAGGACCGGATGGGACTTTCAAAGGAAATCCGGCTACTCAGAATCCGTATTGGATATTAAACAGAAACCAAGTGACAGTCAGCAATAAAAATGCCTACAGTTCCATTGCGTTGTCTTATCAGATCAACCCGTGGCTTTCTGCCAGAGTACGTGGAAATTATAGCTGGAACATTTCGGACAGCCAGCGTGATATTTCTGCCTATTCAGATCCTGCTTTGCTAGCCAACGGACTCAACGGAAGGCTTCTTAAAAATGTATATGAAAATTCCTCTACCTATGGAGATGCCTTACTTATTGGTAACCCCAAATTAACGGACGATATTTCTCTGGACTTTACGGTGGGAGGAAGTATTAATACGACAAGAAACAAAGTAACCCAGATTGATAATTCTTATCTGGCAAACCCGAACCTGTTTACTTTAAATAACCTACAATGGGCAGTGAACAGAGCTCCGGGCGATGGATATCATAATATCTACTGGAACATGAAAAAACAGGTACAGTCATTCTTTGCGAGTGCATCTGTCGGATATAAAAATATGTTCTATGTGGATATGACATTCAGAAACGACTGGGATTCTACCCTGGCTTTAACCGGAAGAAAAGGTTTTGATTATGAATCGGTAGGAGCGAATGCTATATTATCTTCTGTGTTTAAACTTCCGGAAGTTATTGATTTCTGGAAAGTACGGGCGTCTTATGCAACAGTCGGACTGGGATTACCATCGAATATTTCGAATGCCATGGTAGAATATTATAAAGCCTATTCTTATGGAGTAGATGCCGGAACCATCGTATATCCTAAAAGTTCATTTGTAACCAGTATTCAGGAATTATCTCCAAAACCGGAACTTAATAAAACGTTTGAAGCGGGAACAGAGCTGAGATTGTTTAAAAACCGATTGAGTTTTGACATCACTTATTATAACTCCAATGCTACCAATCAGTTATTGGAGACGGCAATTTCTTCCAACTTGGGAGGTATTCCTTCAGGATCATATTACATCAATGCAGGGAAAATACAGAATACAGGTCTTGAATCTTCTTTATCTTACAAAATTTTCAGTTCAGAAAAATTTGGCTGGACCGCTATGGTGAATGGATCAGCGAATAAAAATAAGATTGTAGAATTATTTCCAACAAGCATCAGTGTTCCGCAGGACCAGCTTTTTTCATTGACCGGCGGCGGAAATTATACTAAAATGAAACTGGGCGGATCGTTCGGAGATATTTATGGAATTAAATTCCAGAGAGATGATCAGGGACGTGTTCTGGTGGATGCCAATGGAGTTCCGTTAGCCACTACAGGTAGCTTGGGCTATTTAGGAAACCCGAATCCTAAATTTATTATAGGCTTTAATAATGCTTTTAATATTGGAAAATTGGGGATTTCCTTCCTTGTTGATGGCAAATTTGGAGGGAAAGTATTATCTCTCACTGAAAAAGCAAATGATCTGTACGGTGTAAGTAAAGCTTCTGCCGATGCCAGAGATGTTGGTGGAGTATCTATTCCCAATGCAGTATATGCACCCGGAACACCACAGGCAGGAACCGCTTATAACGGAAAAACCGATGCAAGAGCCTATTACTCAGCAACCGGTGGTGTTAATAATGGGACCGGGATTGATGAAGCTTATATGTATAGCGCTACAACAGTACGCTTGCGCCAGGCTTCCATTTCATACACATTTGATGTGGATTCAAAATATATGAGAAATGCAACGGTTAGCCTTATTGGAACCAATCTGTTTTTCTTCTATAAAAAAGCTCCGTTTGATCCTGAGCAGGTATCTGGAAACACACCGGGCGGAGTGGGAGTAGATTCATTTGGACTGCCGGTTACCCGTTCCATCGGATTATCATTAAAAGCTAACTTCTAATTTTACAATACGAAAATGAAATTCATTACTATTAAAACATGGGTATTTGGAGCAGCGGTATTACTTACTGCTTCCGGATGTACCAGTGAACTTGATCGATATAATCAGGAAAAGTTAGGAGGACCTGAAAATTTTTATGCTGACTTTATTGCGGTGGTAAACCCAATGAAATCTATGCAGAGAGGCCTTCAGTCAGATTATCAGTTGTATCCGAACCTCAGTGCAGATATGTTTAGCGGGATGTTCAGTACAGCAACCCAATTTAACGGAGGGAAAAATAATATGACCTATTATATGATGGACGGATGGAATAACAGGATTATTGCAAGACAGCAGGATATTTTCAACTATTCCATCATCATTGATAATGCCGCTAAAAATAACTATCCCGGGATCGATTTTACAGCAACATTTGCCGTTAAAAAAATACTTAAAGTGATCACGGCTGCCAGAGTTTCAGACAATCACGGTCCAGTAGTATACAGTAAATACGAAACACCGAATGCAAACGGAGTTACTGATTTCGATTCTCAGCAGGATGCCTACAATTACTTCATTAATGACCTTACTTCTGCTATTTCCGATTTAGAAAAAATAAAGAATACATCCAGTACACAAAATGTAGAAGACAAATCGACTTTACAAAAGGCAGATTTGGTATATCAGGGAAATATAGCCCAATGGGAAAAATTAGCTAACTCTCTTAAGCTGAGGTTCGCTATGCGGATGAGTTATGCCGACCCTGCAAAATCCAAGCAATATGCAGAAGAAGCTTTTGCATCCCCTGCAGGCTTGATTACGGATAATGCTGATAATGCTTTAATAAGTGTAGGACAGTCTGAACTCAGTTTTATTATTTATTCCTGGGGAGATTGCCTTATCGGAGCACCTCTGATGGCCTATATGAATGGATATAATGATCCAAGACTTCCGGCATATGCTATTCCTGCAACAGATGGCAGTGTTCAGGGTAAATATATTGGAATACGTCAGGGCATTGATTTATTAAATGGAAAAACAACCTACGGAGGGTTCTCGCAGCCACAGGCGAAATCTGCAAATGGAGATTATTTTTCTGCAACGGACGGTAAACTTAAATTGTTTACAGCAGCAGAAGCCTGGTTCCTGAAAGCCGAAGCTTCCCTGAGAGGATATGCCGGTGCCGGTGATGCAGAAACGAACTATGTAACAGGCGTTCAGCAATCTTTTGGGGAATGGGGGAAAAGTGCAAACGTTGCCACTTATCTGGCAAATACTACCGCAACCGAAGCTCCTTATGTTGATCCTAAAAATGCAGCTAATAATATCAATACCGGAGATACCCAGCTGAGTACAGTGACCATCGCCTGGAACAATGCCGATTCTACCGAAAGAAAGCTGGAGAGAATCATTACCCAAAAATGGCTGGCCCTGTATCCAAACGGACCGGAAGCATGGGCAGAGCAGAGACGAACCGGATATCCTATTCTTTTTAAAATAAGACAGAATGATAGCGGGGGACTTATCAGTACAGATGCTATGATTCGTAGAATTCCTTTCACGACCGATACCAAAAACTCACTTTTCAATTATTCTCAAGCTTTGCAATATTTAGGAGGAGCAGACACCGGAGGAACCAAATTGTGGTGGGATAAAAAATAATGATAGCAAGAACATCATCAGAAGGATAGAGAAGCTGTTTCAAAATTTAGATTTAATTTTTTCTCATTCCGGCGGAGGAATTCTCTGATGCAGAGATTCTTCATTTTAATCACGTTCGTTTCACGCCGGAATGAGACTTTTTGAAAGATTCTCTTTTCTTTAGTATTTTAGTTGAATATGGAAAACAACAATTCTGAAACCCGCTCGGTACAACCGATTCTCTGGATCTCTACATTATATTTCGCAATGGGAATTCCTTTTGTGACCATTAATGCGGTCTCCGGGATTATGTATAAAGATATGGGTATTTCAGATGCCAGGATCACATTCTGGACCGCTCTGATTATGTTTTCATGGACGCTAAAACCTCTGTGGAGCCCTTTTCTGGAGATCTATAAAACAAAAAAGTTCTTTGTAGTTGCTACTCAGTTTTCTATAGGAATTCTTTTCGCATTAATCGTACTAACACTGCCGTTACCTGATTTTTTCAAATACAGCATCGCCCTTTTCGCGGTCGTTGCATTTTGTGGGGCGACGCATGATATTGCTGCAGATGGCACTTATATTAATTTTTTAACCAACAAAGAACAGGCAAAATATATTGGCTGGCAGGGAGCATTTTATAATCTTGCCAAGATCATCAGTAGTGGAGTTCTGGTCTATTTCGCCGGAGTTCTGGAAAAAACAAAGGGAGTTACTCATGCCTGGATGATTATCATGGGTATTTATGGACTGCTGTTTTTTGCACTGGCTTTGTATCATTATGTTGTTTTACCAAAAGAAAACAGAAGTAAAAAAGAAATTCGGAAATCCGGAAGCATCCGTAAAGAATTATTGGAAGTAATCATTTCCTTTTTCAAAAAGAAAAACATCATGTGGGCCGTATTGTTTATCATCCTGTACCGTTTTGCAGAAGGATTTGCAATAAAGATTGCGCCTTTATTTTTTAAAGCACCAAGAACTTCAGGAGGACTGGGATTATCTACATCGGATATTGGACTTATTTATGGTACTTATGGCTCAGCGGCATTTATTTTAGGGTCTGTGCTCGCAGGATATTTCATCGCTGCCAGAGGATTGAAAAAATCTCTGATCTGGCTGTGTTCCGCTTTTAATATTCCATTTGTGGTATATGCCTTATTGGCTCATTTTCAACCGGATACATTGCTTCCCGTAGGCGTTGCAGTCGTAGTGGAATATTTTGGCTATGGATTCGGTTTTGTAGGGCTGATGCTGTACATCATGCAGCAGATTGCACCGGGGGAACATAAAACGGCTCATTATGCTTTTGCAACAGGGATTATGAATCTTGGGGTAATGATTCCGGGAATGTTCAGCGGAATGATCAGCGATTGGGTGGGATATAAAATGTTTTTCATCTGGGTTTTGATAGCAACTATACCCGCTTTTATAGTCACGCTGCTGGTACCGTTTTCCTATTCTGAAAAATTAAAAGAACACTAAATCATTTATTAAACATATTAAATAAAAGTAAAAAATACTTTATGACATTTCAACCAGCAAAGATCCCCTGGCAGGATCGTCCGGAAGACAGCCGCGATATCATGTGGCGCTACGCTGCCAATCCGATCATCAACAGATATGCAATCCCCACATCCAACAGCATTTTTAACAGTGCTGTGGTTCCTTTCGAAGATGGGTTTGCGGGAGTGTTCCGCTGCGATAACAAAGCCGTGCAGATGAATATTTTTGCAGGCTTCAGTAAAGATGGGATCAATTGGGAAATCAATCACGATCCGATTGATATGAAAGCCGGAAATACCGAAATGATAGAATCGGATTATAAATATGACCCGCGTGTTGCCTTTATTGAAGACCGCTACTGGATTACCTGGTGTAACGGATATCACGGTCCAACGATCGGGATTGCCTATACTTTTGATTTTAAAGAATTCTTTCAGTGCGAAAATGCATTCCTGCCTTTTAACAGAAACGGAGTTCTTTTTCCTGAGAAGATCAACGGCAAATATGCAATGCTGAGCCGGCCAAGTGATAATGGGCATACTCCTTTCGGAGATATCTATATCAGCTACAGTCCGGACATGAAATACTGGGGCGAGCATCGATGTGTAATGAAAGTAGCTCCCTTTGAAGAAAGTGCGTGGCAGTGTACTAAAATAGGAGCAGGTCCTGTTCCGATCAAAACAGAAGAGGGATGGCTGCTTTTCTATCATGGGGTAATCAATACCTGCAGAGGTTTCCGTTATTCTATGGGAGCATCATTGCTGGATCTTGAAGATCCGTCAAAAGTATTGTACAGAACAAAACCTTACTTACTGGCCCCGGCAGAATTGTATGAGCTTACAGGAGATATTCCCAACGTAGTTTTTCCATGTGCTGCGTTGTCGGAAGGAGATAAAGTAACGGTATATTATGGTGCGGCGGATACCGTGGTTGCCATTGCATTTGGATATATTTCTGAAATTATTGATTATATGAAAAATAATTCGCTTTAAACTTTAATAAATAGACAGTTAATGCAATCTTTCCGGCTGTTAAAATCATGATTAAGGTTTTTATATTGTTGAATAAATCTCTATATTGAGAAATTTTTAAGATTTCCCTATTATGAAAAAAGAATTGCTTGTATTTTTATTGATAACCCTGTTTTCCCATACCGGAAGCGCTCAGCAGCGAAAAGATGATATTCTTTCCTGGGTAGACCCGTTTATAGGAACCGGAGGACATGGCCATACATTCCCCGGAGCGACTACGCCGTTTGGAATGATCCAGCTCAGTCCGGATCAGAATACCAAGAGTGGCGACTGGGATTGGTGTTCGGGATATCATTACAGCAGTAAAACCATTATGGGATTCAGTCATAACCATCTCAGCGGAACGGGTTGGGCAGATCTTGGAGATATTTTAGTTATGCCTACTGTCGGAAAAATCAATATGCTGCCCGGGTCAGAAGAAAAGCCGGAAACCGGGTACCGTTCCACCTTCAGTCATGAAAGAGAAACCGCATCACCGGGATATTATTCCGTGATGTTGGACAGCTACGGAATTAAGGCAGAATTGACGGCTTCTCCAAGAGTTGGATTTCATAAATATACCTTTCCAAAAAGTGAAGAATCTAATGTGATCATTGATCCTACCAATAAGATCTTCGGGAATATTTATCATACCCTTGTAAGCATAGAAGGAAACAATACTATCAAAGGGTACTGCTACAGCAATGGCTGGGGCGGAAAACGGTTTGCGTATTTCGTAATGGAATTTTCAAAACCGTTTAAATCTTACGGAACTTACTCTGAAGGTAAACTCAAAGAGAATGAAAAAATTGCCCTTGCCAAAGACGCCAAAGCGTATGTGAGATTTTCCACCCAGGAGAATGAAAGTATTGAAGTAAAAGTTTCATTATCTCCGGTAAGCACAGAAGGTGCCCAGGAAAACTTTGATGCAGAGGCTAGAAATGTAGATTTTGCAAAGGCTAAAGAAAATGCACAGAATACATGGAGAGATCTCATCAGCAGATTCCAGGTGACAGGCGGCACCAGTGACCAGCGAAAAATTTTCTATACGGGAGTATACCATACATTCATTGCGCCTAATCTTTATATGGATACCAACGGTGATTATGTAGCGGCACAGGAAAATATGAACACCAAATGGTTTACGAACTACAGTACCTATTCGTATTGGGACGGTTTCAGGGCAACACATCCTTTGCTCACCATTATGGATCAGAAACATACCAAAGAATTTGCCAACTCACTGATCAGCCGATACACAGACCGTAAAGATCACATGCCGATCTGGGAACTGTGCGGTTATGATAATTTCTGTATGCTTGGATATCACAGCGTATCCGTCATCTGGGATGCCATTTCCAAAGGAGTTCCGGGAATTGATCAGGAAAAAGCATTTGCAGCCATGAAAGATGCGTCTTTAACAGATAAAATGAGCAGCAGCGATGGAGGTGGAGGTCTTAATGATTATATCAAATTAGGATACACGCCATCAGAAAACGGAGCTTCAGTTTCCGCAACATTGGAATATGCGTACGATGACTGGTGTATTCAGCAGCTTGCTGAAAAACTGGGTAAAAAAGAAGAAGCGGAAGTCTATAAAAAGCGTTCTATGAGCTTCCTTAATACTTTCAATAAAGAAAATAACCATTTCTGGCCCAAACAGAAAAACGGAAAATTTCTACCGGATTTTACTTTAAACGACTGGAAAAAATTACAGCCACACTGGGTTTCCGGAAATATCTGGGCTTATGACTTCTTTGTTCCCCACCAGATTGATGAAATGATGAATTTATATGGTGGAAAGAAAGGATTTGAAGAAAAACTGGACAAAACATTTACCGAAGAGCTTAAAATGATTGGTGAACAGCACGTAGATATTTCAGGATTCATCGGTTCGCTGGGATTTGGTGACGAGCCCGGACATCATGTTCCTTACCTGTACAATTATGCTGGAGCGCCTTACAAAACCCAGAAGATGGTAAAATATATCCGTGATAATATGTACGCGGCAAAACCAGACGGAATTGTCAATAATGAAGACTGCGGGCAGATGTCGGCATGGTACATTTTCTCGTCATTAGGATTTTATCCTGTAACTCCCGGAAAGCCTGTTTACGCGATTGGAGCACCACAATTTCCAAAAGTATCCCTGAAATTGGAAAACGGGAACACTTTCACCATTACGGCAGATAAAATATCAGATAAAAATATCTATGTTCAGAAAATGTTTTTGAACGGGAAAGAATTCAAGAGTTGGGAAATTAATCACAGCGACATCATGAATGGTGGTGAACTGAAATTTGTAATGGGAAGCAAACCTGTACAATACAATCAATAAAAAATAAAGAAAATAATGGAAAGGAGAAAATTTATAAAAACAAGTGCCATTGCAGGAGCAGGACTGCTGTTTACTCAAAATATATTTGCTAAAACGTTGAGCATGGAAGATTTTCCTATAGTTCGTGTTCCTAAAGATAAAAGACATTTTACGAGTGAAGCGGTAGACAATGCCATCGCAGCTTTTAAAAAGAAAGTAAAGAATAAAGAGCTGTCTTGGCTGTTTGAAAACTGCTTTCCCAATACTTTAGATACCACTGTTTTTTATAAAGAAATCAATGGAACTCCGAATACCTACGTGATTACAGGAGATATTGATGCCATGTGGCTCCGCGACAGTTCTGCCCAGGTTTTTCCTTATCTGCAGTTCTCAAAAAAAGATGAAAAACTTCACAAGCTGATCTCCGGAGTCATCCATAAACAGACAGAGTTCATCCTGAAAGATCCATACGCTAATGCTTTTTATAACGATAATAATAAAATAAGCAAGTGGAAAGAATATGACCATACGGACATGAAACCCGGTATCCATGAAAGAAAATGGGAAATAGATTCACTTTGCTATCCCATCCGCCTTGCCTACCATTTCTGGAAGGAAACAGGAGATACAAAACCTTTTGACAACAACTGGCTCCAGGGAATTAAGCTGACTTTACAGACTTTTACCGAGCAGCAGAGAAAAACAGGGTTAGGACCTTATCAATTCGAACGTACAACCGCCTGGGCTACAGACGGAATTCCAATGGGCGGTTATGGGTATCCTACAAAACCTGTCGGATTGATCAATTCTATGTTCCGTCCCAGTGATGATGCTACGATCTATGCTTTCCTGATCCCTTCCAATTTATTTGCAGTGGTAAGCTTACGCCAGGCAGCAGAAATGGTTTCACAGATTAAAAATGAAAAAGCGCTGGCCCAGCAGCTTAACAGCCTTGCTGATGAGGTTGATGCGGCGATTAAGAAATACGGAATCTATGACCATCCGGAGTACGGAAAGATCTACGCTTTCGAGACGAACGGATTTGGAAGCTACAATTTAATGGATGATGCCAACTGCCCGAGCCTGCTTGGATTACCATATCTGGGTGCTGTAAAAGCCGATGATCCCATTTACCTGAATACCAGAAAATACGTTTGGTCACAGGATAACCCGTTCTTTTTCAAAGGAAAACTGGCAGAAGGAATTGGCGGACCTCACATTGGTCTTGATATGATCTGGCCGATGAGTATCATTATGAAAGCCTTGACCACCAATGATAAAAAGGAAATCAAATGGTGTATAGAAACACTACAGAAAACCCATGGCGGAACCGGATTTATGCATGAATCCTTCCATAAAGACAACAGCAAAAAATTTACCAGAGAATGGTTTGCCTGGGCTAATACCTTATTCGGCGAACTGTTATGGAAAACATTTAACGAAAATCAGGATCTATTGATATAAACTATATAAATCTCATTCAGCTTGCTGTATGAATTTCCCTCATGTACACTACCAAACAAATTATACTATGAAAAAAAAATCCATTCTTACTGCACTGGTCTTACTGATCGTTCAGGCAACATCTGTGCTTCATGCACAACAGCTTAATCCTGTTGGAATATGCTACGTAGAAGTGAATAATAACAACATGCTGAATGCAGGATCTTATACGTTGCAGAATACCAACAGACAGTTGTTTGATGTAGCTATTATTTTTGCTGCCAATATTAATTATGACGTATCAAAAAACAGAGCCTACATTTCCAACAACAACAATGTCACAAAAGTTCTGAACGACGTAAATACTTACGTAAAGCCTTTACAACAGAAGGGGATGAAAGTATTGCTGGATCTATTAGGAAATCACCAGGGAGCCGGAATTTCCAATTTTCCAAATCGGGAAGCAGCCCGTGATTTTGCATTACAGGTTGCACACACCGTATATACCTACGGTTTGGATGGAGTAGATATGGATGACGAATATGCTGGCTATGGAAATAACGGAACAGGCCAGCCTAATGACAGTTCTTTTGTAATGCTTTTGCAGGAGCTAAAGGCGGCAATGCCGGATAAACTGATCACATTTTATTATATAGGCCCTGCTACTACCAGACAGAGCTACAATGGTGATGCAGCAGGGAATTACATCGACTATAGCTGGAACGCCTACTATGGAACGTACAATGCTCCTGTAGTACCGCCTCTTACCAATACCAAGCTTTCTGCAGCAGCAATATGGGTAAATAATACTACGACTTCTGTACTTGCAAGTTCGGCGACCAGTACGAAAAATGATGGGTATGGTGTATTTATGTGGTACGATCTTAATGGAGCCAATAACGCCAGCTACTTAAGTACCGGATCCAATATTCTGTACAACGAAAATACACTGCTTACCGGACAGCTCTATTCATGGAGCCAGGGAGATACCTGCGATCCGCCTTTGGGGCTGGAAGTAACCAATACTACAGGGATTTCTGCTAAATTAAACTGGACTGCCAGTGGCTCCCAAACCTATAATATTGATTATAAACCAGCTAATTCAACCATCTGGACGAACGTTGCCAATAATTACACCGGAAGCAATATTACGATCAATAACTTAACTCAGAATACAGATTATGACTGGAGAATACAGTCGAATTGCTCTGCAACCATAAAAAGCACCTACCTTTTTGCGCCTCGTTTCAATTCCGGCAGTACATGTGGAACGCCATCCGGTCTTAAATCTGAAAGCTATCTGGGAACAACAACAAAAGTATCGTGGGATGCAGTAGGAACTGCAACTTCATACACGCTGCAATATAAAACAGCTGCAGCAACTGCATGGACTGAGGTTCAGAATATTACCTCCAATTCTTATACGCTGCCTGCTTTAACAGAAAATACAAATTATGTGTGGAAAGTACAGGCTGTATGTGGCGGAACAAATACCAGCGTATATTCCGGTGAAACACCATTTAACAGTGGATTTGCCCCCGTTCAGAGTCCTGGTGCAAGATCTCTTTCTTTCAACGGAAGCACCCAATATCTGAATGCCGGACAGTTTAACCTTAGCGGAAATGCGGTAACGTTTGAAGGATGGGTAAAAGTCAATGCATTCAAGACTGCTTTTCCTTATATTTCATCTGTAATGGGTATTGAAGTAGGCGATAATAATTCTGCCATGCTAAGATTTGGAGACGGAAATTTAGCCAATAACAAATTACAGTTTATATTAAGCTTTGGAGCTGCCCAGGTGAAACTTAACAGCGTTACAGGATTGAATACGAATACATGGTATCATATAGCTGCTACTTACGACGGTTCTTCTATGAAAATCTATATCAACGGAGCGCTTGATGCAAGTGCGACAGCTTCAGGGAATTTTACAGCAAATGGAATTATGTATCTGGCCAGAAATTATGAAAATGCCCGTACCCTTAATGGATTCTTAGATGAATTCAGAGTTTGGAAAAGAGCATTAACGGCTACAGAAATTCTTGCTAACAACTGTAGTGTTCCGGCCAATGCATCAGGCCTTGAAGCCAACTGGAAAATGAATGAAGGAAGTGGAAACGGAGCGTTGGACGCTACAGCCAATACCCACTTTGCCACCCTGATCAGTATGACCAATACAAACTGGAAAACAGATGTAGGTTGTGCGGTATCGCTATCCACAAAAGATGTTGCGTCTGAAAAAGGAAGTGTAAATACGATATATCCAAATCCTGTTAAAAAAGGAAATGATATCCATTTTACCATCAATGACCGTTCTGCCAGCGAAATTATATTGTATGATATGGCAGGAAAAGTAATAGTAACTCAAAAAATTGATAAAGATAATATGGTCATCAATACCCAGAATTTATCTTCAGGAACATATATCTATACCATCAGCTCAAAAGACAGAAAAGTTCAGTCTTCAGGAAAAGTGATCGTAGAATAAAAGCCTAATCCTCAGGGGAAATATAAAAAGTAAAAATTAAATTAGAGGATTTTATGATGGGCAGACAGAGAGCAAATTGCTTTCTTGTCTGTCTGTTTTTAGAGTAAATAAGAGTGTAAGAAAATAAAGTAAAAGGATATGCAAAATATAGTAGGAATAGACATTGGTGGTTCGCATATTACTATGGCCCAGGTGGATCCGGAGAAACGGGAAATCATTACTTCTACCTATGTAAGGGAACATATAGATTCCTTTGGTGCTAAAGAAAGTATCTTTTCCGCCTGGATCTCTACTATTGAAAAAGCGACCCACGATTTGGTTAAAAAAGATCTTTTGATCGGTATAGCGATGCCCGGACCTTTTGATTATGAAAAGGGGATTTCACTCATACAGCAGGGAAAATTTATCGATATCTATCAGGTCAATATAAAAGAAGAATTAGCAAAAAGGCTTTCCATTTCGACGGATCAAATTCATTTTGTGAATGACGCCGGGGCTTTTCTCGAAGGAGAAGTTTTCGGAGGTTGTGTACAGGATTACAGCCGCATTTTTGGGGTAACATTGGGAACAGGGCTGGGGTCAGCTTTCTATAACGGGGAAACCGCATCCGATGAAGATCTGTGGGATTCTCCTTTTAAAGATTCTATTTGCGAAGATTATCTCGCAACACGCTGGTTTGTTAATTATTATCATGCGTTAACTGGTGAGGAGATTTCCGGAACCAAAGACCTGTTGGATAAACCCCAGGGAATTCAAACCAAAATATTTGATGAGTATGCGGATTCCTTTGCGGAATTCATCGTGAAATATGTAAAGAACTACGAACCAGAAGTTTTAGTCATTGGTGGAAATATCGCGAAAGTATATCCTTATTTTAAAAAGAGATTAAATCAGCATTTAACAGAACATAAAATCAACCTTCCTATTAAAATTTCTGCTATTTTTGAAGATGCTGCTATTCTCGGTGCTGTAGGCTATGCCTTGAAAAAAGCCCGAATCAATTTAACAAAATGATACCATGAAGTTTTTATTTTCAACCCTTTTTATTGCCTTGCATATCTTTGTATTTGGACAGGAAACAGCTCTGGCAGACTATGTAAATCCTTTAATGGGAACCCAGTCTAAACCTTCATTATCCAACGGAAATACCTATCCCGCCATAGGACTTCCCTGGGGAATGAACCTCTGGACTCCGCAAACCGGAAAAATGGGTGACGGATGGGCTTACACTTACGATGCAGACAAAATAAAAGGCTTTAAACAGACTCACCAACCATCCCCATGGATGAATGATTACGGCGCTTTTGCTATAATGCCGGGAGTGGGTAAACTAAAATTTAAGGAAGAAGAACGTGCAAGCTGGTTCAGTCATAAAGCTGAAAATGCAAAACCGTACAGCTACAGTGTTTATTTAGCCGATATCAATGTGACAACAGAACTTACTCCAACAGAAAGAGCTGCTTTTTTCAAATTTGATTTTCCTAAAACAGACAGTGCATATATTGTTATTGATGCCTTAAACAAAGGTTCTTACATTAAAATTCTTCCCAAAGAAAGAAAAATTTTAGGCTATACAACCAAATATTCCAGAGGAAAATATGATGATTTCAAAAACTATTTTGTCATTCAGTTTGATAAAGATTTTGATTTGACAACTACATGGAAGGACAGTGTCTTTGTAAAAAATCAGTTAGAAATTACCAGCGATCATGCAGGAGCAATTGTTGGTTTTAAATTAAAAAACAAAGAAAGCGTGTATGCGAGAACAGCTTCCTCATTCATCAGTTTCGAACAGGCAGAACTCAATCTGAAAAGAGAAATTGGAAGCAGAAATTTCGAACAGGTAAAAACAGATGCTAAAAATATCTGGAATAAAACCCTGGGAAGAATTGAAGTAAAAGGAGGAACCGATCAGCAAATCAGAACATTTTATTCCTCTCTCTACCGAACGTTGTTCTTCCCTCAGAAATTATACGAAATCGATGCCCAGAACACAATAAAGCACTGGAGCCCTTATAACGGAAAAATACTTGATGGGAAAATGTTTGCAGGCACAGGATTCTGGGATACTTTCCGTGCGCTATACCCTTTCCTGAATCTTGTATATCCAAGCATCAATGTTGAAATGCAGGAAGGCCTGGTAAACACCTACAAAGAAGGAGGATTTCTTCCCGAATGGAGCAGTCCCGGGTATTCCGATATTATGATTGGAAATAATTCAGCTGCAGTAGTGGCAGATGCCTACATCAAAGGACTTCGCGGATACGATGTGGAAACCCTCTGGCAGGCCGTAAAGCATGGTGCCAATAACGAAGGCCCGATTGATGCCGTCGGCCGTAGAGGAGTACAATATTATAATACCTTAGGTTACGTTCCTTATGATGTCAAGATCAATGAGAATGCCGCCAGAACGTTGGAATATGCTTACGATGATTTTGCCATTTATCAATTGGGAAAAGCTTTGGGAAAACCTGCCTCAGAAATTGATATTTATAAAAAAAGAGCTTACAACTATAAAAATGTATTTGATCCGGAAACAGGTCTGATGCGCGGGAAAAATAAAGACGGGAAATTCCAGTCGCCATTCAATCCGTTTAAATGGGGTGATGCTTTTACAGAAGGGAACAGCTGGCATTATACCTGGTCTGTTTTCCAGGATATTGAGGGTTTATCTAAATTAATGGGCGGTAAAAAGAAATTCGAAGCTAAACTGGATGAGGTTTTTTCCCTTCCGCCGGTTTTTGACGATACTTACTACGGAAGTGTAATCCACGAGATCCGTGAAATGCAGATCATGAATATGGGACAATATGCCCACGGAAACCAGCCGATCCAGCACATGATTTATTTATACAACTATGCAGGAGCACCCTATAAAACTCAGTATTGGACCCGACAGGTGGTGGATAAACTCTACTTTGCAACACCGGACGGATACTGCGGTGATGAAGATAACGGACAAACTTCTGCCTGGTATGTATTCTCAGCCTTAGGATTTTATCCGGTAACACCAGCAACAGATCAGTATGTGCTGGGGGCACCCCTTTTCAAAGAAGCCATAATCCATTTGGAAAATGGAAAGAAAATTGAGATCAAAGCACCGGAAAACAGTGCTGAAAACCTATATGTAAAATCGTTAAACGTAAACTTTCGGTCTTATCCAAAAAACTGGCTGAGTCATAAAGAATTAATGAACGGAGCCGTGCTGGAATTCCAGATGGACAATAAGCCTGATAAAGAAAGAGGCTCGCAGGAAAAAGATTTTCCATATTCGATGTCGAAAGAATAATTACCATAACTTTAAATAGAAATACAACTGTATGAGCGCAGGAAAAAAAGAAATATTCGAGAAAGTAGAGAAAATGCTGACAGCTCAGGGCTTTACCCTCTCTGCAAAAGATGATACAAGGCCTTGGGGCGGTTTTTTTGTGATAGATGAAAATCAGGCACAGGATTTTGCCAATCAGTATTTTGAAGGGATTGATGTAGAAAGCTTAAAAATAGGCGGAAAACTGAGTCCTAAGATTCTGATCGTTGCCCCGCAAGCCAGATTGAGCTGGCAGTATCATCATAGAAGAGCCGAAATCTGGCAGGTGGTGGAAGGTACAGTAGGAATTAAAACCAGTACTACCGATGAAGAAGGGGAGCTGAAAGAATACTATCCGAAAGACCAGATCAAACTTCAGCAGGGAGAAAGACACCGGCTGATTGGCTTAGCCGGCTGGGGCGTAGTAGCCGAAATCTGGCAGCATACCGATGCCTCTCATCCATCCGATGAAGACGATATTGTAAGGGTACAGGATGATTTCGGAAGATAAAATTATAAACAAAAAAAAAGACTGTCTCGAAAACAGTCTCTTTTTTTGTCAAATAACCTATAAACCAAGTTAACTTCTTTAATGCATTTGTGTTTTTGAATTATAAAGAAGCTCTTGAGGCTATCTGTCCATCGATATTTTATTTCATCATTTTGTTTCTGGTAAAATTTCTCATTGGGAATAAATCAATATCCTTATTGGTTAATTTTACTGGTACAAAATAACAACATTCCGAAATAAGATTCCCTATAAATACCATCGATATATATCGATGATTTATAGATGTTTATCTATAGAAATGCTTCCGTTGCTTATTTTTCTACTCGGCTAAAATCTTCAGTATAAATCATCAGCTTTGCGACAGAAAAAGACAAGTAATTTTAGAATACAATGATTAGAAGGTCACATCCAGCCCCACATAGAAATTAGCTTTCATAATAGGCGCATACACCATCCCGCCATCAAAATAATTTCCAAAAGGATTTCTGAAATCAACGATTGCATTCTTCTGATAATAAGAGGTAAGATTTTCACCACCTGCATAAGCCCTTATCTTTTTATTGAAATTTCTTGAAATCTGAGCGTTCAAAACCGCATACGATTCTGAATAGGCTGGCAGCTGAAATTCTGCCGGATTGCTTGAAGTATTGGGAAGTCTTTGCTTTCCTACCCAATTTAGGGTCGTATCAAAGCTCCAGAATCCTCCATGTGTATTTTTGTTGGTAGCATACCCCAGATTCACAAAACCTCTGTGTTTTGCCATGAAAGGGATTTCCCTTCTTCCATCAAGATAATCAGCCTGCACATCATAATATTTGTAGGCCAATCTTACTTCAAAATTTTTGAAAGGCATGAAATCCCACTGCGTCTGAAATGAATTCGCGAAAGATTTTCCTTCTAAATTATAAAAAGTAAGCTGTTGTGGAGACCGGTCCAGATCAACCAATACCTGATCCTGGAAATCTGTTCTGAAAAAATCGGCAACGATGCTGGATTTTCTTCCGAACAATTTAAATTCCTGTTGCATACTTGCTCCGTAATTCCATGCGATCTCCGGTTTCAGACCATAGATGTTTCCACCGTTCTGTAGAATCTGAATACTTCGGTTCGAGGCAAAATATTGCTGGTTTTCCGCAAAAACATTAGCTGTTCTGAATCCTCTTCCGGCAGAAAGCCTTAAGATGGTCTTCGGAGTGAAGTCATACTTGAAATTCAGCCTTGGCGTAAACTGGGTTCCTGCAAGATTATGAAAATCGGCTCTTGCACCTGCTACCAAGGTGTATTTTAATCCGGTCAATGTATATTCTGCAAATACTCCCGGAACAATTTCATTTCTTTTAAAATGATCCGTTACATACGTTTCATCATATCCGTCATACATGAAGCTCGCTCCGGCTTTATATTTATGGTTTGTATTTCCGATAATACTTTCAAAAATCAAATTAGAATAATACGTCTGCTGCTTTCCGAAATAATTTCTCAACCCGAAAAAACTGTCCTGCTGGTGGTACACATACTGGTTCATCCAGCCTAGGCTCTGATAAGGTTTTCCTTTAAAAACATACCCTGTTTTATTCCATACCTGAAATCTTGAAATATCGATTCCTACGCCATATGCAGGCTGCTTGTCCTGATCAATTTTTTTATCAAAAGCCGTTTGTCCGGCTGTCCTGTTGTCTTTCACGAAATTAATTCCGAAATGAGAACCAAATCCCGATTTTTCAAGATCATTATAGTTTAGTAAATACCCCGCATTGATTTGTGTGCCTTTCGGACGATCCAGAAAACCGTCGTGGTTCATATCAGTATTTCCGAATGTTCCGTTTCCGTGAAGTAAAAATGTCTGAGACCATTTTTCATTAATAGGAGCAACGCTGGTAATGTTGGCTTCCGCTCTTCCATTAAAATCTGAAAAAAGATTCAATGAAGTTTCAGGAGTTGCAGGATCCTTTAAAAGTTCCGTGTTAATCTGTCCCGTAATACTTTCATAGCCATTAGTCACCGTACTTCCCCCTTTGGTAAGCTGGATACTTTCAATCCATCTTCCGGGAATAAAATTAAGCCCGTAAGCAGAAGCCAATCCTCTGATTTCAGGAAGTTGTTCTTTCGTCAGACTGGTGTATTTTTGGTCCAGACCCAGCATTTTCAGCTGTTTGGTGCCCGTAACAGCATTACTGAAAGAAACATCTACTGTCGCGTTGGTTTCAAAGCTTTCAGACAAATTACAGCATGCTGCTTTTAACAGTTCTTTCTTATCAATATTAAACACAAGACCGGCTTCTTTTTTACTTAAAGCGGTAGCTGCTTTTGAAGCGGTAACCACAACTCCTTCAATGTTTTTTTGATGAGTTTCCCCATTGGATTCCGTTGAATGACCTTCATGGTTTCCATGATTTTCACTTTCCTCAAGATGAACTTTAGGATTGCTTGCTCCCAATGGAATGTCTCTGTCATACAGGCAACATCCTGGAAGCGCTTTATAAACACGGTCCGAAGACTTGTATTTTTCGTTATCGTGTCCTACCTCTGCAATTTTTTTTAAAATCTTGTCTGCTGAGGTTTTTGAAGGATCAAAATTCAGGATAACAGACTGTTTTTCTGCGCTCCATTCTGCGGAAGTAGCTCCGGCATCTTTTGCTGCCTTTTCAATTCTGGCTTTGCATGAACTACAATTGCCTTTTACATAAAATTCGTTTTCTTTTTTATGGTCGTGCTGATGATCACTTACTTCAGCTTTTATTTCAGGTTGCTGTGTGTCTCTTTCATAATGACAGCATCCTGGAAGACTTTCATAGGTTGCATCTGACGCTTTGAATTTTTCATTATCATGGCCAGCTTCGGCTACTTTCTTCAGGATTTCATCAGGAGAAACAGAAGGTTCTGTTTCTAAAGTAAGGGTTTGAAGGTCAATAGAGTATCGTGCTGATGTTGCACCTGCTTTCTTTGCGGTGGTTTCTATTCTCTCTTTGCACATTTCACAGTTTCCTTTTACGCGGAACTGATTTTTTGAGAGATTTTGGGCAAATGTAAAAGAGGTGAATAATAGGAATACACCAAGTACCAACTTGGAAATATATGATTTCATTTTGTTTAAATTTAAATTAATTGAAAATCAGTTCATTACTTTATAAATGAACTGTCTGATAATACAATTAACCTAATTTAGGCGGTTGCCAGATTTCTTTTAAACTATCTGAAAGGTAAGGATCAGCATATTGAAACTGTCCATTTTTGTTAAGGCTGAGATTCAAAAACTCTAAAGAGATCAGACTTTTTGAAGAGGCTATTTCCAGGAATGGGGCACAAGCCACGCAAAAGGTACAGCAGTCGTCATTACACGATGATTTACTGTCTTTAGAATGCTTGTCCTTGGAAGAAGTACTGTGATTCTTACAGCAGCTTTTAGATTCTTTTTTGCAGCAGGTTTCCTGTGAAGCCTGAGCATAGAAATTATCCTTAGGAATCAAAAAGACCCCTAAACAGAATAATATCGCCAAAATCTGAAATAGCTTCACAGCTGCAAAATTACAAAAATTATGGGAATGGATCACCAACTTTTAAGCTGCAGTCGTGAAAAGGTTCCCCATGAGCCGGGTTAAGTTTAGGTTTTTCGCCACTTGCCAATGCTTGCTGTGAGACAGTAACCGGTGCGGCAACTTTCTGTTCAATTGGTGTAGCGGTAGGCTGTGGTGCAGGCTTACTGCTTAATGGCTGCCCTACAGGAATATCACAACGGTGTCCGGGTTGTCCGTGAGGAGGATTCATTCCCGGTGCTGTTTTTACCTGCTTTCCGTTATTATCAATCATGATTTTTCCGGGAGATACGGCATTGGGATCGATCTGAATGGTATTATTGCCATTGACTGTAATATTTTGTGCTGCAGGAGCCGCAGTTTGACCATTCAAAGGCTGTCCTACAGGAATATCACATCGGTGGCCTGGCTGTCCGTGAGGAGGATTCATCCCTGGAGCTGTGGCTGTAGGAGCTGGAGAAACGGTATTGGCTATTCCGGCCTGATCCATAAGAGATGCTTTGGGAGCGTTGTTAACCGCCATTCCTGGCTGGGCTGCCCCTGCTTCTTCTTTTAAATAAGTTGCTCTTTCATCTTTTTTACAGGAAACCGTAAGTATTGAAATGGCCATCAAGCCAAAGAATGTATTCTTCATATCCATAGGTATGAAACAAAATTAGCAAAACATTTTGAATTGTTTTGCTAATTTTATATTTATAATCCGGTTTTGGAATTAATTTTTAACCAGAAGTCTGAATCCTTCACCGTGAACGTTGATGATTTCCAATCCTTCATCATCTTTCAATAGCTTACGAAGTTTGGCAATATATACGTCCATACTTCTCGCGGTAAAGTAGTTTTCTTTCTTCCAGATTTTTCTTAGGGCAAGATCTCTCGGCATGAAATCATTTCTGTGGATACAAAGAAGTTTCAATAGCTCGTTTTCCTTTGGAGAAAGCTTGTATTCTTTATCACCTACTTTCAGTTGTCTCAACATAGAATCAAAGAAGATATTGCTGATTTTGAACTGCTCCTGCTCTTCATTTTCCAGGGTAGAACTTCTTTGAAGAATTGCTTTTATTTTATATAACAACAATTCAGTATCAAACGGTTTTGTGATGTAGTCATCTGCTCCCAACTGGTATCCTTTCAGGATATCTTCCCTCATATTTCTTGCGGTAAGGAAGATGATAGGAGTATTTTTATCGATTTTCTTCACATCTTCTGCTAATGAAAATCCGTCTTTTTTCGGCATCATCACATCAAAAATGCAGATGTCGAATTCATTTTCAGTAAACTCTTTCAATCCTTGTTCACCATCGGTAGCAAGGGTAACTTCAAAGTTATTTATTGTTAAGTAATCCTTCAGCACTGCTCCGAAACTCTGGTCGTCTTCTACTAATAATATCCTGTTGCTCATAGTTGTAAATATTAAATAATTAATAGCTAGAATGAGCTTCCTCACTCTTTACTTCTTATATTTTGTTATTAGGTTCGTATTGTTATATAAATTGATTAAAATCTGTTATCATGTATTCTCTAGCTCATTGGAAGTTTTATAGTAAACGTACTTCCTTTTTCCTTATGAGAATCTACAAGGACTTGTCCCTTATGAAGTTCTACAATCTTTTTGACGTAGGACAGCCCTAGGCCTTGCCCTTTTACGTTATGGATGTTTCCTGTTTCCTCTCTGAAGAATTTTTCGAAGATTTTAGTTTTATTCTCGGTTTCCATTCCCATTCCTTTATCAGAAATCTCAATGACGTACATATTACCCTCGTTTCTTGTTTTTACATGAATTTCGGGTGCCTCCGGAGAGTATTTATTGGCGTTGTCCAGTAAATTAACCAGCATGTTTGAGATATGAAATTCATCAATCTTAAAGATGTATTGAGAAGCATTGAACTCCTGGGTAAGAGAACCGTTTCTTTGCTGTACAATCAGGTTAAAAGACTCCGTAGTTCTTTTAATTAATTCCCGAACGTTGGTTTCCTTTAAAAACAATTTCACCTCATTTCTTTCAAGTTTAGACATGTTCAGAACATTCTCCACCTGTTTTTTCATTCGTATATTTTCCTGCTTGATCAGCTCGGAGTAATATTTTACTTTATCGGGATTCGTTGCAATTTTATCATTAGCCAAAGAATCCGTAGCTACAGAAATTGTAGCCAGAGGAGTCTTGAACTCGTGAGACATATTGTTGATGAAATCCGTTTTTATCTCTGCCAGTTTCTTCTGCCTCATCATATAATTGATGGAAATAATATAAATCCCCAGAATAGTCAGTAATGAAAGGAATGTTCCCAGCAGCATCGGCCAGTTGTTCATCGCCAGAGAATATTCCTTTTTCGGGAATACCAGGGCTAAACTGTATAGAGTACGGTCTTTTTTGTCTGTGAAAAGAGGGTAGCTGTAGACGCTGTTGTCTTTTTTCTCTTTGTAGGCTTTATTGAAAATACTGGTAAGGTTATTGTTTTTATCCGTAACCCCAAACCCGAATTTTGAACTGATTCCCCGTATTTTAAGCTCTTTGATCAGAACGGAATCTAAAATTTTATCATCCACCCTTTTTGTAATGGGAAGGTTGCTGCCATTCACTTTTACAAATTCTTTCACCGCATAATCACCGTTTTCAATGTCTCGGTTGATTTCTGCGGTAAGAGGTTCACGGTTGGCCGTGTCCCGTTTTACTTTATAAGCAGCTTCATCGGTATATAAAGTGGTTAACCGGATAGAATCTCCTCGTTGGGAGATGGGAAGCTGTGTTTTCTCAATGATATTTTTAGAGTAAATGATTTGACGCTGGATACCTGAATCTTCTACTTGCTGAATAGTGGTTAAAGAAGGTTGACTGTTGTTGGCAAGAACGTTATTTCTGAAATTTTTGTAATCTCCGTTCATGATTTTATCAACTTCAATTTCTCCAATGCTTTTTGAGGTGCTCTCCAAAGCCGAATAAACTTTATTGGAAAACTCCTGATCCAGTGCGCCGTAATAACCTTTCAGCCAATAAAACTGGAGTGTAACGAAAACAATCAGTGAAATCGTCATAAACACCGAGATTATTGGGATGAATTTATTATTCATTTATTTTTAATTAGAATTATTTGGAATTATGAATGTTAAAATTAATTATTTTAAGACTTCATAAACAAAAAACGAGCCAAAAAATTGTGTAATTTTTCTTAAAACCATGTTTTTTAACATTTTATTATAAATATTTAAGATCTTGTCCTATGAAAAGCCCTTCTATAAATTAAAATACTAAGTTTGTTATAAATATTTACTTATGAACTCAACGATCATTTTTAACAAAGATTTTGATTTGAATACTGTGTATGTCATGAAAATTTTTGACGCAGACGTTTCAAAAGTATGGGATTATTTTACCCAAGCCGAATTATTGGATCAGTGGTGGGCTCCAAAACCATGGAAATGCGAAACTGTAGCAATGGATTTTAAAGGAAATGGAATCTGGCATTACGTAATGACGGGTCCGAATGGCGAGAGAATGCACGCCCAGATGCAATACGGCGAAATTAATGCACACAGAAGTTATGACGGGGTAGCAGCTTTCTGTGATGAAGATGGAAAGGTAAATGAAGAAGTAGAACCGTCTAAATGGCTGGTAGGATTTACCGGAGTAGAAGAAGGCGCTAAAATGACCGTGAATATTCATTTTCCGTCTACAGAAGCGATGAAAAAGCACGATGAAATGGGATTTGAAGAAGGCTTTACAATGACGCTGAACCAGCTGGAAGATATTCTTAGAACAAAATAATTAAATGTGATGTTTTGCTCGTGGACTTTTAAGTCTGTTCTGTGAAATAATGCTGTTAATGAATTTAAATAAAAAATGGAAAGTAATTGTACTTTCCATTTTTTATTTTGTTGACTAAATCAGTTCTTCATCCTGAAAATATTGAATAATTGCTTTTTTCATCAGCAAAGATTGTTCATTAGGTCTCAGTTCAGGAAGTCCTTCTATTTTTTCAAAATGAGGCCATCCATCTTCATAATGCGTGAATTTATAATATCCAAACGGTTCCAGTAATCTGCAAACCGCGATATGAAGAATGTTTAACTTGTCGTCTTTCGTATATTTTTGCTGGCCGCTTCCCAATTCCTGAAGCCCGATCAGAAACAGGATGGTTTCAATCGGTGGATTCTTTTCAGTCTGGAAGTTCTCCTCAAAAAATTGTTCTATCTTTTTCCAGTATTCAGCTTCGTTGATCATGATTTTTTATTTTCTAATTTTAAAAGAAAACCGTACTCTAAAGCATCTTCTTTCAGTGATTCAAATCTTCCGCTGGCTCCTCCATGTCCGGAACTCATGTCAGTTTTGAAGACTAAAAGGTTGTTGTCGGTTTTTAATTCTCTTAGTTTTGCTGTCCATTTTGCAGGCTCCCAATACTGAACCTGAGAATCGTGCAGACCCGTTGTGATCAGCATATGCGGGTAATCTTTCGCTTCGATATTATCGTAAGGCGAATATTCTTTCATGTAATGGTAATATTCTTCATCATTAGGATTTCCCCATTCATCATATTCTCCAGTTGTCAAAGGAATAGTTTCATCCAGCATTGTGGTAACGACGTCTACAAAAGGAACCTGAGCAACAATTCCATTGAAAAGGCTAGGTTCATAATTGATCACGGCACCCACTAATAAACCTCCGGCGCTTCCGCCCATCGCATATAAATGCTTTGATGAAGTATAGTTTTCTTTGATTAAGTGCTTTCCGGCATCAATAAAATCGAAAAATGTATTTTTCTTAAAAAGCATTTTACCATCCTCATACCATTCTCTTCCCAGATATTCTCCGCCACGGATGTGGGCAATCGCATAAATGAAGCCCCGGTCTAGAATAGAGAGCCTTACATTGGAGAAGCTGGCATCAACCGTATGTCCGTAACTTCCATATCCATATAAAAGAAGGGGAGTATCGGCCGATTTTTTAGTGTCTTTATGATAAACTAATGAAATAGGAACCTTGGATTCTCCATCTCTGGAATCAGCCCAGATTCTTTCAGAAATATAATTTTCAGGAATGAATGTTCCACCCAATACCTCCTGCTGTTTCAGAAGTTTTGTGGTTTTCTCTTTCATATTGTATTCGTACGTCGAACTTGGCTGGGTCAATGAAGTGTACCCATAGCGAAGAACCTCGGTATCGAATTCTAAATTAATAGCGATATATGCTGTATACGTAGGATCAGAAAAAGGCAGATAATAAGATTCGTTCGTCTTTTCATCAATAATTTTAATCTGAAGCAGACCTTTTTCCCTTTCCTCAATAACGAGATAATCTTTAAAGATCTCGAAACCTTCAAGCAGAACTTCAGCACGGTGAGGAATGACATCCACCCAGTTTTCTATTCCGCAATTCTCAATTTTAGCCTTTACGATTTTGAAATTGAAGGCATCATCTGCATTGGTAATGATGTAGAATTCGTCTTCATAATGTTCTACAGAATATTCAAGATCATCAATTCTGGGCTGAATGATTTTCCATTCTGCAAAAACATCATCAGAAGGAATAAAACGGTGCTCGTCAGAAATTGTGCTTGAGCTTGCAATGAAAATATATTGTAAAGATTTTGTTTTGAAAACATTCACATCAAAAGTATCATCTTCTTCATGGAAAATTAAAACATCTTCAGAAGGATCTGTTCCCAATGCATGTCTGTATACTTGGAATGCCCGTAAACTGTCATCTTTTCTAATATAAAAGACATGGGTATTATCATTGGCCCAAACGGCTTTTCCTGTCGTATTTTCAATTTTATCCGCCAGGATTTCTCCAGTGGTTAGATCTTTAAAATTGATGTCATAAATTCTTCTTCCTACATTATCTGAAGAAAATGAAGCCAATTTATTATTAGGACTTACCGCAACGCTTCCTACTTCAAAAAAAGTTTCCCCTTCTGCCAGGATGTTGACATCTAAAATGGTCTCTTCCTGATGTTCCAGACTTAGATGTTTTCTGCAGAAAATAGGATATTCCCTTCCTTCTTCATAGCGGACGATATACCAGTATTCATTGTAGAAATACGGTAAAGATTCGTCATCTTTCTTATATCGGGCTTTCATTTCTTCAAAAAGATCTTCCTGCAGCTGTTCCGTATCCTTCATTACAAAATCTGCGTAAGCATTCTCTTCTTCCAGGTATTTGATGACTTCTGGATTTTCTCTTTCGTTAAGCCAGAAATACTTATCTGTTCTAGTATCGCCGTGTATTTCGAGTGTTTTATCTATTTGTTGTGCCTGTGGAGCTTTCATTCAATATTAATTCTTGTTCAAATTTAATTAAAAAAAAACCATCTTTCCTTGTTATTGAAAAGACGGCTGTTTTATAGGGTGTATTAAAAACTATTTGTGAAGGCTTTTAATATATTTTTCAAGGGCCATAGTCATGGATGGTGTTTCCTTAGTAGGCGCCATTAAATCAATAGTTAATCCTGATTCTTCCGCTGCAGCAAGGGTTGTATTCCCAAAAACTCCAATTTTGGTATCCTCCTGTTTGAAATCCGGGAAATTCTGTTGTAGAGATTTAATACCCTGAGGACTGAAGAAGACAAGCATATCATAATCCTTGATATTGATATCCGTCAAATCGCTGCATACCGTTCTGTACATGATTGCTCTTGTCCAGTCAACATTTGAAGCATCTAATGTTTTAATGATATCCGGACTTAATACATCCGAAGACGGCAGTAGATATTTCTCACTCGGGAATTTCTTGAAAAGAGGCTGCAGATCTGCGAAGTTTTTCTCCCCAAAACTGATTTTTCTCTTTCTGTACACAATGTGCTTCTGAAGATAATTAGCGATCGCTTCAGACTGGCAGATGTATCTCATTGTATCAGGAACAGCAAAACGCAATTCCTCCGCAAGTCTAAAGTAATGGTCTATCGCATTTTTACTGGTAAAGATAATACCCGTAAACTGCGTTAGATCGATCTTTTGTGTTCTAAGTTCTTTATTGTCAACCCCTTCGACGTGGATAAAAGGACGGAAATCAATCTTTATTTTTTCCTTCTTCGCTATATCCAAATATGGAGAAGACTCACTAGGCGCTGGTTGAGAAACCAATATAGACTTTATTCTCATCATTGACTTTTATTAAAAAAATAATAATTTCCAAAGCAACAATAATGGTGCGATTTGGAGGGTGCAAATATACAAAAATTTATAATACCATTTTTCCGGCAATATATTGTTCTTGTGAAATAAATAGAAACAAACCTTGAAAATAAAGACAAACGAAAAGAACAATAAGTAGTAAGAAAATATTTTATATCTGTCTATGGGGAAATAATAGTGGGTTATACAGAGAATTATAAGTAAAAAAGAGATGACGAAGTAGAATTTGGTGGAGGTGAAATAAAAAATTGACCATTTTTTTCCATCTCCAATACTTTGGTAAAATAAAAAACCTAAGGCAGATTTTGCAGCATAAAAAAATACCACAGCAATCAAAGTATACCCAAATTTGTTAAGTTGATACCCCCCAACCTGCAAATCTGCCACATATTTTGGCACGATAGGGATGTATTGGGACAGTAAAACGGACAAACTAAGCGTGGTTACACACGAAGTAATGATCCAGCTGGGCAGGTTATTGCTTGCATCAAAATATTTTTGAAGCAGAAAGTCTTTCAGGTTGGCATCTCTTTCAATAATGTTCATCATGAAAACATATAAAAAGATACAGCCTAGCAGGATAAAGATTACCCAATCATTGTTCTCAGGTATTCTTATATGATTTGTAAAATTTTGTGATAACGGCAACGGAATGTTTTTTGCAAAATTATAGATTATTTTGTATAAAATAAAAAGGTTAAATAAACTATCTTTGCAAATTGAAATGAAAAAACTGGTCATCATACCAACTTACAACGAAAAGGAAAATATTGAAAATATTATTTCCGCGGTTTTTGCATTGGAAGATAACTTTCATATTCTGGTAGTGGATGACTCATCTCCTGATGGAACCTCCTGGATTGTAAAAGATCTTCAGAAAAAATTCCCGCACCATCTGCACCTGTCAATAAGACATACAAAAGATGGATTGGGGAAAGCTTATATCCACGGATTTAAGTGGGCGCTTGAAAATAAATATGATTATATTTTCGAAATGGATGCTGACTTTTCACATAATCCCAGCGATTTACCTAAACTTTTCGAAGCCTGCCTGAACGCAGATATGGCCATCGGATCACGGTATTCAAGAGGAGTGAATGTTGTCAACTGGCCGATGGGAAGAGTTTTGCTTTCCTATTTTGCCTCCAAATATGTAAGATTCATTTTAGGACTTCCGATCCATGATACGACCGCTGGTTTTGTCTGTTTCTCAAGAAAGGTTCTGGAAGAAATAGGATTGGATAATGTAAGATTAAAAGGATACGGATTTCAGATAGAAATGAAATTCAGAGCTTTTAAGAAAGGATTCAAAATTGTAGAGGTTCCGATTATATTTACCAATAGAATTTTAGGAGAAAGCAAAATGAACGGAGGAATCATTCATGAAGCCGTTTTTGGGGTGTTAAATTTAAAATGGAAATCAATCATCAACAGATTATGAAAAAACTGATCTTTTTTTTCGTTTTATTAAGTCTGTTTTCGTGCGGCGACTACATCGATAAACCTAAAAACCTGATCGATGAAGATACCATGGCGGAAATCCTGGCTGATCTTTCAGTGAATGACCAGGCAACTTACATGTATCAGAATAGAAATTTAGAAGCTGGAACCCGGTTTGTTCTTAAAACCCATCATGTAAAATCAGCTGATTTTATCGACAGTTTTAAATACTATGTGGTAAAAGACAAAATGAACGGGATTGCTGACGATGCACAGAAAAAGTTATTAAAAAAAGATCCCAAAGCGGATCAATATGTAAAAGATAAATCAAAGAAGAGCGGTAACGTGCCTTCTTTCGCAAAATAAGTGATGAAGCAGAAACACGTTCCATTCGACAGAAATATCAACCGTAACAGCGGTGAAATAAAAAAATATACGAATGAAATTTTTTAATATAGAAAAAACCTCTGAGGGGAAGGCCAGGGCAGGAGAATTGATCACCGATCACGGTAAAATTCAGACTCCTATTTTTATGCCTGTAGGTACCGTTGCCAGTGTAAAAACCGTTCACCAGAGAGAATTAAAAGAAGACATTAAAGCCCAGATTATCTTAGGAAACACCTATCACCTGTACCTTCGTCCTACGATGGATACTATGCAGGAAGCGGGTGGTCTGCATAAATTTATGAATTGGGATCTTCCTATCCTTACCGATTCAGGAGGTTTCCAGGTGTTTTCGCTTTCTAAAAGCAGAAAAATGTCAGAAGAAGGGGTAAAATTCAAATCTCACATTGACGGAAGTTACCATTTATTTACTCCGGAGAAATCAATGGAAATCCAAAGACAGATCGGAGCAGATATTTTCATGGCTTTTGACGAATGCGTTGCCTATCCTAGCGGATACAACGAAGTAAAAGCTTCTATGGAAATGACCCATCGATGGTTAAAAAGATGTATCGACTGGAATGAGGCAAATCCTGAATTATATGGTCACAAACAAAGATTTTTTCCAATTGTTCAAGGTTCTACCTATTCGGATTTAAGAAAAATTTCAGCAGAAGTGATTTCTGAGGCAGGTGCTGAAGGAAACGCTATCGGCGGACTTTCCGTTGGTGAGCCAGAAGAAGAACTGTACAGGATTACTGACGAGGTTACCGATATTCTGCCAAAAGATAAACCAAGATACCTTATGGGAGTAGGAACTCCATGGAACATTCTGGAGTCTATTGGATTGGGAATCGATATGATGGATTGTGTAATGCCTACAAGAAATGCCAGAAATGCGATGCTTTTCACGTGGCAGGGCGTTATGAATCTTAAAAATGAAAAATGGAAGAAAGATTTTTCGCCTTTGGATGAATTTGGAACGAGTTTCGTTGACAGAGAATATTCAAAAGCGTATGTGCGTCATTTGTTTGTTTCAAAAGAATATTTGGCAAAACAAATTGCGTCCATTCATAATCTGGCTTTTTATTTAGATTTGGTAAAAGTAGCAAGAGAGCATATCGTTGCAGGAGATTTCTATCAGTGGAAAAACTCTATTGTACCGATTCTTAGACAAAGGCTTTAAAAAATAAAGAAAGGAAATGCTTAAAATTATAGACCGGTATATTATCAAAAAATATCTTGGAACTTTTAGTTTCATGCTGATATTGCTGTCTATCGTAGTTTTGGTTATTGATGTCCAGCAGAAAATACCAAGAATAGAATCCGCAAAGGCTTTAGATCCAAAACTGGATCTGATGTACTTTTTGCTGCATTTTTATCCCTTCTGGATTATTAATCTGGTGGTGACTTTCCTTTCCATTTTAGTTTTCATTTCGGTGATCTATTTCAGTTCGCGAATGGCGAATAATACTGAAATTGTTGCCATTATAAGCAGTGGTGCCAGCTTTCACAGATTCGCAAAACCCTATTTATATACTTCCATATTGATTGCGCTACTGTCACTTGTAGTGAATCATATGGTGTTGCCCTGGGCGAATATCAAAAAGAACGAGCTGGAGGCATATACCTATAATGCAGCCAATAAAGAGAAGATCTTAGGAACGGCCCCGGCCTCTGCACAGCTCAGTAAAAGCGAATATATTTTTGTTAACTCATGGAATAAAAGAGAAAATAGAGGTTCCGGTTTTATTTATCAGAAATTTGATAAAAACCGCAGAATGCTTTATGAACTTAAATCATCCGAAGTTTCATGGGATAAAGCAAAGAAGCTGTTTGTCTTAAATAATTACGTTGAAAAAACCATCAACAAAGATAATACAGAGAAACTTGGCAATGGTCCTGAGCTGAGAAAAAGCTATGGACACACTCCGGAAGAACTTTTCCCGAATGAACTTTTAGGACAGAATAAAACCACTCCGGAGCTGTTGAAATTTATTAAAAGAGAAAAGGAAAAAGGAAACTCCAATTTGAATTCTTATCTTAATGAACTTCATCAGCGGACTTCAATGCCTGTTTCTATCATTATTCTCACGTTTTTAGCACTTTCTCTGGCTTCACAGAAGAAAAGAGGAGGGTTGGGCGTTAACCTGGCAATAGGGATCTCAATGGCCTTTATTTTCGTATTCTCTTTTGAAGCATTAAAAGTAGTTTCTGAAAACAAAAGCCTGTCTCCAGCATTGGCGATGTGGCTTCCGAATCTGGTTTTTCTTCCGCTTACCCTGTATTTATATCTCAAAAGAGCCAATCAGTAAAGGAGTTTTACTTCTTTATGATAAAAAGATCTCATTTCGTCTTCCAGCTCGATCCAGATTTCACCCTTTTCATCAGCATAGCGTATGATGCCATTTTGTCTTTCTTTTTCAATTTCAAAGACGGATATTTCGTTTTTTCGGAACAGATGGCTGTTGAACCGGTCCATAATCTCCTGCTCAGAAGGAATGTTTTTAAGTTTTTCAATTAAAAAATCGTTCAGATTTTCTGTAAATTCTTCAAGGTCAAATCTTTTCCCGGTCTGCGTTAAAAGAGATCCTGCATTGGATATTTCATCAAATTTCTCCTGCAGAATATTGAAACCTGCCCCGATAATAAAGTACTGCTCCTGATGAATCTTTCTCTTTTCAATCAGAATTCCGACGATTTTTTTCCTGTTGAGGATAATATCGTTCGGCCACTTGATAAATACTGTGTTTTCAGTCAAATTGGCCAGATAATCACGGATCACGATTGCGGTATAATAATTGAACATGAAATCAGAAATCAAGAAGTTCTTAGCCTTTACTGCCAGCGTATACGCTAAATTTTGTCCGGCGGTAGAAGTCCATGTATTTCCGTACTGTCCGCGGCCCTGGGTTTGATTAAATGTATGCACTCCAATAAAATCTGAATTTTCATAAAGTAAAAACTTTGAAACTTCGTCATTAGTAGAAGAGCATTCTTTTAAATAGAATAATTGGTGCATTTAAGAAAACTTTAAGAACATTAAGGGCCTAAAAGTAAGGCTTAAGTAAAGAAAAAACAATAAATTTGCAGATTATAGTATATTTTTAATGAATAAAACAGTAGAAAAGCAAGCGCTAATAGATAAAATCGTTGAAGCCATTCAAGATGTAAAGGGAGAAGATGTAATGATTTTCGATCTTTCAAAAATTGAAAACTCTGTGGCAGAGACGTTTATAATATGTAGTGGTAACTCCAATACGCAGGTGGCTGCATTAGCAGGTAGTGTAGAGAAAAAAGTAAGAAATGAACTTCAGGACAGACCTTGGCATGTAGAGGGTACCGAAAATGCAATGTGGGTTTTAGTAGATTATGTTACGGTAGTGGTTCATATCTTTCAAAAAGAAACGAGAGAGTATTATGATATCGAAGAACTATGGGGTGATGCAGTCATCACAAAAATTGAAACAGAATATTAAATTTTAAAAAGTATAAATGAACAATAAAGGATTCAACTGGTTTTTTCCAATTGCGATCGTAGCTCTTTTGTTATTTTTTGGCTCCAATTTTTTAGGAGGTGATAGTGCGAAATCTATTGATGAAGATGGATTCTTCAGAGAATTGCAGTCGGGGAAAGTACAGAGTATTATTATATACAAAGACACAGAGAAAGCAGATGTTTTCCTGACAAAAGCTGCAAAGGCTGCTGTGGTAAACAAATCAGCCAATGAAAACAATCCTCTATCAGCATTTGAAATGGCTCCTAAAGCAGATTATTCTGTGAAATACGGAGATCTTCAGCTTTTCCTTCAAAAATTTGATCAGATAAAAGCAGCTGATGCCAATATCAAAACGACAAAAGATTACGGAGCGGGTAAAAACCCATTCATGGATATCTTATTCTCAGCATTGATCTGGATTGCTATTTTAGGATTATTCTACTTCCTTCTTTTCAGAAAGATGGGCGGTGGCGGTGGCCCTGGAGGACAGATTTTCTCTATCGGAAAATCCAAAGCAAAACTTTTTGATGAAAAAGAAAAAATTCAGGTAACATTTAAAGATGTTGCAGGATTGGAAGGAGCAAAAGAAGAGGTACAGGAAGTAGTAGATTTCTTGAAAAACTCTGAGAAATATACCAAATTAGGAGGTAAAATTCCTAAAGGTGTCCTTTTAGTAGGCCCTCCGGGAACCGGTAAAACCTTGTTGGCGAAAGCTGTTGCAGGGGAAGCTAAAGTTCCGTTTTTCTCCCTTTCAGGTTCAGATTTCGTTGAAATGTTCGTTGGAGTAGGAGCTTCCAGAGTTAGAGATTTATTTGCCCAGGCAAAAGCAAAATCTCCGGCGATTATTTTTATTGATGAAATTGATGCTATCGGACGTGCCAGAGGGAAAAATAATTTCTCCGGTGGTAACGATGAAAGAGAAAATACACTGAACCAGCTTCTTACGGAAATGGATGGTTTCGGAACCGATGTGAATGTGATCGTAATGGCAGCAACCAACAGAGCAGATATCTTAGATAAAGCTTTGATGAGAGCAGGACGTTTTGACCGTTCCATCTATGTAGACCTTCCGGAATTACATGAGAGAAGAGAAATATTTGATGTTCACTTGAAGAAAATCAAATTAGATGATAATGTAGACCGAGATTTCCTGGCAAAACAAACTCCTGGATTCAGTGGAGCAGATATTGCAAATGTTTGTAATGAAGCGGCACTTATCGCAGCAAGATACAATCATACCTCTGTTACAAAACAGGATTTCCTGGATGCTGTAGACAGAATAATTGGTGGACTTGAAAAGAAAAATATGGCTATCAAGCCGTCTGAGAAAAAGAGAGTGGCTTATCACGAAGCAGGCCACGCTACGATCTCATGGTTGGTGGAACATGCATCACCGCTTTTAAAAGTAACCATTGTTCCAAGAGGACGTTCTTTAGGAGCAGCATGGTATCTTCCGGAAGAAAGACAGTTGACCACTACAGAGCAAATGCTTGATGAGATGTGTGCAACGTTAGGAGGAAGAGCGGCAGAGCAGGTGATTTTCAATAATATTTCAACCGGTGCTCTTTCTGATCTGGAAACAGTAACGAAAAGAGCACAGGCTATGGTGACGATTTATGGATTAAGTCCTACTATCGGAAACATCTCTTACTATGACAGTTCAGGTCAGTCAGAATATTCTTTCGGGAAACCCTATTCTGAAGATACTGCTAATAAAATTGATGTAGAGATTAAATCTATCATTGAGAACCAATATGTGAGAGCAGTACAAATTCTTACTGAGAACAAAGATAAACTGGATGCTTTAGCAACCAAGCTTTTAGAAAAAGAAGTTATTTTCCGTGAAGACCTGGAAGAAATCTTCGGAAAGAGAGCCTGGGATCCGGAATTAACTGAAAGACCAGTAACGAATACCATTCCGTTAAAAGATAAGGAAGAAGCAAGTGAAATTCAGGCTCCTGAAAGCCCGAGCATCTTGTAGAATTCCCCGGAAATACATAATTTAAAACCTGATAGTGTAAAAACTGTCAGGTTTTTTCATATTTAACCCTGCATTTTTAGAATCTATTGTAAATTATTTTCTATTTTTGTATAAAGTTGACTAAAAATAGATTAAGTTGAATTTATTCAAGAAGATTGTAAGCAAACTTACCAACCAGCCTGAGGAGGATGACAAACAAAGCCTGGAAAAACTAGGGGATTCGCTGAAAAATGCAGATCTCGACTATAAGTTTGCGCAATTATTTACGCATTCAGGAGGATTTTTTAATTATTGTGCAGATGAAGCGGAGGCGCTACAGACTTTAAATCAAATTGTCAAGATTGAAGATATCCACAACATTTTTTGCTGGGATAAAGAGCTTCAAAGCTTTCTGAATGTGGTAAAAAAGCCATATACTTCAGAAATGGAATATTCCAATGATGTGGCATTCATTACCTGTGAGTATCTTATTGCCTATGACGGGCGCATTATGCTTTCACACAATAATATTCTACATTACCACTCCTCAAAGCTTCCCAATAAGATTATTGTGATGGCCAATGTATCACAGATTGTGAATAACCTTAACGATGCGATGGGCAAGATCAAAAGAAACGGAAATATCAAAAACCTCACTTCCATCAGCGGAGGTAAATCAAATATGGATACTTCCTCTACTACCAATACTAAACTGTTTTTATTACTGCTTGAAGACTAAGCGGTAACTTATAAATCTTACATTTTGGACAAAAACCTTATTCAAAGAACAATTTCCGGAATTGTCTACGTTGCCATTATCATCCTTTGCACGACTCCGTTAGGATCTCAATTGATCAACAGCGTATCACCCGGCCTTGCTAAGCAGCAATATTTGTATCACGGTCTTATTACCCTTCTGCTTGCAGTAGGTTCATGGGAATGTGTTAAACTCATGAAATTCGGGAAAGGATATGAAAAATGGGTCGTTTTCCCGTTGATTATTTTTATATTTTATATATTCTCAAAGAGATTTTTCTACCATGATTTCTTTTTTGATTTCCGGTTAAGTGAAATCCTTGCTCTTTCTTTAATAGCTATTGCTGTGGTTACTTTATTTAAGTATCCCAACGAATTGTATTACGACAGCGGAAAACTGATTTTTACGGTCATCTACGTGGCGCTGCCATTTAGTTTTGCCCTTGGACTTCCGAAATTTTCAAGCTACGATGATAAGTTTTCTTTAGAAGTTCTTTTTCTGTTTATTTTAATCTGGAGTAGTGATACTTTTGCCTATCTGACAGGGAAGTTTTTCGGGAAACATAAAATGGCTCCCAAAATATCCCCAAAGAAGACCTGGGAAGGATATATAGGAGGTGTTGTATTAACTTTAATTTTATCATACTTTATAGAGCGTTATCAGCATGATCTTCGCGGGAACTGGATGGTGGTAGGATTTCTTGTCGCTGCATTCGCTCCTTTGGGGGATTTAGTGGAAAGCCAGCTGAAAAGAAATTTTGGGGTAAAAGACAGCGGAAACCTCATTCCGGGGCATGGTGGCGTATTGGATAGACTGGATAGTTTTTTAATTTGCGTTCCTGTCGTATATTTGTACTTTATTTTAGAAAAATTTATTTAAACTCATGAAATTACATAAAGAATCGAAGGGAACGATTACAGTAGCAACCATAATTTTCGTCATCATTGGTGCATTAGCTATTTATTATTTAAAAATGTGGTCACTTTTGATCATTTTACCTCTGTTGATCATCTACAGTTTGGTATTTTGGTTTTTCAGAGTTCCAAACCGGGATATTCTGGATCATAGAGAAAATGTAATTGCTCCGGTAGATGGGAAGGTAGTGATGATAAAAGAAGTGGAGGAAACTGAATTTTTGAAAGAAAAAGCGATTCAGGTTTCAATCTTTATGTCTCCACTGAACGTACACATCTGCCGTTATCCGGTTTCTGGTAATGTAATTTATAAAAAATACCATCCCGGAAAATATCTGGTAGCCTGGCATGAAAAATCTTCTACTGAAAACGAACGTACAACTGTGGCGGTAGAAAGTTTAACAAATCATAAGGTCGTTTTCAGACAGATTGCAGGATATGTTGCAAGAAGAATTGTTTTCTATTGTAATGAAGGTGATCATGCTAAAGCTGGGCATGAATTTGGCTTCATTAAGTTTGGATCAAGAATGGATGTTTTCTTACCATTAGACACTGAGATCACTTGTAAGATCGGAGATATTACCAAAGGTGGAATTGACGTGATTGCAAGAATGAAAGATTAATATAACACTATTTATAAATAGAAAAGGAGAAGATCAGTAATGGTTTTCTCCTTTTTATTTTGTGATAATACCATCTTTAGAACTAAATGAAAACGTGATTCCGTATGAGTTTTTCTACTCGTGCGTATTATTGCGTATCGGGAGGTGGGAAGTCTCATTCATTAAATGGATATTTTTGCTCATCAAAATAATTAATGTAATCAATGTTTTTCAGATAGAATGATCAAATAATGCATTGAAAAAAAGATTGTTGAGAATGAATTTAAAAAAAATACACATTGGTGAGTTTATAGAGCACAGGATGAAGGAGCTTCAGATACCCTATGAAAGAGCTGAGAAATTTTTAAAATGCAGCGAAGAAGAAATCAGAATGACATATAAGCAAAGTAGTATTGATACTTATCTTTTGCTAAGATGGTCTAAACTTTTGGAATATGATTTTTTCAGGCTTTTTTCAGGGCATCTAATCTTGTATGCCCCAAGTAGGAATGCAAGCCCGGTTTTGCCTGATGAAAACAAACTGCCGGTATTCAGAAAACATATTTATACGGAAGAAGTTAAAAGCTTTATTCTTGAAAAGATTACTACGGGCCAAATGACACCTCAGGAAGTAATTATGACTTATAAAGTACCCAAAACGACTTTGTACAAATGGATTAAAAAAATGTAATAAGAGATATGGCCCCAGATTACCAACAAATATATACTGATATTATCAAGGAAAAATATCCTGAAAAAATGAATGACGTACAGATCAAAAATAAAATTGTATGTATGAATACCGTCATGGATGTTATTAACCTCAATACTCTGATCTTCGGGCAGGCAGATGGGCTGGCCGAATCTAAAAATCAAAAACTTCGTTCCTACGATAAAAACTCTGTTTTAAAAATTCTGGATTATCAGCAGAAAAACAATCTTAGTAATAGCATGACTGCTCTTCATTTTAAAATGAGCAGAAATACCATTGCAAAATGGAGAAAATATTACTGAATCTTTCATAAATGGAACAAAATCCGCCTTTTGTCTTGTTTTTGTGAATATATTAAGTTGAAATATCTTATTTTTAAAATAAGATATTTCATTCCTATTAAAATAAGATATTTTTTTTATATTTAATTGTGCCAAACTCTAGATGAGCAATTCCCAGGAATTTCTCATGTATTCTTCATGATAAAGTTTTTAGGATATGATAAACAGAATATTTTCTAAAATAATGACCTACGATTTGGATAAATCAACTAATGATTTTGATCAGCAGTCTTTATTTCTTGTTAACCGTTATCTTCTATTTCTTTTTTTATTATTCCTGTTTTATTCCAATTTTATTATCTCTTTTTTTGGTGACGTTTTCAGTTCTACCGTTTTAATTATTATCACTTTTTTTTGGCTGTTCTTATTTGGGATCAAGAACAAAATGAGCAAATACAAAAATCTTTTGAAAGGTGCCTACATTATAGCCTTTATAATACTCACGTTTATTGTCAGTTTTTTTTACATCTATACATGGAGAAATGCCGGAGTTGAATATTTTTACTTTTCTCTTTTATTTGCCATTCCTTTCTTTTTTAACTACAAAGAAGATTATTATTTTATATTACTGATCGTTGCTATTATTGCAGCTAATTTTATAGGCTGTCTGTATTTTGAATTAGATTTTTTACCAAAAAGTAGGTTTATTAGGCCCAATGACTTTAAACTGATTCAGTTGCTTAATATCATTTTTGCCATCACAACATTCCTCATAGATATTTATTTCGTTTCCCAAAAAGACAAGTTGATTTTAGGACTGATCAAGCAAACAAAGATGCAGGATTCTACCATTGAAGATCTGCTGAAATACAATAATGATTTAATGATACAGCAAATTGTTATTAATAATCTAACGGAGGACAATATTTCAGAGATTGTAGGTCTTGCGGAAAGTAACTCCCCCATATTTCTTGAAAAATTTCAAATCTATTTTCCTGAATTTATCCCTAATGTTTTAAAAATAAACCCATCTGTGGTACATTCTGAACTGCATATTTGTGCTTTGATGAAACTAAATTTTGACACAAAAAAGATCGCTTCATGTGTCAACAGCAGTGTGCGGGCAGTAGAAAGCAGGAAGTATAGAATCCGTAAAAAATTAGGAATTGCTTCGGATATCAATATTAATAACTTTATACTTAAAATATAAGATATCGCTGTTTTACGTGAGTTTTAATACGTGCGAGTAGTATTGAGTAGTGCTTTGTTCATCAGAATAAATGGTTCTGTGGTAGTTTTGCAAAGTTAAATCTAGTGATAGATAATTGAGAATACTAACAATTAATACAAAAACGATGATGAATGTAAAATTTACAAAAGCAAAAGTTAGAACATTACTTTTGGTATTGTTTTTCACCTTTGGACAGTTTTATTCACAAGTGAATAATGGTGCAGTTGGGATTAATACCTCTACTCCCAATACGAATTCAGTTTTGGAAGTTGTTTCCGGAGGCAATAACAAAGGGATACTTATTCCGCGTTTAACAGAGACTCAAAGGAATGCAATTTCCATACACCCGGCTACGGATGATGGTCTTACGATCTTTAATGTTACAGAAGACTGTTACAATTACTGGAGTCTTTCAGATAGTGAATGGAAAAGTGTCTGCGGACAAATTGGAAAATCGGTTTTTACCGTTGACTGTTCCAATAGCAAAGCGTTAGGAACTTATATTCAAGGTAAGGAATTAACGGGCTCCAACTATTTAAGTGTTTCGGTAAACGTTACTAAAATTGGTAACTATACTATTTCCGGGACTACTACCAACGGATATAATTTCTATGGAACAGGTGTTTTCCTAAATACAGGAGTGCAAACGGTAAGAGTCCCAGGACAGGGTACTCCTGCTGCTGTACAGACCAATACTGTACAACTTATTGCAAACGGAGTGAATGTTACTTGTACGCCAGCTATTTCTATCAATGTTTTAAGTTCTGCAGGAACTTATACAATATCTTGTGGAAGCGCAACCGTGAATGGAGTATATACAAAAGGAACGGCTCTAGGAGCAACTAATACTATTACATTACCTGTTGTGGTAAGTGCTTTGGGAAGTTATTCTATTACTACCAATACGGTAGACGGAATTTCTTTCAGCGGATCAGGAACCTTTACTGCTACAGGAAATCAGAATGTAACGTTATCAGGAATAGGAACTCCTACTTCTACAACGGATAAAATGATGACCATTACCTCTAACAGTGCAGATGCAGCAAGTACTTGTAATGTTACCGTAGTGATGACGATCCCTGTAAAAATAGTATTGCATATCGGAGCTGAAACAGCGTATGGATACAGTGCCTTTACGGGGCCTTCAAGAAGCTTAATGGATTCTCCAACTAACTTTGGAACTACGGCAACAAGTGTAGTTAAATCTGCAGGATATACACATATATCTTTAGGTAATAGTCCTTCAAGTGCTGCAATATTGGCTGCTTTAAATAACAAACCAGACATTGTGATTTTGGGTTTTAGTTATACTGTAAATGCTACTGATGCTGGATATTTTACAGATTATTTAAATAAGAAAGGTGTTATAATTGATTTTGAAGACAATAGTACTTCAGCTCAATATATGTTGAGAGCAATCTTCTCTGATCCTACAATTTCCACCACTGGGGGTGCAGGAGCAGGCTCAGTTTACGCACTTGCTAATACAAATGATCCAATATTAAACGGACCTTTCGGAGATGTAAGAGGGAAAAACTGGGGTGAAGATGCTTCTACTACTACAAATATTACTGGGCTTACAAGTGGTTTTATCCCATTTAGCTATGCCCAACCGATTAACAGCACAACTTCCAGAACAGGAATTTCAGGATTTAGACACTCATCTTTAAATTTAGTATGGTTTGGAGACGGAGGATTCCTAAGTGATGAAAATGCCAATGGAAGTCAATTTTCCAGCAATACTATTGAGCCATTTGTTGCACCAAGTACGGGCGGATATTTTCCTGTGCAGAAGTCTACCTACGGTTATGCAGGTAACGGCTATACTACAGGAGGAATGCAGGTTCAGAATGCTATCATCTTTGCTAATGCTTTAGCTTGGGCAATGAAACAGGCGGAAACGAATGGAATAAATACTCCATAGGACTTAAGATTAGATTTAAAAAACACAAATTTCATCAATATAAAAAACACTAATGCTTATAGAAATATAACATTGGTGTTTTTCTTATTTAAACCCTATAGTATGATGAATTATATAAGCGAGTTTTTCAATTTAAGTTTTATGGGCTTACTGCAGTATTTCTTACTCACCGGATTGTATTACGGGATCTGTTACTTTCTTTTTAAAAGGGCTTTGTATAATGCAAAAATTCAGCAAAAAGAAATGAAAAGGCAGGATATTATAAGAGAAATACTTCATTCTACCGGTTCATCATGTATCATGGTATTAATCATCTTTCTGGTCGTAAAGAGTCCCTTGCGTGGGTATACAAAAATTTATGAGAATATTAGTGATTATTCGTTATATTGGTTAGCAGGAAGTGTTATCATAGGATTATGCATTCATGATACCTATTTCTACTGGATGCACAGGTTGTTACATCATAAAAAAATATTCAGGTATGTGCATCTTATCCATCATAAATCAACAAACCCGAGTCCTTTTGCTGCCTATTCTTTTCATTTGCTTGAAGCTGCTGCAGAAGGCTTAATTGTTCCTATTCTGCTTTTTCTTATTCCCTTGCACCATATAAGTATTGTGATCTTTATACTAAGCTCTCTGTTCATCAATGGATATGGACATTTAGGTTATGAAATTGCTCCAAAATGGCTGAGAAACTCCTTTCTGTTTAAAATTTTCAACACATCGGTGCATCATAATCTTCACCATCATAAATTCAAAGGAAATTATGGTTTGTATTTTCGGTTTTGGGATCAGGTCATGAAAACGGAACATCCTGATTATGTAAAAACCTACGATAATATACAGAAGAAAAGATTTGGTTAAGTAGAGTAGTTACGGATAAACTTCAGTATAATTTATACTTTGATATATTGTTTCACTTCTTTCATGAGGCTTAGAATAAGCTCAACAGGTAAATCCTCATTCACATCAATTAAAAGGATTTTAAACTTCTTTCGGCCTTCCTGGATAAGTTCTGGATGATCTAACCGGTCACCGTGATAAAAGCTGACATAATGTTTTTTATGCTTTTTGCTGTAATAGAAGTAACACAGCATTTTCTTTTTGTATTTAAAGAAAGGAAGCCCAAAACTTAACGTCTCGGTTATGTTTTCGGTATCAGACTCTAGTATTTTTGTTCTTAAAAACAAAAGAGTACTTCTGGCAGGCTCTTCGATTCTGTAGAAATACTCTTGTATAGGATTCATTGATTATTAAAAAAGATTAATCAAAGTTTTGAAGCTCGACCAGTTTATGGTACATCCCTTTTCGGGCAATCAGCTCGTGGTGGGTGCCTTGTTCTACAACATCTCCTTTTTCCATCACTACGATCCAGTCAGCTTTTTGAATAGTTGAAAGTCGGTGGGCAATTACTAAAGAAGTTCTGTTTTCCATCATTTTTTCCAGTGCATCCTGAACAAATCTTTCAGATTCCGTATCCAGTGCAGAAGTTGCTTCATCCAAAATCATAATCGGCGGATTTTTCAGTACAGCTCTGGCAATAGATACCCTTTGTTTCTGACCTCCGGAAAGTTTTCCACCATCATCACCGATATTGGTGTTATAGCCGTCAGGAAGTTGGGAAATAAATAGATCGGCGTTGGCTATTTTTGCTGCTGCAATAACTTCTTCCTGTGTAGCATCAGGTTTACCCATCAAAATGTTATTGTATACCGAATCATTGAATAACACAGATTCCTGAGTTACCATTCCCAGAAGTTTTCGATATTCCTGTAATCTTAAATGCTTAATATTCGTTCCGTCAATTAAAATTTCACCCTCGGAAACATCATAGAATCTTGCCAGAAGATTAGCAATAGTTGTTTTTCCACTACCACTTTGTCCAACTAAGGCAACGGTTTTCCCTTTCGGAATGGTTAAATTAAAGTTTTTAAGGATCAGATTATCTTTATCATAGAAGAATCCGATGTCTTTAAACTCAATTGAATTTTGAAGAGTAGAAATAGAAACAGGTTCTGCTACTTCTTCAATTTTCACATCGGCATCCAGGATTTCCAATACTCTTTTCAGAGAAGCTTCTCCCTTCTGAACGTTAGAGATAGAAGTTGATAAACTTTTTGCCGGAGGTAAAATCTGGAAGAACATTCCTAAGAATACAAGGAAATCTGCAGGAGAAATACTCTGTTCAACAATAATTTGTTTTCCTCCGTACCAGGCAATGATCAGGAAAGTAATAGATCCTAAAAATTCGCTCATTGGCGAAGCCAGTTCTTTCTTTCTTCCTAAATTAATCGAGCTGGAGATCCATTTATTCATTGATTGCATGAATCGGTTATCCATTATTTTTTCCGCATTGAAGATCTTGATCACTTTAGATGATTTCAAGGTTTCATCAACGATAGAAAAGATAGTTCCCATTTCGTGCTGTGCTTCATGAGAGTCTTTTTTAAGGCTTTTTCCAACCAATGCAATCATTGTTCCCATAACAGGTAAAACCAGCAGTGAGAAAAGTGTCATTTCCGGGCTTAAGAAAAATAAGGTAACCAACGTACTAATCAGCATAAACGGAGCATTGATCAACTCAATTAAACTTCCTAAAATATTCCCTTCAACTTCTCCTACATCATTAGACATACGGGACATCAAATCACCTTTTCTGCTTTCGGTAAAAAATGAAACCGGTAAAGACAGAATTTTGCGGTACATCGCACCACGAAGGTCTTTGGTAACTCCTACACGATAGTTGATCAATAAGAAAGATCCGAAATAACGGAATGCATTTCTTAATAAGAACATAAAGGCAGTAATAACACACAGCCAGGCAAGAACATTCAATGAACCATATTGAGTTACTAAATGCTGTACATAATAATTGGAATATTCTTTTAAGTATGAAAAAAAGTCTGTCAGATCTCCTGAGTACACAGGTGCCGATTCATATTTTTCAGGTTTTATGGTGCCAAAAAGCATTCCCAAAACAGGGAGAATGGTTCCTAAGGAAGCAATTTGAAATACAGAATACAAAATGTTGAAAAATAAACTTCCGTAGATATATTTTTGATGCGGCCTCGCGAATTTTAATATTTTTTTATATTCGTTCATTGAATGAAAAATTGGATAGCAAAATTAATTAAAATATACTGAAAGACGTTCTTAATTGGATTTTACTTTAACTAATATGTTTGCATAAAATCTTTTTTGTTACAACTTATTTGCATTACTTCTTCAGTATGTTAAATAATATCCTGAAATAGGTGAATTTTAGCAATAGGAAAATTCTATTAGATTGCTTGTAGAAGCCGAAATGCAGAAAAATGATGTTCAAAAATTAGGAATCAATAAGGTGTCCGTATAAAAAAAGAAAACCACCAAAAGGTGGTTTTTATTGAATAGAATTTCCTTAAAACTGTACTTTATCCGTATACTTCGGAGCAAAATTCTTCGGATTTAATTTTTCCAGTGTTTTCCCGAAATTATTAATAATCTGGGTCATATTATCAAAATCAACAATACTTACGTCGTCGTTTACCTGATGGTAATGCTTTATTTTGGTCATGTCTGCTGTCGAAATAGAATGGGCAATAATTTTCTTTTTCACAAAATTCACATTGTCTGATCTGTAAAATAGTTGTTCTTCAGCGTAAGGATCAGGATTTATCGTTAATCCGTTTACCGCATTTTTATTGAAAAGCTCGTCCATGTCAGAAAATTCATCACCTGTCATGAAAACGGCGTTCTTTCCGAACTGGGATTCTGTAGCTACCATTTCAAAATTGAAAAGCGCAGATAAATTATTATATATTTTATCTAAATTTTTATCACCGGCAATGGCTGTAGAACCCAGCATTCCTTTTTCTTCGCCGTTAAAAGCCATGAAAACCATAGAGAATTCAGGTTTTTTATTTTTAAAATAATCAGAAATACCTACCAGCGTGGTGATACCACTTGCATCATCATCTGCGCCGTTGTAAATATTGTCGCCGCTTTTATTATTGGTACCGATGTGATCGAAATGCCCTGAGAATCCTAAGTATTTATCCGTTTTTCCTTTTTTTACACCACATACATTATAGACTGTCTTTTCTTTATAGTTGAAGGGAACGAGATAAGAATTGCCGGTACAGTATTCCAAGTTGTTTTCTTTGAATAGAGTGGCGATGTAGTTGGCTGCATTTTCATTTTCAGGAGTTCCGATTTCGCGGCCTTTCATTTCATCTGATGCCAATGTTGAAATAATGGTGTTCACTCTTTCTTTCGAAACTTCCTGAGCGAAAGTAAAGACTGAAAAAAGTGATACAGTAAGGTAGGTTAGTTTTTTCATTGTTGATAACATTTATATGATCTGTCGCAGCTTTACATGAAATGTTGCAGTTGATACGATAAATATAATAAAAAAACAGCTTCTAAAAAGAAGCTGCTTTCACTCAAAAAATCGTTGTAAGGTTATCGCAGTCTGTCTACAGATTTTACGAGCCTCTCATCTCTGCGGATATAGATGTTTGCAATAAGCAGACAAATTACCGCGATCAATGGGAAAACCGGCTCAATACCCTTCTCAGGAAATTGTATTCCTCCGGATAAGTTTAGTAACCAGTACGTCAATACACCAATCAACAAAACGTTTATAATGATGCTGATGGTATTCAGCAAAATTTGTCTTTTTCTGTTTTTATAGCTGAATACACTCAGTAATCCAACTAAAACAAGGGTGATACACCCAATGTTTACCACGGGAATACTACCAAAAACAGTAGCATCTTGTCCCGTTAAGAAAAGAGAAACAGCAGCCAAAACTGCTAAAAATGTCCATATGGTCTGTATTCTTTGTAGCATTGAATATTAATTCGTTGGCAAAAATAACATAAATTTTGCACAATTCAAAAATAAGTGTAGATTTGCATTATACAATGTACTTGAAAATAAAAGTCACCGGACTTACTTTTCTTACTCACAATTAATTACATTTTTACATTAAATATGTTTAACCTAGAAACGTTAAGGTCAAAATCCGTAACGGACTTGACTAAAATCTTAAAGGATTTGGGCGTTAAAGTTGCAAGAAACAGCAATGAAAATGACAAAATCTTTGCAATTCTTGACTTTCAGGCTTCTAACCCTAAAGTTGCTAAAGATTATTTCAACGCCACGGAAACCAGTATAACTACTGAAGAAATACCGGCTGAGAAACCAGCAAAAGCTCCTGCAAGAAAACCAGCTCCAAAGAAAACCGCACCGAAACCCAAGTCGGAAGCGACACTTCAGGAGGAAACACAACCCCAAGAAGTAGAAATAAAGCCACAGGTACAGGCAAAAGCAGAGGTAAAACAACGTGTTCCTGAACAACAGAAACCGGAGGAAGTAACAACAGAAACCGAAACGAAAACAGAAGCACAAACTGCACAGGCTAAGAAAAAAAGACAAAGAGTTTCTCCTCCGAATAGCAATACAGGTAATACAGAATCTGTTCAGGAAAGAAAAGAAACGCCTAAAAATGCAGAACCTCAGGAATCTGCTCCTACAGAAGAAAAGCCTGCATCCCCTCAATCTCAGGCCAGACCTCAAAAAAATCACAATCATCCACAGAATAGTGGAAATTCTCATAAGAATCCAAATCAAAACCCGAATCAGAATCAGAATCAGAATCCTAACCAGAATTCTAATCAGAATCAAAATTCTAATCAAAACCAGAATCAAAACAGACATTCTGAGAAGCATGAAGAACATCATGAGTCCAGAAAAGAGTTTAACTTCGACGGAATGGTTAGTATTGAAGGGGTTTTAGAAATCCTTCCGGATAACTACGGTTTTTTACGATCTTCAGATTTTAGCTACATCTCTTCTCCGGATGACGTGTATGTTTCTACGGCACAGATCAGAAACTTTGGATTAAAAACGGGTGATACCGTGAAAGGTATTGTTAGATTGCCAAAAGAAGGAGAAAAATATTTTTCGCTTTTAAAGCCTACGGAAGTTAATGGACGTGATTTAGCATTCATTAAAGACCGTGTTGCTTTTGAATATTTAACACCGCTTTTCCCTGAAGAGAAATTTAATCTGGCAGGAAATAATTCTACACTTTCTACAAGAATCGTAGATCTTTTTGCCCCGATTGGAAAAGGACAGAGAGCAATGATCGTGGCACAGCCTAAAACAGGTAAAACCATGTTGCTTAAAGATATTGCCAATTCTATTGCGGCCAACCACCCTGAAGTATACATGATGGTGCTTCTTATCGACGAACGTCCTGAGGAAGTTACCGATATGGAAAGAAGTGTAAATGCTGAAGTGATTGCTTCTACATTTGATGAGGCGGCAGAAAAACATGTGAAAGTAGCGAATCTTGTGCTTGCTAAAGCACAAAGAATGGTAGAATGCGGACACGATGTAGTAATCCTGCTGGACTCTATTACGAGATTGGCAAGAGCATATAACACGGTAACACCAGCTTCCGGAAAAGTTCTTTCCGGTGGGGTAGATGCCAATGCGTTACACAAACCAAAAAGATTCTTCGGAGCAGCAAGAAAAATTGAGAACGGAGGTTCTTTAACGATTATTGCAACGGCTCTTATCGATACAGGTTCCAAAATGGATGAAGTTATTTTTGAAGAATTCAAAGGTACCGGAAACATGGAACTTCAGTTAGACAGAAAAATTGCGAACAGAAGGATTTATCCGGCTATCGATTTAATTTCTTCAAGCACACGTAGAGATGATCTTCTTCTGGACGAGGTTACCTCACAGAGAATGTGGATCTTCAGAAAATATCTTTCTGAAATGAATCCTATAGAAGCCATGGAATTTGTAAATAAAAACATCAAAGGAACTTTAAATAATGAAGAATTCCTGATGTCTATGAATAAATAAATTTAATATTGTTAAATAGAAAGCACGGATCGTATGGTTCGTGCTTTTTATTTTTATGGAAGTATGTATTCCTGATTATCATTATAACAAAAAAATATGTTTTCATTTCCTGAATTGTAATTCTCAGATCCGAAAGAAATATTGTGTAAAAGAAATACAAAGGATTTAAATCTGCTCTATTTCTTGAAGAAGAATGATTCATGGCAATGAATATATCAATGTTAAAGATTTATTAAAATAATCTCCAATTTTTGATAATAGCTTAAATATTGGCTAACTTTGGATTATAACATTAAAAATAAAATTATGTCATTTGAATTACCAACATTAGGATACGCTTACGATGCATTAGAGCCTACTATTGATGCAAAAACAATGGAAATCCATTATACTAAGCATCACCAGGCATATATCGATAACTTAAACAAAGCAATTGAAGGAACTGAATTAGCAGGAAAAACAATTGAAGAGATCTGCCAGACAGGAACTGATAAGCCAGCGGTAAGAAATAATGGAGGAGGACACTTCAACCATAGCTTATTCTGGAATATCTTAACTCCTGGTGGAAGCAAAGAGCCTGTAGGAAATGTAAAAGCAGCGATTGAAAACTATGGTGGTCTTGAAAAATTCAAAACTGATTTTTCTGATGCAGCTAAAACAAGATTCGGTTCAGGATGGGCTTGGCTAGTTAAGAATGCAGACGGTTCTGTTTCTGTTTCTTCTACTCCAAACCAGGACAACCCGTTAATGCCTGTTGCAGATGTTAAAGGAACTCCGGTATTAGGATTGGACGTTTGGGAGCATGCGTATTATTTAAACTACCAAAATAGAAGACCTGACTATGTTGGAGCTTTCTTCAATGTAGTAAACTGGGATAAAGTAGAAGAATTATTCAACAAATAATTGTTAGATCCTATAAAAGCAAAAGGTTCAGAATATTTTCTGAACCTTTTTTGTGCATGATTGTTAAGGAATACTATCGTATGACATCGCTGCCGGATAACCCGTTCATCCTTAATCCGTATTTCCAGCTTACATAAGCAAATACCTGATACAACTTATATTCAAATTTGATCCCGTAATTTTCTTTTGGATCATAATCGATTCCGGATTCTATGATGTTTCTGTACTTTCCTGTGTTGTAGTAAGAGTTCCATTCGTTCACCAGAAAGGCATTTTTAGTCTTTAAGTAAGATTCTGAATATTGGCTGATGGGTTTTGCAACACCATTTAGAAAATAGTCAAATTGGGTATCCATTACTGTGATATCCCATTCTCCGTCATCATTTTTAGAAGGTTTGATTTCAGATTTCTCTTTCGTATTCTTGGGAGTCGTTTGTGAAAAACAACTGAAAGGAATAAACGCGAGAATTAAGAGCAATACAAAATTTTTCATGATGGATATATTTACCTTAAATATATTAAAAAAGCACCCTAAGAAGAGTGCTTTTGTTTTATTTTTTAATGTATTCCTTTTGAATTACAGAAACGGCAGGGAAGTGGTCACTGTATCCACCGGTAAACCTGTCGCCGTCCCAAGAACGGAATGGATATCCTTTGTACTGTCCTTCCTTGTTTACTAAATAAGAGGGAGCGTAGATCTCTGCCTTATAGACTGTATACGTAGGGGTAATTTTGTCAGGAGAATATAAGTTTCTTGAAACGATAATCTGATCAAACAAGTTAGGAGCATCTCTATATGCTAAAGAAGCAACCCCTGCTTTGTATAATTTGTACATTAAATTATAATAAGGAGTTGTGTCCGACAGTTCACTAGGGTCACCTACTGCCCCTAAATGTTTTTTCACACTTGGACTTACCGGATCATCATTGTAATCACCCATAGAGAATAATTTGATGCTTGGGTTTTCAGCTGTCAGTTTATCCATTTCGTTTTTCAAAACGGTAGCAGCCGTATTTCTTTTAGCCTGTGAAATTGCTTCTCCACCTCTTCTCGAAGGCCAGTGATTCATCAGAATGGCAACTTTTTCACCATCTAATAAGCCTACTGCTACTACAACATCTCTGGTGTATTCTCTTCTTCCTTCGTCTCCAAAGATCTTTATTTCTTTTTTGTAAGAGCTTATCACAGAGAATCTTGATTTCTGATAAATGATCGCGACATCAATACCTCTTGAATCATAGGTGTTGAAATGCACAATACCATAATTGCTTCTTGCAAGGGCAGGCTGCTTGATAAGATCTTCAATCACCTGTCTGTTTTCAACTTCTATCAGTCCGCAGATAACAGGATTGTCATTGGTATACTGTCTTCCCAGTTCGGAAATCACCTTAGCTTCGTTTGCTAATTTTTGGTTGTATGATTTCGTTCCCCATCTTTTAGGGCTGTTCGCTGTAAAGTCGTCGGCTAAGATCTGCTTTCGGATTACTTTTTTTCCAATAAGAAGATCATCACTCCATTCTCCTCTGTAATCTTCTGTGGTTTCAAGATATTTTAAAGAATCTAATGGTACGCTTCTATGAAATTTAGGATTGTTTACCTGAAGGGTTCCGTCGATATAATCCGCAGAAGGAATAGTGTCCCAAAGGTTTTCTACATTCAGGAAAGCGACAGCCGCTCTTTTAACTTGTTTCTGCTGTGAAAAAGCAGATCCAAAGCAAAATACTGCAGCAATGATTAGATATTTTTTCATGTTCTTAGTATTCTAAAAAAATTAAGGGGGTAAAATTACTAATTTTATATAAGACTAATATTAAAAATAGTTTAACAAATGTATTTTTATATTAATGATGAAAAGATAATATTGTTAGGATAATGGTGGAAGGTTAAGAAAAATTAATAGAATAAAAAGCTTAAAATGTTTGACTTAATGAAAATAGTTCTAAATTTGTGGCCCCTTAAATAAAGAAGGAGTTAAAAATAAGTTTATTATGATTAAAAAACTATCCCTAATCTCTTTGTTTACCCTATTGCCTGCATCTTATTATTTTGCACAGACTACCGTTTTTGCATATGTTAAGGATCAGGACGGTAAGCCATTAGAGAAAGCAGAAGTAGATCTAGCACAGTCCAGCGGTGATGTGACTGTGGATAAAATTGGATACTTCCAGTTTGTGGATTTGAAACCTGGCCATTATCTTATTACTGTTGCAAAATCAAATTTTGAATCTAAAATTTTAGAATTTGATGTAACGGCTGATGAGAAGAGAAAAGACTTAGGTGTTATTACACTTAATTACAATCTAGGAACAGATGCAGGAGTTGTAGTCATTGACGACTCTGCAAATGATACCGAAGATGGAGGCTCATCAATGCAGCCTACAGTTGGACTTTTGAGCTCAGGGAGAGATGCTTTCCAAAATGTTGCTGCTTTTGAACTAGGTGCTTACTGGTTCAGACCAAGAGGGGTAGATAACAGATTTGAGGATGTAGTTTTCAACGGCGTATCGATGTCTAAAAATGATGACGGTAGAGTTGATTTCAGCAATTGGGGTGGTTTGAATGATGTGACCAGATATCCTTATGAGAACGTAGACAACATTACACCTTCAGAATATACTTTTGGTAATCTGGGAGGGGTAGCTTATTATAACACCAGAGCTTCCAGCTACAGAAAGCAGACTTCATTAGCGTATTCATTTACCAATAGAAGTTACATGCAGAGAGCAATGGCAACATATTCTTCAGGATTAACCAAGAAGGGTTGGGCATTTACGTTCTCTGGAAGCAGAAGATGGGGAGACAGAGCGGTTATTGATGGAGTATATCAGGATGCCTATGCATATTTCGGATCTATTGAAAAGAAATTCAGCGACAGACACTCGATCAACCTTACCGGTTTCGGATCTCCTACCTATAGAGCTTCAAACGCTCCAAATACCCAGGAAGTATATGATATTATGGGTAAAAACTACAACTCTTACTGGGGTTGGCAGGATGGAGAAAAAAGAAACTCAAGAATCAGAAATGTTTTTGAACCGATCTTCATGTTGACCGATTACCTGAAAATTGGTAAAAACTCAAACTGGACCAACACAGTTTCTTATCAGTTTGGAAGCGATGCAAGAAGCAGATTAGACTGGTTCCATGCCGCAGATCCAAACCCTACGTATTACAGAAAATTACCAAGCTACGGACTTTTATCAGCTGATGAGTTCAGACAGCAGTCTCAAATCGACTGGAATTCTATATACAATGCAAACCGTCTTAACCTTACCAATATGGATGGTTCACCAAGAGGAGCTGTGTATACCATCGTAGAAGACGTGAATAAAGATAAAACATTCAATTTCTCCTCTCACTTTGATACAAGATTAAAAGACAATTGGAAATTGAATATCAACTTTAACTACCAGAATTTAAAATCTGACAACTTTAGAAGAATTAAAGATTTATTAGGGGCTAATTATGCTTACAATCTTAATGCTTTCAATAATGATGTAAGATACAATGCAGATGATACGAATGTAGAAGTAAGAGAAGGAGACAGAACGCAGTATTCTTATGAACTGACAAGAAATCATTACTCTCTGAATATTTCATCAGAAATTGATTTCAGCAAATTTAATGTGGTAGCTTCCATCTTCTCTTCTTATTCTGAAGCATACAGAGAAGGTAATTTCAAAAGTGGTATTGCAAGATTCAGCGACAATTCTAAAGGAAAAAGTGCTGTTTATGATGCTTTAGATGCTGGGATTAAAGCAAAACTTACTTATAAGATCGACGGTAAAAACTTTATCGTATACAACGGAGCTTTCTTCAGTTTAGCACCAACAATGAATGAGATCTATATTAACCCAAGAATGGTGGATTATTTAACGCCTGGTGTTAAAAATCAGATCATCAATTCTAATGATATCAGCTATATCATGAGAGGGCAGATTCTGAAATTAAGATTATCAGGATATCTTACAACGATTCAGAATGCTACTGAAATTTCAAGATATTATGCAGATGTTAATGACGGAACACTGGGGAACTCATTCAGTACTTTGGTGAACGAAGCAATGAGTGGTGTGAACAAAAGATACATGGGAGTTGAATTAGGCTTTGATGTGAAAGTAACACCTACATTAAATGCAGTTGGGGTAGCAAGTATTGGTGAGTATAAATATACTAACAATCCGGAAGTTTCAACTTTTGATGACCTTAATGGATTCAGAGGAACTGACGTATGGGGAAAAGCGAATGTAAAAGATTACAAAGTAGCAGGAACCCCTCAGAAAGCATTTTCTTTTGGTTTAAAATACAATTCTCCTAAATATTGGTGGGTTGGTGCTTCAGCGAATTACCTGATGGATCAGTATCTGGATTTCTCAGCGCTTAACAAAACTCCATACATGTATACAGATCAGACAACAAACGATCCGTATCCTGGAGTAACGCCTGAACTTATCCAGCAGATTACCAAACAAAAGAAATTCAACAACCAGTTTATGCTGAATGCTAATGCAGGAAAATCTTTCCAGTTTGGAAAATACAGAATGGGACTTAGTGTATCTGTAAACAACATTCTGAACAACAGAAACTATGTAACCGGAGGATTTGAACAAGGAAGAAATGTAAACTTTGCAGATGCTCTTGCGGATTCTCAGAGAGACACTCCTTATTTCGGACCAAAACTTTGGTATGACAAAGGAATAACCTTCTTTACTAACGTTTATTTAAGATTCTAAAAAGACCACTATGAAAAAATATACTTCAATTTTAAAATATATTTTTGTAATCATTGCCTCTCTGTATATTACAGGATGTGTACATGATGATAAATATGACCAGCCTAACCTTGACGGTTTCGACTGTGCTGATAAAAAAGGAATAGTAGTACCATTTGCCGATATAAAAGCAAAATATCAAAACAGTACTACTTACGTTTTCCCGGAAGATAAAACGCCCAATGATGAATCTGATGATTTATATATGGTAGGATATGTTTCTTCTACGGATGAAACAGGAAATATCTACAAGACGATCTATATTCAGGATGCTTTACAAAACCCTACCCACGGATTTACCATCAGTGTGGATGCGGTAAGTACCTATACAAGATATCCTCAAGGATCAAAGATTTATGTTAAACTTAATGGTCTTGCAGTAGGAGCATACGGTAACCTTGTACAATTGGGTATGAAAACAGGTGCTGAAACCTCTGCCGGAGCAGTATCAAGAATTCCGGAAAAACAAGTAGCAAAATTCATCTTCAGATCTTGTACAACAAGAGGGAATATTGTTCCTAAAGTAATGACGATGAGTGATATGGTTGCTTCCAATGACCAGTATTTCGGATGCCTTATCCAGATCAATGATGTTGAATTTGACGGAAGAGCATTATGTACAACCTATGCCCCTAACGGTGTAACTATAGATAAAACTATAGGTGAAGGTTGGACAGTAACTGGCGGTGTAGGAAAATACACAAAAACTGCGATCGTAAGAAACAGTGGATATGCTTCATTTGCCAATCAGCTTCTTCCTTCAGGGAAAGGTAAGTTTGTAGGGATTTACAGTAAATTCCAGTCTACACCAACCTCTACAGTTACATATCAATTGTATGTTAATAAACCGACTGACCTTGATATGAATAAATTCCCACGTTTAGATGGTCTTACCTCTAGCCCGTGTGATTTTAATCCAAGTACACTGACTGCTAAAACAGTAGCTGATCTTAAGCAAATGTCTACAGGAACAAACTGGACACAGATTACAGGAGATTTCTATGTAAAAGCTCAGGTAGTTGCTAATGACGAAACAGGGAACTTATACAAATATGTGTACATAGAAGATGCTACAGGCGGAATCAGAGTAAACATTAATAAATTGAATTTATATCTTGATAACCGTTTCAGATTAGGAAAAGATGTTAATATTAAATTGAAAAACCTATATGTAAGAAACGTTAGCGGAGAAATACAATTAGGAAACCTGTTTAATAATAATACACAGTTCGGACAGATTGAAGAAACTGATATGTATAAGTATTTCTTTGATACCAATACCGCTTCAAGACCGGTAGTTCCTACAGAAAGAACCATTACGCAGCTTACCAATGCTGATGTAGGAAGATGGATTAAAATCAAAGATCTTCAGTTTATTGACAGTGACCTTGGTAAAACATATACGGACGGTACAGGAACTTCAAACAGAACATTACAAGATTGTGCAGGAAACCAAATCCTTCTTAGAACAAGTGGATTGGCAGATTTCGGAACATCTACAGTACCTAAAAAACCAGGTTCTACTGAAATCGAAGGAGGTAAAGGTGATGTATATGCAATCGCGAGTATCTTCAATGGAACGTATCAATTATGGATTACAAAATTAGCGAATGTTGATTTGGATAATCCAAGATGTGATGGAAGTATTTATACACCAATCCCTACCATTTACAGTGAAAACTTTGCAAGTGGTGGATTCAGTACAGACTGGACTGCGGTAAACGTAACAGGAGCTCAGGTTTGGGGTACTTCAAACCAGGGTAACGGAACAAACTACTATGCAATGATGAACGGTTTTGCTTCTGTAAACAATGCTAATGAAGATTGGTTAATCTCTAAAGCAGTAAGCTTGGTAGGTAAAACAAAAGCTGCGGTGAGTTTCACTACCGATGTAAGATATGCAGGAAATGCTTTACAGGTATATGCAACGGATAACTTCACAGGAAATGTGGCAACAACAGTTTGGACTTTATTACCAGCAACACTGGATACCAATAACGCTGCATTTGGTGACTGGGTAGGTTCTGGAAATGTAAACCTAAGTGCATTCCTGGGTAAGAACGTTAGAATTGCATTTAAATATACTTCTACGACTTCAGCAGCAGCGACATGGGAAGTAGATGATTTCAAAATAAAAGCACAATAGTAAGAGCTTTTAAATAATACCAGGGCGGACTTTTTAAAGTCCGCCTTTTTTATTAATTTCACACCATAAACAATGGAATATTTCGTCTATGTTCTCAGTCACGCCTATACAGATGAATGGCATACTGATTCTAAACTGTTAGGCTTTCTTAATAGCTTAAAGGGCATTGAAGAAATGAAAAAACAAGCTGTTATTCTGCCAGGCTTTAAAGAATATCCTGAGTGTTTTGTGGTTAATCAATATATTCTCGATAAAATTCACTGGGTTGAAGGATTTCACGAAGCTATCGGTGAGATGGGACGTGATTATCTGGAAAAAGGAGATGAGGTTGATAAAAATTGCCGTTCTGTAAAAGAATTAGAATTAAATACTATTTTTAGTGTAAGCCATTATTATACGATAGATACTCATTTGGATGATGAAAGGTACATAGGTGTGTTTTCTTCCTTAGATCAAGCCGAAAAAGCGGTTGAAGTATTGAAAATGAAACCTGGCTTTAAATCACATGCAGATGGCTTTGACATTAGTGAATTGGATCTTAATGTATTGTTATGGAAGTCGGGATTTTGATATACTCAAACAAAAAACCACTGCATTGCAGTGGTTTTTATACTTTAAAATTTCTTTTTAAAAAGAAACTTCGTTCACTTCTTTTCCGCGCTGGAAATTCATTGCTTTCTGAGTTCCTTTGTAAGCAATGGTAACTACGTTAATTTGCTTAGGAAAAGCGCTTAAAAGGATTGTATTCTTTATTTTTAAGGTGCTGATGTCCGATACTCCGCCGGTTTCAAAATACACCCATACAGTTTCTCCATTTACCTGGCTTCCTGTGAAAGTAATTGTTTTAGGAGAGCCATTGACGTACACATCAAAATTATTATTCACATATTTTTTTACTTCAGCTTCAAATCCAGCGGTGTTGGGGTTGATCTTAATAGCATCAGAAATGTGGTTTGTATTCATTTTTGTGGTAAACTTCAATGTTTTGCTTCCATCAATATAATCCACTTTGGTCATCGAAGAGAAAAAGTCTACATACATAAAACTCATTAACACAAAAAATGTTAAAATACTAGATATATATAAAAGTTTTTTCATCTTAATTAATAGATTTACAATCATGCTTGTTTGTATTAAGTCACAAATAATATGCCAATTAAAAATTGACGTTCACCGCGTATTTATCATAAAACGCTTTAATGTGCGCTACTGCTTCATCTGCAGTGTCCACAACTCTGTAAAGATCAAGATCATCCTCAGCAATCATTCCCTCTTCCAGTAAGGTTGCCTTAAACCATTCCAATAATCCGCTCCAAAATTTGCTGCCTACCAAAACAATAGGAAATTTCCCAATTTTATTGGTCTGGATCAGTGTCATCGCTTCTGTTAATTCATCTAAAGTACCGAATCCTCCTGGCATTACAACAAAACCTTGAGAATATTTAATAAACATCACTTTTCTTACAAAAAAGTAATCGAAGTTCATTGAATAGGATTTGTTAATATACGGATTAAAATGCTGTTCAAAAGGAAGATCGATATTCAAACCGATGGATTTCCCTTTAGCATTAAAAGCGCCTTTATTGCCAGCCTCCATGATCCCTGGACCACCTCCGGTAATAATCCCGAAACCTAGTTTTGTGATCTTTTCAGCAATTTCTACAGCCATCTCGTAATATTTGCTTTCCGGCTTCAATCGTGCAGAGCCAAACAACGAAACACAAGGGCCGATTTTGGCGAGTTTTTCATACCCATCTACAAATTCTGCCATCACTTTGAAAACCATCCAGCTGTCTTTGGTAATAGTTTCGTCCCAGGTTTTCTGTCTGAAGCTGTTGTGCAGCTTCGATTCATTTATGTCGAGTTCTGGATTTACTAAGCTTTCATCCCGGGTTCCATCAATTTCCATTGCAAAAATTATTTAAAATGTTTTTCGGCTTCTATTACAGATTCCGGTCTTCCGACGTCTATCAGGATGCTGTCATGCACAAAACCGTGTATTTGCTCGGTCAGCATGAGGTCCAGATATTCTTCCATAACAGAAAATTTGCCTGTTCTTTTTATTTTTTCAAAGATACTGGGATTGATACAGTGTACACCACTGAACGCTAAAGCCTTAAATCCTTTATTGAATTCAGCCAGCCTTTGTTCTCCGGTTTGTACATTCAGCCAGCCTCTTAAGATTAATTCATCATTGAAAAGCAATTTTCTTGAACTTTCCCTATCCGAAACGGCTAAAGTAGCAAAATCTTTTATCTTTTTGTGATAATTAACCAGATCTGTAATATTGATGTTGGTTAAAATATCAGCATTCATGATTAAAAAATCTTCCCCATGATCCAGGAATCTTCTAGCAAAAATCAAACCACCACCTGTTTCCAGCAATTCGTTTGTTTCATCAGAAATTTCAATATTACAGTTGAAATTATTGTTCTTTTTGAGAAATTCAGCAATTTGATCTCCAAAATGATGAATATTGATGACAAAATCCTTAATTCCAAAACTTTTAAGATATTGGATGTTTCTTTCCAGAAGAGGGATTCCATTAACCTTTGCCAATGCTTTGGGATGGTGATCTGTAAACGGTTTAAGCCTTGTGCCTTTTCCAGCTGCGAAAATTAGAGCTTTCATTGTATAATTGATAGGTGATTAATGAATGAGATAAAGATAAATTAATTAGAATATATCACTTATCGTTATGAATTCAGGTGGTGCTGTTCATCATGGTGAAGGCTGATTTCAGTGCCTTCCGGATACTTTTCCTTAATGAATTCAGCAATTTTTATAGCACAATATACTGATCGGTGCTGCCCGCCTGTGCATCCGAAATTGATCTGAAGGTTTTCAAAACCTCTTGCAAGATAATTATCAATATTGATCGAAACGATGCTTTTTACCAATTCTAAAAATGCAGGCATTTCAGTTTTTTCTTCAAGGTATTTCTGCACACCGATATCATTTCCTGTTTGGATTTTATATTCTTCGATTCTTCCCGGGTTAAGTATTCCCCTGCAGTCGAAAGCAAAACCACCTCCGTTTCCTGATTCATCTTTTGGAATTCCTCCTTTTTTATACGAAAAACTGTGTATGTCGATGTGAAGCATATTTTATTTTTTTATTAACCATTAAGGTTATATTTAATTTTTATCAGATAGTAATACTAATCTTTTAGTTTCTTCGGTAGCCCCGAGTAAATCAATTCTAAGAATTGATAATTTCATTAATTTTTAATTCCGTTTTCTCCAGCGTTAACTGGCTGATTACTTTTTTAAGTTCCGGGTAGTCTTTCATATGTTCCCAGGAATCGGCAAATTGGGTAATGTTCAGAATTCCCTGTTTAAGGCTTGTCAGGAAATGCTGTTTTCTCTGAATCAATCCTCTGAAACCGTAAGCTCCTAAAACCTGCAGGAATCTCATCATTTGAATAGGTTTAACCGATTCTTTTAGTTGATTCTTTATGTTTTTGTCTTCAAATTGTTGGATGTAGAATTCAAGCATTTCATTTTTAAAATCTTCAGGAAAATTGGCCTTAGCCTGAAAAAGAAAAGAAATAACGTCATACATCAAAGGACCTTTCATAGCCGATTGATAATCAATGAATGAAACTTCATCATTTTGATTCACCATGATATTTCTGGCCTGAAAATCACGAATCATAATTCCCTTTGGCTCAAGATTTTCGATACGTTTGGCGATCTCTTTAAATTCTTTCAGAAGAGTAGATTTGTGGTATTCAATTTCAAGAACATCAGCTACGAAATTTTTAAAATAATACAAATCGTGGATCACCGGAAGCTCATCATAACTTTCATATTCAAAAGTTTTTGAAAAATCAATTTTTCCTTGTGTTTCAATCTGAAGCCGGAAGAGCTTTTCTAAGGTTTGCATAACGAGTGACTGTATTCTAGGGGAGAGTCCTTCATTTGAAATAAGCTCGGAAAGTGTATTTTCGCCCAAAAATTCCTGGATATATGTTTTTCTGTCATCAGAAATGGCAAAAACAGCTGGAGTATTAAGATGCAATGACGAAAAAATTTCAGAATAGTATAAAAAACATTCATTTTCGGGAATGTTTTCATTGTAGGTTACGATATACTTTTTGCTGGAAGATGCTGCCAGAAAGTTTACCCTGGCTGAACCGCTTTGAGCCAATGTGATGAACTCAGAAAATTTGTCACCCAGATAGTTTTCAAAAAATCGTTTTGCGTTTTCGGAAGTCATAATATGGAAACAAATATACTAAATTACAATCTAATTTTTATCTTTGCAGCATGCTAAAGGATTTTAAACCAGTTTTAAACATTTTGCTCCGCTTCATCATTATCTATCTGGTGCTGCTTTTTGCCTATCAGTTTTTTCTGAATAGCTGCAAAGGGTCAGGGCTGGATTCATTTTCAAGAATAATCGCGGATCAGGTTAGCTGGATTCAGAATAGAGTAGGGTATCCTACAGCACTTTATGACGATATCAAAAAGGACCAGGTTTGGTTTTATGTAAAGGAGGCTTATGCCACGAGAATGATAGAGGGATGTAATGCTGTTTCTGTCATGATTTTGTTCGTTTCTTTTATTTTTGCGTTCTATAAAGGTGCTAAAACATTTGTTTTTGTCTTCCTCGGACTTGTTTTTCTTTACGGTATGAATGTGGCAAGAATCGTAGGATTTAATATTGTAAGAACGGATCACATTGAGTACAGTAAAATGTTCCACGATTTTATTTTCCCTGCGATCATTTATGGAAGTGTAGTACTTCTTTGGTTGGTGTGGATTAAATTCTTTGCATTGAAAAATGAAAATTCTTAATTGGTTTTTGGTCATAGCAGGTGTAGTGGGTCTTATAAGCGTAAGACTGCTGGAAGACCGCCTTTTCTATGATCCTTTCCTGAATTATTTTCACGAGGCGGTTAAGAATATTACATTCCCTGAATTTGTATGGGGGAAATTAATAATCGGACATCTTTTCAGATTTATTTTAAACCTGTTTTTTTCATGTCTGATTATTCATTTTTTGTTTAAAAATAAACAATGGACCTTGCAGGGAGCGCTGATGATAACGATTATTTTTTTCATTACTTTCCCTATCTATCTGTACTGTGTTTATGATAGATTTGATATAGGATATCTATTCTCTTTTTACATGAGAAGATTTGTGATCCAGCCATTAATTTTACTGTTAATTGTTCCTATGTTTTATTATCGGAAACAGATCGGGACATTAAAAAATACGTAAAAACTACATCACTTAATTTGTCTGCTCTTCTGCTGTGTGTTTATCTACACTTGTTACATTTTCCGGAGTCCAGGTTACACGCTTTACAAAATCTCTTTCGCGTACAGGACAGTCTTTGATCTGGCATACAGAACATGAGATCGGCTTGCAGTCGTCCATGTGAAAATTAAACTCAATGCTTCGTTTTGTATTGTTGGCGAGAAGGATGATGGCCTTTTCCATTTCGTTATGTGCCTCACGGAGGCTGTAATACCAGGGAAGAGTAATGTGGGCATCAATGTGAAGAGATGCTCCAAACTGCTGAATTTTCATATTGTGTATGTCGATCCATTCTGTTCTTCTATTATTTTCAAGGATCTGAACGATCTGCCGGAGAAGGTCAGGGTCTTGTTCGTCCATAATTCCGCTTAAAGACTTGCGGACAATCTTATACCCTACAATAATGATATAAGCCCCAAAAACCAGGGCTACAACAGAATCCAGCCAATAAATCTTTGTAAAATATACCACAATTAAACTGATCACAACACCAAGTGTCGTAATGGTATCTGACTGAAGGTGCTTTCCGGATGAAATAAGGACTAATGAGTTTTCTTCTTTTCCTTTTTTAATGGAAACATATCCAAGCAGGTAATTGACTACCGCTGTGGCTGCGATAATCCAGATTCCCCAGTCCAGTTTATTTAAAACTTTTCCTACGATCAAGCTGTTGATTCCTTCGTAAATAATCATGATTCCGGCAATGGCGATAAGGGCACCTTCAATACCGGAGGTTACAAATTCTACTTTTCCATGTCCGTAAGGATGATCTTCATCCTTGGGCTTGGCGGCAAGGTGAAGGGAGTAGAGCCCCATAAATGCACTGATGACATTCACTACACTTTCCATGGCATCAGAAAATACGGCATCGGAATTCGTAAGCTTCCAGGCAACCAATTTTCCGATGAAAAGTATAACTCCAAAAACGGCAATAAGCTTTTGGAAACCAATTTTATCTTTATTGTTACTTTTCTTATTCTTCATAAGTTTGATAAAAAAAAGAATCTCAATGTTGAGACTCTTTTTTTATTTGTTAGTTTATACTAAGTTGTTTGCTACAAGGTATTCTGCGATCTGTACTGCGTTGGTTGCCGCCCCTTTTCGCAGATTGTCTGCTACAATCCAGAGATTGAGGGTTTTCGGTTGTGACAAATCCCGTCTTATCCTACCGACAAAGACTTCATCTTTCCCTTCAGAGTATAAAGGCATTGGATATATATTGTTCTTTACATCATCCATCACAATTACCCCTGGCGTTTCAGATAATATTTTTCTTATTTCGTCAACTTCAAAATCGTTTTCGAATTCAATATTTACACTTTCAGAATGTCCTCCCTGTACCGGAACTCTTACTGCTGTGGCTGTTAAATTGAATGTATCATCTCCTAAAATTTTCTTAGGTTCTTTCATTAATTTAATCTCTTCTTTAGTGTAATCGTCGTCACTAAAAACGTCACAGTGAGGTAAGGCATTTTTGAACACCTGGTAAGGATATACTTTTGCCACAGAATCATCATTATTGATTTCAGCATTCAACTGGTCTACCGCTGCTTTTCCTGTTCCTGTTACAGATTGGTAGGTGGAAACAACCACTCTTTTCAGGTTGTATTTTTTATTAAGCGGACCCAGAACCATTACCAACTGAATGGTAGAACAGTTAGGATTGGCAATGATTTTATCTTCTTTCGTCAATACATTAGCATTGATCTCGGGAACAACTAATTTTTTATCAGGATCCATTCTCCATGCTGAAGAATTATCAATTACAGTAATTCCTGCTGCTGCAAATTTCGGAGCATACTCCAGAGAAGTAGATCCGCCTGCAGAAAATATGGCAATATCAGGTTTGGCAGCTATGGCGTCGTTTATGCTTACAATAGTATATTCCTTCTGTTTATACTTCACCTTCTTACCTATAGATCTTTCCGATGCAACCGGAATTAATTCTGTTACAGGGAAGTTTCTTTCCTCTAATACTTTAAGCATAACTTGTCCAACCATTCCTGTTGAACCGACTACAGCTACTTTCATCTTAATGATTACATTATTTAAGTTAATATATTATGCTCCAAAGACTCTTGTCCATGGAAACGCGAATGCAAATAAACCGGCTGCAATTAATCCCATAATTACAATTCCTAAAGAAATGGTAGGATTAACTTTTACTTTTTTGTTAACAATTGTCATTAAAACAGCAGCAACTAGCATAGAAAATGGATGTTCTACATACTGGAATCTTGAGTAAGAGTCACTCATCAATGTTCCGGAATCTAGGGCTGCTTTAAAGCCCGGAGAGAATATGAATAATAAACATATTCCTACCAAAAACTGAACATGAAAGAAAATCATTGTGAAAAGTGTAGTTTTCTTTAAAAACTTGTTCACTTTTCCACTAAACCCAAACATGGTAGTTAATAATGCAATAATAAATAAAGCCACTAAAACCAATTCCAAATACCCAAATCCCTTATGGGCACTGAGAAAAATCTTGTAAAAATCCATAATCCTATTTTTTCTTTTTTTCTAGTAGCAAATATAACAAAAATCCCGGCGATAAGCCGGGATTCATATTTATAAAATCTAATGTTTTTATATGATTAGAAGTTGAAAGACAATGTAGCTGCCCATGTTCTACCGAATCCGAAGTAAACTTGGTTACCTGTGGCAACACCATTGTATAGTTTACCTGCTTGTTCGTAAGTTTGAGCTGTAGCTGCAGTACTAACTTTATCATCAGCATGAATAGCAGTAAGAGATTCTGCGATGTAAGTAGTATCAAATAAGTTGTAAACGTTTCCTCTAATTGTAAAGAATTGTGAAGGATCTTTTAATCTTATTTTGTAAGAGATTCCTAGGTCAAATAAATGGTAGTCAGGAAGTTGTAGTGCTCCTTTAGCAGTGGAACTACTATAAGAATATACATCTAGTGAAGAATAGAGTTTGTTTGCATATCTCCAGTTAACATCAAATTTCAAATCTCTAACGGGTGTAACTGTAATACCTAACGCAGCAGTCATCTGAGCTGATTCACCTACTTTTACTTTATCTAAATTCAGTTTAGCTTCGTTAGATGAAGTTCCGGGTAAATTGAAAGGAGAGTTATCTGTATCGTTGAATAATGTAGCGTTTGCAGTTCCATTATAATGCCAATCTCCTATTGAGAACATACCGTAAGCAGATAAGAATTTATTAAGAACTAAGTTAGCATCAAATTCAATACCTTGGTGAACCTCACTAAGACCATTAATTTCTGCATAATAAGTCGTTCTTACATTGGTAGCAGGGTCTGTATAAGATAATCCTGTTTTTCTTTGATATCTATCATCCCAAGTAGTTCTATAGATGTTTACATTTGCATTAAATTTAGCAGATCTAAATCCATATCCTAGTTCTGCGCCAAAGATTTTTTCATTGGTTGCATCAGGAGAAACAACGTTTTCATTACTTCTGTAGATTGAGTTAAAGAAAGGTTGTTTTTCATAATAACCAATATTACCAAATACATTATGGTGCTCATTGATATTATAGTTTACTCCCCCTTTGATGTTGTAACCGACTAAGTTTTTATAATCAGTTGTTGTAGGCATAATTGTACCATTCTTAGATTTAGTAACATTATCAATGATAAAGTTATCTATTCTTTGGAAGCCTTGGTTAGAAACCGATCCTTGTACAAATGCAGAGAAATCATTCTTTGTATATTCTAGTTGTCCGAAACCACCATACCAAAGTACATTAGAATCATTACTAAAACCGATTCTGTTGTTCACATCCATCAGCTTTCCGCCAAAAGGATTCCATTTAGGATCTGTACTTTCAGTTGCCGTTACGATATTGTTACCAATATTTTTGTTGCTTTTATCAAGGTAACCGGATCCACCTAGTAAGTCGCTAACTACTTGATAATGGTATCCTTGATAGTATCTTGTATCGACACCTACACTTAGTTTTAAATTTTCATTAAAGTTATGGTTGAAAGAAGAGATCAAACCAAACCAGTTATGAGAGTTTACAGAAGAGTTTCTGATTAAAATACCTTTTGTAGGGTTTGAAGCCTGGTTTGCTGCATAAATTGCATCAAAGTTATAAAGTCCGGTATTAGGATCTCTGAAACTACTTAAAGATTTGCCATTTGCTGTACCTATAGTACTTGTACCACCACCTCTACCAAAAGAAGCGTAAACAACCGTGTTAAGTTTTGATTTATCACTGATGCTCCAATCCCAGTTTAAAGACATTACTGGTTTATGATAATAGTTTACTCTTGCTGAATACTCTTTACCATTTAGATATCCCCAGTCAGAGTTATATTTTCTATCTGGTGTTCCGTCATGATCTTGATTGTAAGTGATATAGCTATCGATTGTTGATGCAAAAGACCTTTGGTTGTGCCACTGAGGAGCTCCGGTAATTGTAAATTGGAAATCATGATTACCTCCTGGCTTTTTATATCCTAATGCGAAATAATAGTTGTAACCTTCAAACTTAGTTCCATCTGCATACATAGAACCGGCTGTTCTACTCATTAAGAATGAAGAAGACCATCCTTTAGCAGATTTCCCAGTATTGTAAGCGAATAAGGATTTTACATAGTCATTATTACCTACTCCTAAAGAAACAATCCCTCCTTGCTTTTTATCAGCAGCTCTTGTCAAAATATTTACTGTACCTCCGATAGATGCAATCGCCAATTTTGATGAACCAAGACCTCTCTGAACCTGCATTGCTGAAGTTACATCAGAAAGTCCAGCCCAGTTAGACCAGTATACTGACCCATTTTCCATATCGTTAACTGGCATACCGTTTACCATTACGGCAATGTTATTTTGACTAAATCCTCTAATGTTAAGTTTAGAGTCACCGAAACCACCTCCTGCTTTAGTAGCATATACTGATGGAGTCGTATTTAAGATCTCAGGGAATTCCTGATTTCCTAATTTTTCAACAATTTGTGCTTCTTTAATTGTTGAAACTGCTACCGGTGTTTTTCTATCTTTAGCGATATCGGCAACACCAGTTATTACAACTTGTTCAATGTCGTTGGACTTCGAGTGTATCGTATCCTGAACTTGTTGAGCATAATAGACACTGGCTGTAGAAAGCGTGATTACTGCAGACAGCATCGATTTGTTGATTAATTTCATAATCGTTAGTAATAGTTAGATTTAATTTTCTGCAAAATTGCTAAAATAAAATTTAACTAATATTAACTGTATGTTAATTTTTACTCAATCTTAATAATGTTTAAGTTGTTGATTTTCAGTGTAATGAATAAAAAATGACTTTTAACATGAAAAAAATCACATTATTGAGTTTTTAATAAAAGGGGGTTGTTTTTGTTAAAAATATAACGCTATTTCACTGCTTTGAGACTCAAATCGATATTCTCTGCCGAGTGAGTGAGGGCTCCGGCGGAGATATAGGTGACACCGGTAGTGGCAATTTCTTTAAGCATATCACGGGTAATTCCTCCGGAAGCTTCAGATTCACATGATCCGTTAATCATATCCACGGCTTGCTTCATTGTTTTCACATCCATATTATCAAGCATGATTCTGTCAACTTTTGCTTTTATAGCTTCTTTAACTTCTTCCAGACTTCTGGTTTCAACTTCTATCTTTAACTTCTTTTTAGTTTTTTTAACATAATCTTTTGCCATTTTTACAGCATTGGTAATGCTTCCGTTATAATCAATGTGATTATCTTTCAGCATAATCATGTCATATAATCCATACCGGTGATTGGTGCCGCCGCCAATAGCAACTGCCCATTTTTCACAGATTCTGAAATTAGGAGTCGTTTTTCTGGTATCCAGCAATTTTGTTTTTGTTCCTACTAGTCTGGAATCCCATTCGTGAGTAAGGGTGGCGATGCCGCTCATTCTCTGCATACAATTCAGGATAAGTCTTTCCGTTGAAAGGATAGATCTTGCGCTTCCGGTTACGATGAATGCAATGTCGCCAACTTTTGCTACGGCTCCGTCTTTGATAAAAGTTTCTACTTTTAAATTGTCATCAAAAGTTTTAAAGATGATTTCCGCTAATTCAACTCCTGCAAGGATACAATCTTGTTTTACAAGAAGTTTCGCACTTTGTTGCAGATTTTTAGGTATGGTTGATAAGGTAGAGTGATCACCATCCTGAATATCCTCTTCCAGAGCATTTTTTATAAAAGTTTTAAGGGCTTTATCAGTTACGTAGCTTGGCTTTTTCATATAATTCTTTTATGCTAGATCTTTATTATAAAATGCCCCTTTATTTTCCGTCATCTTTATAGATTCAGTGATAATAAGGTGGGCAACGGTAGTGAGGTTTCTAAGTTCTGATAATTGTGGTGAAAGAATAGAGTAATGATAGATTTCATCAACGGCTGCGGCGATTTCCTGGTGCTTCTGCATGGCCATAATAAGGCGTTTATTGCTTCTTACGATCCCTACAAGGTCGCTCATCATCTCCTGAAGCTGTTTTCTCAGGTAACTGATAATGACCATCTCATCCATGATCTTCATTCCTTCCTCATCCCATTCCGGAACTGCTTTTAAATCATCAAAGTTGAAATTATTTTTGTCAAGAAGACTGACGGTCTTCATCGCAGCGTTATGTCCGAAAACCAATCCTTCAAGTAATGAATTGGAAGCAAGTCTGTTTGCTCCGTGAAGTCCGGAGTTGGTACATTCTCCTACTGCGAAAAGGTTTCTGATAGAAGATTGTCCGTCTCTGTCCACTTCGATACCGCCCATCAGATAATGGCAGGCAGGCACAATTGGGATCAGCTGGGTGAAAGGGTCAATTCCTTCTTCTCTGCATTTTTTATAGATGTTAGGGAAATGTTCCAGAAATTTTTCCTGATCCATGGCCCGGCAGTCTAAACCGGCATATTCATCACCGGAAATTTTCATTTCATTGTCAATCGCTCTCGCGACGATATCTCTTGAGGCAAGTTCTTCACGCTCATCATATTTGTGCATGAATTTTTCACCTTTTTTGGTTCTTAATTTCGCTCCGTCTCCACGTACGGCTTCGGAAATTAAAAATAACATACCATCAATTTTGCTATAAAGCGCTGTAGGATGGAACTGGTAATACTGCATATTGGAAACCTTACCTTTAGCACGGGCTACAAAAGCAATTCCGTCTCCAGTTGCAATGGTTGGGTTGGTGGTGTTTTTATAAACATGTCCGGCACCTCCTGTTGCTGCTAATGTTATTTTTGAAGTGATTTTTTTTATCTTTTTAGACTTTTCATCTAAAATATAAGCCCCATAGCAATGAATATCTCCCTGATTTAATTCTTTTCCGGGAACGTGATGCTGGGTAATGATATCAATTACATAATGATGATCCAGGATTTCAATATTAGGACTGTTTTTAGCCGTCTCCAGGAGTGCTCTTTCGATCTCGAAACCGGTAATGTCTTTATGGTGTACAATCCTGTTTTCTGTATGTCCGCCTTCTCTGCCTAGAGCAAATTCGCCATTTTTCATGTCAAACTTGGCGCCCCATTCTACAATTTCGTTGAATCTTGCCGGTGCTTCCCGAACTACCATTTCCACGATATCGCGTTTGTTTTCTCCGTCTCCGGCGCGCATGGTATCCTCAATATGCTTTTCGAAATTATCATTTTTCAAATCAGTAACGACTGCTAAACCGCCCTGGGCATATTTAGTATTGCTTTCATCCTCGTCGGATTTTGTTACGATGATTATTTTGGCATCAGGAAGGTGCTCAGAAACTTTTATGGCATAAGAAAGTCCCGAAATTCCGGAACCGATTACTAATACATCCGCTTTTATCATATGCTTGCTTTAAGGCAATTGTTTAAATAATTAAATAAATTTAAACAATTTTTCGTTTGGTTTTCTTACTTTTTTCATGTGTTGGAAGTGGTCTTCTTCGGAACGGTAGCCTAAAGCGAGGGTGACGGTTACTTTTTCTGTTTCGGAGTTGATGTTCAGGATCTCTTCTATCAGATCCTGTCGGAAGCCTTCCATAGGGCAGGAGTCAATATTTTCTATTGCAGCAGCATACATGAGGTTTGCCAGTACTATATAAGACTGCTTTTCGGCCCAGGAGAAAATTTCATCCTGCGTTTTTTGATTAATATGTTGATTGATGCTGTTTTTAAATAAGTCGAGTTTTTCGACAGGAGTTTCTCTTACCTCAGAAATATGATTAAAATATCCCCTAATATAACTTTCCTCAATTATTTTCTTTGAAATAATGACAACCAGGTGTGAGCACGTGGAAATTTGTGATGGATTGTAAAAAGCCGGAATGAGTTTCTGTTTCATTTCCTTACTTTCCACCACCACTATTTTATAAGGCTGGAGCCCCAGTGAACTGGCCGATAATTTTCCGGACTCAAGAATATTGTGAAGTACTTCCTGAGGAATAATTTCCGTATTAAATTTTTTTACAGAATATCTTCTGCTTAAAGCTTCCAAATAATTCATAGAACAAATTTAAGAATTGAATGTGAATAAAGTATGCTTAAAATGAAATATCTCCTCTTAAATGATGCAAAAAGGACCACCCTGTATGAGGTGATCCTTTTGCTATTTAATAAGTATTACATTATTCTCTATTTTTTACCATAATCCAGCCTGAGAATTTTATAGGAGTGCTGTTTTTGTTATTTTCATTCCATGTTACGGAGTACCAGTAATTTCCTGTAGGGACTTTTCTGCTTCCGTTGGTGGTTCCATCCCAAGTGTATCTGTTTGATTTGTCGGCTGTATATAGCTTATAGCCATATCGGTCGAAAATACTTACTTCCAGATTTTGCTTGCCGGATAATGCAGAATAATCAATCACATCATTTACTCCATCACCGTTAGGAGTGATTACGTTGATCAGATTAGGTACGGTAATATTGATCACAATAGGTTCGCAGTCGTAGCTGTCTTTTACAAAAACTTTTGCTTCTCCTCTTGCAATATTAGTAAACACATTGGAATCTTGCCAGTTAATATTGTCCATTGAATATTTATAAGGGGGAGTTCCTCCGTTTGCATAAACGGTAACGGTACTTCCTGAGATATCTATAGTCGTAACTACCGGTTGCTCTGAAGGATAGACTTTTACAGTCTGAAGAGCAGTACAGTCGCCTGTTTTAAGCTTTACCCAATAGGTGCCAACTCCTACATTGTTAATGGATTGTGTGGTTGCTCCGGTACTCCATAAATAAGCGTTGAATCCCGGCCCGGCATCCAGGGTTGTTTTATCTTCAATACAAATAACCTTGTCTTGTAAAACGCTTGATAATGTCGGAGGGATTACTGTTAAAGTAACTTTAGCAATTGCGTAGCAGCCATTTGCATTGCTTACTTTTACATAGATTACTCCGTTTGGAGCTATATAAGTGGATGGGTTAGGAATTTCGTTAGTTCCATTTACAGCATCAGTTAATGAAGGATAATATTTTTTAGTTGTTCCTGCCTGACTGCTTACGGTAGCATTGACCAGATTGAATAAACCTGTTGAAGGGTTGGTTTCAATGAAGCAGGTTCTTAAAATAGCATCATTTACGGTTACAACAGGATAATGATTTAATGTTACCTGTGCAGTACTTACACATCCCTGAGGAGTTGTTACTTTTACAAATATCGTTGCTGGTGCAGATGCGTATGCGGTAGGGTTTGTAATTTGATTGGTCCCGTTATTCATATCATATAGAGTAGGGTAGAACTGCATCGTAACTCCGGGGATATTCGTGACAGTGGCTGTGGTTAAGTCAAATATTGCTGTTCCTGCATTATTGTTGTTACAGCCTGTAAGGGTTGCGTTGTTTGCCGCAAATGGTGTTGGGTTAAGCTGAATGACTCCGTCTCCATTATCACAGAGTGTAGAAGATGGATCCTTGATAACCACTTTGATAGTCGTGTTTCCAGAATATTGGAAAGCGGTAGGAGTGGCAATAGGTATTGAGCTGCCCAGAACATAATACGTAAAAATATAGTTTCCGGGATTATTAACAAACTGTGAGTTGAAAGACGTTAAATCCACCACTCCGTTTCCAGTAGCAGGATTGGTACACACAAAAGGAGTGATCGTATTGTTCAGAATTGGAACTTTGTCTACAAATACTTTTGCATTTTTAATAGAATGTCTTGCGCTGGCTCCACCTGTTGCTGCGGAAAAACCAAAATATCCCTGCGACATTCCTATAGCCCCGCCATAAGGAGCAAAAGACTGATCAACGATAAGTACACCATCGATTCTTATTTTAATAATCCAGTTGGTAGGGTTGGTAAGATCTGTTTCGCCGTTTACTTCCACATGCTTATAGGTTGGGCCTACAAATGGCTGTGTTGAGATAAGGTCAGGGGAATGGAAGGTACTGCCGGGAGTATTATTGTATTCGATGTTGCTTCCTGCTGTATCATTCGTTCCGTACAGAAGATGCACTTTACTCATCTGTCCTTCTGTGGTGTTGTTGAATATATCAAATCCTACCATCAGCCCTGAAGCGTTGGCCGGGATTCCCAGTCCTCCTCCGGAAACAAATCCAGTTGGAGGGTTGGCTAGATACCAGAATGTAAAACCATCACCCTTTCCGAATTGAGCTGTACCATTTCCATCGATTCTAAAGTCAAATTCTACTTTCCATTTGTCGCAATAGCTCAATGTGATTGGGGTTGCGAGTTTTATGGCTCCATATAGACTGGTTTGGTCTGAAGTAAGCTGAACGAAATCTCCACTGACGATCGCACTAGAGACCAGGTCCCATCCTGTAGTATTTACGGGGTTTCCTGCGAGCTGATAGGTCTGCGAAAATAGTTTTCCAGACAAGCCCAATAAAGTAGTTAAAAAACAAATGAGTAGAGTTTTTTTCATGGGTAGCGAGTTGGTTAGTTATTAATAATGTAAAAATATAAATTCTGGTTATTTGAAGATATTATAAATATTAATTATGTAATTAAAAAGATTAGTATTGCGATGAAATGTCAATCGTATACGTAAAATAATAAAATATGTCTAATTATTTTAATGAATATGATTGAAGAGTGAAACGGGTGTTTTGTGAATAATTACTGTTTTAAAGATGGGTTACTAAAAATCACCCCAAATGTGGAGTGATTTTTAGCGTAGAAATAATTATTCTCTATTTTTTACCAGTACCCAACCTGAGTATTTTGTTTCAGTATTGTTTTTGTCGTTTTCATTCCAGGTGATGGTGTACCAGTACGTTCCTGTAAGTATTTTTTTACCGGAAGCGGTTCCATCCCATTTGTAGTTTCTCATTTTATCTGCCTGATACAGCTTATTACCATATCGGTCATATACTACAAAAACTAAGTTTTTCTTGTAAGCTAATGCAGAATAATCAATAAAGTCATTGATATTATCTCCGTTAGGAGTAATGGCATTGATAAGGTTTGGAACGGTGATCTGAACTTTAACGGGTTGACAATTGTAAAAATCTTTAACATAAACCACTACTTCACCTCTTGCAAGACCTCCAAATGTGTTGGAATCCTGCCACGTAATTCCGTCTAAAGAATACTGATAGGGTGGTGTTCCGCCTGATACATTTACCGTAATCGTATTGTGGTTAATATCAATACTTGTAATAACAGGGTTTATCGATGCATTTACTTTTACAATTTGTTGGGCTGTACAGTTTCCTGTTTTCAGATTAACCCAGTAGATTCCTACGGGAACATTGGTGATAGACTGTGTAGTAGCACCTGTACTCCAGGTATAGCTGTCAAACCCAGGTCCTGCATCTAGGGTTGTTCGGGCATCAACGCACACTATTTTATCTTTTAAGACTGTAGAGTATACAGGCGGGATCACAATAAGGTTGATTTTTGTAATCATGTAGCAGCCGGTGGCATTCGTTACGCGAACATAAATCACTGTACTTGTTGAAATGTATGATGATGGACTTACAATTTCATTGGTTCCGCTTGTAGCATTGGCTAACGTTGTATAATATTTTTTAGTAGTGCCAGCCAGGGTTGTTACATTGGCTGAGGTTAAATCAAATCCTCCCGTTGTGATATTGGATGCAATAAAACAAGAACGGAGGGTTGCTTCTGTTACCGGGATATCTGGATAGAATGTCAGATTAATTTTTGCATTACCTGTACATCCTTGTGGTGTAGTTACCTTTACATATACTGTTCCTGCGGCAGAAGGATAAGTCGCTGGATTTAGAATTTCATTGGTATCTGCATTCAGATCATTTAATGTTTTGTAGTATTTTTTAGTAACTCCTAATACTCCGGTCACATTGGCGGTGGTAAGGTTGAATATTGCTGTACCTGCTTTATTGTTGTTGCATTCCGTAAGGGTAGCTTCAGTGGCGGTAAACGGAGCAAGAACGAGCTGTATTTTTCCGTCAGGATTATCACAAAGTATCCCTGCATTATCTTTTACGACTACCGTGATGGTTGTATTGGCATTGAACTGATAATTAGTTGGATTTGCAATCGGTGTTGAGCTTCCTAAAACATAATACGTGAAAGTATAGTTTCCTGGGTTGCTTACAAACTGAGAATTGAATGTGGTTAAATTTACAGCACCTAATCCTGTGGAAGGGTTGGGGCAGAATGACTGGGTTGCAGCAACTTGTAAAATAGGAACTTTATCAGTGTAGATTTTTACGTTTTTAATAGAATGTCTTGATCTTGCACCCCCTGTAGAAGCTGAAAATCCAAAATATCCTACCGTCATTGCAGCTGCTGTCCCTGAGGGTGCAAAAGATTGGTTGCAAATCACAGTACCGTCAAGGGTTATTTTTATAATCCAGTTGGTAGGGGCAGCCGTATCTACCTGAGCAGTAACTTCAACGTGTTTAAAAGTAGTTCCCTGAAAAGGTTGAGTGGTGTTCAGATCCGGTGAATGGAAAGAACTTCCTGCAACATTGAAAAACTCTACGTTATTAGTATCGGTTGTATTGGGAACCTGACCATAGGCAACGTGTACCTTACTCATGGTGGCAGTAGTCGTATTATTATAAGTATCAAGCCCTACAATAAAGCCAACTGCATTTTGTGAAACCCCGAGACCGGAGCCCAATACACTGGCTACCGGCGGATTGGCCAGATACCAGAATGCAATACCGTCACCATTGGAAGTTTGGTTGGAATCCATCCTGAAATCGAATTCTACCCTCCACTTATCGCAGTATTTCAGGTTGATGGGATCGTTCAGCCTGATCGATCCTGATTGGTTATTGGTATCCGGGGTAAGCTGAACGAAATCGCCCATTACCTGAGTAGGAGAAACCATTGTCCATCCTGTGGTATTGACAGGATTTCCTGCGAGTTGATAGGTTTGGGTAAATAGCTTCCCGGAGATGCATAATAAGAAAATGCAAAAATAAGACAGTAAATTTTTATTCATTGAATAGGGATACTTTTAATTAGACGTGTAAATATATTAAATCCTAATCAATAAATATGTATTTAATGTTAATTTTGCTAAAAATGATAGTTATTCTTTAATGAATGATAAGTTAGGTAATGAATTAATTAAAGGTATTGAAATGAACTTAGATTGATTAAAAATTTGGATTGTCTTGTTGTTTTAAAAAAGTGAGTTATTTTCCAGATTTTCAAAATAGGTGTCTATTTCAAGCGTATCAGAATTGGTTGCGGCAACGGCTAATTTATCACAAAGCTCATTTTCAAAGTGGCCGGCATGTCCTTTTATCCAGTGCATTTTAGGCTTGTGTGTATTGTATTGCTCAATGAATCTTTTCCAGAGATCAGGGTTTTTTACATTTTTCCAGCCTCTTTTTATCCAACCTGTGATCCAGTTTTGGTTAATTGCATCCGCAACATATTTACTGTCTGTATAAACATGAATATCGTTTTCAGGAGATTTTAATTTTTCTAAAGCCGTGATCACTGCCAGCAGCTCCATTCTGTTGTTGGTTGTTTTACGGAAGCCTTTGGAAAAAGTCTTTTGGTAATTTTTTTCGGGAACGCGCATGAGAATGCCATATCCTCCTTTTCCGGGATTTCCGCTGCAGGCTCCGTCAGTGTATATTTCGATTCTCAAAAATGTAGAGGTATATAAAACTTAATATTCTTACTGTTCAAGAAGGTAAATATTGTAGTAAACCTTCAAGGGAATAAGAATTGTTTTGTTATTAATAGGTTAGAACGGGAAATCATCATCATCGTCAAAGTCATTCATGGAAGACCCTGAAAGTTTTGAGCTGTCCGGAAGATCAAATGCTGCCCCAGGCTGGATCGTAGTCTTGATTTTATCAAAACCGCTCGTTTCATGGGCTCCGAAATTAGAAGGATATCCATCTGGTCCACCCATAGCAGCTTCAATATCACCGAACTTTGCAAAATGCTTAAGGAAAGATAAACGTACATCTGCTGTAGCACCATTCCTGTGTTTTGCAATAATTAATTCTGCCTGATTTTCCGTAGATGTTTCCTGGCCTTCCTCATCATTATCCCAAACAGAAATTTTATAATATTCAGGTCTGAAAATGAAAGACACAATATCTGCATCCTGCTCAATTGCTCCTGATTCCCTTAGATCAGAAAGCTGAGGCCTTTTTCCCGGACGCGTTTCCACACTTCTTGAAAGCTGGGAAAGTGCAATAACCGGAACGTTCAATTCTTTGGCGATCGCTTTTAATGAACGGGAGATCATGGAGATTTCCTGTTCACGGTTTCCTACTCCTTTTCCGCTGCTTCCTGCTGTCATCAGCTGGAGGTAGTCGACCATGATCAGTCTTACGCCATGCTGCATTACCAGTCTTCGGCATTTTGCACGGAAATCGAATATTGAAAGAGAAGGAGTTTCATCAATAAATAGCGGGGCATTTTCCAATTCCGATACATTGGAGAACAGCCTTTGCCACTCGTCATCATCCAAAGTTCCTTTCCTTAATTTCTCAGAAGAAATTTTGGTTTCGGATGCGATCATTCTGGTAATAAGCTGTACAGATGCCATCTCCAGAGAGAAAAGGACCATCGGGATTTTGTGCCCAACTGCTATATTTCTCGCCATGGAAAGAAGGAAAGCTGTTTTACCCATCGCCGGACGTGCTGCAATGATAATAAGGTCAGAGTTTTGCCATCCACCGGTTTCTTTATCAATATCTCTGAATCCCGAAGGTACTCCGGAAATTCCTTCCTTATCTTTTAAAGATTTAATGGTCTCAATAGCCTGCTTTACTAATGAATTGGCAGTATCGAAACCTTTTTTGATCGTTCCGTTGGTAATTTCGAAAAATGACTGTTCGGCTTTATCTAAAAGTTCAAAGACATCCGTGGATTCTTTGTATGAAGAATCAATAACGTTTGCAGAAACATTAATTAAACTACGTAAAATATATTTTTCAAGAATGACACGAACGTGGTATTCAATATGAGCAGATGAACTTACTCCCATGGTAAGGTCTATGATATAATGATCGCCACCAGCCTGACTTAATTTTTCTTCTTTCTTTAAATCCTGAATAATCGTCATCAGATCGACAGGATGGTTTCCTTCGTATAATTTCAGAATGCTAGAAAAAATGACCTGATGTCTTGGGTCGTAAAATACTTCCGCAGTAAGGAGGTCGATAGAATGGTCAAGCCCTTTTTTGTCAATTAAAAAAGTACCGATCACCAGTCTTTCGAAATCTACTGCATTAGGAGGCATTTTCCCATCAGCAATCGAGAGCTCTTTCGCAAAGTTTCCATGTGTAAGAGATGATAAAGTTTCTTTCTGCGCCATGGTGCAAAGATAGTTTATTTAGAAAATAATTGGAAAATAGTAATCAACATTTTCTTGCGGACCTTATTAAGATTCTGTAGGGATAAGGATTTCTTCTGTGAATAAAAAAAATCACCCCAAAGCTGGGGTGATTTTGCAATATTAAAAAAAATCAATTATTCTCTGTTTTTTACCAGTACCCATCCTGAATATTTAGTTTCAGTACTGTTCTTGTCATTTTCGTTCCATGAGATCGTGTACCAGTAGGTACCTGTAAGGATTTTTTTGCCGAAAGCAGTTCCATCCCATTTAAAGTCTCTCATTTTATCTGCTTCATAAAGCTTATTTCCGTATCTGTCATAGACTACGAATACCAGATTTTTCTTGTAAGCTAATGCAGAATAGTCAATTGCATCATTCACGTTGTCCCCGTTAGGAGTAATCGCATTGATAAGATTAGGCACAGTAACGGTAATCTGAATAGGAGTACAGTCGTAAGAATCTTTTACAAATATTTTATTGTCTCCTCTTGGAAGTCCGGTAAATGTATTGGATTCCTGCCATTTGATACCATCTATTGAATACATATAAGGAGGGGTGCCACCTGAAGCATTCACTTTAATAGAATTGTTTGTGATTTCTACACTGGCAATAACCGGTTGCTGAGAAGCATAAACATTTACTGGCTGAAGCGTGAAACATTTACCCGTATGCAATTTAACCCAATAGGCACCAATTCCTGCATTCTGGATAGACTGAGTTGTAGCTCCTGTGCTCCATTCGTAAGAATCAAATCCTGGTCCTGCATCTAAAGTTGTTTTATCTTCCGCACAAATTGTTTTGTCTTTTAGAACGGCAGATTTTACCGGAGGTAATACTTTCAGCGTGATCTTGGCGATAGCATAGCATTGGTTGGTGTTGGTTGCTCTTACATATACTTCCGTATTGGTCGTAATATAGTTCGTTGTATTTACAATTGGGTTCGTCTGACTAGTAGCATCAGCTAACGTTTTGTAAAATTTCTTGTCAAGTCCTGTTTGAGTGCTTACAGGTGCTGTGGTAAGATCGAATAGTCCGTTTGTGATATTGTTGTCAATATAACACTCTTCAACCACCACATCTTTTAATACAACCACAGGATTGAATAATAGTCTGACCGTTGAGGTCGCTATACATCCCAGTGCAGAAGTTACCTTTACATAGATTATTGTTTCCGGAGAAGTATAAGCCGTAGGATTGGTGATTTCATTGGTTCCTGCGTTCAGGTCATTAAGACTTGGGTAATACTGTATTGTAGCGGTATTGGGAGTACCCGGAACTCCATATACATCGGCAGTAGTCAAATTGAAGGTAGCTGAACCGGCACCATTATTATTACATGAATAAAGAGAGGCATTTTTTGCGGTAATGCTTGCATCCTTAAACTTGAATTTATCAGTTATAAAACATCCGTTCATTGGATTGTTCGGATTATTGGGATCCTGATATTTTATCCTGTAATAATAGGTAGTTGTAGCGTTTACTGTAGTAGAAGTAAGTGGATTTTGTCCGGTAACGGCATCATTAGTTGTGTTATGATAAGTAACGATAAAATTGCTGCTGTTGCCATTGAGAATACCTCCTGTAAGAGTCGTAAAATTAAATACGCTAGGAAGTCCGCAGATCATCACCTCATTAGGTTGGCCAGGAGTCGCTGAAGGAAGCCCTGGAGTCACAAATGGATTAGGTGTCAAAGTTATATCATTGAATGCTGAACTAAGAGAAGCTGTTCCTTCCCAATTCAGAGAGAAGCCATTGGGAGAACTTAGGAAGTTATCAACCAGTAGGTAGTAGATTTCACCTGCTACCACATCCATGTATGGGCTCCAAACCGTTTGGTTAGCTCCGCCTGGGGGAATGGTCAGGGATAAACCTGTATTCCCTAAATTATCAGATCCATAATAATTACATCTTATAGGAGATAATAAAGAACTACAGCTAGGATTTGGCCCATAAACAGCAAAGTCATAATCATCAATATTATCATTAGCATCAATGGTAAATGCTAATGTACCCGACGTAGCTATTGTAAATGAATACCATACGGAATAATGTTCTCCTCCTTTCAGACAAAGTGAGGCTGGGGCACCGGTGGTTGGAATATCTACTACATTTCCATGGCCGGAAGGAGTGTAGGATAGATTAGAGTTTCCGCACACAGGAATTGCAGAAGAGCAGTCCGACTGTGCGTAGAATACCTGTGATATGAATAAAATTAAAAGAAGTAGTGATTTTCTCATTTTAAAATGATTTTTGTGAAACAAAATTAGCTAAAATAATGTCAATACGTAATGTAATAAAGATTATTTTGATAAAAAACTGCCCCAAGGGACAGTTTTTTATTTTTTTATTAAATTATTCTTTATTTTTTACAATTACCCATCCTGAGAACTTGATAGGGGTATTCTTTTTGTCATTTTCATTCCATGTTACAGAATACCAATATGTTCCTGTTGGTACTCTTCTTCCTGCAACAGTACCATCCCACTTGAATCCGTTGGATTTGTCGGCTTGATGGATTTTTGATCCGTATCTGTCGAAGATACTTAATACCAAGCTTTGTTTCCCTGAAAGTGCAGAATAGTCAATCACGTCATTTACTCCGTCTCCGTTTGGAGTGATAGCATTAACCAGATTAGGAACAATCACTGAAATAGAGATAGGTTCACAGTCATAAGCATCTTTCACATAGATCTTATGATCTCCTCTTGATATATTCGTAAATATATTGGAGTCCTGCCAATTGATATTATCCAGAGAGTATTTGTAAGGTGGAGTTCCTCCTATAACATTTACCGTTATTGAATTGTTTGAAATGTCAATATTAGAAACAACAGGCTGTTCGTTAGGATATACTTTTACCGTCTGTGTAGTGATACAGTCTCCTGTTTTCAGTTTCACCCAGTAAGTTCCAACTCCTACATTATTGATTGATTGAGTAGTAGCTCCTGTGCTCCATTCATAACCATTGAATCCAGGTCCGGCATCCAATGTTGTTTTGTCTTCAATACATATGATTTTATCAACAAGTACTGCAGATTTTACCGGAGGAAGTACGATTAAAGTTACTTTAGCAACCGAGAAACATCCCTGAGCATTAGATACTCTCACATAAATTACACCATTTGGAGCAATATATGCAGCTGGTGTAAGTATTTCATTAGTTGCGTTTTCAGCATCTGTTAAAGAAGGATAGTACTTCTTGGTAACTCCCGGCTGGCTGCTTACCCCTGCATTGATCAGATTGAATGATGCTGTTGAAGGATTGGTTTCAATAAAGCAAGATCTCAAAGTAGCTTCATTTACAGTTACCGTTGGATGGAATTTTAGAGTAATTTCAGCTATTGTAATACATCCGAACTGGTTGGTTGCCTTTACAAAAGCAGATCCTTCAGCAGAAACATAAGCATAAGGAACCGTGATTTCGTTGATTCCGTTATTCAGATCGTTTAGTGACGGATAGTATTGTAGGGTAACTCCGGTAGTAGGAGCATTGATGGTAGCTGATGTCAGATCATATGATGCTGTCCCCGAATAGTTGTTACTACAAGAAGTAAGTGTAGCCGGAGTAAGGGTGAAAGATTTGTCGATAAACTTAATCGGTCCGAATTCTCTACATTGATTTAAGAAACTGGTTGTGCTGCCAGGATCTACATACGAAATCGCATACGTATAGTTATTCGTAGGATTTACAGGAATAGGACCTGTAATTGGGTTGTTATCATCTGCAGCATCAGCAGCAGATCTATAATATTTAACAACAAAATTAGGATTGTTGTTCAGGATATGTGATGATAACGTCGAGAAATCAAAAGTAAAAGGATTACCGCAAACATTAATATCACCATTTTGTCCAGGCTCCAGGAATGGATTAGGTTGATAGATATGTGATGAGTTATGATCAAATGGGGTAAGCAGTGAAGCGGTACCTCCAAAAGATAAAGTAAACGGTGAAACAGTGGGTGAGTAATTATTTAACAGTAAATAATAAACCTGCCCCGGGAGAACATCGATATATTTTACAAAACCATCCCCGCCGCCATCTTCAGTGGTATCTGTTGATGTCATGTTAAGACCGGTAAGAGGCCTTATAAGGTTATTGTATAATCCTGCAAAAGAACATCTTAAAGGCAGTTCAGTCACATTGGCGCAACTATGATTAGGTCCGTAAAGTGCCCAGTCATAATCAATATCGTAAGCCGTAGGCCCTGTTGGTGTAATGACAAATGTTAAAGTTCCCGCAGTCTGTACACTGAAAGTGAACCAGATGGAATTAGTTTCGGTTTGTAAACACCCGCTTCCCTCTGCCACTGTGCCTGTTCCGCCAGGAGTTAAGGCAATATCAGCATCACTGCAAATAGGTATCGCGGTGATACAGTCCTGCTGTGCATAGGCTACCTGTGCTATGAAAAATAGAAAAAGCAGTAGATATTTTTTCATTTTAATCAGTTTAAAATTTTTTGATCCTTAAGATTATTTGTTGGTTGGAATAAGCTGTCTGCCCCAGTTCGGGATAGAGCTGTCCGAAGAATTGTACTTGGTAAATTCGTTCAGGGCTTTTTGATATTGCTTTTCAGCTTCAGCTTTATCTCCTGATCTTTCAGCGATCCTTGCTTTCAGAATAGCCAATCTTGGATTGTTCGGAGAACTGCTTTCTGCGGTTGCAATATTTTTAGCAATAGCTGTTAATTCTTTTTGAACATCCAGACAGAAATTCAGCTGAATGCTTTGAAGAGAAACAAGTCCCATAAGTATATTCAGTTCAGCATTATCACGCTGGGAGGTAAATGCTGCAAATCCAGCTTTTCCTGCAAGTGCATTAGGTTCCCTAAGAGACTCTGCCGGTCCTTTTTTCGCTAACTGATCTGTTTTAAGAAGCATAGCAGCAGACTGGTAGTAATATGCCTGCCATCTTTCGGAAGCATTAGCTGTTGAAAATTTCTTAAAAAGCGCATCGTAATCATTTACTGTTTTAGATGTATTGAATTGTAAAACAGTCTGTTGTAGGTTTTTTTCTGTAAATGCCTGTGCTTTGGCCCCAAAGCCTGCTACGCAAAAGCAGAACATTAGTAAAAATTTGTTCATAAAGGGGGAATTTTATAAGGCAAATATAAAAAATTATTAACGTTGATTTAAAGATTTTGTGATATATTTAATAAATCTGCTATATTGGTTTTCAATATTGCATTTTTCTAAGCTTGGAATTTGTACTTCCTACAAAAAGAGCAATCAGTACCGTCATCGTTCCCCCGAAAATCACAGAACGTACTACTCCTAATAATTTTGCAGCCAGTCCGCTTTCAAATTGCCCCATTTCATTACTGGACATGATGAATATAGAATTCACACTCAATACGCGCCCTCTTATATGATCCGGTGTTTTCAGCTGTACAATAGTTCCTCTGATCACTACGGAAATTCCATCAAGCATTCCACTCATAACCAGGAACAGGAAGGAAAGCCAATACAGTTTGGATAATCCAAATCCTATAATACACAGCCCAAAACCGGCAACCGCTACCAGAAGTATTTTTCCCTGATTCTTTCTTAAGGGAACAACGGACAGAAGAGTAATAATGCACATTGAACCAATATCAGAAGCCGCATTTAAGAATCCAAAACCTTCAGCTCCTGCATCTAGAATATCAGTGGCAAATACCGGAATAAGCGCTACCGCACCTCCGAAAAGTACAGCAAACATATCCAGACATAATGCGCCTAAAATTTCTTTGGTCTTAAAAATATAGGAAATTCCTTCACGCATACTTTCCACCACATTTACCGTTTCTTTTTTATATTCCGAATGCTGCTTATTCAGGTTCCAGAAAAACAGAGAAGCCGTAAAAATCAGGGAAATAATCACTACTAAAGTCCATTTTACACCAAATGAACCAATAAGAAATCCGCCGATTGCATGTCCACAAACCGAAGAAATAAGAAAAGTAGCCTGATTCAGGGTTACCGCATTCGGAAGATTATCTTTCTTTACAATTTTAGGAATCATTGAAGGAACGATGGGCCCAATAAAAGCCCTGGCAATTCCCGTGAAGAAGATAACCCCATAAATATAATAAGTAATCTGATGACCCGTAAAATGCAGCTGTACATTAAAAAATGCAGGAATCAACAGCAGGCCGATCAGAAAAATATAGGCATAATTACAGATCAGAAGTAGTCTCTTCTTTTCATTCATGTCGATAACATGTCCCGCATACAACGCGCAGCTTACCGCAGGAATTACTTCCGAGAGTCCAATAAGACCAATGGAAAAGGGATCTTTTGTTAGCTGATATACCCACCATCCCAATAAAGTAGCAAGCATTCTGAAGGCTAAAACAATAAAAAATCTCCCGGTAAGAAGATTTCTGAATTCAACATTTTGCAATGTTTTTAACGGTGTAAAAGAAATCATGCACAAAAATAGCCCTAAATATCTATTTAAGGCTGTTTTTATACTGTATTTTTAAATGATAAATCAAATATATACTGAAAGATAAAATCTATTTTAGTCTGCTCGTAAAGAACTGATCACAAGGGCTGCAACTCCCGCTGCACCGATAACCGTAGCTCCTGCAACTACTCTTGCTTTCGATCTGTCTTTTACAGCTGCAACATTAGATTTTGGAATGATCACTACCGCACTGTCTTTTTTACCGGCTGTGCCTACAAGTTTATCGCCGTCTATATTTCGGAACAACATTTTTTGTTTTGGAGAACCGTCTTTCATGGTCACTACATACATTCTTCCGGCTTCCAGATTAGAATAGTTATTCTTTGAAACATCTTCACTGTACTTGGTCGTAGCACAAGATGAAATTACAAATAAGGACGTTAGTAAAGATGATTTTAGAAGTACAGATGCTTTCATTATTATTTTTTAATTTTTCAAATTTATAATTTTTTTTGAATATACGTTTTTGGAATTGAAAAAATATGACTAAAATTTGTAGATTTCTAATAAATCAGCAATTTTTCTGTCGTTGGCCAGCCTTGGGATCTTATTTTGTCCGCCCAGCTTTCCCTGAGATTTGGCATATTCCTGAAATGCATTTTTCTTTAGTTTGCTGATGTGCAGTTTCTGTAAAATATTTCCGGAAATCAAGTCATCATAATATGTGTTCCTTTTTCTTAACTGGTCGTCGAGCTCATTTCTAAATAATTCCATGTCATCAGGCTGTTTTTCAAACTCTATCAGCCATTCATGATACGGAAGACCTTCTGCCGGATTTACCTCAGGAGCCAGATGGAATTCTGTAATCTGAGCGGGGTGTTTTTCCAACGCCGCTTTAAGAGCTTCCTCAACTTCAAAAGCAATAACATGTTCCCCGAAAGCTGAAGTAAAATGCTTCGTTCTTCCGCTTACCAAAATTCTATAAGGATTTTTATCAATAAATCTCACCACATCCCCAATAGAATAGGCCCACAAACCGGAATTGGTCGTCAGGATCAAAGCATAGTCTTTATTGAGCTCAACATCCTTTAACGGTAATCTTTGGGCATCAGGTTTTCCATATTCTTCCAAAGGAATAAACTCATAGAAAATACCATGATTGGTTAACAGAAGAAGTCCCTCTTTCGAATAATCATCCTGAAAAGCAAAAAAACCTTCAGAAGCAGGAAAAGTTTGGATGATATCTACTTTCCCGCCCAGTAAATCTTCCATCTTATCACGGTAAGGTTCATAATTTACACCGCCGGTTACGATAAGCTGTAAATTGGGAAACAATTCTTTGATCTTCTTGCCATGCTTTTCAGTAAGTGTTTCAAAATACATGATCAGCCATGGCGGGATTCCGGATATCAGAGTCATGTCCTGCTTTTCAGTTTCCTCAACTATTTTTTCAACTTTCGTTTCCCAGTCTTCTATTACATTGGTTTCCCAGCTTGGAAGCCTGTTTTTTTGAAGATAGTTGGGAATATGGTGGGCAACAATGCCGGATAATCTTCCTGTTTTTATTCCGAAAACTTCTTCCAGTTCAGGATTTCCCTGAAGGAAAATCATTTTACCCTTAATGAAATCTGCATTATTTTTCTTGTGAATATAATGGAACAGTGCACTTTGTGCTCCGGCAATCTGAAAAGGCATTCCTTCTTTAGAAATCGGAATGTATTTTGATCCGGATGTAGTTCCCGATGTCTTTGCGAAATATTCCGGTGTTGCTGTCCAGAGAATATTGGCCTGGCCTCTTTTTACTTTTTCTATATAAGGTTTCAGGTCTTCATAATCGGCGACCGAAACTCTTTTCTGAAAATCATGGATTGAATGAATATTCTCGAAATCATGTTCTCTTCCAAAAAGGGTTTTCTTAGCCGTCTCTACCAAAGACAACAATAGGTTTTCCTGATTCTTTTCAGGATTTTTTTTGAATTCCTCAGCCTTTTGAACATGTTTTTTTGCCCAAATAAGTGCCGCATTTTTCTTGAAGAAGTTTAACATGGGTCAAATTTATAAATAACTGAAGAATTTGCCGTCATTTTAATACAATATGCAAAAAAAAACCGATGAATGAGTATCATCGGTTCTTCGAAATTTGATTATGAAAATAACAACTATAAGTTGAGTTTATTTATTTGCTTTATACCTTTTATCCGGAGTTCCGTCTTTTTTCAGGTGTTGGCTGTTTTTATATCTTTTATCCGGAGTTCCGTCCTTTTTCATCTTAACAGCTGTTGGAGCTGCGGCTGGTTTAGCCTCTTTGGCTGGCGTCATTGCTGCAGTTTTAGCAGGTGCTTTTGTATGATGCGCTACCTTTGGAGGTGGAGGAGGAGGTGTTGTTGCCGGAGTAGTCTGTTGTGCTGTTGCAAGTCCTAATCCTAAGAGTAATGACATTGCGGATAATAGTTTTTTCATAAGAATTAATGTTTGTTTTTCGTTACTCAAATGTAAGCAAAAAGTAAGCTGAAAAATTGAATTTGAGAAACTTAACTAAAGTTTATTACAGATTAAAAAAAGCTTAAAGGTTGTGGGGATATTATAATAAAGCCTGCCTTCATGTAAGAAGGCAGGCTTTAAAAATTTATATCATGATTTTAACGTGTACAATTGGCTGTCCATGTTTTACCGTCTTTGATAAATAAAATTTTCAATTCATTATTGTCAATTCTGATGTATGATGTACCGGAAGATCCAATCATTACTAAGGTATGGTCCCCTTGTTGCTCAAACTCCACCCCATTAAGGTCTGGAATACTGTTGGAGAATGCGAAGTTATACTTGGTTCCACTTGCGATTTTCGTTACAAATACACTTCCGTTGTCAGTACTGATGTTGGTGGAGCCACCATCTTTATAAGTGATAGTTCCTTTGTAAGTTCCTGCGAAAAAATCATTGTTGGTGGGATCGTCATCATGGCTGCACGACGAAAAAGATAAAACGGCAAAAACTGCCAGCATACATACTCCTAAAATTTTAATTGCTTTTTTCATAATATTATTTCTTAAGTTGTTGTTAGTACTAATTTCCCAAACACTATGCCATGCGAGATTTTGAGTATTTTTTTAACTTTTATTTACAAATTATAGCATAAAATTAAGATTAAGGATTGGTGGGGTATTTGTTATAAATTTTGAATAATCCGTAACGAAATTTGAAAGAAAAAATATTCTTACCTTTGTGTAGTCAGAAACGGTTTCGGAAAACTCCCGAAATCGCTTTTGTCGTTTATACCATTACTATTTATGCAGTTAAAACCAATCAATGAAAAGTTTCTTCCGGATCTGCTACAAAGAGAATTTGGAAAAGAAATTTTTATGCAGCTGGAAAGCAGTCAGCATATTTCTGTAAGAGGAAGTGCAGGTTCTTCAGTTTCTATTTTTATAGCTGAACTTTTTTTAACCCAGAAAAAGAATATTCTTTATGTGGTAGATGATAAAGAAGAGGCTCTTTATGCCAATACTGAAATGGAAGACCTTCTTGGAAAAGATAAAGTTCTGTATTTTCCGGCAACACACCTTGAACCTTACCAGGTTGAAAAAACTCAAAATGCCAATCTTGTTTTACGAACCGAGGTTTTAAATAAAATAAATTCAGGAAGATCTCCGAAAGTGATTGTAGCCTATGCAGGAGCTTTATCAGAGAAAGTTCTTAAAAAAGAAGATTTTAAAGCAATTTCCCATCAGATTAAAGTAGGAGACCAGCTTGATTTTGATTTTGTTGATGAATTGCTGAGTCATTACAACTTCCAGCAGACTGATTTTGTATCCGAGCCGGGAGAATTTTCTGTGAGAGGAGGAATTGTAGACGTTTTTTCCTATTCATATGAACGTCCGTACAGGATTACCTTCTTTGGGAATGAAGTTGAAAATATCAAAACCTTTGATATTGAAACACAACTTTCCATAGATAAGGTAAAAGAGTTTCAGCTGGTTTCCAATATGAATTTCTCGGTATCCGGAAGCCGGGTATCCTTATTGCAGCTGCTGCCGAAAGAAAGCTTCATTGTTTCTAAAAATGGAGTGTTAGGCATGCAGAGAATTAAAACATTCTATGAAAAGTCATTAGAAAAGTATGAGACGTTAAGTAAAGATATTGCCCACAGACCCCCGAATGAACTTTTTATTTCCGATCAGGAATTTCTGTTTGATTATAAGAAATTTGCAACCGTTGATTTCGGAAGCGTTTCTATCGATGGAATTAAGGAAATGGCTGAAATTAAAATTGAACAGATTCCTCAGCCGACTTTCCATAAAAATTTTGAACTGCTTATAGAAGATTTGGAAGAAAAGCAGTCGGCAGGTTTCGATACGTGGATTTCTTTTTCCACAGAAAAACAAAGGGAAAGACTTGAATCTATTTTTGAAGAACTGGAACATCAGCTCCCGTTTAAAAGTTTCAAGTCTGAATTGCATGAAGGGTTTGTTGATAATGGACACAAGCTTTTGGTGTATACAGACCACCAGATTTTCGACCGATATCAAAGGTATAAAGCCAAAAATAATTTCGCAAAATCTGAACAGCTTACTCTAAAAGACCTAATGTCCCTGAAAGTAGGAGACTATATTGCCCATATCGACCACGGAATCGGAAAATTTATGGGATTGGTTAAAGTTAATAATGATGGAAAAATTCAGGAATGCTTTAAACTGACCTATAAGAACGGTGATTTATTATATGTAAGCATTCACTCACTTCATAAAATTTCAAAATTCAACGGACCGGACGGAAAAGAAGTTACGCTAAGTAAACTGGGATCCCCAGCCTGGAAATCATTAAAACAAAAAACGAAAGCGAAAGTAAAACAAATTGCTTTCGATCTTATACGTTTGTATGCGGAAAGAAAGACAGCGAAAGGATTTGCCTTCACTCCGGATTCTTATCTGCAAAATGAATTGGAGGCAAGTTTTATTTATGAGGATACTCCGGATCAGGAAAAAGCAACGATTGACGTAAAAAAAGACATGGAAGCCGATACGGTCATGGACCGGTTGGTGTGTGGTGATGTAGGTTTTGGAAAAACCGAAGTTGCAGTCCGTGCAGCTTTTAAAGCCGCCACTGACGGAAAGCAGGTTGCTATTTTGGTGCCGACTACAATTCTGGCGTTCCAGCATTACAGAAGTTTTAAAGAGCGACTGAAAGATTTTCCTGTAACGGTTTCTTATGTCAACAGATTCAGAACCGCAAAACAAAAGACAGAAACTTTAAATGCTTTAAAAGAGGGAAAAGTAGATATTATTATAGGAACGCATCAGTTGGTAAGCAGCTCCGTAAAGTTTAAGGATTTAGGTTTACTGATTATTGATGAAGAGCATAAATTTGGAGTTTCAGTAAAAGATAAGCTTAAAACACTGAAAAATAATGTGGATACGCTTACGTTGACGGCTACTCCTATTCCAAGAACACTGCAGTTCTCTCTGATGGCAGCAAGGGATCTGTCAGTTATCAAAACACCACCACCCAACAGACAGCCGGTTGATACGCAGCTGGTAGGGTTTAATGAAGAAATCATTCGTGATGCTGTTTCTTATGAGCTGCAAAGGGATGGACAGGTGTATTTTATCAATAACAGGATTGAAAATCTTAAAGATATTGCCGGGCTTATTCAAAGGCTGGTTCCGGATGCAAGAGTGATCACGGGACATGGCCAGATGGAAGGGAAACAGCTGGAAAAGAATGTGCTGGATTTCATGGAAGGAAAGTATGACGTCCTTGTATCTACAACGATTGTTGAAAGCGGCGTGGACGTTCCTAATGCCAATACCATTTTCATTAATGATGCCCAAAGATTCGGGATGGCAGATCTTCACCAGATGCGCGGTAGAGTAGGACGAAGCAACCGAAAGGCATTTTGCTACCTGATTACTCCGCCTTATGATATGATGACCTCCGATGCCAGAAAGCGTCTCGAGGCGATTGAGCAGTTTTCCGATTTGGGGAGTGGTTTCCAGATTGCGATGAAGGACCTTGAAATTCGTGGGGCAGGTGATCTGCTGGGTGCTGAACAGAGCGGGTTCATCAATGAAATGGGATTTGAAACGTATCAGAAGCTGATGCAGGAGGCGCTTGAAGAACTGAAAGACGATGAGGATTTCGAAAACCTGTTTGACAATGAAGAAGACAGACAAAAGCTTTTCAAATCTGTAAAAGATGTGAATATTGATACGGATCTTGAACTCATGCTTCCGGATTCTTATATATCAAGTATTGAAGAAAGACTGTTACTTTATCAGAAATTAGCGGATATCGACAATGAGCAAACTCTTCAGCAATTTGAATCGGAATTAACAGACCGTTTCGGGGCATTGCCAAAAGAAGCTGTTAATTTGTTAAAGAGTGTTGCCTTGAAATGGTTAGCTTCAGACATAGGTTTTGAGAAAATTGTGATGAAAAACGGTGTGTTTTTAGGATATTTCCCGGGTAATCCGCAGGATAAGTTTTACCAGACGGATCGATTCAGACATATTATCAGCTATTTAACTCAGAATCCTGCCGAAGCTCAGCTTAAAGAAAAAGTAGGTAAGGAAGGAAATCAACTGATGATGAGGAAGGAGAAGGTGAAGAATGTAGATGAGGTAAATATCCTATTGAAAGCTATTATTGGACATAGCTGAAAATAACCACTCATTTTTTTGGTCTTATTATTCACATAAAAAAAATCTAGAATACCCGGTACTTTTAGATTTTTTTTATTTTTTCTCCTGTTAGATCTCTTTCTGCTCCTCTTTTCGGGAGTTCTTTTTTAATCAATTTCCTTATAAATAGTATATTTTTCATGATTTTTATCAAAAATCAGAAATATTATTACATTCAAAATTTAAATCACTAATTACGGATAAACAGTGTCTGTGGGCTCTACAAGTCACATTTTAATGAGAAAAATAAAGCTGTTAACCTTGATGTAATCAATGTTTTGAAGGATTGATTTTTTACTAATTATGATAAAAAAATATTCAAATAATGTAATAAGTCTACTTTTTAAGTGGTGAATTATATGTTGTAATAAGCTTACTACTATTGGTTTAACGGGCTTTTAATTGGTTTTTTGTGTTGGCAATTTGTACCTTTGCAGCCCTTAATATGAAAAAATCAATGTATTGCTGTTTAGCTGGGCTTTTATCGCTTTATGCTAACGCGCAGGTGGGAATAGGTACTAGTTCGCCCAATTCTACTCTCGATGTCAACGGGAAAACCACCTTGAGAAAAGAACTTAGAGTAGGCGGTACTTCAGCTTTGGCAGGAAGTGCCGGATTAAACGGCCAGGTTTTGGTTTCACAGGGAGAAGGATTGCCTCCTGTTTGGAAGTCATTAAATCTTTCTTTTATGGAAGAAGGACAGTACAAATTAATAAATTCGTATTTATCATCAGACCAGGTGGGTATCACTACTCTTTCCAGCAACATAGCAGGAGATACCATTTATAAAAATAATGTTGCTGATGATATAACCGATACCAATAAAGGAAAATGGGTAGAGATTCCGGGACTTGAAAATAATTTTACAATCAAAAATGGAAAAAACAGATTGACCTATCAGTTCCAGACAGGAGTTGAAATGAAAGCTCCGGTTGCGACAACGTCCCAGAATATTGGATTTGCATGTGCGGTTTTCAGAAACGGAAAGCTTGTGGCTGTACGTCCGGATAAAATCTCTTCCAATAATAATTCTGATAAAGAAGGCATCCAGGACTATATTTTCACACTTAGTTATACAGAACAGAATGCACCTGTAGGAATACAGAAAGTGAAAGTTGCGTGCAGAAAAATCGATGTATCCAATGTAGCATCCCAGTTTGTAATAGGTCGTAATGTGTCGAATACCAATACAGTTTCCAATGCATTTACCCTTGAGTCTGTTATGAAAATAGACGTTATTGAATATGTAACCTACAAAGCCAATTAATAGCGATGAAAAAATTATTATCGACTCTGCTTTTTTCAGCGGGGCTTTTATTATCTGCACAAATCGGAATAAAAACGGAAAGTCCAAAAGCAAGCCTGGATGTGAATGGTGATGTGAATTTTAGAAATAAAATAGTGGTACTTAACACTACCGATAACACACTTTTTCAGGGGAATAATGACCAGCTTTTGGTTTCTCAGGGTGAAGGATATCCTCCAACATGGAAAACACTCCGTATTCCTGAATATGAATCTAATAAATTTTACTTAATATTTAACAACTCTTTTTCGGATAAGACGGGAGTTAAATTTACAAATACGGAACAATCAGCAATTACAGCAAGATCTACAACGTTTGCGAAAGGAAATGATATCGGTACATTTTCAGGATTTAAAAAAATAGATGGATTGTCGCAGCCTATTACGGTTTACAGCTTGGAAAGTAAAACGTATTTCCAGTTTGAAACTGTGGTTCAGGCTACGTTTCCAGCCAATACATCTCCTGATATCTCCATTGATTATGCCTGCGGTATTTTTGTGGATAATAAATTAGTTAACCTGAGACAAAGAAACCTGAAAGCGAGTAGTGCTTCAAATACTTTTATCACTCATAATCAGATTGGGGTAGTATCCAATCTTTCTAAAGGTTCACATAACATAAGTGTGGCATGTTCAAGGTTAAAATCTTACAATACAACAAATGATGTTGTATTAGCTATCGGAATTAATGCAAGCAGCAATATTAATGACTTTATTACCCAGTCTTCTCTTAAAGTAGACGTGTATGAAGTTCCACAGGTCTTTAATTCTATTACAAACTAAATCAAATCATGAAAAAAATATTTTTTATAACATCTTTATTGCTGACTGTTTTTGCTCATGCGCAAGTGGGCATTAATACATCGACTCCGGTTAATATGCTGGATGTAAATGGAGATCTTAGTGTAAGAAAAGAAATCAGAACAGGAGGAACCAATCTGTTGAAAGGTTCCGCGGGAGAAGCAGGCACGATGCTACACAATAATACAGACCTTGCTGGTAATGATTGGAAAAGTGTGAAAATTGCGGATGGACAGGGAAGTATGGCCATGTTTTCTATGAATTCTGTTTCGGATCAGACGGGAGCTGTTTTCAATAATGGAAATGGATCTACGGCACCTTATGGTGAAGGAGACGCATTAGGGAATACGTGGACTGTACTTGCAGGTAATACAGATACTTTTTCTATTACCAATGCTACCAATAAAGTCGTATTCAATTTTCAGACAACGGCTCAAAAGACAGGAAATACAACCGCTTCTTCAGGTTTTGCCTGTGGTATTTTTGTGGATAATGCACTTAGAGCAGTGAGAACGGATGTATTGTTAGGTAGTGAGGGATCCTATAAGATTTTTAATCTTAATGCAACGCTTACCAACCTGGGCCTTAAAAACAATTACAGTGTGAAAGTAGCCTGTACAAAACGAAATCTAAATGCGGGAACGCTGGGAATAGGTACAGCAGTGAATACTACTTTCTTGAATAGTGAGATGTCGCAGTCTGTTTTGACGACCTCTGTTTTACAGCCGTATTAATTTCATAATAAAATATAATTGAAAATCTAAAAATGACATGTTTTTAGATTTTTTTTTGTGTATAAAATTAAATAATTGCGATTTGTTTAAAAAAATGAATGTTCTGAAAAAAAAATAAATTATATTTGAAGCGGCTAAAATCTAAATTTTACATGGGAAAAAACTATCTTCTTAAAATACTTGCTGGAATACTTTTCGGGTTTATGGTTTCTTGTGATAATACGACTTCAGATCCTGTAGAACCCGGCGGTTCAGGTGGAAATGGCACTACACCTCCAGACTCCAGAGTTTTGGATAAGATTACCGTTAACAATGCGGTTCAGGAAGAATACATCACCAACGCCGGTATTTTACAAAAAGGTACCGTAAAAGATGATAATACGGCTGGCGCTACATTAACGGGTGCAGTAACGTATACAAGTAATAAAATAATCTCCAACATAAAATTTACCGGAACTGCAGCGGGCAGCACTGCATATGATTTCAATGTTATTTTAGACAGCAATGGAAGAGTATACAGCACAGCATGCGTTGCTACCGCATCCACGGCACCCAATTCATATATAAGCGATTTTGTTTACACCTATGATGCGACAGGAAAGCTTACGAAGGTAGTGGAAAAGAGAAAAGTAGGAGGGATGACTACCTATACTGTCTTTACACAGGCTGTACTTAACTATGTGGGAGAAAATGTTACTCAGGCAGTTTGGTCAAAAGGAGTAGTAGATGGAACCGGTGCTCCGAATATGGCGACTGCAACCACTAATATCTATAATTTTCAGAATTATGATACGAGAAAAAGCCCGTATAGTACACTGCCTAAAGCATTCTTTGTGGTATGGAGCTTGATTCGTCCGCAGAATTTTTATACAATTTCTCCGAATAACCCTACATCAATGTACTTCATGTATCCGTCTCCGACGCCTGCAGTAAGTATTCCTAAGTCATATATGTATGATTCTCAGAATTATCCAACTTCAGATCAAACTCAAACCGTAAAGTATACATACAAAACTTTATAAGAGCTAATACATTATTAGTTTTACTAGAATATAAATAAAAATATAATTTTTATGCAAAAAAAAATTATATTTGTGGAAATATAAACAATCACCTGGAAATGAAACAACTTTTCTACTTTATCTTATTATTAGCAGGTTTCTCTTCGGTACATTCTTGCAAGGATTTATTGGATGATGACGGAAATCCTTTAGTGGATTTGAACAATACCGGAGGCTTAATAGGTCCAAGAGCTCTTTACAGAGAGATTACAGATGCTGATACCATAGCAGAATACCAATATAACGGACTTCTTCTATCAAAAGTTCTTTCAAGCGGTGTTGCTGCAGGAAAACCGAAATCAATCACTGACATCATGTACAGTGGAGATAAAGTAAGCAAAATCAATTTTAACGGGTACCTTGATCTTGATGATAATGGTAGTATAGATACAGACAGCGTTTCTTATACTCAGTTATTTACCTATGGAAACAGCGGAAGATTAGAAACAATTTCAGAAAACCGTTCTATTTACAGAAGACCTCCAATTGTTCCGCCGGCTACTACACCGAACCCAATGGCATTGTTGAGAAAGTCTAAAACATTATACAGCTTAGAATACAGTACAACAACTTCCAAGCTGGAAACCATTACTATGAGAAACGGTCCTGATGCTTCAGGAATTCCATTTGCGTATACCGACTATTCAAAAACTACGTATACGTATTTAGGAGATAATATTTCCAGAGCAGAAAGAAATTACGGACCTATGACAGGAGGTGTATTTGGAACCGCTACAGAAAGATACGGATATGATTTTAGCAGTTATGATACTCAAATCAGTCCATTTACTTTATTGCCAATGGCTTATAAGATCTCAAGGCTTTTATCTACAGAAAGAAATGATGCGGAAAGTTTTATCCTTTCTCCGAACAGTCCGAAAAGACTTTCAGTTTCAGATCTTACATTACCGATTCCGGCACCTGTTATTCAGACAACGAATTATTCATATGATCCTCAGACCTACATGACTAAAGGATTGGGTGTAAATTATATTTATAAACCTTTATAGGAAAACAAATTTTAATAATATGTAAACTCAATCTTTCTAAGGTTGAGTTTTTTATTTTTTATCTCTTAATTTTGCAAAAAATTTCTCATGAAATATTTAATAGTGGGCTTAGGCAACAAAGGCCCGGAATACGAAAATACAAGACACAATATAGGCTTTAAAGTTGCTGAAAAAGTGGCTGAGACGTTGGAGGCTTCATTCAATACCACCAATTTCGGATGGATGGCAGAAGGCAAATATAAAGGAAGAAAAGTACTTGTACTGAAACCGGATACCTATATGAACCTTTCAGGAAATGCGGTGAAATTCTGGATGCAGAAAGAGAATATTCCGCTGGAAAATGTACTTATTGTCACAGACGATTTAGTACTGCCTTTCGGAACGTTAAGAATGAAAATGAAAGGCTCCGATGCCGGGCATAACGGGCTTAAAAGCGTTAACGAGATGCTTCAGACTCAAAATTATGCGAGACTCCGTTTTGGGATCTCTGCTGATTTTTCTGAAGGAAGACAGGTAGATTATGTACTGGGTACCTGGAATGAAGAGGAATCTGAAAAGCTTTCCGAAAGAATCGACAAATTTTCGAAAGCCTGCCTGTCATTTGTTTTTGCTGGCATCAATAATACCATGTCTGCTTTTAACGGAAAATAATTTAACTAGATAAACCAACAAAGCAGTTTTTTGAATTAAATAATCATAAAAGGCCATCGAATCTCGATGGCCTTTTTGATAGCTTTTATATCGTATTTTCCAATCTGATATAATTACATTGCTCTTCTGTGGGTAATCACGATATGAGAATCCTGATCTGTTTCATAGTCTTTATATGAAGTTTTGAAACCCATCAATTCCACACTGATATCTTCTTCTTTTGCGCGGATATTGGCAAAATCCTGGATCATTTCCAGTACATCAGTCGCGATATATGAAGTTCCGGATGCATCAATCACTATGGTAGAGTTGGGTTTGATATTCTTCAACGTCTTTTTGATTGCTGCTTTATTCAAAAACGAAACTTCTTCGGCAAGTTTCATCTTAATTCCGTCTGCTCCATCCAGTTTTTCCTTACTCAGATAATAAGCCCGTTTCATATTTCCCTGAAGGATGTAGAAAACAGAAATAGCCAATCCAATCCCAACTCCTTTTAAAAGGTCGGTAGCTACTACAGCCACTACTGTTGCAACAAAGGGAATAAACTGAAATTTTCCAAGATCCCAAAAATGTTTGAAGGTAACCGGTTTTGCTAATTTATATCCTACCAAAATCAATACTGCGGCAAGTGTTGCCAACGGTATTAAATTTAAGATGAAAGGAATGGAAAGTACACAAACCAGCAGCAAAACACCGTGGATCATTGCAGACATCTTGGAAGTGGCACCCGCATTGGCATTGGCAGAACTTCTTACCACTACAGAAGTCATCGGAAGTCCTCCAATGAATGAACTGATGAGGTTTCCGATCCCCTGAGCCCTAAGCTCGAGATTGGTATCTGTAATCCTTCTCTGCTTATCAAGCCTGTCCGAAGCTTCAATACAAAGCAGTGTTTCAATAGAGGCTACAATGGCAATAGTTGCCCCTACGATCCAGACTTTAGGATTGGTAAATCCATTAAAATCAGGCATGGTAATCAGGTTTTTAAAATCATCAAGCGACTGCGGTACAGGCAGCGAAACAAGATGTTGTGTTCCGATGGCCAGTGAGCTTCCCGATAACTTAAAAGCTTCGTTCAGTAAAATACCTGCCACCACTGCTACCAAAGCGCCTGGCAGCATTTTCATTCTTCTGAGTGCAGGTACTTTGTCCCAGATGATAAGGATAGCCACTGAAACTAAAGTTACAAGGATGGCTCCTGGATGTACGGCACCCAATAATTCGGTGAAGTAATTGAAGTTTAATCCTTTATCAAAAATAGATTCGTGTCCCTCATAATCCTGGTCAAATCCCAATGCATGAGGTATTTGTTTTAAGATGATAATGATTCCGATGGCGGCAAGCATTCCTTCAATCACATTATTTGGAAAATAATTGGAAATACTTCCGGCTCTTATAAATCCTAAGACCAACTGAATGAGTCCGGCGATAATACCAGCACAGAGAAAAAGCTCAAAAGCTCCAAGATCTGTAATGGCTGTTAAAACAATTGCTGTTAAACCTGCGGCAGGCCCTGATACTGAAATGTTTGAATTACTCAGGAATCCTACGACCAGACCTCCTACTATACCGGAGATTACTCCCGATAATGGTGGAGCTCCTGATGCTAAGGCGATTCCTAAACACAAAGGCAGAGCCACTAAGAATACAACGAGCCCTGAAGGGAAATTCTCCTTGATTCCTCCTAATAAAGATGTTTTTTTCATGATGTCTTTGAAAAATACTATAGTATAATTGACTGATTTATCCTAAAATAATCAATTATAAAAGATTGGAAATTTAATTTTAAAGCATGTGAATCCGATATCAAATATTGATATGAATAATGATGAATAGGTGTGCTGAAAAATTAAGCTTCCGGAGGCGGAGAAAATATAGTGAGTAAAGGAGACAGATGAAAGTGGTCATCTATCAACACAAAAGATCTGCCTTTTGGATCAGGCTCGAAAAACTTTAGGTAATCAAATACATCTAAAGTTTTTGGAAGTGTCTTTTCGTAAACAGTAAAAGAGGATGGGTGAGAATGCGGTTCTTCTTCATTGACTATGGTATTGGTTCTCAGTATATCCCAACCCGCTACCGCAGCAATGCTTGGCAGTGCAGTAAAGTTTAGGAAAACCGTCAATACAATAATACTCCAGAATTTCATGTTACATTCTTTTTTAGAAAAACTATGTAGTCTTTCTGCTCATTACCCAATCAGAACTTGTAAGGTTATAGATTTTTTGGATGTCCTTCAGTATTTTTTCGAAATCGATCTCTAAATCAATAATTTTACCGGTTCTAAGGTCAAATACCCAACCATGTACAACAGGATACTCTTCTAAAATGTATCTTTCCTGTACGCAGGCCATTTTGATTACGTTAATACACTGTTCCTGAACATTCAGTTCTACCAGTTTATCATAACGCTTACCTTCATCTTCAATAGAATCTAATTCCGCTTGATGCAATCTGTAAACGTCACGGATGTTTCTCAACCAAGGATTCAATAATCCTAAATCCTGAGGAGTCATCGCTGCTTTTACACCCCCACAGTTGTAATGTCCGCAAACAATAATGTGTTTTACTTTAAGATGTTCTACAGCATACTGAATAACCGCTGTGGAACTCATGTCTAAAGTGTTGACTACATTAGCAATGTTTCTGTGAACAAATACTTCTCCGGGTTTTGCTCCCATCAATTCTTCTGCTGTAGCTCTACTGTCTGAACATCCAATGTATAAAAACTCCGGATGTTGAGTTTTAGCTAGTTCACTAAAGAAATTTGGGTCTTGAGCAATTTTAGATTCTACCCATTTCCTGTTGTTTTCGAAAATAACTTCGTACGATTGTGACATAATTTAAATTTTAAAAAGGTTTATATTATTTATTTCGTTTAAATTATTTTCAAATTCAATAGACTGAATCAATAATTATGCAAAAATATAATTTTTGACGAAATGCCAATCATTTTTAACAAAGTTTAATATAGAAATATGTTTAAAATCATATGGAAACTCCAGTATAGAAGTATAAATCGGATGTTTTCATATTGATTTTTCAGATTTCAATAATAATATAAATGGTAAAAACGCAGTATAAAATTACAAAGTATAAATTATAAAATGCATGAATCAAATTAAAATATTCTTAATAGTGTAAAAAAAATCGTCTCAATACAGATTGAGACGGTTTATACGTTTAACAGCTTAGTAATATCGTATTTTATATTGTATTATTAATGTAGGCTTCTGTTGCTCTTTCTGTGGGATAAATCGTCCCTGGGTTACCCATGACTACAGAATTGGCAGGGACATCAAAATTAACATAAGAATTAGGCGCAATTAAAACATTATTGCCAATAGTAATGCCGCCTACAATTACCGCATTAGAGCCAATCCATACTTCATCACTGATCGTTGGAAAGCCCTGTAATTTACCACGGTTTTGCTGGCCAATAGTCACCCCTTGTGCAATATTGCAGTTTTTCCCGATTTTAGCTTTAGGGTTAATGACTAAACTTCCCCAATGCCCCAGGTAAAAACCTTCCCCGATTTTGGTTTCGGGATAAATCTGGTAACCGTATTTTATCTGGTAATGTCTGAGAACAAACTTCCAGAATATTCCTAAAATTGGTTTTCCGCTATATTGTTGCGCTTTTCTTAATATATAAATAAAATGCAGGTTCGGGTTGATGCATTTTTTCCAAATTTCAAACGAAGAAAGCCATCTGCCGCTTTCTCTATAGAAATCTTTTTGTATTACTGTGTGCTCTGGCATGATAGAAATATTTAGAGTCCGTCAATAATTTCCTGTAGATGTGCTACGGATTTTTGCAAGACAAAAGGAAGGTCTGCTGCTGCAATTTCTTTTTCATATTGTGCAGACAGGCTTTTGTCGGTAAGGAACTTTTTCATTCCATCGTAGATTCCATCCTCTGAGTTGGGAGTAATGACACCTAATTTACCTTCCTGGAGAAGGTCTCTTATTCCGGAAACATCTGTAGATACAATAGGTTTATTTAAAATTAATGCTTCTGCAATAATGGTAGGGAACCCTTCATGTCTGGAAGACATTACATAAAAATCAGCTTTTTTCAGATAAGGATATGGATTGCTTCTGAAACCCAGCATTTTTACCGTTTCCTGAAGACCTAACTGATCCAGTTTAGCATGGATATTCACATAATCAAAACCATCACCAATGATGATGATCTGATGAATAAGCCCTTCTTCAATCAGTTTTTTATGAACGTCCAGAAGTCTGTCATACCCTTTCTGCGGATAAACCGTTCCAATTGTAATAAAAGTAGGGATTTGATTGGAAAAAGGATAATCATCGATGGCTGTATTCGCTTTCTGTAACGTATCTGCTTTGTCAATCGGGTTGAAAATTTTAATGACTGCCTGTTTTTCACGGTCATTTTGGGCGAGCTTCTGCATCTCTTCTTTCAGTTTATTGGAAATAACCAATATTCTGTCAAATTTGAAGAGCTGTCTGATTACATCGGGTGTAAATTCTTTCAGATTAAAGATATCATTTTGAATCCAGATGATCTTTTTTGATTCCTTTTGAGGACTTGATAATAGTTCTCTGTACATTCCGTGGATTGCCGCGATCTCTACGTCATATTTTTTATTTTTTAAAACAAAACGATATAAGAGAAAAGGAAACCAGAGAAACATCTTTTGATACAGTACTCTGAATATTTTTACAGGGATCTCATGAGGCTTGTTGGTGGTAATCATTTCACCCTTTAACAGATGATACATATTGACCCATGACGGGACTTCTTTGATGTACATCCCTGTATAAAGGTTGATCAGCAGATCTACTTCATATTTATCTTCCGGGAGGTTTTTCAGGAAATTAACAAGGACTTTTTCTGCACCTCCGTGGCGCAGCGACCCTATTCTGATCAGTATTTTCTTCTTTTTCAGCATACAGTTGATCAATTACTTTTTTGAGTAAATAAATTTTTGTTCAGGAATTGTGTTTATTTTATTCTTCTTGCTTTTTTGAATTTATAAGGCAGATTGGCCTTTACATATTCATCCAGTTTTTTTCTGTCTTTTTCCAGTTCGCGGGGATATTCCGGATTGTTTTTTAAGACAATATCGCCATAGTCTTCAATAGTGCAAAGGAACTGAGCCGGATTTCCTATGAAAACCGTATTGTCAGGCATCGATTGTGATAATACCGAATTAGCACCTAAGATACAATTATTACCGATTTGTACATCCTGCATAATGACGCAGTTGATGCCAATGGTACAGTTGTTACCGATCTTTATTCTTCCAAAAATTCTTGCATCTTCATACCCGGGAAGTCTTCTCAGAAGGGTAGTGGTTCCCCCATGATTGACGAAGCGTACCCCTGCTGCAATATTCACATGATCGCCGATCTCAATAAGGTAAGGCTCTGTTCCAAAATACACTTTATCAGGCATATTGAAGCTCTTTCCTACCTTCATGCCCCTGTGTTTTGCCGCTTCAAGGCTGGCTTTGTTCAGGAGGGAGTGGTAAAGAGAATATATTTTTAAAAGGATTCTAAAAATAAATATTTTCATTATCGTACATTTGTTTTTTACTTTTGCAAAGAAAAAGAATTTATATGATAAAAATTTCCAAAATAGAATATTATTTGCCTGAACTGGTTCTTACCAATGAGGATTTGGAAAAAGAGTTTCCCGAATGGAGTTCAGAAAGGATCGAAGAAAAAATAGGGATCACACAGCGTCACATCTCTGCTGATAATGAGACCGTACTGGATCTCGCAGTACAATCTTCAGAAAAGCTTTTCGAAAACTATGACAGAAACAAAATAGACTTTATTTTGTTCTGTACCCAGAGTCCGGAGTATTTCCTGCCAACTACTGCATGCATCTTACAAGATAAGCTTGGATTAAGAAAAAATATAGGAGCCATAGATTTTAATTTAGGATGTTCCGGTTTTGTGTACGGATTAGCTTTTGCTAAAGGCCTTATCGCCACTGGAATCGCTAAAAGTATTTTATTGGTTACCTCAGAAACCTATACGAAACATCTTAATCCGAAAGATAAAGCAAACCGAAGTATATTCGGAGATGCATCAGCTTCAACTATTATTGAAAAGGCAGAAAATGCGAAAGGGTATGAATTTTGCCTCGGTACGGATGGAAGCGGTGCGGAAAACCTTATCGTGAAAAAGGGTGCTTTTAAAACTGATTTTGAATTAAACCCTAATAACGAATTTGGCGCGGAAGATCTTTACATGAATGGGCCTGAAATTTTTAATTTTACGATTGAAAATATTCCGGGACTTATTAAAGAGACATTGGCAGTAAATAATCTAACCATGGATGATATCGACCATTTTGTTTTCCATCAGGCCAATTCTTTCATGCTGAATTACTTACGAAAAAAGGCTAAAATACCAGCAGAAAAGTTTTATATTGACATGGCAAAAACAGGAAATACCGTTTCTGCAACCATTCCGATTGCCCTGAAAAATATGATGGATAAAGGAATGTTGAAAGCAGGAGATAAGATTTTAATGGCCGGGTTTGGCGTTGGGTATTCCTGGGGAGCTACCATATTAGAAATTTAATTTTAAAATTATATAGTATATGAAAACATCCGTTTTTTTAGAGAAATTACAAGAAGAACTGGAAGAGGATCAAACGCTGACTCTTGAGACTAACCTTAAAGAATTAGAAAGCTATGATTCAATAAGCTTGCTTTCTGTCATTGCATTTGTAGATGAAAACTTCAACAAAAAAATTGATACGAAACATTTTAAAGATATTGAAACCGTTTCAGATTTAGCAGACATTATCGGGAAAGAAAATTTCGAAGACTAATGAGTTCATTTTCCTTACAAGATAAAACTATTCTTATCACAGGCGCTTCTTCCGGTATAGGGAGAAGCTGTTCTGTAGAATGCAGTAATAACGGAGCGGCCCTGATTCTTATCGCAAGAAACGAAGAGGAGCTGCAGAAAACAGTAATGATGCTGGCTCCCGGGACCAAAGCTGAAACTATTATTGCAGATATTACCCATTGTGAAAATCTCGAAGAGCTTATTGCTGAAAAGGTTGACATTCTGGGAAAAATTTCAGGTTTTATTCATTGCGCAGGTATTGAAAAAACGCTTCCACTCAAGAAGCATACCCCGCAATTATACAATGACATTTTTGCCATTAATGTTATTTCAGGATTTGAAATTGCTAAAATACTCTCCCTGAAAAAATACAAAAACGAAAAATCTAGTTTTGTTTTTATCTCTTCTGTCGCAGGGATGGTAGGAGAAATTGGAAAAGCAGCTTATTCTGCCAGTAAAGGTGCTGTCGTTTCCGGGGCAAGATCTTTGGCCATGGAACTTTCCAGAAGTAATATCCGGGTCAACAGTGTGAGTCCGGCCATGGTAAATACTCCGATTTTAGAAAAAATGTTTGAAAATATTGGAGAAGAGGCCTCTCAGGAAATCCTGAAAAAACATCCCTTGGGAATCGGCGAACCGGAAGATGTAGCGAATGCGTGTATCTTTTTACTTTCTGATGCTGCCAAGTGGGTGACAGGCTCCAACCTAGTGATCGATGGCGGGTATTCTGCCCAATAAATACTTTCTACAAAGTTTTTCTAGTCCTATTGATTTTTATTAGCCATCTCTATATATTCAGATCTGTATTTTCTGAATACTTTTGTTGTGATATTCAGGCAAGATAAACCATAAACATTTCACATTTTGAACGCTGGTGAAATGTTTATGATTTCATGATTAAATTTACTCTTCTAATTTGTCATAATCAGAACCTACCATGTTTAAATTCAGATATCTGTTTTTCTCATTTTTGTAATGCTGTGGTTCTTCCAGACCCATGTACTTCATGATGAGAGGGTAGATGTAAGTGGTCTGTGTCAGTTGTGTATTGTGTCCTGGGGTTCTGTAGATTTCAGGTACTTTATCACCATACCATACGAAAAATGGCACCTGCGTTGATTCTTTAGAGTCAACATGTAATAATTTATTGTCTTTCATTTTAAGTCCGTGATCTGATGCATAAATCACAACAGAATTGGTGTTCTTAAGGGTGCTGAAAATATCTTTCATCACAAAGTCTGTATACTTTATAGAACTATCATAACAGTCTAAATCTGCAGAATTCCAGTTGGCAGGTAATCTGTTGCATGGATTTGGGTGGCTTCCCATAATATGGAATACAATAAATTTGTCGTTTTTCTGACGAATTACATTTTTTAATTCCGGGATAATAGCTTCATCATAACCATTTACCCATTTTTTATTTTTAGCCATTGAGGCTATTGCCGTGATTCCTTTAGCACTTGCCTGGGTACTGATCCAAAACGTATTATAAGAGCTTTGATTAGCCAGATTAATGATATTATATGACAATTTGCTGTAGTTATATCTGAATTCGTCAGGATCTATGCTTGAAAGGATTAACGGAACACTTAGATTGGTGATTCCGGCCGGAGATACAGCGTTATCGAATATCAGCATATTATTAGCCTGCAGGTCCGTATATGGTGTTGTTTTTTTGTTATATCCATACAGTGACATATTCTGCTTTCTTTCCGATTCTCCGATAATCAGAATCACATTTTCTATTCCGGGCTGAATCTTTTTTATATTGAAAACAGGAACATTTTTCTTAATAAGATTGATGTCTTCCTGAATTCTCAATGCGGTACTGAAGTCTGAAAAATGATAATAAACGCTTTTTATCATTTTTCCACCTCCTTTATTGCTTATATACTTGTGCTTAAGATGAAAAGTCAACGGCATTAGCAGCCATAGCAAAGCGATGATACCAAACTTAATATTAAACGTAACTACATTTTTTCTAAGGTAATTCACAGAATATAGGACCATTCCCGTAAAGACAATAAACAAAATGCTTGGTAGAATAAACATATAAGACATGCTCAGTGCTTCATTTACATTGGATTCCAGAATACTGATCGCCATTCCGACATTGAATCCCGAATGATACACAAAAAAGCATGAGACAGAGATGAGGAAATTAAGACCTAAGAGCAGGATTAAAAGTACTGCTATGACGGAGGTATATTTGTTTTTAAAAAGCAGGGCGTTGAAGACTAGAAAAGAGCAGAACATAATTCCATATTCGAAAAAATTTCTGATACTGTCGAACTTTTCCGGTCCGAATAAATTGTCGTAGATATATGGAAATGAAAATAAAAAGCCTGTTATATATATGATGAGGGTGAGAACAAGAATAATTTTTTTTGCCATGAGTGAATGAAATTGTTTATTTTAAGGTTAATATGTATTTATAGTGCAATTTTTATTAAGATCCTGTAGATGATTTTATGAATCCGGAGTGATCTATTGCTGGGAAATATTCATACGATATTAACTTGTGTTACATTATTTTTTTAATTGTTAAGGGTTTGAGTTTTAGCAGCCTTTTATACGATACAAAATACATTTGTTGAGTATAAAAAGAGAAGCTAAATGGTAACAACTAAAAAAGGGAATAAATGGAAGGGATTGGTTTTCATCAAAAATATTGTATTAAAATTTAATAATAGTTGAGATTGTGTTTTTTAATTTAATCTTAATTTTTTTTAGAATAAATCATCATTATTCTATTTATTCTGATCCAAACAGAAAAATAATGGTGTTTATCTGTGGGTAATTCTTTTTGTTATTTCATAATTAAATAGTGTTTTCTTTGACAAAAGTATATGAAATAACCTTTAAATCCAAGGGGAAATTTCCTTTAGGTCGTATAAGGCACTTCAGTTTTACGGTTAATGTAATTGTCTATCCTGTTTTTTTACAACTGAAACAGACGATGATTGTTCATGATAAGATAATGTAGGACGACATTAAAGTTAACATTATAATCGGAACTCATCAAAATATTTTCATTATATTGATTTTTATTTGAAAAGAATTGATTGATAGTGTGTTAACCTGATATTTTTTTGCCCTATTTATAATTAGGCCTTAGGTTGAAAATTTCCTGTATGGTCAAAATAGTAACCTTCCCCGATCGGGATTTCAGAATAATTTCAACATCATATTTTATCTTGGAAAAACAATCGGAAAAGGCGCAAGATTTCTATTTTTTACAAAGATTTTCTATCGTATTTTCTACTGCGTCGAATATCTTTTTATTATCAAACTGGCTTTCAATAGTTTTAAGATTTTCTTTAATTCCATGAACCAATTCCGGGTTCGTAAGAAATGCCTTCATAGCTTCATACATTTCGTCAATCTCATAGCTGATGAGAACTCCTGTTTCTTTGTCTTTGATCATCATTCCTATATCTCCTACGTTCGTTGCTATAATTGGTTTCTGAAGAACCAATGCTTCAGCAATAACCAGTGGCCACGCCTCAGATTCTGATGGCAGAATAAAGTAATCTGCATTTTTTATGTAAGGATAAGGATTCATCTGATTTCCGACTAAAATAAAAGTTTTCTCTACATTATATTTAATCGCCTGGTTGGTCAGGTTATTCATTTCCCCTCCATCTCCTACGATGATAATGGTGTGATGAAATCCTTCATCTATGAGCCTTTTGTGTGCTTCAATGAGTTTGTGATATCCTTTTCTGGTATGAAGGCGGCCGATGGAAACAAAAACTTTTCCTGTAGGGAAAGTTTCTAATTTTTCTGCAGCCTTTTTTTTGATCTCTTCAATAGGAATAGGATTGATAATCACGCTTTCGGGTGGGTAGTTCAGATCCGGATAATATTGATGCATCATGTCCTTTATTTTGTGTGAACAGTACACCATATGGTCGAATTGTGGAAAGCTTTTTAGTATTCCGGGAACCAGAGGCTGAAATTCAGGAACATTCACTTCTGAATGATACCAGCCTATTTTTTTCGAATTTTTATTCGTTGAATGTAAGATAGCATCATAATCTCTGTAATCCATCCCGATTTCTACATCAAAAGTATCATTGATGATACGATCTGCAATAGCCGGATTATTTTCTAATTTTTTCAGGCGTATCCTTCGTGCGATGAGCTGCAGCTTTTGTAAAAGAGGATTGGTGGAAAAATCTTCTTTTCCATCGGTAAGGTATAGCGTCCTAACATGTTGAGGGATTTCGTTGCGCAGCTTACCTTGATTGAGTGTTAAACACACCGTCATTTCAAATTTGTTGGGATCGAGATTGTTAAGAAGTCCCAGAAGAACTTTTTCTACGCCCCCCATTTCCATAGAACGGTGTCGGAACAAAATTTTTATTTTTTTTTCTAACATTATCCGAAGATTGATTGTAAAGTAATTTTTATTTTTTTCTTGATCCTGAAAGGCAATTCATTTTGATAGTTCAATAAATTAAATATCTCCTGATAATCCGTATAACTTCCAGGGATCTTTTTGCCGTTTATCATTTTCAGGCCTCTTCGTTTCATTGTGTTAAAGATCACCTGAGCAAAATACTCATGGGATCTTTTTTTATTTTCGTTTTGGGAGATGCCTCCCTGATGTGTTCTGTAAAGGTAATTGGTTTCATTAATGAACTGTACTTTCCCTTTTTCATACATTTTTAAATAGAGATCCTGGTCTTCTCCTATTCGCAGATTGGAGTTCATCTTTTCAGTCTGTTCATAAATGTTTTTTCTGAAAGTAACAAAATGGGCAATCTGAATGGGATAATTAAAAAAATAAGGGTCATTGTTGGGGACCTGTCTTGCCGAAGCAAACGGCGAAATAGGTTTAAGGTGCTGATCACAGGTCATGAATCTTGAATACGTAAGAACAACCTTGCTTTTTGACTGAAAAATATCCATGCATTTTTGAATGGCCGTAGGAGTAATGGCATCATCCGGATCTAAAAACCCGCATATTTCTCCCGTTGCTAATTCAATGAGTTTACTTTTTGTAACCCCCACACCGGAATTTTTTTCATTCTCAAAAAATTTGAACCTTGTATCGTTCGAAATGATTTCCTGTATGATCTTTTTTTCGTCTGCTGACGATGCATCATCTAAAATGATAGCTTCCCAGTCTGTGTATGTCTGCTTCAGTATGCTTTCAAAACAGTCCTTGAAAAAAAGAGCATTATTATAATGGGCAATAAGGATGGAAAACTTCATTTATTGCTCTTTAAAAATTAATTCTTGTTTGTTGACTACTCTGGTATTTGCGGGAACATCTTTATAAATACAGCATCCTGCACCAATGATGCAGTTATCACCTATAGTTACACCTTTTAAAACGATAACATTGCTTCCAAGCCAGCAGTTCTTTCCAATTTTTATGGGAGCAGTTGTAAAATCAGAAGGAAATAATTTGTATTCCGGCGATGTTTGGTAGGCATGATTATGATCGTATAATTTTACATTCTCTCCAAATAAGGTATTATCGCCTATTGAAATATGGTCGAGACAGTTAATAGAACAGAAATTATTCATGAAAAAATTATTTCCAAGTTCTAAGACACCATTTTTCTGGACAAGAATATGCACAAAATTCCGGAAGCTGACAGCATTTCCAATACTTACTTTTTTTAAATGGTCATGTAAGATGAAATGGTTATTATTGCCCAATTTTATTTCCTTGAAGAAAACATGCGGATGCTTCTTGAGGAGGGAAATCTGGCTCTTTCTCTGGAGTTTTGCAAAAATTTCATAAAACATATTTATTTTTTTTCACATTTGTAGCTCGCAAAGATAATTTGTTTTACAGAATTATAATAATTAAATCTTACTTTTGTGCCTTAAAATTAACACTTTAAACAAAATATGACTGTCGTCAAATCAAACAGGGAGTTCTTTGAAAACTCAAGGAAGATAGATATTGTAGATTTTGTGCAGGTATTTTAATAAAGTAAAGAATTATTTTTGTGAAGATAAGTCAGATCACATTTACCCGATTTATTGCTTCCATAGCAATTGTTATTTCTCATTTCAACAAAGATCTGTTTTTATATAAAATAGGGGCTGTTTCCAATCTTTTTTTAAGAGCCAACGTAGGTGTCAGTTACTTTTTTATTCTTTCGGGATTTATCATGATCGTAGCGTATAGCGGAAAGTCCAGAATTGATTATTGGGAGTTTTATAAAAACAGGTTTGCGAGAATCTATCCTTTGTACGTTATAGGGCTTTTATTATATTTTATGACCAGATACAATGTATTTGATTTATATGAGCTCATTTTATATTTGCTGGGAGTTCAGAGCTGGATACCGGGAAAGGCAATGATCTTAAATTTTCCTGGATGGTCGATTTCGGTAGAATTCTTTTTCTATCTGCTTTTTCCGTTTTTATACAACCATTTTTATTCTAAAAAAAATAAATACATCTGGATCTTTACGATTGGTATATGGTTGGTTACTCAGGTCTTTTCCAATTGGTATGAAGCATCCTGGATGTATGAAGGGCCACATACCAAAAGCCACGAATTTCTGTATTATTTCCCATTCTGGCATCTCAATGAGTTTCTGATCGGAAATCTGGCAGGAATATATTTTATGAAAAATTACAACCCCAAAAATTATGATCTGCCATTAATTCTGGTCTTTGGATTGATCTTAATTTCTTTAATATTTGTTCCTCTTTTTTACCATAATGGCTTAATGGCATTACTTTTTGTACCTGCCATTATACTGATCTCCAGTAACAGCGGAAGCATCACGAAACTCTTTTCTCTGAAACCACTGGAATATTTGGGTGAGATAAGCTACGCGATATACATCACCCATATTCCTGTATTGTACATCCTAAGAGAATTTTTAAAATGGAAAGAATATAGTCCAGGTATTGATACAGTATTTGGAATATATATCATTATTCTGCTGATCAGTTCTGCACTTTTTTACCAATTGATTGAAAAGCCGATGAGAAATCTTTTAAGAAAGATCAGGTTTTCAAAAAAATAAAAAAACGATGCTGAAGGCTGTTAAAAAAGATCTTTCCTGAAATTAATATTATATAATCCTGAACGTATACTTTGGTAGTCTGTCAACAGATATTTTGTGATCATTCCCCATTTTTGTAGAAAAGGAGCATTAGCAATCTCAAAACTTCGGTATACTCTTTTTATGTGGAGCTTAATTTCTTTAGGAAGTGTAGCTTCATGCTCTGCCCAATGGTTTACTTCTTTCCATAGTACGACTCTTGTCGTAGCAGGCTTTACTTCCCGGGAATCTATTTTGGTAATTCTGTTGTTCTCGTGTACTCCTCTGATAGCAACTGCCTTATCAAGAATTCCGGGATATAAGTCGAGGTAGTAAGATAAACGGAACAAAAATTCGGTATCCTGATGAAGTTTCAGATGAGTTTTAAAGAAAAATTCCATCTTTTTTAAAGCGCTTTTTCTTATGGTTAGGGCATCAATACTGAAAAGACCAAAAGTCCCTCTCATATTAAGCTGTCCCGGGAAAACATCTTTAGGATCATGCTTTTTATAAACAGTAGTTAATCGGTCTCCGAATACTCTGTAATACTGTTCCTTTGCTTTTTCGGAATAATAATGTACTCCTATAGCACCGTAAACACCTTCAACTGCTTCATTTTTGAAGAGTTCTTTTTCTGCATCAAACCGGTTGGGAAGATAATAATCGTCAGCATCCAGAAATGCGATGAAATCTCCTGTTGCATTTTGTATCCCTAAGTTTCTGCTGGCTCCGGCTCCATGATTGGCTTTGTCGGGGTGCTGATAGAGCTTTACTCTGCTATGTTTTTCTGCGAGTTCCTGGCAGACCAGCAATGCATTGTCCGGAGATTTATCCTCGACTAAAATAACCTCATGAACTTCTTCAAATTGAAGAGCTGATTCTACCGCCTGAGAAACAAATTTTTCAGCGTTGTAAACGGGAACTATTATGGAAATTTTCATTGGTATCAAGCTGTGCTTTTAATGGTAAATAATTGGGAATTTTTTTTCTTCAAAATACTACAGGAATCCAGGCATTTTCTTTGTTGAATACTATATTACCAGGATTGAAATCAGGGGAAAATTTATAGTTTCACGAAAATGGAAGCAGTAAACTGGTACTGCTGAAATTTCCCTTAATTTATGTAGAACGTTAAGCTTTATAATAGGTTATCTTATTTCTTAAATATTTTTTTTGCAATAAGGCCTAGTACAAAAGGGATTCTGCCAATATTATGCTGAAGTGTTCTGAATCCGTCTATTGTAAACCTTGTTTCTTCAGTCATTCCATATTCTGAAAAGTCTACTGTAGGTATTGCTTTATGTTTAAACGATGTATTCATTAAATTAAATTGATGAACAATCTGAATATACATCTCTTTGCTGTCTTCCACGGAGAAATTCTCATAATCACGGTAGCTGTTATGAGCTCTTTCTTTAAGCATGGTTTTAAACTTATCAGTGCTTTCTGCTAAGCTCACAAAAGGATTAGCTACGGCATTATAAGCCTTTACTAAAGCTTTGTGCTCTGGTAGAATGGTCAGCTGGTATCCTCTTCTTAAATCTATGACAAGATCATGGATAGGCTTGAAGTGCTCCTGTACAGTTTTTACATAATCTTTATGGAGCATATCATCGTTATCAAGTTCAGAAGTAATGACAAATTTGGTATCCGGAGTAAAGAATTGTGGAATCACTTCTACCGCTTTAACTTTCATATCGTCAAAATCCTTTACAAAAACTGGTTTGAATGTCGGATATTCTTCTGATATCTCGGATATAATTTTTCTGAATTTATCAGAAGTATTAACATCAAAAAAAGGAAGCCAGATAAAGTTCTGATTAGTCTGGTTTTTATAAGAAGGAAGAACATAGGTTCTGAATAGTTTGAACCTGTCGTCCAGCCATTCTTCTGTAAGAGGTTTGAATCCTGAACGGGTCTCGTCCCAACCCTTCGTTGGAACATTGAATCTTGTCATTATAATATGTACGAACTGGCTCATCTAAACAAATTTATTAAAAAGTTATATATTCTGTATGGTTTGCTGCTGTATATCCTCTCCAGTTTTTGTTCATAGAAATTCTTTCTATTCAAGAGGGCAATATAGCTTGGGAAAAATTCATGAAAGAGTTTCTTATGTTTTTCATAAACCGCATGGTAAATGATCTCTTTTTTGTCGTTATTTCCAACGATCTCTTTGATCATTGATGTTTCGGGATGTGATCTGTAATTGAAAACAGTATAATCTATTTTGGTAATAGGTTTTTCCCTGTTAGCATCTATCAGCTGGATCCAGAATTCCCAGTCTTCAAAGCCATGTCTTAATTTTTCATCAAAGATGATTCCTGCATCAAAATATTTTTTGGGAAACATAGAAGTACAGTATAATTTGTTCCCTAAAAGAAGTTCTTTAAGGGTGAATTTTTCCTGTAAATTAGACTTTTTGTTGGTGCTTCCGAAAGTTACCGTATCTGAAAAAACAATTAAAGTTTCTGGTGTCTGATTAAAAACAGCAATCATTTTTTCTAAAGCGAGCGGATTCAATGTATCATCTGCATCCAAAGGCAGAATATAATCTCCGGTAGCATTTCTGATACCCGTATTTCTTGCTCCGGGCAACCCTTTGTTTTCTTGATATATATATCGTACTTTTTCGTTTTCGAGCTTTCGGGATACTGTTTCAGTGTCATCCGTAGAACCATCATTTACAATGATACATTCCCAATTGGTATGGGACTGGTTGTTAATGGATTGGATGCATTCTTCCAGATATTTTGCATGGTTAAAGCATGGAACAATGATGGATACTTTATTTGCCATTACCTATGTTTTTTATTCTAAAAAAGATCATTACAATAGTTTTTAAAAATGTTGATATCCGTGTGTGGTATCTGCTAAAGCAGTATGTTTTTGTTGGAAAGGAAAGACTTCCATTCGTTTTTTGTAATCATTTTCAGGAGGGGAAATCCTGATTAAAGTTGTTTCGAACATTTGTATAATTTTTATTGAGGGATATAAAAAAGTGAATGTACATAAGCTGTTATTCTGATGCGGAATTCACGGGGGTAAAGGTACAATTTTTCTTGTATTAAACAGGGGACGCTGATTTACAAGAAAAGACCCATTTGATTTGTTTTTTTATTATAAATAAGCTGAATATAATTTTTTTAAATAGTTTTCTGATGATATTCCGGTAAAAAATTCTTTTGTAAGAGGGCTGAATTCAATGGTATAAAAAGAACCTTCATCTGTATTTTCGTACACTGCATTTTTGTCAAGGTGCTTTTCCAGTTGAGACAGAATTTCTGAAAGCGAGTACTGATAAGGGAATGCCAGATTCACAATTTCATTGGTAAGGCTGTCAAGATAACGATCAGCAAATAAAGCAATATCATGTATGCCGATCAGGATTCTTCCGGCATTACTGTGAAGAGTAAATGGAGTTTCCGATACAATTGCGTTTTTGAGAAAATTGATCAAAGTATTAGGGTTTCCTCCTTTTCCTACTGCATTTCCCACCCTGAAAATCACAAAATCTGTACAATTTTCAGCAATAAACTTTTCCACATTTAATTTATGGATTACGTAGGGACTGTTTGTTTTTGTGGGATCATAAATACTGCATGTTGAAAAATATACCAGCTTTTTATCAGGATATTTTTCAACGTTAGTTTTTAAAAGAGTAAGCTCTCTTTCAAATTCAGAAGGATTTTCTTCCAGTGAATTTGAAACTCCGGAAGCAAAACAAAGAATGCTATCTCTGTCATAATTCCTTAAAGCATTTGCTAATAAACCATTTCCAATAATCATCAATAATTTTTTTTCTAATTAAGCCGATACTACAACGTACATCATTTACATTGTATCAGGACTTATATCTATCTGTTTAAGTTTTTATATGTCATTTTCTGAACATCATTATAAAATCGTATAAGCTTTGATATATAAGAGTTCATGGGAATATTTGATTTTCAAAAGGGATTATAAGTATTTGAAAATTTTAAATAACCCAAGTGTATTTCCTAGTTTTGCCCATCTTGAATTTTTTACACGGCCTAAGGTATTGGTGACGTGTTCATACCTTTTTTTTGATACATAATTCTGAACAAAAAGGTCTTCTATATTAACATTTCTTCTTTCAGCCATTTTAATCAAGGCTACCCAATGCCAGTACAAAGCTTTCTCGGTATTTTTATTGGTGGAAATTCCGTTATTATGGATTCTGTACAAATAGAGATCTTCATCTATGTACTTAACAGGAGCGACTTCACACATTTTCATGTACCAGTCTTTATCTTCAGCAATCTTTAGAAATGTATCAATACCGGATGTCTGCTTATATATTTTCTTTTTAAAAGAGGCAAAATGTGAAATCTCACCATTAAAATTATAGTAAGATTCATCTAATGCTGTGATCTGTTTTCCTTTATGTACTGACTTTGGGTTTAAGTGTTCATCACAGAATATCAGATTTGAGTATACCAGGCCTGCTTCCTTATTTTCTTCATGGGTTTTTAGAACGATTTCCAATGCCTGGGGAACCAATGCATCGTCAGGGTCCAAAAAGCCACATATTTCAGCTTCTGAAAGCTCTATTAATCTTCTTTTGGTATATCCGATTCCCTTATTTCCTTCGTTTTGGTATATTTTACATCGGGAATCATTTTGGGTAATCTGTTTTATGATGTCAAGCGAATTATCAGTTGATCCATCATCTAAAATAACAGCCTCCCAATCTGTTTCAGTCTGGGAAATTAAACTTTGGTAGCATTTTTCAAAAAAATGGCCATTATTATAATTGGCAATAAGTAGGCTGAATTTACTCATTTATATCGTGTTTATGTAACGTTTTTTTTAGGGTTTCCAAATAGGCAAAGCCATTTTTTCTGTCCGGTTCCAGAATATTTCCTTCTGCCCACTCATTCCATGATTTAATGATTAAAAAAGGTTCCGGATACTTTTTATCTTCTAAATATTCTAAGGCTTTTTCTATTTGTTTTTCAAACAGTGCCGGTGAATTATTGGTCAGTATAATTCCTCTGTAGCCACTTCTTGGAGTATTATCCCAGTTGGGTAATACACATGGAAATGTAGGAATATTCTTTTCTTCAAATTTTAAATCATTAACTACTAAACTGGCATCCTGCATTCTGACCTGCTGCTGTTTTTTTCGCTTAATTCCAATCAGCCCTTTGATCCTGTTTTTATAGTATTTATAGTGTGATATATATTCTTTGGCTTCAATGTAAGGGCCCCATGCTTTTTGAAATGCATTGGAAATCTTGCCGTCATATCCCAGCGATTTATAATCGAGAAGATCATCACGAAGTTTATTGGAAGCCATAATATACAGATCATCAAAACCATTTTCCTTGGCAAGTTCTCTGAATTTCGAAATATAGTATGGATCACCTTCATTTAAGTGATTGGGGTCATAGATAATAAAAACCGGTTTATTATCCACTTTTATATATCTGTCGTCTTTGAAGAAAGGTAAAAGGTATTCGAAATGAGCAATCAGGTCCTTTTCATCAGGATATACCTGTTCTGCCAATATTTTTTCTGATAAGCCGTGCCATATTCCTGACCAGGTTTCATTGGCCCAGCAGAAGCAGAAAGGGAAATCGGGTTTTCCTGTCTCCAATACGTCTTTTGCGACACGCTCTAATAGTTGCTTGTTATTTCCGAACCAATAGTGATAATAGATAAATCCATGCACACCATAGTCTTTTGCCATTTGGGCCTGCTGTTCTCTAACTTCCGGGAGACGAAGGTCATAATATCCCAGATCTGCAGGATATATAGGCTGTTCATGTCCTTCAAATAAAGGCTTTGCTTTTGCGACGTTGGTCCATTCGGTAAATCCTTTGCCCCACCATTCATCGTTTTCCGGAACAGGGTGGTATTGAGGGAGATAAAATGCCAGTGGTTTTATTTTTTTCATCATTGATTCGAAAATAGTTTTTTAACGGATTCCAGATATTGCGTTCCAAACTTTTGGTCAGGTTCCAGGTGGTTACCTTCTGCCCATTCATTCCAGGCATTAATAAAAATGAAGTTCTCATCTTCAGAATATGGGGTGAAATCTGACTTAATATTTGAAAGCCAGTTTTCAAAATATTCCGGTGTTGAATCTTCAAGTATCAGGGTAGGGTTTTTACCTCTTCTGGAAGTGTTATCCCATCCGGGTACAACAGATGGAAAGATTTTACAATGAAAATCCTTTTGAGGGGCTAAATTTTCTCCCATCCATTTGTAAGGAACGGAATTGTATGTGTTCTCTGTTATTTTTTTCCCAAGACGCCCTTTAATTTTATCTATAATCCCTTTCTCAGGTTTCGTGTTTCTTTCCTGAATTTCTTTGAAAACACTTTTTCTGCGTATTCCAAAAGGTTCAAAATCAACTACAGCATCAAACCCATCCACTAACTGATCCCAGTCTTTCTGATAAGAAAAAACCATATGACAGATATAGAGTTCTAGTCCTGCTGCTTTTGCCTTTTCCCGCCAGCATTTAATGGTTTCCTGTACATTAGGAAGAATATTAGGTTTGTAAATGACAATAATGGGCTTATTATTTACCTTGATATATCTTGGGTCCTTCATAATAGGAAGCAGAAAATCGATGTGATCTTCGTCGTCCTTAACGGAGTATTTTTGTTCAATGAGTACTTCATGATCGTTACCATCCCAGCGTCTGGTCCAGTTTTCATTGGCCCAGCATAGCATGAAAGGTAAATCTTCTTTTGGATTTTTTAATTTTCTGTCAACGGGCTCATTCATTAATCTCTTCCCATTAAACCAGTAATGATAATAACAGAACCCATAAATTCCATATTCTTTGGCCAAAAGTTCCTGCGCCATTCTTGCTTCCTCCAGCCTTAAATCATAAAATCCTAAGTCTGCAGGAAGATGTGGCTGGTAATGGTCGTCAAATAATGGCTTTGCTTTTGTGACGTTCGTCCATTCTGTAAAACCCTTACCCCACCATTCATCATTTTCCGGGAACGGATGATATTGTGGCAAATGTATGGCGATTGGTCTTATTTTTTTCATAATCAGTTTTCTAATGTTTTTATTATTTTGGCGGGTATTCCTGCAATGACAGAGTTTTTTGGAAAACTTTTGTTTACTACAGAGTTAGCTCCAATAATAGAGTTTTCGCCAATGGTAACCCCCGGAAGAATGCATACTCCTTCTCCAATCCATACATTGTCTTCAATAATGACAGGACCTTTGGAATGTAATGGCCTCATAGCCGGGACATTTTTCAGATCATCACCGGTTATATTTCCATGCGTATGGTCTGATATATATATTCTGCTTGCCATGAGCACATTATTTCCTATGACAATTTTATCTATAGCTCCAATATGAACATCAGAATTAAAGATTACATTATCACCAATTACTATTTCAGGAGTATATTTTTCTCCTCTGAAATTATCCCATGCTTCTAATCTTAAGTTATATAAAGACATTAAATTTTTACCTATCGATATATATTCAGGATTTTTTATATAAAAGACGTCCGGAAGGTTGGAGTTGGCGTCAAATTTTTTAAAATTATTTCTGGCCCAAGCATTATTTCTAGCTTGCTGCTGGGCTTTATATGTGCTTGAATTCAGCACTTTGCTCAGAAATTTTACAATATATTTTTTTAAAAAATTCATAATTTAGTATTGAGAATGATTGTATCCTTCTTATTTTGTAAAAAAGCTATTGATCAGTTCTATGATTGTATTCTGTTCACTTTCAGACAATTCATAGTAAAATGGCAGTCTCAACAGACAATCTGTAAAATGATCAGAATTAGGAATATCTATTGCAGGATTATCTGCTAAAAAGAAATCACTTTTGTTCAAACTTAAATAATGAAAAACAGGGTGGATATCTTGAGCTTTTAAATGTTGTATTAGATTGCTTCTTTCTTCATAGCTTTTACAAACAATATAAAACATATGGGCATTGTTTGTAGCATACGAAGGAATGTCAGGCAATATAATAAAACTATTTTCCTTTAAAGGAAGTAAGCCATCATGATATCTGTTCCAGATTTCTAATCTTTTTTTCTGAATGATTTCTAAATTCTCTAATTGAGCATATAAAAAGGCAGAGATGATCTCTGAAGGTAAAAATGAAGAACCTAGATCTACCCAGCCATATTTATTAACTTCTCCTCTGAAAAAAGCACTTCTGTTTGTCCCTTTTTCTCGAATAATTTCAGCCCGCTCAAAATATTTGGAATCATTAATGACAAGCATTCCACCTTCCCCGGCGATGATATTTTTTGTTTCGTGAAAAGAAAAGGCGGCAAAATGCCCTATAGAACCTAATGCTTTTCTTGTACCATCTGAGAACGTATAATAGCTGTCAATGGCTTGTGCAGCATCTTCTACTACAAACAAGTCGTGTTTGTGAGCCAGATCCATTATTTTTTCCATATCGCAGGAAACTCCTGCATAATGAACAGGAACGATAACTCTTGTTTTATCTGTGATGTGTTTTTCTATTTCTGCAGGATCAATATTAGGGTTGTCAGGATATGAGTCTACAAAAACTATTTTTGCTCCTCGAAGGGCAAATGCATTTGCTGAAGAAACGAACGTATAACTTGGAACGATGATTTCGTCTCCAGGTTTTATGTTGCACAAAATGGCTGCCATTTCCAAAGCATCTGTACATGATGTTGTCATGAGTACTTTAGGAAAGTTATATTTTTCTTCAAAAAATTGCTGGCATTTTTTTGTAAACATTCCGTCACCGGAAATTTTACCGCTTCTTACCGCTTCTTCGATGTATGTAAGTTCTTTACCAATAATAAATGGTTTGTTAAATGGGATCATAGTGTTTTAAATTTTGCATCTTTAATTTTTATAAATTTTTTCTCAACGTATTTGAAAGAAAGATAACTAATCATAACAGTTAAAACTGGAATACAAATATATATCGCAATATTGAATACAAATATATTATTATAAAATGCTAATATCTTATAAAAAACAGGGAATAGCAAAAACATCACAAAAGGATGGTACATATAAACACCATAAGAGATGTTTCCTAAGAATGATAGATATTTGTTCCTGAGAGGTAGCGGATTGGATTGGTTGATGGTAATCAGAATAAGCAACAGAAACAGGAATCCTAAAGTAAGGCTCTGAATATACAGTTTGAACACAGGAACAGCAATCAAGAATCCTATCAATATCAGTACCGTTGTATAAATGAATTTACTTTTTGTGTATTGTGTAATAATATCGGAACATTCTGAATAAAATAACCTCCTAATGAACCAATTGCCATATATTCAATTGGAATGATGGCCACTATTGTACTTAATATGGAATTATAAAATTTAAAATTTATCAATACGATGGCGACCAGAATAGCACCAAAAATTACAGATGTTACTTTTTTGTTAAAAAAAGATACAATAAGGGGCCATATTATATAAAATTGTTCCTCTACTCCCACAGACCAGGATTGGGACGCTCCTACAATAATTTTTCCTTCGTGTAGTGCAAAATTAGGAAGGAAGAAAACATAAAGTAATATGGTTCTTAAGCCATAATCCGATTGGCTGACTACTATATTATAATACGAGGAAGAATCAGCGAACAAGGTAAAAGAATTGGCTAAAAAAGGGATCAGAATAAAGGATATAAGAACAATAATATAATACAAAGGCCATATTCTGAATATTCTTCTTAAATAGAATTTTCTCAGGTTGATGCGGCCGCTTTTTTGTTTTTCAGATAGTAAAAGATAAGTGATCAGAAAACCGCTGAGGACAAAAAAGAGATGTACACCGTTTTTACCTAAATGCTCAATAAAATATGATGTATACTTTGAACCTAATAGAGAGGGAAGTTTGTCACGGCTTTTAAATAGTTCAATATGGTGCAGAATAACAGCAAAGGCAGCAATTGCCCTTAATTCATTTAATCCGCCAAAAAAAATATGTTTTTTTATATCCATCAGCTTATCGTATAAATTTGACAGGATTTCCTACATACAGCCCAGGCTCGTCAATATTTTGAATCACAACACCTGCACCTCCTATCTGGGTTTTGGCAGCTATGGTAATATTATCTATAATAGTAGAATTAATTCCTATAATACACTGTTCTTTTATGTTTACAAAACCTGCAATGGCAACTGATGGAGATAGAAAGGAATGGCTTCCTATGACCGAATCATGTGCGACGGTACAGGAAATATTTACTAAAACATTTTCTTCAATTCTTACATATTGGTCAATAACGCATCCGGGATAAATTACTGATCCCTGCCCGATAGACGCGGACGGATCCGTGTAAGAAGAAGAATGAATAAACGTATGAAAGGGAACTTTACCGGAAAGCTTCTGAAACAGTTCTTTTTTTACGCCAAGGTGTTTATAACCAATGGCTATTAGAACTGCATCAAACTCATTCTGCTGATATTTTGTAATAATGTCATTATTTCCTCCAATAACGGGAATCTGGCTGATAAGGGTATTTACCGGCTGAAACTCATCGAAGAAGGCGACAACTTTATCGCCGGAATCCTGATGGATGTGGTAAGCGATCTGCTGTCCTAAATGTCCTGAGCCTATAATGGCAATTCTTTTCATATTTGTGGTGTTATATTGTGTGGAAAATTACATTATTTTTTTATTCTAAAATTATTTTATGATCGAAAGATCTGTAAATCAGATAGCCGGATCTGTCATTGCTTGAGTGGGCAGGTTTAAGACTGTCTAATAAAAGTTCTTTTTTAACAATATAACTCTCTTGGTTATCACTCTTAATAACAGGAAGAAGATATTCTGTTTCTTCTGACAGAAAATAGACACCAGCGTATGCTACTGACTGCACACTTTCTGGAAGGGTATATTGGTTTAATGCTATATCCAATACGGCCTGCAGATAATCAAAGCCTGTAGAAAGCTGAACGAGATCCGAGCCAATAAAATCACCTCCCATGCGACTTCCTATTTCTATAGGGTAAACTTTTCCTTCGTCAGTAATCATAAGCTCTATGTGAGACGCTCCGTTTTCAACCTTTGTAGCATTCAGGATATGATAGCTGACCTCGCGGATCTTATCTTTGATTTCTTCAGAAAAAGCACTTGGTTGGTGATGTGCCAGCTCTACAAAATAAGGCTCTTCCGTTATTTCTTTATCCGTTATGGTGATAATCAGGTGTTCGCCTTTATAACTTATAGTTTCTACACTTACTTCTTTTCCTTTGATAAATTCTTCTACCACACAGGTTTTGGAAAAGGAAACCTGTACTGCATTTTCTATCGCTTTTTTACATTCTTCCAACGAAGTAACTTTAATAACAGCTAAACTTCCTGATCTATCTGAGGGTTTGATGATTAAAGGATAGGTGAATGATTCAAAGTCTTTTGCATTAAATTCGGAAACAGTGATGGATTGGGGAGAAGGTATGCCGTTTTCCTTGAAGCATTGTCTCATTAAGGATTTATTGGTTGTCAGTAATGAGCACTCAATACTGTTTCCAATTAAGCCTAAGTTATTGGCTGTATATGCAATGGAAGGAATGCAGATGTCTGTAGCTATAGTAAGGATGCCGTCTATTCCTATTGATTTACATTCTTTAAGAATTATTTCCTTCTCTAAAACAGAAACGTCATAGAAATGGTCAGCAATATCTTTACAAATCGCTTTGCCGTCATCCCAGGCAAAACAATGAACTTCCAATCCGTTCTCCTTTGCCTTTTGAACAAGGGGAAGTTGTAAGTAACTGGCTCCTAATATTGCAATTTTTTTCATTTTTTATTGTTTTAAAATTTGAGGGTAAGATTTTTATTCAATAAAATGTTATAAACTTTCAATTTCTTTGATGTCTATAGTGTATTTATTATCACACCAGGTTACAATACCTGCATCCATCCATGGTTTTTCCATTTGCTTTTTTAGAAAGCCTTTTTCCCAATGATAAGGAGGGGTATCAATTTTCTTTACTTTAATTATAAATTTGGAATCTTCCAGACTTACTCCATTCATCCTTGCCCAAAATGCGGTAAAATCCCGGATTCCTCTTTTAAGATTTTCCTGATTAATGATATTATCTGTAGTACGGAAAGTCCACTTGATCCATGTAGGGCCATGAAGATAGCTTCCTGCCGTTCCATTCTTATTAATAATAGGCAGCCATACCTGCTGGCCCTTTTTATCAACATAAACAACAGAAATAATATGGTTATATTGATTAAAATGATAATCCATAAAAACGGCATGATGGGTAATTCCAAAATATGTTTTAGTTGGTTTTTCTACGGCATCTGAGAATTTACTCATTTCTTTTCCAGCTGAGGTATTTTCGAAACCTCCTTTGTTCTTTATAGAATTGTAAGAAACAATTATTTGAAATAGTATAACGAGACACAGGCTTCCTTTGATAAGGGAGATCCTAAAATCCTTAACGGTATAATTCTGAAGGATCTTTATTTTATCCTCATCCACAGGAATTAGCGGTGGTGTGTAACCACAGTTTTCTTCTGTACAGCGTTCTGTATTTCTGTTCTTGGCTATGTATTGGTAAACAGCTTTTCCAATGTGGTAAATACCGGGAATACGTAAAATCCAGCTTAATGGTTTTAAATAAGTAATAGCATTGAAAACCTGAATATAGGTATCCAGTCCTTTATAAACTTTTCCGTTTCTTACAGAATGAATATCGTTCAGAAGTTCATCTGTAGGAATTTCTTTTAATAATTCATTTTGTTCCGCATAATATTGTACCGTTTTGAAATCAATCCTTTTGGCAATATCAAAATGCTGTATTGTAATTTTGGTACGGTTACAAAGGGGGCATTCACCATCGTAATAAAAAGTGAGCAGGGCTGGTTTTTCAGAGCTTTTAAACAATTTTTCCCACCAGGAAACAGGAACCATCAGCAGATAAATGGTACACATCCCTAATCCAAACCAAGGAATAGGATAGCATATCAAAATGCCCAGATGTAATCCTAATCCAATAATAAGCAATGGAATTCTCCATTTTTTCAGGAAAAAAGTAAAAATGAAAACCAATTCAAAAATAAGGGTTAAATATCCCAAAAATAGCATCAGGTATTTCTGATCCAGTATGTAAGGAATGGAAATGTAATTGGTAAAAGGAAGACTGCTTGGATACCACATTCCCAATCCTACAGTCCAGTAAGCCGATGTAAATTTATAAAATATGGAATCAAAATATACAAAAGCTAATCCGACGAATATAGGAACCAGGTAACATAAAGCACTGATTTTTTCAGGCGGGTTATACTGAAATCGGGTATTGGAATATTTGTACTTTAACAAAAGCCTGTCCAGAGATAAATTTCTGGATATAGGTAAAAACATTAAGAGAAAGTTGATTCCCAGATAAGCATAAAACATATGATACTCATAGGTAGTTATGCTGCCCACCAGTATAATTGTCATTAGATAATTAATGATTGTTGCCAATCTTGTGAAGAGTCCCAACATTATAAAAATGATAGCAATCATCCATATTTTTATAGGAATACCAAAATCAATTTCAGCGGGTCTTATAAATGGAATTTTATCAAAAATTAGGTGTTTAAAATAATTGAGCTGAACTACCTCACAGAATAATACTATAGTATAGGCAATTCTGAAAATAGAAAGGCCAAGCCCGGAAATTTTTTCGTTATAAAGTCTTTTGATCATCCTGTTCCAAAATTTTAGTGAAAATTTCCTCTGCATATTCATAGGATGAAAATTCTTCCACTTGTTTAACTGCATTTTTAGAAAAAATACTGTAAGAATCCTTATTGAGTTCAAAGATCTTTTTAATTCCTTCAGCTAATTTCTTACTATCTTTCAACGGAGCTTTATACCCGTTATAATTATCTATTATCATATTGGTTAGTACACCTGTATCAAAACCTACAACCGGAGTTCCGCAGGCTAAAGCTTCAGAAACCATCATAGGTCCTGAATCTTCAATTGAGGAATTCACAAAAAGATCAGCAGCCTGATACAGTAATGCGAGTAGTCTGTAGTCTTTTATATAATCTACTTTCTGTTTGGTGAAGGTAACTTTGTCAAATTCTTCATTTACACTATTAGAAACCACCAGCAGAACGATCTTATCCTTTACATGCTGAGGTAATTCCTGATCCAGTATTTCAAGAGCCTCTATCAGATATGTGAAGCCTTTTCTGGGGTCTTCCATATTCTGAGCTCCTGTCAAAATATAGAAGTGGTCATCAGACAATGAAAAAATCCTTTTGGCTATTGATTTATTCTTGTCATTGAGTAAATTGGTATCAATTAAACTGTTGATATTATAAATTGTTTTCTGATCTTTATAAATCTTCGAATTTTGAGACTGTGTTAATGTTAATCCTGAACCGGCAATGATTTGAAAATTAGCTTTTTGGGCATTTTCATATTTTCTGTCAAAATTATTCTTTGCCACTATTTTTTCACTCTCTTTTGTAATAGCGGGACAATTTTCATCACATCCTCTAATATAACCGTCACATCCCCACGAAAAATGACATCCTCCGGTGAAATGATTCATGTCTACCGTAACATTATATATTTTTGCTTTAGTAGCATTGTATATATTGAGAAGATCTGTTGTGTTGAGAAAATCAATGGTCATTCCTGTGAAAATAAAATCAGGTGTAAAGCCCACAGTTTTCAGCATACTTTGAACATTAATATTTTCTGACAACTCGTCTTTACTTAAAAAAGCATATTTGCCGTCTGTACTAAGGAGTGCTTTTATCTGTACGGGCTTGATTTTATTCTTTAATTTATTGATTACTCTTGTTAGTAATCCAGGATGTGCCACGGAAGAAGTAGTATGTTTGTAAACTTTAATGAAATCTTCATTTTTTGTTTTTTGTTTTACACACATAACAACTTCGTGCCCCATATTTTTCATAATATGTCCCACTTTATACATGGCTTCGTATGCCCCGTTTACATCACCTGTGGAAAGGATTAATATTTTTTTACCCATGACTACATCCATATTACAGGAGGACTTATGATTCCATTGTCAGTATCTCCGGTAATAAAGTTATCATGCCCTGTCTCAATAATATTAAGCTGGATGCCTCCTTTTATAGCATCATATAGTTCGACTGCCGGAGTATCTATGGCGATAGAAAGCATATAGGTGTTCGGGATTAATTTACCGCCTTCGATCTTTATTTTTAAATTGTTTTCCTTACCTTCAATCACCTTTCTGGTAATAAAGATTACATTTTCAAATTTATCTAAAACAGCAATGTTTACTCTCACACCATTTTTCACACTTCTGTTGATGAAATCTAAATCAATATTAATATCATCATTATGTCCAAACTCAATTGTTTCTACAGATTTGTTATTGTATATTTTGACTTTTTGAATCTGCGCTTTTTTACTTATATCTTCAACATATTTAAAGGCTGTAGTAGGCGATAGCTCGTTAATGATATAGTTTTCCAATACGCTATGCATCGTCCCCCGATAGGCAACTTCTCCATTTTTTAGTAAAATACCCGATGTACAAAGTTGCTTAACAGCCGCCATATTGTGGCTCACAAAAAGAATAGTTCTTCCTTCTCCTTTGGTCACATCATTCATTTTTCCTAAGCACTTCTTTTGAAATTCAGCATCTCCTACGGCCAGCACTTCATCTACAATAAGAATTTCAGATTCTAAGTGGGCTGCAACAGCAAATGCCAATCGGACATACATTCCTGAAGAATATCTTTTAACAGGAGTATCAATATATCGTTCTACTCCAGAGAAATCTACAATTTCATCGAATTTGCTTCTGATTTCTTTACGAGTCATTCCTAAAATGGCCCCGTTCAAGAATATATTCTCACGTCCTGTCATTTCCGGATGAAAACCTGTTCCTACTTCTAATAAAGAAGCGATCCTTCCGTTGGTGTATATTTTTCCGGTAGTAGGTTTGGTTACTTTACTCAATAACTTTAGTAATGTAGATTTTCCTGCACCATTTCTTCCAATGATACCCACGGCTTCTCCTTTTTCTATTTCAAAGTTGATATCACGAAGTGACCAAACATATTGAGAATCTCCTTTTATAGTTCGATCATTTGTCTCTCCAATTTTCAAATAAGGGTCTTCTTTTCCTCTTACTTTATACCAGAATCTATTGAGATCATGAGAGAGTGTTCCTGTACCCACCTGTCCGAGGCGGTATTGTTTTGATATATTTTCTGCTTTTAAGGCCAGCATATTTTTTTTCAATTTATATTTTTAAAGAAAAGGGAATAATTATACGGTATCCATGAAGGTTTTTTCAACTTTGTTGAAAATAACGACTCCTATTGATAAGATGATGAGAATAATAAATGTGCTGATTGCCAGCATTAATGGCGAAAAATCGCCAACACCTAACCATGCATACTTAAAGCACTCAAAAATACCCGTCAAAGGATTGTAAAATGCCAGCTCTTTGAAAACACCGCGAAGGGCAGAGGTAGGGTAAATAACAGGTGTAGCATACATATACAAACTTATACCAAACCCTAACAACATACTAAGATCCTTGTATTTTGTTGTCAAAGCTGAGAAGATCATTCCCACTCCTAAAGCAAATAATGCCATTAGAATAATTAGGAAAGGAGTGGCTAATACCCATATATTAGGGTGAACCTGCCCTTTTGCCAAGTAATAGCCCCAAGCAATAAGAAACAACATAAACTGTACTCCAAAACGCATTAAATTGGATAATACAATAGAAAGAGGGGTTACAAGCCTTGGAAAATATACTTTTCCAAATATACTGGCATTGCCTATAAAGGTAGAAGATGTTCCTATTAATGAGGTTGAGAAATAATTCCAGAGGGTAACACCGGCCAGGTAAAATAGTATTGGTGGTGCATCATCTGTAGGTAAATTGGCAATTCTTCCAAAAACAATAAGATAAGTGATGGTCGTGAAGATAGGGTTGATGAAAAACCAGATAGGCCCTAGGATAGTTTGTTTAAAACTGGATATAAAATCTCGTTTTACAAACATATAGATCAGATCTTTATATCTCCAGACCTCTTTGAGTTTCAAATCAAATAAAGAATGGCTATCTTCAATTGTTTCTGTCCACTTTTGTTGTGGTTCATTCATTTGTGTAAATTTTTTACAAATTTATAATAATTAATTCGTTCGCAGTTTTTTGTTTTATGAATTATTATTTACATAAAACCAGAAATCGACAACTAATATATTAATATTTGTTGTTATGAACAAAAACTATTGGCCATAAAGCCAATAGTTTGTGAAATTTATAAAATCGGGATGTTATTTTTTTACGAGCTGTTTCAGGTATTCACCATAGCCGCTTTTTCCATATTTTACTGCTGTTTCCAGTAGTTTCTCTTCATTAATGAATTTATTTCTGAAAGCAATCTCTTCTATGCATCCAATTTTGAAACCTTGCCTTTTTTCAATAACGCTTACAAACTCGGAAGCATCATGAAGAGAATCGAAAGTTCCTGTATCCAGCCATGCAGTTCCTCTGTCTAGAACACCAACTTCAAGTTTGCCTCTGTTCAGGTAAACATTATTGACATCGGTGATCTCAAGCTCTCCTCGTGGAGAAGGTTGTATGTTTTTGGCAATTTCTACCACTTCATTGTCATAGAAATATAACCCGGGAACAGCGTAATTAGATTTTGGATTGGTCGGTTTTTCCTCAATAGATACCGCTTTAAGGTTATTGTCAAATTCTACAACACCATATCTTTCAGGGTCTGAAACATGGTATGCAAAGACAACGCCTCCGCTTGGATTGGTCTTGTTTTTCAATAATGTTCCCATTTCGGATCCATAAAATATATTGTCACCTAAAACCAATGCAGCTGAATCGTTACCTATGAACTGATCACCTAAAATAAAAGCTTGTGCTAAACCGTCCGGACTTGGTTGTACGATGTATTCTATATTGCATCCGATTTGTGAACCGTCTCCCAGTAATTTAATAAAACCAGCCTGATCGTGTGGGGTAGTAATAATTAAAATGTCTTTAATTCCTGCCAGCAGTAATGTTGAGAGCGGATAATAAATCATCGGTTTATCATAAACCGGCATCAGCTGCTTGCTTACTGCAATGGTGAGAGGGTAAAGTCTGGTTCCAGACCCGCCTGCTAAAATGATACCTTTCATCTTCTTTGTGTTTTAGTTATACTGGTTGTTGTAATATTTTTGGTAGTCTCCGCTGGTTACGTTTTCTAACCATTCCTTATTTTCAAGATACCAGTCGATTGTTTTTGAAAGACCTTCTTCAAATGTTACAGAAGGTTTCCAACCTAAATCCTTATTTAATTTTGCTGCATCAATAGCATAGCGTTTGTCATGACCAGGTCTGTCTTTTACAAAAGTGATCAGCTTTTCAGAATGACCTTCCGGTTTTCCTAATTTAGCATCCATTTGTTTGATAAGCTCTTTTACAAGATCAATATTCTGCCATTCGTTGAAACCTCCGATATTGTAAGTTTCCCCAGTTTTAGCTTCGTTGAAAATTTGGTGGATAGCTTTGGCGTGATCAATTACAAATAACCAGTCTCTTGTGTATTTTCCGTCACCGTAGATAGGTAATGGTTTTTCGTTGATGATATTCGAGATACAAAGCGGGATTAATTTTTCTGGAAAATGATTCGGTCCATAGTTATTAGAACAGTTGGATACGATAAAAGGCATTCCGTAAGTATTACCATACGCTCTTACCAAATGGTCAGAAGCTGCTTTGGATGCTGAATACGGAGACTGTGGATCATATGAAGTAGTTTCAAGGAAAAAACCTGTTTCTCCTAAACTTCCATACACCTCGTCTGTAGAAACGTGATAAAATAAGTTCGTTCTTTTTTCATCTGGGAATCTTCCGTGAGTATGGTCTGGGTTCATTGTCCAGAATTCTTTACATAGATTCAGAAGGTTGGCTGTTCCATTTACATTCGTCTCGATGAAAGCCATAGGATCTGTAATGCTTCGGTCTACATGACTTTCAGCCGCTAAATGTACAACGGCATCCGGATGGTATTTTTCAAATACTTTTCTTAATTCTTCAGGTTTTGTAATGTCTGCCTTTTCAAATACATAATTGGGTTCATTTTCAATATCCTTTAAATTTTCCAGATTTCCGGCATACGTAAGAGCATCAAGATTGATGATGGTAGAATCCGGATTGTTTTTTACAAACTCTCTTACAACATGGGATCCGATGAATCCTGCACCGCCCGTGATAATTATATTTTTCATCTATTTATTTTGAAATTGTCTTTCTTCCTATACTTTTATAATAGAACCCATTTTGTTCTGGAATTTCCAGTGGGTACATGTTTCTTCCGTCAAAAATAACCTTATTTTTCATTTTTTTGGCAATAAGGTCAAAGTTTGGGTTTTTAAATTCCGGCCATTCTGTAGCAATGAATAAAGCATCTGCGTCTTCCAGTGCATCATACATTCCTTTGGCGTATTGTATTTGATCGCCGAGAAGTTTTTTTACGTTATTTTCAGCAACGGTGTCATACGCAACAATTTTCGCGCCTTTTTTTAATAGTAATGCAATATTGTCTAAAGAGGATGCCTCCCGGATGTCGTCTGTATTAGCTTTAAAGGCCAATCCCCACATTGCAATTTTTTTTCCTTCGATGCTGCCTCCGAAATATTTTTCAATTTCAGAAACTAAAATTACTTTTTGAGTGTTATTTACATTTTCTGTGGCTTCAAGAATCTGAAAATTAAAATCTTCCTGCTTTCCGGATTTTATCAATGCTTTTACATCCTTAGGGAAACAACTTCCTCCGTACCCGATTCCTGGAAACAAAAATCGGTGTCCTATTCTGTCATCACTCCCCATTCCTAATCTTACTTTATCAACATCTGCACCTACTTTTTCACAATAGTTTGCAATTTCATTCATAAAGGTAATTTTTACAGCTAAGAATGAATTGGCAGCATATTTTGTAAGTTCGGACGATTTTTCATCCATAAATATAATAGGAATTCCAATATTGGTAAATGGCTGGTAAATTTTAGCCATAATGTCCTTTGCTTTTTCGGAGTTTGCTCCTACAACCACTCTCGAAGGGTTCATGGAATCTTCAACGGCAAAACCTTCCCGCAAGAATTCAGGATTGGAAACCACATCAAAAGGGATGTTTGTTTTTGAAGAAACAGCTTCTCTTACTTTATCCGCTGTTCCTACGGGAACTGTACTTTTATTAACGATGACCTTGTATTCGGTCATTTGTTCGCCGATATTATTGGCTACCTGTAAAACATAAGAAAGATCTGCCGAACCATCCTCTCCGGGAGGGGTAGGTAAGGCTAAATAAATGACCTCACTTTTGTCCAGTGCTTCTTTAAGATTGGTGGTGAAGAATAGTCTTTCGGACTGAATGTTTCTGTGGAACATCTCTTCAAGGTTCGGCTCATAGATGGGAACTACGCCGTTTTTTAAACCTTCTACTTTTTTTTCATCAATATCAACACAGTATACTGAATTGCCAAGCTCTGCCAGGGTAGTCCCAGTGACTAATCCTACATAACCTGTTCCTACAATCGTTATATTCAAAATGTCTGTTTTTTAAATTCAAGGACAAAAATAATAAAAATACCTTCACGGTGTCTTTTAATTTACTATAAATGAATTCTAACTTATTTGCTTGATTATAAGATGATTTTGCTTTTTTAGAAAAAATGCGTATATTTGCAATGGATTTACAGAAAATAATGAAAAGGCTTCGGGAGAAAGCCTTTTTTCGTACAGGTAAATCAAGGTAAAATTTTATGGAGTTTAGAAAGAATATAGAAACATTATTAAATGAATTCCTTGAAACCAGAAAAGATTTATTTCTTATTGATTTAAAATTTTCGGCAGGGGATGATATTACAGTGATTTTAGATGGTGATAACGGAGTTACTTTGCAGGACTGCCTTGATGCAAGCCGTGCAGTAGAATTCAATATGGATCGTGAAGAGCATGACTTTAGCCTTCAGGTGATGTCTGCAGGACTGAGCGAGCCATTATCAACTCCAAGACAGTTCAATAAAAATATGGGAAGAGAAATTGAGGTAATGCTCGAGGATTCTTCTACAATCGAAGGGGAGCTGTCCAAAGTGGATGAAGAGAAAATCACACTTATTCTGCGTTACCGTAAACCGAAAGATATCGGCAAAGGAAAAGTAGATGTGGAAGAGGAAAAGGAAATTCCTTACTCTGAGATTAAGAAAGCATTAGTAGTAATTAAATTTTAAAAAGAAAAAAGAATAGATGGATAATATAGCGTTGATTGAATCCTTTGGTGATTTTAAAGACGAAAAGGGGATCAGTAAGATTGATCTTATGGCAATTATTGAAGATTCACTGAAAACACTTTTGAGAAAAAGATTTGATTCAGATGATCATTTTGATGTGATTGTGAACCCTGATAAAGGAGATTTTCAGATATTTTTGAATAAAACTATTGTAGAAGATGAGATGTCTGAAGATGATGATTTGGAAATTGAAATCTCTGAAGCAAAGAAAATTGATCCTACTTTTGAAGTAGGGGAAGATTTTACAATGGAAATTCCTGTTGCCCAATTGGGAAGAAGGAATATCCTTACGTTGAAGCAGATTTTAGCAACAAAACTTCAGGAGCATAACAATGCTATGTTGTATGAGCAGTTTAGAGATAAAATCGGGGAAATTGTTATCGGAGAAATCCACCATATCCGTCACAAACATGTGATCTTGCTGGATGATGAAGACAATGAATTTATTTTACCAAAAGAAAATCAGATTCCTTCCGACTTCTTTAAAAAGGGAGAGAACATCAGAGCTATTGTAGAAACGGTAGACTTTAAAGGTTCTAAACCGCAGATTATTATTTCCAGAACTGCACCTAAATTCTTAGAAAAATTATTGGAGCTGGAAATTCCTGAAATCCAGGATGGAACGATTATACTTAAAAAAGTAGTGAGAATTCCTGGTGAGAAGGCGAAGATTGCAGTAGATGCTTATGACGACAGAATAGATCCGGTTGGTGCTTGTGTGGGTGTTAAAGGATCTAGAATTCACGGAGTTGTAAGAGAGTTGAGAAATGAAAACATCGATGTTATTCAGTGGTCTAAAAACCCTGAAATTTTGGTAAAAAGAGCTTTAGGGAATGTTACCATCAACAAAATTGATATCAACGAGAATGGAAACTATGCATTAGTATATACGCCTGTTGAAGAAATTTCTAAGGTAATCGGTAAGCAAGGACAGAATATCAGACTTGCTTCTTGGTTAACAGGATATGAAATTGATGTATATAGAGAATCTAGTGAAGACGATGATGTTGATTTGAGAGAATTTAACGATGACATCGAACAGTGGGTTCTGGATGAATTTAAAAAAGTAGGTCTTACTACTGCAAAATCAGTGTTGGATAAAGAGACTGAGAGCCTCTTGAATATGGTTGACTTGGAAGAGGAGACTATTGAAGATGTGAAGCGTATTCTAAGAGAAGAATTTGAAGATTAAGATTTTTTAATAAATTTTAATAACAGTAAAAAGAAATACTTTAATTTTAAGAATTAAAAAAATAGTAAATATAATAGATGCCAAAAATAAGATTAAATAAAGCGGTTAAGGAATTCAACATATCGATGTCCAGACTAGTGGAGTTTTTACAATCCAAGGGGATCGTGGTTGAAGGCAATCCTAACGCTCAATTAGAAGAAGCGGCATATTCTGCATTGGAAGCTGAGTTTGCCAAGGATGGCGAACAACGAAAAGCTTCCCATGAGGTGGTGATCACCAAAGTTCCGGAAGAGAAACTGGAAATTGAGGAAAAGAAAACCCCTGAAGTAATAAGAGCTAAAGCTAATAAACCAGAAACTAAAATTTTAGGTAAAATAGACTTGGAGCCTAAGAAGCCCGAAGTTGAAGAAGCTCCTGCAGCTCCAGTTGCACCGGTAGTAGAAGAAAAGAAAGAAGAAGTAGTGGTGATACCGGTACCTGAACCTGAAGTTAAAGCGGCTCCTGAAAAACAGGAATTCAAAGTTCTGGATAAAATTGATTTGTCCCAAATAGAAACGAGAAATAGACCGGCTAAAAAAGATAAGCCAAAAGTGGAAGAGAAAAAAGCGGAGGAAAAACCAGCTGAGCCGGTGAAAGAAACTCCAAAACCAGTGGCTGAGCCAGCGGCTAAGCCTGTTGAGGTAAAAACAGAACCTCGAAAGAACGAATTTGAACCTCAGGAATCTCAAAAAATTGAGACAGTTTATCAAAAACTAGACGGTCCTAAGATTGTTGGTGAAAAGATTGACTTATCTCAGTTTGCACCGAAACCAGGCTCCGGAGCTAAAAAGAAAAGAAAGAGAATTGAGAAGCCGGGTGGTAACAATACTCCTCAAAATGGAGGTAATAACCAACAAGGCGGAAATAATAACCAGCAAGGTGGTGGAAACAGACCTAATACGGGTCCTCAAGGAAACCGTCCTCCAGGGCAAGGTGGCCCAGGTGGAAACCGTCCTCCGGGACAAGGAGGTCCAGGTGGAAACCGTTTTGGAAATAACCAAGGAAATCGTCCTCCAGGTCAAGGTGGCGGGTTCAAAAAACCAGGTCAGAACAATAACAGACCAGGACAAAGAACGATGCCTGTTGAACTTACTGATGAGCAGGTTAAAAACCAGATCAAGGAAACCCTTGAAAAACTTACTAATAAAGGAGGTAAGTCTAAATCTGCAAAACACAGAAAAGACAAGAGAACATACCGTAGAGAACAGGACGAACGTCAGCAGGAAATCGATGCTCAGGACAGAACATTAAAAGTAACTGAATTCATCACAGTAGGTGAATTAGCGAGCTTAATGAATGTTTCTCCTACAGAAGTGATCTCTGCATGTTTCTCTCTTGGAGTAATGGTAACCATGAACCAAAGACTGGAAGCTGATACCTTATTATTAGTAGCAGACGAATTTGGATATAAAATTGAATTCTCAGATGCTGACTTGGAAGAGGTAGAATCTGAAGAAGATATGGATACTGAAGAAGATCTATCTTCTAGAGCACCAATTGTAACTGTAATGGGTCACGTTGACCACGGTAAAACATCATTACTAGACTACATCAGAAAAACAAACGTTATTGCCGGTGAGTCAGGAGGTATTACTCAGCACATTGGAGCATATAATGTAAAATTAGAAAACGGACAAAGAATTACATTCTTAGATACACCTGGTCACGAAGCGTTTACCGCAATGAGAGCCAGAGGTGCTCAAATCACCGACATCGCAATTATTGTGATTGCAGCGGATGATGATGTGATGCCTCAAACAAGAGAAGCAATTTCTCATGCGCAGGCAGCAGGCGTACCAATGATTATTGCTTTGAACAAAGTAGACAGACCATCTGCAAACCCGGATAATATCCGTCAGCAGCTTTCTGGAATGAATATCCTGGTAGAAGAATGGGGAGGAAATGTTCAGGCGCAGGAAATTTCTGCGAAATTTGGTAATAACATGGACGTTCTTTTAGAGAAAGTATTACTTCAGGCAGAGATGCTTGACTTAAAAGCTAACCCGGATAGAGCAGCTCAAGGTGTTGTTATTGAAGCTTCATTAGATAAAGGTAGAGGATATGTTGCTACAATGTTAGTACAAACCGGTACCCTAAGAGTTGGAGATTATGTTGTGGCAGGTAAAAACCACGGTAAAGTAAAAGCAATGCTTGATGAAAGAGGTAGAAACCTTAAAGAAGCCGGCCCGTCAATTCCTGTTACTATTTTAGGTTTAGATGGTGCTCCAACAGCAGGTGATAAATTTAAGGTGTATTCTGATGAAAGTGAAGCTAAAGCAATTGCTAATAAGAGAGAGCAGCTTCAAAGAGAACTTTCAATAAGAACTAAAAAGCATACTACTCTTGAAGAACTTGGAAGAAGAATTGCATTAGGTGAGTTCAAAGAATTGAACATTATCCTGAAAGGGGATGTGGATGGTTCTGTAGAAGCACTTTCTGATCAGTTGCAGAGATTATCTACGGCAGAGATCAATGTAAATATCTTGCATAAAGGAGTTGGACAGATTACTGAATCTGATGTTAACTTAGCAACGGCTTCCGATGCAATTATCATTGGATTTAACGTAAGAGCTGGTGCAAATGCTAAAGATCTAGCTGATAAAGAAGAAATCGAAATCAGGACATACTCAGTAATTTATGCTGCTATTGATGAGGTGAAAGAAGCCATGGAAGGTATGCTTTCTCCTGAGATCAAAGAACAGGTAATTGGAAATGTTGAAATTAGAGAAGTATTCAAAATTTCTAAAGTTGGAACAATTGCAGGATGTATGGTCCTTTCAGGAAAAGTTACCAGAAGTTCTAAAGTAAGAGTTCTTAGAGACGGTATCGTTAAGTTTGAAGGTGAATTGGAAAGCTTGAAGCGTTTCAAAGATGATGTGAGAGAAGTAACAAAAGGTTACGAATGTGGTCTGAACTTAAAAGGCTATAATGATATTGAAGTAGGTGATATCCTTGAAGTATACGAGGAAGTAGCTGTTAAAAAGAAGTTGAAATAATAATCTTCTGAATATATAAAAAACCACTTTGTAAAAAGTGGTTTTTTTTGTGCATTACAATGAGCTTTATAGTGTTTTTCGAAAATTTCAGTCTATTGACAGGTGGTAAGAAACTAGCAAAATTCAATTACTGTCATTTTATTCTGATTTAAAAATTCAATTTATGGGCATATTTTTGATCCCAAACCCAAAAAATGAGCTGCAAGTTTAGTTCGCTTATTGAAAACAAGTTTTATATTTTGAAACCTAGAATAATTCCCTTTTTTGAGTAATATTCTCTTTTTAAAATGGGCTAAGGTTTAGATGAGGAAGCGAAAAGCCTGCTGTGAAAGTAAATGTTAAGATACTTTAAATTTTGATTTCTCTGTAATGTGAAAAAACTATTTTTTTAATATTATGATTATATTTTTTTTAAGGTTAAAAACAGGTGACTTTTTGGAGATTTTTAAGGACTAATTTGACATTAAAATTTCATCAGAATCTATTTTTAGTGAAATTTCATTTTTAATGTATTTTTTTTAAACCATGAAGTTTTGATGATGACTAAAATAGAAGCAAACTCATTGATATAAGCAATCTGGATAGGAATGCTTTGGAAAAATAGGTTGAAATAATTTTCTTCTAAATGTATGAAAACCACTTTTTTATAAAGTGGTTTTTATATTATTTTCGATCTTTTTAATTTGTATTAATTCTAAATAACATTTTTTGTATTGATAATAATGTGTTAAAAATTTTTCTAAGTGTTAAAAATTTGCATTTTATGGAATAAAAACTGAGTATTGTTATTAAATCTCATTTGTTTAGTGTAATATTTCAAGTAATGTGTGAAAAAAAGTGTAAGATGTGTAGGAGAAAAACTTGCAAATGTTAATATTTATTAACATATTTGCCCATTAAAATATATTAAAATTTGTTAATATGAATGTTAAACTACGTGTATTAAGTGCTGGGGCTCTGTTTTTCTTAGGACAGGTGGCTTATGCGCAAAAAACAAAGAAGGATACGGCTAATGCTACTCAAATTGATGAGGTAGTAATGGTAGGATTCGGGCAAAAGAAAGCTGTTAAAGAGATTACAGGATCTGTAGGAACTTTGAAAGCAGATAAACTTAATGATTTGCCGATTGCATCTCCTGAAGCAGCTTTAATGGGTAGAGTAGCTGGTGTTCAGGGTGGTATCGCGTCAGGTCAGCCAGGTGGATTTGTAACTCTTCGTATTAGAGGTCAAGCTTCTATTAATGGAAATAACAATCCTATTTATATTATTGATGGTGTTAGAGTAATGTCTGGCGATCCAACAATTAATAATACTACGGGAAATATTTTGTCAAGTTTGAATCCTGATGATATTGAATCGATGACTGTATTGAAAGATGCTGTTTCGACTGCTGTCTATGGTGCAGATGCTGGAGCTGGAGTTGTTATCATTACAACAAAGTCTGGAAAATCTGGAAAGCCAAGATTTAACTTTTCAACATCATATGGTATCAATAAATCTGCGGTAAAACAACCGGGAGTTTTGAATGCAAGCCAATTTAAAAAATATGCAACAGATGCGCTTAGTAATTATGCTAATTTTAGTTCTGATGACGCATATCAATATCTAGTTGATAATTATTGGTCACCTTATGAAAATAATGAAACAGACTGGAGAAAAATTGTTGAAAGAAACAATGCCGCACAAAATGACATCAACTTTACTGCATCAGGTGGAAGTGATAAATTTAAATATTATTCTTCTTTTGGAACTTTTGATCAGGAAAGTATTTATAAAAATTCTGATTTTAAAAGATTTAGTGCTTCAACAAAATTGGAATATAAGGCTACGGATAGATTAACAATCAATACAGATTTTCAGATTGCTAATTCGACAACGAGAACACTTCCTAATGGAGGAGCATTTGCAAATCCAGTGTTAGCAAGATTCTTTACCTCTCCTTTAGAACCTGCTTACAACCCTGACGGATCTATCTTTTTAGGATCTCAGGATGATGGAACTTATAATGGCTTGCCACTTAGTGGACTTTTCAATCCAGCTGGAATATTGGCATATAACACCAATAAGGCTAATTCAACCCGTTTGTTTGCTAACCTTGGAGTAGGATATAACATCTTGAAAGGCTTAAATTATAAATTTAATTTTGCTCCGGAATATGTTGTAACGGAAGAAGATGAATATTTATCTCCAGTGTATGGTGATGGCTTTAATACCAATGGTAGAATGACTTCAAGTTCTGTGCGTTATTTCAACTTTAACGTATCGAATGCTTTAAGTTATGGATTCACTCTTGCAGATAAGCATAAATTTAATGCAAGTATCTTCCAAGAAGCGTATAAGACAAACAGTAGAACGTTAGCTGCAACAGGACAGTCTGTAGCGTTAAGTACATTAGATAATCTTTCTAGCTTTGTGGTACCTATTGATCATACAGGAGTAATTCAAACTACTTCTAGATCTGGTTATGGAGCATCTTTAGGATATAACTATGATGGCTTTTTAAACGTTGATTTATCAGGAAGAAGAGATGCTGTTTCATACTTACAACCAGGTAACAAAGGAGGGAATTTCTGGTCAGCTGGGGTAGGATTTGACATAGCAAAACTATTGATTCCTCAAAATGACTATTTAAATTCATTAAGATTAAGAGCTTCTTATGGTAAAGTAGGTAACAGAGTTTCTGTGTCTCCTTATGCTACTTATTCTTATACAATTAATTATAATAACTTCGCAGGTGCTAGTTATGGAGGATTTAATAACCCTAATTTACAGTGGGAAACTGTAAATCCTTTCAATGCTGGTCTTGATTTAAGCTTTTTCAAAAATAATTTAACGATTACGGCTGAATATTTTAATAAGAAAACAAAGAACTTAATTTATAATATTCCATTATCAACAGCACAAGGTTTAGGGGCTTATTATGATAATGTTGGAGATTTAGTGAACAAAGGTTTTGAATTCACAGCGAATGGTAATATCTTAACGCCGGCTTCTAAAGGAGGATTTGCATTAAGCTTAGACGGAAATATCTCTACATTAGATAATAAAGTTACCAGTCTTTATCAAGGTAAAGATGTAATTTCTGGTTCTACAATATTAAGACAGGGAGAAACAGTGAGTAGCTGGTATATGAGAAAATGGGCTGGAGTTGATCCTGCGAATGGTAACCCACTATGGTATGTGAATGGTGTAGATGGAGCTACAACGAGTAATTATAGCCAAGCTCAGCGTGCAATTCAAGGATCTCGTATTGCTAAAGTGTATGGAGGTTTAGGATTAAATATGTCTTATAAAAACTTTTCAGTAAGTGCACAAGGTACATTTAGTTTTGGAGCTAAGATGTATGATGACTGGGCTTTCTACTTACAAGGTGATGGTACAAATTCATATATTTACAATAGTTATGATGATGCGATGGATTATTGGACACCTACTAATACAGGTGCAGCAAATCCAAAACCATTTTATGGAGTTGGTGCTAGAGGAACTGGCTCAACGGCAGCAAATAATACCTCTACAAGATTCCTTAGAAAAGCTGATTTCTTAAGACTTAGTAATCTGAAAGTAGCGTATACATTTGATAAGGACTTCTTACAAGGTGCTCCAATTAATAAAGTTACTGTGTATGTAATGGCGAATAACTTATATACTTACAGATACGACAAGCAGCTTAAATATGATCCGGATATGGCTCTATTAGGTACAAGTAACTTAAACTTACCAGCTCTAAAAACGTATTTAGTTGGATTTAATGTTGAATTCTAAATTAAAAAAAAATGAAAAAATATATTATAGCATTTTCTTTAGCAACAATGGTCGGGTTTTCACTAACCTCTTGTAGCGAAGAATTTATTGCCACTGATTTTGGAAATTCGGAACAGGCAGAACAGATTACAAGTGTTGAGAAATTGCAGTCTTTTGTTACAGGTGCATATGGTTCGATGAGAGATGTTAATTATTACGGAGCTTATTATCAGTTATTTGGTGAGATTAGAAGTGATGAAATGTTCTCAAGAAGAGCTGCAGGATATTTTACATCATATGCCAACTTATCAATGACTTCTACGGATGCATATGCAACTGGTCCTTACGGTGTAATTTATGGCGTTGTTACAAAAGCTAATATTGTTCTTAACTCGCCGGATAATCTTACTTGGAGCCAAACCCTGAATCAGGCTACAATCACTGATAAAGTAAATAAAATAAAAGGTGAAGCATATGCAGTTCGTGCATTAGCATTTTTTGACTTATTAAGACTATATGGTCAACAATATTCTAATGGTACTAAAGGAATTGTAATTCCAACAAAATATGATCCTAAGGCTAATATGGCTAGGGCAAGCGTAGCTGAAACACAAGCTCAAATTGAGTCTGATTTCGCAAAATCTATAGCACTATTAGAAGACAATCAGTTTAACAATACTGCAAATAGAACTGAGCTTAATATACTTTCAGTAAAGGCATTAATGTCTAGATATTACTTATACAAACAAGATTATGCTAAAGTTAGACAATATGTTAATGATATTGTTGCTGAAGGGGTTTATAGTGTAGCTGCTAAGGATTCATATGTAATTAGCTGGACATTAAACAACGCTTCTACAAACTCACTATTTGAACTTTCGGTAGGAACAGCAAATGCTTATGGAGCTGCTGGTTTAAATGCAATGATGAATTTTTCTGGGGCATATAAAAATGTAGCAGTTTTACCAACTACTTATAATTTGTTCTCAACTAGTGATGTTAGAAGAAGTGCTGCTACTTTTGATGTTTCAGGTGGATATAGATTCATAAAGCAAAAATATGCTGATACAAGTGGTGCTGATAACATCAAACTAGTTAGATATGAAGAAGTTCTTCTTAATGGTATAGAAGCAGAGCTTAATGGAGGTAGTGTTACAAAGGCTCAAGCTTATTGGGAGCTAATCTTGAAAAATAGATTGTCTGACGTAGTTGATGCTAATGGTAATATTACATCAAGCGTTGCTCAACAAATAGCAGCCTTAGGTCCTATAAATGATACAAAATTAAAAACCGAAAGAAGAAAAGAACTTCTAGGTGAAGGATTCAGAATGTGGGATTTACTAAGATGGGGGCAATCTGTTCCGGTGTATAATTCAACTGGTGGAGGTCTTACAGCGACTTTAAATATTGGTGATACTCGTTTAGCGTTCCCAATTCCACAATCAGAAACAAACGTTTCAGGTACTTTAGTTACATCTAACCCAGGTTACGACAACTAATTATCAAACTTTTATTGATATATAAACCCACAATTTTATTGTGGGTTTTTTATTTCCTTTTATTTCTTATTTTTGCTGTATAAAATCAGAAGTCAAATCGTGCAATACACACTGATCTTATTTAATATAATGAATACATGAAATACCTATTTCTCCTAATATCTTTCATTGGTTTTTTCGCTAAAGCTCAGAAAGTAAATAAAGCCGATTCTGTTAAGATTGTAAAAACAACAGAAGATACCCTTGTCATAGACTCCGGGAAAAAAGACTCTTTAAAAATTTTCAAACCTACGATTAACGATTATCAGTATCAGACTCAGTTTTCTGAAAAGAAAGTCTTCGATACCGTAATGACTTTTGATAAAACCTACATCTTCTCACAATATAATAACAGAGATAATTTTGGAAGAGCACAGGCAGCGAATATCGGAGCAGGATTCAATCCGCTTTCCTATGAAGTCAATGCTGAACAAAATCTATCTTTGTTGCCTACCAATAAATCCTATATGATTATGGGAGCAAATGAAGTAAGATATTATGATGTAAAAACACCTACGGCAACATTTGTGTACCATACCGCAATGAAAAATGGTGCAGCCTTAAAATCAACCTATACCCAGAATATTGGGAAGAGATTCAACTTTGCAGTAGAATATATGGGGCTTCGTTCCCAGGGATTTTATAGAAATTCATTGGCAGCAAATAACAATACGTTGTTTTCAGGACATTATATTTCTAAAAGTGGAAACTATGAACTATTTGCTCACTACCTTCATCAGAACGTCAATAATCAGGAAAGTGGAGGGATTGTTGAAGACGATCTGTTTCAAAGCGGAGACAGCAACTACAGCAACCGACAGAACGCACAGGTGAATCTGGCTTCGTCCAGTTCTCAGTTTTCATACAGAAGATATTATTTGAGTCATCAGTTTACACCTTTTAACTCAGAAAAATTTCCTTTCAGAATAAGACATACCCTTTCCCATCAGGGAAACAAATACTATTATAATCAGGGCGCGTTAGAACCTTACTGGTATGATAGTGCAGCTGATGTGGTCGCTGGATTTCCACTTACTACAAAAAAATATTCGGAAAATTTGAGCAATACACTTAGTTTGGTTTTTGACAATGAAAAATTCAAGCTTGATGCCGGAGTGCGCTACCAGATGCTTAAATTCGGAATAAAAGATATTATTGCCGTTAATGACGTTGCCTATCCCGGTGAACTTAAAGAAAACAGAATAGGAGCAGTTGGAAATCTTCAGGTAAAATTATTGGACAAGATCCAGTTAAAGTCGTTTGTGGAATTCTCTAAGGGAAGCCAATTCGGAAGCTATCTTAAGACTACCAATAACCTGAGCTATGAACCGATCAAAGATTACCTTATCAATGCCAAAGTTAATTTCCAAAGTGTATATCCTTCATTTAATTATCTCTTAAACACCTCTGCGTACAGTAAATATAATTATTATCTGGAAAATGCAAAAAATCAGACAATAACCGAAATTGGAGGAAATATCAACTTAAAATGGTTCAAGACAGAAATTTTCGCCAACTATTTCAGAATAGATAACTATACCTATTTCGACAGTAATGCAGCACCAAAACAAAGTCAAAGTTCATTAAACATTTCCCAGATCGGAGGTGATGCAACATTCACTTATGGAAGATGGCATCTTAATACAAGAGTTCAGTTCCAGAATGCATTAACCAATAAAGAGCTGTATCCAATGCCCGGATTTATTGGAAGAGCAAACTTCTTCTTTCAGACACAGGCATTCGAGAAAGCAGCTGAAATTCAGGCCGGAATCAAGGTGTATTATTTCTCTAAATTTGCATCCAGAGACTTCTTTCCGATTCTTAACGAATATATTCTACCCAATGCCAATTCGTTTTCAATCGGGGGACAGCCCATTGCAGATATTTACTTTAATATGAAGGTTAAAAAGATGTTCTTCTTTGTTGAAGGACAGCAGATAGGGACCGTTCTTTCTAATAATAAAGCATATGCATTTCCACATTATCCGGTTTATGATTTCAGATTGAACATCGGAATTGTATGGTATATGTTCAACTAAAAGCAAAACAAGTTGAAAACAATAAATAAAATATCGTTTAACGATATAGAAAATATTCCTCAATTGGTAAAAGATTTTTTAAATCAAAACATTGAGGGCTTCGAGGATTATACTTTTTCTCTGGATCATTTTATCAAACAAATCCATCTGAGGAAAGATTCTTTTACCTCAAATCAGAGAGAAGTACTGTCTGAAACCATTGAAAAACAACTTTCAGGTCTTACCCTTTCTATTAAACAGAAAGAAAATATAGACTATCTGAGGCAACCGAATACCTTTACCATTACAACAGGGCATCAGCTTAATCTATTTTCGGGACCTGTTTTCTTTGTGTACAAAATTTTGCAGACCATAAAAACCTGTAGCTATTTAAAAGAAAACTTTCCTGATTTTAATTTTGTTCCGGTATATTGGATGGCTTCGGAAGATCATGATTTTGCCGAAATCAATCATTTTAAAACCGAAAATAATTATTACGAGACCAATGAAAAGTCTGGCGGACCGGTTGGAAGAATCCAAATAAGTGATACTTTCTTTATTTCTGAATTTGAAAAAGAATTTAAAGATTCTGTTTTTGGAACAGAACTGATCTTAATGCTGAAAGAAGCATATAAAGTTGGAAACACCCTTACTGATGCTATCAAAATCTTAGTTAATAGACTTTTCTCTGAATTTGGATTGTTGATCCTCGATGGGGATTCAAAAGAACTCAAAATGCAGATCAGAGACATCTTCAAAGATGAACTTCTTAATAGTAGCCTGCAAAAATCCTCAAAAGAAAAAGTGGATTTTCTGACTGAAAAATATGGAAAGGTTCAGGTGAATCCCCGTGATATCAATCTCTTTTACCTGTCCGATACAAGAGACAGAATTGAATTTGATGGAAACAATTATCATATTGTAGATAAAAATATTCAGTTTACGCAGGAAGAAATACTGGATGAACTGGAAAACTTTCCTGAAAAATTCAGTCCAAATGCTTTGATGCGTCCCGTATATCAGGAGAACATATTACCTAACCTGGCTTACATCGGAGGAAATGCGGAAATTATGTATTGGCTGGAGCTGAAAGATTATTTCTCTCTCATTAATATTCCGTTTCCTATTTTAATTCCCCGAAATTCAATGCTTTTTATTAAAGAAAAAACAATCGGCAAAATTGAAAAACTGGATCTGAAACTGGAAGACTTTTTCCAAAACTTCACTGTGATTACTAACCGCAGAATACTAAAAGATAATACAACGGTGCAATTGCTGGACGAAAAAGAAAATCTTTTAATCACGAATTTCTCTGAACTTAAAGCAGCAGCCGAAACAACAGAAAAATCATTTGGAAATATGGTTAAAGCAGAAGAAGTAAGACAGCTGAAATCATTCAAAAGGATGAAAAAGCGCCTTCTTCATGCCGAAAAAATAAAACAGAATGAACTGCTTGAAAGATTGGAAAATCTATTTTTAGACGTGCATCCTTCTAAAATCTGGCAGGAAAGAGTGTATAACTTTAGTGTATTCTTTTCGGATAGCGGATACGCATGGCTTGAAAATTGTTTGGAGGAAATGGTGGTTCAAGAATCCAAATTAATAATTGTTGCCATTTAATTTTAAAGGAGTATTTTTGTAAATTATAATTCCCAAATATGATAAAGAGGTTTTTTATTCTGTCCAGTTTATGTATGATTTTAGGCGTTTCTGCCCAGAAATCACACACGGTTGTAAAAGGAGATAATCCTTACAATATTGCAAAGAAGTATGGAATAACAGTAGATGAGCTACAAAAGCTAAATCCGAATTTTAAAGACGGAAAACTTGCGATTGGAGATGTATTGACTGTAAAATCAGACAAAAAGGGAACTGCAGCTAAAACCGTCGTTGTAGAAAAAGCAAAATCAGTTTCAGGCAACCAGCTTGGAAAGATTGTTTTGCAGCCTAAGCAAACTGTGTATGGAATTACAAAACAATATCATATTTCTGAAACAGAGTTAAGAAAACTCAATCCTGAATTAGATTCCCATTTGAAAATCGGGGATGAAATCGCACTTCCTCTTGAAAGTATAAAAAAATATGGCGGTGATCAGGCACAAACGCCTGTTGTTACAGTAACAAAAACAGTAGAGACTCAGGTTGAGACACCCGCAACTTCTACGGTAGAAGGAGATACCTATGTTATCCAGCCTAAAGATAACTATTACAGAGTTTCAAAACAGTTTGGAATCAGTCAGCAGGATCTTTTTGCTTTAAATCCCGGATTGGAAGAAAAAGGATTGAAACCTGGTGAAACCATCAAAATAAAAAAATCAAATACAGATACCGTTTCTGAACCTGTAAATTCAAAAACGAAAATAGATTCCGGTACCGAAAAATCTAGTGCACCAGTCACAGGTACAGCAGATGATTATGTGACCTACACGGTTCAGCAGGGGGATACGGTTTTCTCGATCGTGAATAAATTTGGGGTGACAATTGATGAATTAATTGCACTAAACCCGGATCTTTCTAACGGCCTGAAAACAGAAATGGTTTTAAAAATCAAAAAACAGGATCCTGCTTACATCAAAAAAAATGGTGACGCATTGAGCGTTGTCCTGATGCTTCCTTTTGGATATAGTACAAACGAAACCCAATACAGAGCTATGGCTTTGGATTTTCTGACAGGAGCAAAATTGGCAATTGAAAGAAATGCCAGAAACGGGCAAAAACTAGATATTAAAATTGTAGACTCTGGAAATGAAGCTTCATTCAGAAATTCATTAACACAGATAAACCCGGAGAATACAGACCTGATTATCGGACCATTCTTCAAATCAAACGTTATTGATGTCCTTGATTTTACAAAAAATCAAAAAATTCCGGTAGTAGCGCCATTTGCTAATTCTCCGGAACTCTATGGCTACAGCAATTTAATTATTGTTGAAACCAATGATCAGACGTATGCTGATAAAATCGTTGAAGAAGTAAAGGCGGTATATTCAGATCAGAAAATATACATAGTGGCAGATGCCAAAAAAGAAAATGCCAATTATATCAAGGCTGGACTTGAAAAATTGGTTAAAAACCCTAACGTAATCATTGTTAATTCTCCTGCTGAGATTCAGCTGGATCAGAATATGATGACAGGGCAGTCTGTGCCGGTTATCGCTATTATGGCCAATGACAATGATGCAGCAGGCGAAGCTTTTGCCAACAAGGTAATTGCTCTATCTAAAGAGGTTCAGGGAGTGAAAGCTTTCAGTATGTACTATTCACCGGTTTTCGAAAAGAAAGTAGATGAATTGAGCCAGGCGAGTATGGTCTACCTTATGGACAGAAAGATCAATACAGATGGAAACTTTGAAAAAGAAATCCTGGCAGCCTATAAGACCAAATACTGCAAAACACCTCCGAAATATGCTGTGGTAGGATTTGATGTCGTGAATGACATGCTTACCAGAGAAAATAAAAAAGGAGAGATCTTTAAGCAAATGAATAAAGTTCAGACGCAGCTGGCTACAAAATTTGAATTCGTAAAATCTAAAGCAAATGGAGCGTATGTAAATACAGGGTATCGAGTGATTCGTTTGGTGCCTTAATGATTTATATCTGTTTCTAGAATATTATTAACATTATATTTATATTTGCATAATATTTAATTTAGTACATGAAAGCACTTGTATTTCCTGGGCAGGGTTCTCAGTTCATAGGAATGGGAAAAGAATTGTATGATTCTAGAAAAGACATAAAGGACTTGATGGAATCTGCCAATGAAATTTTAGGTTTCGACATCCTCTCTATTATGTTTAATGGAGCAGATGAAGATCTAAAGAAAACAGAGGTTACCCAGCCTTCAATATTCATACACTCAGTTGCTGCCCTGAAAGCAGTAAACGGTCTTGGAGCAGAAATGGTTGCAGGACATTCTTTAGGAGAGTTTTCAGCATTAGTTGCCAATGGAGTTTTATCTTTTGATGACGGTCTGAAATTAGTATCTGAAAGAGCAAAAGCAATGCAGGCGGCTTGTGATGCCAATCCAAGTTCAATGGCAGCGATTTTAGGGTTGGAAGATGCTAAAGTTGAAGAAATCTGTGCACAGATAAGCGGTATCGTTGTTCCTGCCAATTATAACTGTCCTGGACAGCTTGTTATTTCAGGAGAAACAGCAGCCGTTGAAGAAGCTTGCGCAAAACTAAAAGAAGCAGGAGCAAAAAGAGCTTTATTATTGCCTGTAAACGGTGCATTCCACTCTCCATTGATGCAGCCTGCACAAGAGAGGCTGGCAGCAGCAATCGAACAGACAAAATTCAGAAAAGCAACGATTCCTGTTTACCAGAACATCACAACTACAGCGGTGACAAACCCTGACGAAATCAAACAAAATCTGATTGCACAATTAACAGGTCCCGTAAAATGGACACAATCTGTTCAAAATATGATTAAAGACGGTGCTAATAACTTCGTAGAAGTAGGACCCGGAAAAACACTTCAGGGATTGATCAAGAAAATTGACAGTTCTGTAGACGTAGCTTCCGCAATTTAATCTAATAAAAATAAACCATGGGCGAGATATTTTCACCGGGAAAGCTAATGCTTACTTCAGAATATTTCGCAATGGATGGAGCTCTTGTCCTGGCGGTACCTACCAAGCTTGGACAAGAGTTTTTTTTTGAGGAAAAACAGGACGGGAATTCTCTGATATATTGGGAAGCCCATCATCAGGATGTACTATGGCTAAAAACAGTCATTGATTATAAAAACTGGCAGATTCTGGAATCCAATATCCCATCAGCTGCTGAATTTATCCTCAAAACCTTAAAAAATGTTCAGTCTCTATCTGAAACAAAGTTCAAAAGCACAGATTACTACCATATAAAGACTAATCTTCAGTTTCCTGCCGATTACGGACTGGGAAGCAGCTCTACGTTGATGAATAATCTTGCAGAGTGGTCCGATGTAGATCCTTTCTATCTTAATACCATAAGTCTCGGAGGCAGCGGATATGATATTGCTGTTGCAAAAGAAAAGGTAGCAGTACTTTACCAAAATAAACCCGAAATTAAATATGAAAAGGTAGATTTTAATCCTCCTTTCAAAAATGAACTTATTTTTATCCATTTAAATCAAAAGCAGGATAGCCGAGAAGGAATCAACTTTTATAAGTCTAAAAATAAGTCCCCGGAATTGGTTCAAGAGTTTTCGAATCTTACAAGAAATATTTTGTTATGTAATGAATTGGAAAATTTTTCTCAATTAATGATGATTCATGAACAAAAAATCGCCAATTTCCTTGAAATTTCTACTGTTAAGGAGAAATTTTTCCAGGATTGCCCCTCTTTTGTCAAAAGTCTGGGAGCTTGGGGCGGAGATTTTGTGATGAGTGCCAAATTTGGCGGCTATAAGGACTATTTTTGGGGAAAAGGTTTTACGACTGTTTTTGAATGGGTAGACATAATTAATTTATAATCAATATTTTACAATCCTATTTTTTTATTTGTCATTCTGACTTATATCATTATATTTAAACCACCTTTAACAATTAATTAATATTAATTTTGTTGAATCTAAAAAAGAAATAGAAAATATAAGTAAAATGAAACACGCTAAAATCATCCAAGATTTAGAAAAATTAGGAATTAAAGGAGACTATGAATTAATATATAATCCTTCTTATGAAGAATTATATCAGGCTGAAGTCTCTCCTGAGAATCAAGGCTTTGAAGAAGCTGAGCTTACAGAATCTGGTGCGGTATCCGTAAAAACAGGGATTTTTACAGGCCGTTCTCCTAAAGACAGATATATCGTTCAGGATGATGTTACAAAAGATACTATTTTCTGGGACGGTAAAGTAAATTTACCTACTACTTCAGACATTTTCGAATCTTGTAAAGGATTAGTGCTGAATCAGCTTTCAGCTTCTAAGAAAATCTATGTTGTAGATGCTTTCTGTGGAACGAATGCAGATACCAGACTTAAAGTAAGATTCATCGTAGAAGTAGCATGGCAGGCGCATTTCGTTACTAATATGTTTATCCGCCCTTCACATTACGAACTTGAAAACTTCGGGGAACCGGATTTCACAGTAATCAACGGATCTAAAACAACTAATCCAAATTGGGAAGCTCAAGGTCTGAATTCTGAAAACTTTATCATGTTCAACCTTACTGAAAAACTACAGATCATCGGTGGTACATGGTATGGTGGCGAAATGAAGAAAGGAATGTTCGCTATGATGAATTACTACCTTCCATTAAAAGGGATGGCTTCTATGCACTGTTCTGCCAATGTAGGCGAGGAAGGAGATGTTGCTCTGTTCTTCGGTCTTTCAGGAACAGGAAAAACAACATTATCTGCAGATCCTAAAAGATATCTGATTGGTGATGATGAGCATGGTTGGGACAACAATGGTGTATTTAACTATGAAGGGGGTTGTTATGCTAAAGTTATCGACCTTTCTGAAGAGAAAGAACCGGATATTTTCAGAGCAATTAAAAGAGATGCACTTCTTGAAAACGTTGTGGTAAACAATGGGATTGCTGATTATAAAGACGGATCAATCACGGAAAATACAAGAGTTTCTTATCCTATCTACCATATCAATAAGATTGTTCTTCCTTCAAAAGCGGGACATGCGAAAAAAATCGTTTATCTTTCTGCGGATGCATTCGGAGTATTGCCTCCGGTTTCTATTTTAGATGAAAACCAGGCACAATACCACTTCCTTTGTGGATATACTTCAAAATTAGCAGGAACAGAAAGAGGCATTACAGAACCTGAACCATCTTTTTCACCCGCCTTCGGTGAGGCATTCCTTACCTTACATCCAACTATGTATTCTAAAACATTAATTGGTAAAATGAAAGAGCATGGTGCAAAAGCCTATTTAGTAAACACAGGTTGGAACGGAACCGGAAAGAGAATTTCTTTAAAAGATACCAGAGCAATTATTGATGCAATCATTGACGGATCTATTGAAAATGCTCCTAAAACCAACGTTCCGATTATGAATCTGGAGATTCCTACAGAGCTTCCAAATGTTTCTGAAGGTATTTTGGATCCTAGACATACCTATAGCGATGTAGCAGAATGGGAAGAAAAAGCAAAAGATCTTGCTTCAAGATATATTAAAAACTTTGAACAGTACTGCGGTACAGAAGAAGGAAAGAAATTAATCTCTTCAGGACCTCAATTACAGGAACAGACTACTAATTAAAAATAGAAAGCCTCATCATCGATGAGGCTTTTTTATTTGACACATATTTATTTTATCAGACCAGCACAGGTGTTTGCATTATATCTGTGAGAATTTGTGAAAATCTGTGGTCAATATATTATTTAAGATTTTAAGCTCAAAATCGCTAATCTGTATCCATCCATTCCAAATCCAGACAATACAGCATCACTATTAGCTGCGGTCACGGATTTCTGGCGGAATTCCTCTCTTTTGTAAATATTACTGATGTGAACCTCCACTTTTTGCTTCTGAATATTCTTTAAACAATCGGCTATTGCATAAGAATAATGGGTAAACGCGCCCGGATTAATGACTACCGCATCAAAATCATCCTTCTGAAGCCTGTTAATGATTTCCCCTTCAATATTAGACTGATAATAATCCAAATGATAAGATGAAAATTCAGACTGTAATGTTTCCAAATAATCTTCCATGGAAATATTTCCGTAGATCTCAGGTTCTCTTGTGCCCAAAAGATTCAGATTGGGACCATTAATAATTAGGATTTTCATTTAAAAAATTTATTCAAAGATAGATAATTTTCATACGACTGGCTGCATGTGATGTATGGAAAATGGCATGTTGAAATTGCTGTTCAATTATTTCAAAAATAAAATTATGACCACGAAATAATATTGTTAAATAAGAAGAATGAAGTTAATTTTTTGGTATAAAAGTCTCCGTTATCATTAAAAAGAAATCTTTTTTAATTAAAAACAAATGCTATAATATATTTCAATTATCTCCTGAAAATTATATATCTGCAAAATTGATTTTGGTTTTACTAAAATTTTTAGTATTCGATTTTTTATATAAAATTTAAATTGGATGAATTTAAGTAGTGAATATTAGAATTTGACTGTTTTAATATTTTGATTTTCATTGATATACAAAATTTAAGTCATTTTCCTGAATTTGACTTACTGACCTTTTTTTTGATTTATCTATAGAGATACTTTTGTAAATGAATTACAGTAGAGATAATGTTTCAGATAAATTTTCAACTTTTACTAAAAAAGATATTTTGCAGCGTATTGCTGGGAGTATTTCTTTTTGCTCACTGTAAAATTGGAAATGATTCTATTAATAGAGGAAATATTGATAATGATACTAAGACGAATTTTTTTGTCATTGAAGGAACTGTTATTTCCGGAATTGAAAACATACAAGCCGCTGAAGTCAATATTATAGAAAAGAAAGATAATAGGATTTCTAAAATCAGTTCTAAAAAACCTTCTCAACAATTGGATCAAAATGAAAAGGTAGAAGAAAAGAAGTATCCCGCAAAGTATGCTACTAATACAATCAGTATATGCAGAAAGGATTCGGATGAAAAATATCATTCTTTATTGTCCGGAGAATTAAAAGTAATCCATGGGAATCCATATAAGTATGATGGGATTCCAGCTGACCAACAAAAATTTTTTATTTTTTTTTCATACAAAAAATTGGTAATCAATGTCAGGAAGGATTTAATTATTGCACTGGGAATAATTAAATATTGCTGTATCAGGCCCCCACCGATATCCTGAGCCTTATAAGGATATAAATGATCTAAAAACACAAATGATGATTTCTTGAGAAAAGTTTTCCTCAAAACTTTTCTCAATTTTTAACTTAAAAACAAATTCAAAAATGAAAAAAACAATATTATTACTCGCAACCATTGCTTCGGTATTTATGTACTCCCAAGTAGGTATTAATACCGTAAATCCCCAAGGAACTTTCCATGTAGATGGATTGAAAGATAATCCTTCAACAGGTGCTCCAACCGCAGCACAGGGATCTAATGATTTTACAGTAACCTCAACAGGTAGTGTAGGAATTGGGACTGCAGCGCCTAATGCATCGGCAATTCTTGATGTGAATGTAGATGGCTTGGCTACTGGAAGTAAAAAAGGGTTTTTAGGCCCTAAAGTGGCTCTGACTTCTCAGATAGATCAGGCTACAATACCTTCACCAGCAGCAGGTTTGCTTGTGTATAATTTAGGAACAGGTGGACTAAGTTATGTAGGGTATGTATTCTGGAACGGTACAGAGTGGAGAACGTTTAATAACGGCTCTCTTGCAGCTGGAACTTTGGGGGCTATTACCTGTAATGGGGTAACATTATCTCCGGGGACTTATACTGCCGGAACACCCTATACCGGGACAATGACTGTTCCTTATACCGGAGGAAACGGAGGTACTTATCCGGCACAAATTGTAGGTCCTGTTAATGGGCTTACAGCAACGCTGGCTTCCGGGAATTTTAATTCAGGATCAGGAATCCTTAGTTATACAGTATCAGGAACGCCTACTGTATCCAGTCCTACACTGACTACATTTCCGTTAAGTATTGGAGGACAGACTTGTAGTGCTACAGTAGGAGGAGGAACTGTGATTGCTCCTGGAGAGTTGGTATATTATCATACTTCAATTCCACGTCAGACAGCAAATTTTATTTTAAGCCAGTTTCTTACTGATCTTCCAGTAGTGAACAATACGTTTAGAGTTGATGCTTTTGTCAATGCTCCAAATGCATTTGATAATACGGGTACTAATACCAATTTTGTTCCACGTATTTATAATATAACCGCTGCAAATGCAAAAGTATGGGTTTCTGAAGTATCTACATTTACCGGAGATGCATCTACCGGAAACAGATTGCTGGGACCGGGGAATTATGCTGAGTTTGATGATGGTGTATACCTTTCTCAGGGAGCTAATGAGACGGTGACATTAGATGTTACTACAGCAGATAACAAATGGTACAGAGTATATTATGTATTACGTATAGATAACAAATCTACGACAGGTACCCCAGTCAACGGTAGAGATCAAAATCCCACTACTGATGCTAGTACTGCAGATAATACTTTGGAAGTTTACATATCAATCCAGAGATTATACTAACCATTTTTATAAATTTTTGGAAAGAGGAACTATCAAAAGTTCTTCTTTCCTGTTTTCAATATGTTGAAAGATTGATTATAAAATAACTTGAATACAACGTTTTCTAAATTGTATCATTTATGTTTACAAGGAAAATTGTCTGGATTACATGGGAAATCTTAAAGAATAAAATCAGAAGAGAGCTAAAGGAATAAAGATAGATAGAATGAAATTTAATTTTAAAAATATCCACATTGGGAGTTGTATAAAAAAAAGAGTTGAAGAGATGGAGATTGCAATGGACCGTATCTGTAATTTTCACAAAACTACAGAGGATGAAATACTTGCTATGTATACCCAGAAAAGTCTTGATTCGGAAGTTCTTCTGAAATGGAGTAAACTTTTGGAATATGATTTTTTTAGGATCTATACTCAGCATCTTATTTTATTTGCTCCTGAAAACAACTCACACATCAATACCTTATCTAAAGGTGAAGCGTCTCTTCCTAACTTTAGGAAAAATGTTTATACCAGGCAGGTGGTGGATTTTATTTTAGAATTAATTAATACAGGACAGAAAACGAAGCATCAGGTGATTGAAGAATATAGAATTCCTAAAACAACACTTTATAAATGGGTCAGTAAATATAATGATGGCAATGAGTGAAAAAGGAAATAAATATGATTATTTATTGAACCTGAATAAAGAAAAAGTGATAGAATTGCTGGGGCATGAATTTAACTTCTATCCGGCTAATACCTGGACTTATGTTCTGGAAATAAAGCGTTTATACAGAAAAACAGTTATGTTTATATTTTTTGAAAATGAAAAAGTCTCTACAATAGAAATAAAGAAAATATATGGAAAAATTAGCACCAAATTATAAAAAAATTTTTCAGGATATTATTTCTAATAAATATCCTGAAAAGTCTGAACGCTGTCGTTCTATTTTGCAAAAAAAGGTTTTATCTGTGTTGGATGTTATTAATCTCAATCAAATGATCTTTGCCACCGAAGATCAGGGGACAGCTGAATTCAGCCGTAAACAAAGATCTTATGATGAATCTTCTATTCTTGAAATTTTAGCATATCAAAAAAGAAACGGATATAATAACACACAGGTTGCCAGTAAATTTAAGTTAAGCAGAAATTCTGTAGCAAAGTGGAAGAAAATATTTAATCAATAAAATTTGGAATTTAAGAATTATAATTGAACTTTAGTAAAAGATAAAATGACGTCATTGACGTCATTTTTTTGTTTCATGCTTAAAATTGAATTATTGATAATGATATATCTCATATTTGTAAAATTGACAATCGGTATAAGTGTCTATTTTGGTGGTTTTTAAAATAAAATTAAGTTAATTTTTGTGAAATTATAATTAAAAAATAAGTAGTCTACTTGTTTTATAGACTAATTGTTTTTAGATTTGCAACCATATTTCGATCGGCTTATAAAGAAAGATGGAGGGAACTGACCCTGTGAAGTCTTAACAACCTGCACTATGCAAGGTGTTACATTCAGCCTTAAAGGAAAAATAAGCAATTGGTTAATCGTATTTATCGATGCCCTTTGCTGACTTTTCCGCAAAGGGTTGTTTTTTTAATATTGATAAATAAAATTGATTATGATTAGTGAAAAATTAATTAATTCTAGAATTTGGATTCCACCTGTTGCTGTATTTTTCCTGGGAATTATCAGTGCAAACGGGCAGACAACAAAGGCTAAAAAAGATACACTCCAGGCAAAGGAGATTGATGAAGTAGTAGTGGTAGCTTACGGAAAGGCTAAAAGAACAAGCTATACGGGATCGGTAGCAACTATTTCAAGTGATAAGATTAACAACAGACCTGTGAATAATATCACGAAAGCTTTAGAAGGGCAGGTTGCGGGACTTCAGGCAGTAAGTTCTTCAGGTCAGCCTGGTTCAGTGGCTTCTGTCAGGATTCGTGGAATTGGGTCTGTGAGTGCTTCAAGTGATCCGTTGTATGTCATTGATGGAATTCCTTTTGACGGAAATATCAATACCATAAGCCCGAATGATATCGAGTCGATCAGTGTCTTGAAAGATGCTTCTGCAAGTGCGCTGTATGGATCAAGAGGAGCTAATGGAGTGATTCTGGTGACAACAAAATCTGGTAAAAAAGGAGAGTCGAGAATTAATTTTAACATGAGCCAGGGATTTTCCTCAAGAGCGGTAAAAGATTACAAACAGGTGAGTACGGATCAGTATTTCCAGTTATATTGGGAGGCTTTGAGGAATGGCTATCAATCCAATCTGATTTCAGCTCAGCAGGCTGGGCAAATGGCCACAGATAATCTTATTAATGCTTTGGGGATCAATCCTTATGGAGCTAATTATTCAAAACCGGTAGGAACAGACGGGAAACTTCTGGCGGGAGCAAAACCGTTGTGGAATGACAATTGGGCCGATGTTCTTCAAAGAGTAGCTTCCAGGAATCAGGTTGATTTAGATTTCAGTGGCGGAAGTGAGAAAAGCAATTATTATTTTTCACTGGGATATCTTGATGATAAAGGGATTGCGATTGAATCCGGTTTTAAAAAATACAGTACCAGACTTAAAATCAATTCTGAAGTCAAAAAATGGTTAAATGTCGGTGCGAATTTAAGTTACACGAATAGTATCCAGCTGTCTCCATCTTCATCAGATTCCAGTTCGGATAATATTATCAATGTAGGACGTATTATTCCTTCATTTTACCCTTATTATGAAAGAAATGCCGATGGAAGCCAGAAACTGGATCTTAATGGAAATCCTATTTTTGATTTTGGATCATACAGACCTACCAGTGCTTTCCAGAACCAGAATTTAGCGGCAACTTTACCTTTGGATAAAAATGAAAACAGGGAAGATAACTTTTCCGGGAAAGGGTTTTTAGATTTTAGTTTTTTACCTGAACTGAAGTTTAAATCCAGTTTTTCTGTTGATTTGGTGAATTATAACGGGCATTATTATACCAATCCGCTGTTGGGGCAGGGAGCCGAAATCGGAGGTTCTGTGACGAAAACAAACTCCAGGACGTTTTCTTATACCACCAGTAATATTTTAACGTACGATAAAAAATTTGGGCAGCACCATTTTAATGCGTTAGCAGGGCAGGAGTTCTACCACTATGAATATCAGACGATATCAGGAAGCAGAAGCCAGTTCTCACTTCCCTATTATTACGAGCCTGCTGCAGCATCATTATTAGGAGGTTTTACCGGGAGCAGTGACAAATTAGGACTATTAAGTTTCCTTGGGAAAATAGAATATGATTATCAGAACAAATACTTTATTTCCGGATCGGTACGATCTGATGGTTCTTCCAGATTTTCACCGGATAACAGATGGGGAACTTTCTGGTCAGTGGGTGGTTCATGGAAAGCATCCAGCGAAAATTTTATTAAAGATTTGAATGTCTTTAATCAGCTGACCCTTCGTGCAAGTTATGGAGGTCAGGGAAATGATAAACTGAAAACGTATTACGCGTATCAGAGTTTATATACTTTCTACAATAATCTTGGAGAACCGGGAACAGTAGCGAATAAACTTCCTACACCAGATTTGAAATGGGAAACGAATATTAATTTGAACGTTGGATTAGAGTTCGCTATTTTAAATAACAGAATTAAAGGAAATGTAGAATATTTTAAACGGGAGAGCCAGGATTTATTATTTGAAATGCCTTTGGCTCCTTCATTAGGATTTACAGGTTTTCAGGCGAATATCGGGAAACTGCAGAACTCAGGTTTTGAATTCTCATTGTTTACGACTCCGGTTAGGACGAAATATTTCGAATGGAATGTTGATATCAATCTGAGTACTTTAAGTAATACAATCACCAAGCTTCCCAAAGGTTCCATCATTAGCGGAACAAAGCTGCTAAGAGAAGGTGGTTCGGTCTATGATTTCTATCTTCCGACCTGGGTTGGGGTAGATCCAAGTAATGGAAAACCTCTTTGGAAGACGATTATTACGGATGCCAACGGACAGACTGTAGAAGGGACAACGTCTGAAATAGGGAAAGCTACGAGAGAAATTCAGGGTTCATCGCTTCCAAAACTGGTGGGAGGAATTACTACGAACCTTGCGTACAAAAACTTTGACTTATCTGCCTTGTTGACTTTCAGAATTGGGGGTAAAGTGCTGGATACGGATTATACTTCAATCTTATCGGGTGGAAATTTACCGGGAAGGGCATGGAGCGAAGAAATGCTTAACCGCTGGACTCCGGAAAACCGATATACTGATGTTCCTGCTTTGAATACAACCACGAATAACTGGACGTCTGCTTCGTCAAGATTTTTATATTCTGCAACCTATGCAAGACTGAAAAATGTGAGTATCGGATATACGCTTCCGTCAGATTATTTTGAGAGACTGGGACTGAAAAAATTCAGAATTTATGTACAGGGAGAGAATCTTTTAACCTTCTACAAGCATAAGGGAATGGATCCTGAACAGACCTTAGATGGAACGACGTATTACAGGTATCCTGCTATGAGGACGGTAACTTTTGGAATTCAGGCAACTCTTTAATATCTTAAAATTGAAACAATGAAAAAAATTATATATATATCTTTTGCTCTAGCGGCTGCATTATCTTTTGTAAGTTGTGAAAGTGACCTGGAAACAGCACCAACCAATCAGGCGAGTGAAGAAGAGATCTTTAAAACGGCGGAAAGTGCTGAGACGGTTATTAACGGAGCTTGGGCAACCTTTAATGATGAGGGAACAACCTTTGCGAATATTGGGTATTCAACCGTGTTGAGAACCAGTGATGCGATGGGAAGTGATGTAGCTGTGTTAACGAATAAATACGGTTTTCCTTCTGCGTATGCATTCACGGATTTGGTTAATAATACGGGAAGCAGGCCTCTTTTTATCTGGAGCATGTTGTATTCTACGATCAATAATATGAATAATGTGATTGCGAGAATTGACGCAACGGAAGGAAGCCAGGATAAGAAAGACCAAGTGAAGGGCCAGGCAAAAGCATTGCGTGCTTTCTGTTATCTGAATCTGGCGAGCTTTTATCAGTTCAGCTATTTGAAGGATAAAACGGCTCTAGCGGTTCCCGTTTATACAGTACCTACCACAACGGGATCTGTAGGAGGAAAAAAAGCGAGTCTTGAAGATATCTATACTTTGATTAAAACAGATCTGTCCGAAGCGAGTAATCTGCTTCAGAACTACACCCGAAACAATAAAGATAAAATAGACCGTTCTGTGGTCAACGGATTGCTGGCAAGAACTTATCTGAACACCGGAGAATGGTCTAAAGCGATCACTGCTGCGCAAATAGCAAAAGCAGGATATCCGTTAATGACTCCCGAAAAATATAAAGAAGGATTTAACGACATCAGTAACGGAGAATGGATCTGGGGGCACGGTCAGACTGCGGAGCAGTCGGGAGAGAGCTATGCATTCCATTATCTGGATGTTTCATCTTCAGGAAGTTATTATTACAGTTTTATGGCTGATCCTTATTTTAAAGATTTGTTTGATACCAATGATATCCGGTATTCTTTGTTTTCATGGGACGGACTTCCGGGAAGGGAAGGGCTGCTGAGATATGCGAAGTTTAAATTTAAAGCCAATCTTATTGCTGATATTGTATTCATGAGAGCGTCAGAAATGTATCTGATCGAGGCTGAAGCTGAAGCAAGAAATGGGAATGTTACGAATGCTATAGCTGTTTTAAACCAGTTGAAATCCGCAAGGCATGCCAATCTTTATACAGGATCTCTAGCGCAGAATGACGTCATTAAAGAAGTCTTGATTGAAAGAAGAAAAGAATTGTTTGGCGAAGGGTTCTCATTATCCGATATTATCCGAACGCAGGGAACAGTGGTAAGAAAACCTTACACGAATGCTGCCGGACAGCCTATTCAGGTGCAGATAACCACCCCTTCCGGAACCGTAAAAACCGTCAATGGAAGAGGACACAGCATTTTTGCGTTCCCTGACCAGACCGCTTTTGCACCGAACAGCAGGTATTATCTGTTCAGTATTCCTCAAAAGGAAATTGAAAATAATCCGAATTTGTAATAGAGTTGATTTCTCATATAAGGGGGTAAGGGCTTCAGATGATTCTGGGGCTCTTGCTTTTTTCAGGGTTTAAGCAAAAAGGAAGCTACCAAGTAGCTTCCTTTGTTTATGGATTAGTGTTTTTTTACTTTTTTTGAAAATGAAGTTATTTTTTTATTTAACTGTAAAACTAATTTCATTTGAAAATAATATACCTTGGTAAACATTATAATTATTTAACGTCAATTTTTCAATAAGCGAACTATATGAATGTTTTTTAAATTCAAGAGTATCTACAGCTATTGCTAGTTGTAACTTATATTTGGCTCCCTTTTTTAATCTATAATTTGCATTATAATAAGAATTAATGACAATTTTATCCTCACTCTGTAAATAAATGTTATTGACAAAGTTATTTCTATAATAAGATATCCAGCTTAATGTCTTGTTATGAAACTCAGGGATCTTATTTCTTACTATAGAATCCTGTTTTACTTCATCACTTAATTGGCTTGGATAGTATGAAACCTCCGTATCTTCAAGTTTACTACCATCAATATTTTTAAAAATCATGTAAATGCCATTGTTTTTAATAAAATTTACTGTAGTGTATTGTAAATTTCTATTGTTGATGGGGAAATAGTAATTTTTTTGACTATTATTTATTATTTCAAATTTTAATTTATTATTTTCATAATTCAATATGTTTAATTTAACATCTTGCTGTTTTTTACAACTAGAAAGAGAAATTATTAGTAATCCGGCTATTATATTTTTCATATAATTAATTATTAAATTTATTATAGTAATCCGGTAAAAACGATCGCCAACCAGTTGCGCCTTGTCCCCATGCTTTACTCCATTCCCATGATCTAATTTCATCCATAGCATTTGCTTTTGAAGGCCCCCAAGTATTTATCCATTCAGAATAGTCTCCACTTACCTGTGAAAAAACATGCATTAATTCGTGTCCTAAAGTTAAAGCTAAACTTCTATTATTAAAATAAGCTATTCTTGCTAATTTAATAAGGCCTGTTTTCCCTCTAAACGTTGTCATTGCTTTGGCTTTAAATTTATTTCCTTTTTCGTCGATAGCATGTATCTCATAATTTTTTAAAGCGTATAGATTTACTGAACCTCCTGATTTAATTATTTCATTCAATAGCCTTGATAATTCTGGGATTTTTAAAATTAATTTTGCTGCTGCTTGTGCAGTTACTTCTGGTTTTGCATTACTTGCTTCTTCATTACCGTAAGCTTTATTAATTTCTTCATCTATACGGTTTATTACATCTCTCATGACTAGTGAGCTTCTTAATGTGTGTAATTCATGGTTTAACCCTGCAACAATTCCACCAATTCCAGCCCCTTCCCAGAAATTTCCTCCTGTTAGTTTTGAGCCAACTCCACCAGATAAAGCACTAAATAATATATTTCCGACTCCAGTACTACCTACAATACCTGTGAAAGCAGAAGAAGCTAGACTTCCTAATGCTCCAGCTACAAAGGATTGCTCAAAATTGTTTCCTCCCTGCATTAAAGATAAAGTTCTTCTGGGACTCCAGTAACTGGATAAAAAAAGGAATATACACAATTATCGAATACTTTTATCCCCAAGAAAAAATTAAAGATTTAGTCCAGCAGAACGGAGCATTATAAACTTATTCCTCGAAATTCAGGAGATTATTTTTAACAAATAAATGCATTTATTTTTTTATTAAAGAAACAGGATAAAAAGCAACCAAAGAAATGAAAATTATATAAAGAGAAATTTTCTTATGAGTGTCTATTTTCTTTTTTAACTCTTCCGCTTCTTTAATTCTTTTTTCAGTTGGATTTAATCCTTCCAATTGTGTTTCATATTTTTCGGAAATGCATAAATTAAGATAATTTAAACCTAATCCTATTATTAAAGCAAATAATATTATCATTAAAATTTTTTTAATTCTCATAACTTATTTATTTTGGGCCCCAAAGATGTTGAGAAGGATTATATCCTTGTTTATAATATTCTAATTGTTGAAGATCATATCGTAATCCTGCAGGTGTCTGGGCAGGTTTGATATTTGCTCCACCAGAGTTTAGTGCTTTGTATGTAATTGTTGTGCAGTTATTTCCTCCCGGACCCATTAAATTATATTTATCAATTGCTCTGCCATATTTATAATACCCATCCTTACCTGCTAGCGGAGTTCCCTTATTGTATCGTTCATTATAATATGCTTTTACTTTTGCTCCATCAACTTTTACAGAATATTTATCAGTTGGGTATTTGGCATTTCTTTCTGCAATAAAATTAGAGGCATTTTTGCCCTCTAATTTCAACAAGACACCATCTCCTAAAGGAGCTAAACTTCCTGAAGCTGGCGAGTAGCTACCATCGTATCTTCCGTACGAATAAACAACTCCATCTATTTCAATAAATACGTGACCTACACCATCTGTCTCAATATAAATATTTGCGGTAGATTTTGTCTGTGTTGCATGCATTGCGTGATTTAATCCAGCAACAATTCCACCTATAACAGCTCCTTCCCAGAAATTCCCTCCTGTTAGTGAGGATCCAACTCCGCCAGATAAAGCACTAAATAGTATATTTCCAACTCCAGTACTGCCTACAAAATCTATGTATGCTGAAGAAGCTAAACTTCCTAATGCTCCAGCTACAAATGATTGCTCAAAATTGTTTCCTCCCTGCATTAAAGATAAGGTTCCCTGTACAAAACCGTGTACTCCTGCTTGTACAGTACTTAATCCTATCCTTGCTAAAACAGGTCCTAATGCCGTACCCTTAATCGTTTCGAAAGCAGTTGAGAATACAGTGCCTATTCCAAATGTTATGGCTCCCGATACGGCACCAATAGTTGTTGCTTTAAGAAAGCTTCCAATATTCCAATAATCTCCTGAAATTAAAACGCCTATTGAATATGCTGTTCCCCCAACAATAGCGGCAATAATCACAGCAGATAAAAATTCTCCCAACCCAAAAAATTCTCCCGTAGGATCATTGTACATCAGTGGATTATTCATTACATACCCATACTTATTGTAGTTTTGGGTATTGGTAGGATCCTGAATGTTTTCATCTGCATTTAAGAATCTTCTCAGCAGTGGATCATACAATCTTCCATTCATATGGATGATGCCTACCTCTGCAAAATGCTCATGGCTGGTGTATCCTCTTTCTGTTAATAACGGAGTTGTGTCAATAATATTTTTATCGGTGATCACAGGTCCATTTTCAATCTGAAGATGGGTGAAATTACCCCAGGCATCAAAATGCCTCTGTTCCAGTTTATTTCCCGCCTCATCACTGATGGCTAAGATACTGCCTAAATAATCTTTATGCAAAAATTTATAAGATCCATTGGTGTCATCATAATTTTTAAGATACATAATATTACTTTCATAAGGACTTCCCCCAATATAGATTATGTGCTTTTCTTTCCCGGTTGTATTGTCTTTTACAATTTCAAAACTTCCGTCTTCGCTGTAGAATTTTGTAAACTTACCTTCCTGATCAGGATCGAAATTCCCTCCGTAGCTTACTTTCTGCCTCATGCTCGTTAAGCCATACTGAAAAGCAACATCTCCTTTTTCCCCATTGATAAATACCGGATCATTGTTCTCGTTATAAGCAATGCTTTGTATCAGGTCATTGTTGTAGTTTTGAGTACCTGCGGCATTCAATGTCATTCCTGTTGGCTGGTAGATCTTGGCAGCATTTTCATACTTAATGGTTCCTACCTGATCGTTTTCAATGATTCTTCCTTTTATATCATAAATGTTTCTATTGACTGAAGGCTTGATGCCGGTTACCGGATTAGTCCAATTGACCAATCGGTTATTATCATCATAATCAAATGATTCTACAATATTAAAATCGCCTCCTGTTGTTCTGCTTTTTAATTCATTTTTAATCGCATCAAATGAGTAAGAAAGCTGTAATATACTTGGCTTAGCATGTGATGAATGATTAGTGGTAATTAAAAATCCGTTTGAATCATAGGTGTTATTAATAACTGCAGCCCCAAGCTTAGTTTTAAGGACCTGACCTTTAGCGTTAAGCTCGTTAAGCTCCCATAATACTTTCCCTGAGTTTTTATCTTTAACCTGGTATAAGTCGCCATTCCAGCTGCTGTAGATATTTTCTATGGTAACTTTTGTCAGTACTCCTGATGAATAAAGGTTTTTTTCATAAGAAATCACTCTTCCTTTGTCATCGTAAGTGAGTCCTTTTTGGATAAAATATTTATCATTGCTGCTTTCAGATGCCGATAGCATTCTCCCCTGAGGATCATAGAATACATTTGAACTGTATACCTTACCTTTGGATGTACCGGATTTTGTAATGATTCTTCCTTTATTGTCATAGGTATAGGAGATCATCTTATTGGTTGCCTCCCCACCGTCTGTGGTAGAAATTTCTTTTTGTGAAATAACCTGTCCTAAGGAATTATAAGTATATTCTTTGGTTCCTTTTGGACTTATAGTTTTTTTAGGTTGTCCGAACCCATCATATTCATATTTATAAGTTCCATTAGAGGGATCATTAAATTCTGATTTTCTTCCCCATGCATCATAACGGGTCGTTACAATGTTTTCAGCATATTTAGCCTGAATCTGTTCTCCTGCTGCATTATATGAGAAATTGATTGTACCGCCTTTATCCGTAGTGGAAATCGTATTTCCCAGTGCATCAGTTGTCTTGGATGTAGTTCGTCCATAGCCATTTGCCTCTTTTATAGTAGTCGTATTTCCTGAAACAGATGCTGTAGTCTCTTTAGTGTTGAATAATACCATTCTTACTTTGGCGGGGAATACGGTGTCATCATATTCTGTTACATTCCATTGGCTGGCAGTTTGTCCCTCAAAATAAGGCTCGCTTTCTTTGATTTTTCTCCCCAATACATCATACTGGGTTTCTTTTGAGATGTATTGTCCCTGTCCAAAAGCTTTAGTGGAAGTTTTATAATCCTGTCCAAGCTTGTTTGTAAATTTCTTTGAAATATTACCATCGGGATCGTATTGAGACATAATAACGTTGGAGTTATTATCTTTCTCGTATTGATAGGTTGTTGTTCCCCCAAGATTACTTTTAGCAGTCAATAGTTTCCCCCACTTATCATAGGTGTTTCTAATGCTATTTCCTAAAGGATCAGTCTGAGTAAGAATCTGCCCTAAGTCATTGTAGGTAATATTGGTTTCTAATCCTAAATTATCGATTTTCTTTTCTACAAACCGACCTTTAGATTCATATTGGGCTATGGTAGTTTGGGTTTGGGAATCAACACTGTTGCTGATAACTTTTTGCGTTACATTTCCGAAACCGTCATAATTGTATGTTTCCTGTGTATATCCCGTATTATCTCTGTTCCAGGTTTTAAGTGTTTTAAGCAGATTATTTTCATAAATATATTCTTCCTTAGCCGATTTGGTGTCACCATATGCTTGTACAGCGTCAGTTTTAGACTTTGGACGTCCAACATAATAGTCTACACCAATACCTGATAAGTTATGGATGTATTCAAGGGTGGAGGTTTTTATAGCATAACCATTGTTAACGTTAGATACTGTTTGTGCCGGAAGATAATAATCACCATATGTTATCGTATTGTTGGTAACCGTATTGGTTAGGAAGTCTTTCACTAAGGCTGAAACAGGAGTAATAGCGGTTACAATTTTTGGTTTATCAGAATCTTGTACGGTAGTAACGATTTGCCCGTTTAATAATTTATCAATCTTGTAAACACTGGACTTGAACGAAAGAAGCTGTGTATTATTTTCCGAAATATCATTAGGAAAAATTTTAGACTCATCCGTTGTTCTGATCGACCATTCTTTCATAGGGAGAGCATCGTGTATAGGGTCAATCTGAGCTCCAGCCCATATTTTTGTATTTTCAAAACCGTCCTTATACCATGATGAACGGGCACTTTGGGTAAATCCAAGAATACCACGGCCCTGAAAATGAGCGGTAAGGTCTCTGTATCTGAAGTCCTGCTTTCTTCCTTCCTGGAGAAGCTGTGTAACTACTGTTTTAGAAGGTAAGTTTTTCAGATTGGCATAAGGATAAACAAGAGTATCATTATTTGACTGATAAAAGTTCGAAGTATTGCTGTTGCCTGAATCTAAATCATTATATGAAATATCAGTTGTTATACCTCCCTGTGAAATACTGCTTACTGTATATTTCTGGGGAAGATTGAAATAATCATAAGTAAACAAGGATGTATTTCCGTGTTTAATCATGATAAAGCGGTCGACATTATAGATTCTCGCAGAAATATTGATGGGGGTAAAGTGAGCATCATTGGATGATAGAATGTTATCAGTATATCCCTCTCTGAAAACAAGATTTCCTGTACTGTCACCGCCCTCATTAATCTTAATTTTTAAATCAAACATGGAATCTCTGTTGGCCCCAAGATTATGTTTTCTAAATGTTTCAGATTGTACGCTGATAAAGTCATCCTTCCCGTCACCATTGACATCTTTAACAATATTATAATTGATAATCTGCCTCTTTAAACCTGAGTTACTGCTATAAGGTACTTTTCTATACGTGGCAAAATCAGGCATATACTGCTCCTTAAAGGTATCGTTCCCCATATTGGTATAGAACCTCCAGTTTCTGGTTTCGTCAACGTCTTTTTCTGGGACAGCAAAATCAACTTTTCCATCCCCATTGAAATCCCCATACACTAAGCCTTCTTTTTCTCCGTTGAAATCAACTAAAACGGCACTTCCCATTAGATTTCCGCCTTTAGCAAGTATATAGAAATAGCCGTTTCCTCTATCAATAAAATCTGTTGTGCCATCTGCATCGATATCTATCAGATCAATTTTATCAATACTTTTTCCGATGCCTAGCTCAGTAAGTTGATTAGAAGAGGGTGCATCAGAAAATAAGTCAATGACATAATTACGGTAATACTCATCACATGTTGTCTCTACAGTAGGGATTTGATTATGGCTACCATTGTATATATAAGTGGTCGTACATCTTTTATTATCCGCTGAGAAAACAAGTTCTGAAATTTTATCTCCGTTAATGTCGGCCTCTTTAAAAGAACCTAAATAGGTGCTTACATCTTCATGTCCTTCAAACAAGCCTGGATTTGGAGGGTAAACACCGGTCTGATCGTAAAGACTAGAAAGGATTTCTTTCTGTTTAACGAGTGTTAAAAGATTGTTTTTTAAAATATATGCTTTAAGAATAAGCTTTTTAGAGGGTAAAGGATCATTACTTTCTTTATAAGTTACAATCCCTTGATTGGTAGATAGTTTTTGGTTGCTATCAAGTATTCCGCCTACAACAATACCGTCACTTAAATTTTCATCAGAAACCTTTACCGGGGAAAGCCCTCCGTCTAATTTGTTGAAAACGATATAAGTACCGCTTGACATGGGTTCTATATAAGCTCCCTGGGTTATACAGTTTCCATTGTCATCAGTTTCTATACAGTCATAGTATCCTGCACTTCCTGTACTATAATATAATAGATCCACTCTGCCATCTCCATCAAAATCACCTAATTTCTGATCCTGGGAAATTAAATTGGTGTCCAGTCCTTCTTTATTGGCTATTTGAGGTATCGATGGTTTATAAAATTTTACAGGATTAGCAAATTGATCACCGTCAGCCTGTTCAGATATACTTTCTACGAATTGATATTTTGAAATGGAAGAATCTATAGCATAATTTATATTATATTTTTTAAATAAACTATTATTCGTATTTACAGTAATATTGCTGAGTAATTTCCCCTGAATGAATAGCTGCCCGTTAACATAGAATGTTTCAGTAAGCTCTCGGACTCCATAAGTAAAATCAATCTCATTGAAATGCGCTTTATTCAATGGCTCATTGCCGCCCCACAATATTGAGGAAATAACAGAAACATTATTGCTATGAATGTAGTTGTAAGTAATATAATTACCCTTTATATCTTTCCATTTAACAATGTTATATTCTATAGGAGTTCTTGCCGTACTTTCTCCGGAAGTTGTTGATCCATACCATGCCTGAGAACCGTCCTCAAAAGTTATTTCCCAATATTCAGGCCCCTTCCAGGGTTTGCCACTAATGCTTCCTATTGATTTGATTTTGATGTTAGAATATTTTTCGGTGGTATACTCAGCTCCGTCTTTACCATATTCTCCGGACTTTATAATAAGCCTTTGCCCGTTGAAACTATAATAGTCTGAATAATCCAGCTGTATACCTTTAGAATTTCCATCTTTTTCAATGCTTCTCCCCATTCTTGCAATAGCTGTTACACCGGAAATATTCCAGCCATAACCTGCAATCCCATTCCCGGAACCACTAGTATAAACAAGATTTACTTGTGGTGCTACACTTTTTACACCAGGAGGCAATGCAACAGGTAATGAAAACTGCAACTGTCCACTTCCGGAAACGTCGATATCTCCTTTGGTATCATGAAATTTGTTATCTGCTGTTTCTGTTGTTCCCGAAGGATTTGTAGCTCCCGCTCCAGAATCTATAGGTCCTCCTCCCGGATTTTCTGTGCCAGGACCAATTTTAGCAACAAAAGGATTAGAAGTCGCTGATGTTGCGTGGAAGCCCTGGGCAAGTACTACTACCTGAGGATCCTGAACTGTACGTGATGTGTTTTCCGTCTGGTAGAGTATGGTCTGTGAAAAGCCCAATACTGAACATAAAGACAGTATAAAAGATGAAAAAAATTTCATATTTGTAATAAGAATAATGATTAATAAATGATGCTATAAAACTGTAATTAAAGAAGGATGATTTTCAAACCTTTAGATTCTTTAATTTTCAATTTTGAACAATCTACCTCTTCGTAATATTTTTGCCGAAGACTCTTCCGTCTTTTAAGGTAAAACGGAGAATATAGACTCCCCAATCATAACCGGACATATCAATTTTGAGCTGGCGGTTAAGACCAGAAATATTCTGTTGTTGGAATTTCCAGTGAACGGTGCTGTGCTGATAAATAGAAACAGATTCAATCAGGTTATCTGCTTCTTCAGTCCAGTCGATCGTAAGGAAATTATTCACAGGAACAGGGTAGAGCCTGATCTGTTTCCAGAACGTTTTTTCATCCATAGCAGGTGCAGCCTGCATAAGGGTTGCTGTTTTTACTTCCGGAATGATAGTTTTTGCTTCTGTTTTAGTTTCTTCAGGAGCTTGTTTTCCGGCAGAGTTAGGTCCTCTGTATCGTTGATTTCCCGTTTCGTCATATTTGAAGTAAACTTCAGTCTGCGAAAAGCCTAGAAAACCTATCAATAAAGAAAATAGAGAAAGTATATTTTTTTTCATCTTGAGAGTAAATTATTGAGATATTAAAGTATAATGAACTTTGAAAATCTTATATTATTTTTGTTCAGAAAGAAGTTTTTCAACCAGTTTCTCAAGTTTCTCAACTTTTTCAGACTGAAGCTTTAACTTTTTATTCTGCTCTATAGAATAAAGGGTAAGTTCTTCTATTTTTTCCAAAAGTTTAGCATCCATTTCACCTAGATTGATCCCGTCTTCTTCTACTTCTTTCGCAGAAGGAATATTAGGAAGATGGCCTTTTTGCTCAATGTGTTTCTCGACTTCTTCCAGAGATCTCAGTTGATAGTCTTTCTTAAAAACATAATCTGCCCATCCGTTCGCAGCTGGATTTTCTACCTTCACTTGTTCAGCTTTTATCCCTTTTCTCACATAAAAAATATAGTTAGGATCACTGTCATATTGATCAGTACCGACGGTTACTTTCCCGGTATTGAAAATTACAAGGCTGCTTTTATGGACAACATCAGAAAATTTTATTTTTGTGATTCCCGGTGAATTCGGAGTGGTAACATCTCTATTGGGATCTACAGCATTATCGTTAGGCATATGGAATTCCATATTCTTGCTACCTCCCACACTTCTAATTACAAGGTCTGATGGGACAGCCCAAGTAGAAAAACAACCATTGCATAATACACTTACAATCTCTAACCTTGCTCCCACTGGTGCTCCGGGTGCAATCCTGCTTCCTATACTAATACCGTTTCCATTAGAACCTGCTAATAGTCTTAGTCTTTCGATATTATTAGTTTTAAAAACAACTTCTTGATCATCAGTTGTCCCTATGAAGTTGTTTGTTGGGATTGTTCCGGAATTTCCAGTAAGATTCCAGGATTGTGCGAAAGTAAATGTTGAAAATAACAAAGCAGCCGCTAATAATCTTATATTCATTATAGTTAAAATGTCTTAAATTTTGAGCGCAAATATAATGAAAAAATCACGGTAAGAAGATTTAAGTTGCTTATTTGTAGATATTTGTGTTTGTTGTTGGAATTGTTAAATAATTGTTAATTTTTTATTAATAATATTGGTTTTATTTCAAATTTATTCTATTATAAGCAGTAAATTACTTTTAGAAAAAAATCTCTACCTTTGTCCATATGAACCTATTGAGACTGCTCTTAGCATTTTATTTCATGGCATTGACACTGATGCCTTGTGAAGATGTGCGCGGTCCTTCAGGTTCAGATGATACAAAATTGTCATTAAATATCCAGGGATCCCATTCCAAAGATAAAGGCGATATCTGTTCGCCGCTTTGTGTTTGCAGCTGTTGCCAGATTACCGTTTCGGCTTTCAAAATGGTTTCAGTAATAGACATTCCGGTGCAGATGAATATGTACTTTTCTAAGAAAATTCTTTTTCAGAAAAATAATTTCGCCTATCAGGTGTACGACCATATCTGGCAACCTCCTAAAATTTAATTGTATTGCTTTTAGAAACATTTGCTTTCTAAATGATGCTTGAAACTTTGCAATTCCATTGCAGAGAACTTCATGGTATTTTTGCCTGCTGTTATATGAATGACAGTAAGTATTTCGATAAAATTAAATTGATTATCTGCCTAAAAGCTTTTCTGCTTAAGGCACCTTGGTGCAATATGTTAGGTCAAACCCTCATATTAATATTGTCGTTTAAAAAACGCCTCAAAGCCATGTAGATAATCACAAATTAAAACCCAATTTGTGTTAGATAAAATCATTAAATTCAGTATCAATAATAAGATCGTCATTGGAAGTATGACCCTATTATTGATTATCTGGGGAGTTTGGAGTGCTACCAGGCTGCCTATAGATGCCGTACCTGATATTACCAACAATCAGGTGCAGATTATTACAGTATGCCCCACCCTCGCAGGGCAGGAAGTGGAGCAGCTGGTGACATTTCCCATTGAACAAAGTATTGCGAATGTTCCCGATATTGAAGAAACCAGAAGTATTTCAAGATTCGGACTTTCCGTGATTACAGTAGTTTTCAAAGAAGATGTCGATGTCTATTTTGCCCGTCAGCTGATCAGTGAAAAATTAAAAGAAGCGGCAGAAGAAATTCCCAAAGGAGTAGGAACGCCTGAAATGGCTCCTGTAAGTACAGGGCTTGGAGAAGTCTATCAGTATATCCTGCATCCAAAAAAAGGAAGTGAAAATAAATATAATGCCAAGGAACTCCGCAGTATGCAGGACTGGATCGTACGGAGACAGCTGAACGGGACACCCGGCGTTGCTGAAGTCAACAGTTTTGGGGGTGAATTAAAACAATACGAAGTTGCCATTGATCCTGATCGCTTAAAAGCCATGGGAGTAAGTATTACAGATATTTTTACTTCTTTGGAGAAAAATAACCAAAATACAGGCGGAGCTTACATTGATAAAAAACCTAATGCCTATTTTATCCGTGGAATAGGGATGGTATCGTCACTGGAGGATATTAAAAATATTGCCGTAAAAAATGAAACGGGAAGTGTGCCGATCTTTATAAAAAATGTTGCGGATGTGCGCTTTGGAAGTGCTGTCCGTTATGGGGCCATGACCTACAACGGAAAAGTAGATGCAGTAGGCGGTGTTGTAATGATGCTGAAAGGCGCCAATAGCAGTGAAGTAGTGCAGAATATCAAAGATAAAATTCCCAACATTCAGAAATCCCTTCCGGACGATGTCGTGATAGAACCTTTTCTTGACAGAACCGATTTGGTGAGCCGGGCTATTAGTACTGTTGAAAAGAACCTGGTTGAAGGTGCCCTGATCGTTATTTTCGTGCTTGTTGTTTTCCTCGGAAATCTAAGAGCAGGGTTGATTGTTGCCTCAGCTATTCCTCTTTCGCTGTTATTTGCATTGGGGATGATGAATGTGTTTGGGGTAAGTGCCAATTTAATGAGCCTGGGGGCTATAGATTTCGGGCTTATTGTAGATGGAGCGGTTATTATTGTAGAATCTACGCTGCATTTGCTTCAGCATAAAAACCATAAAAATAAACTTACGCAGGTCCAGATGGATCAGGAAGTAGGAACAGCGGCATCCAAAATGATGAACAGTGCCATATTCGGGCAGATTATTATTCTGATCGTATATATTCCGATCCTTACGCTGGCAGGAGTAGAAGGTAAAATGTTTACGCCTATGGCTAAGACCGTAGGATTTGCGATTATCGGGGCGACCATTTTATCCGTTACCTATATTCCGATGGCAAGTGCGCTGTTTCTTTCAAAGAATATCCAAAATAAAAAAACAATCAGCGACAAAATGATGGATGCTTTGCAGGGAATATACCAGCCTTTGTTGAAGAAAGCCATTCAGTTAAAATACATAATCGTATCAGCAACTTTTTTCATTTTTGTGATTACGGTTTTCATCTTTAAAAATATGGGTGGAGAATTTATTCCTCAGTTACAGGAAGGAGACTATGCGTTCCACTGTATCCTGCCCCAGGGAAGTTCATTAAGCCAGAGTATTGAAACCTCTATGCAGGCTTCCAGACTTATCAAACAGTTTGATGAGGTTAAAATGGTGGTGGGAAAAACAGGTTCTGCCGAAGTTCCTACCGATCCGATGCCTCCCGAAGCGACTGATATGATTGTAGTATTGAAGCCTCAAAGCGAATGGAAATCTAAAAAATCCTATGATGAGTTGGCCGATGAGATCAGTGAAAAATTGGAAAATATTCCCGGAGTATTTTTTGAAAAAAACCAGCCGATACAAATGCGTTTCAATGAATTGATGACCGGAGTACGACAGGATGTTGCCGTCAAAATTTTTGGAGAAAATCTGGACTCACTAGCAATATATGCCGATAAAGTAGGAAGGGCTATTCAAACGGTGAAAGGAGCAACTTCCCCTCAGATTGAGCGTGTAAGCGGTCTTCCGCAGATTAATGTTGAATATGACAGGACAAGAATGGCCAATTACGGATTGAATATTGAAGAAGTCAACAATGCAGTAAGTACGGCATTTGCAGGAAAAAGTGCAGGCCAGGTGTTTGAAAATGAAAGACGTTTTGATCTCGTAGTCCGGTTGGACAGCCTTCACAGAACAGATATTAAAGATGTGAATAATCTGATGATCTCCACCAATTCAGGAGCACAGATTCCCCTTTCTCAGGTTGCTAAAATCAGCTATAAGCTGGGACCGGCGCAGATCAGCCGTGAACAGGGAAAACGAAGAATTGTAGTAGGTTTTAATGTAAAAGACCGCGATGTAGAAAGTGTAGTAAAAGATATTCAGGTGAAACTGGATAGGGAAATACAATTACCGTCCGGATATTATTTTACCTACGGCGGACAGTTTGAGAACTTACAGGAAGCAAGCAAACGATTGATGATTGCTGTTCCGGTTTCTTTATTTCTTATTTTTATGCTGCTGTATTTTACTTTCCGCTCCTTGAAGCAGGCAGGCTTAATTTTTACTGCTATTCCGATGAGTGCTATCGGTGGGGTTTTTGCCCTTCTTATCAGAGATATGCCTTTCAGCATCAGTGCCGGAATTGGATTCATAGCCCTTTTTGGAGTGGCCGTACTTAACGGGATTGTTTTGATTGGAACATTCAATCAATTGGAGAAAGATGGTGAAACAGATGTCTTAAAGAGAGTATATGAAGGAACAAAAAGCAGATTAAGACCCGTATTAATGACAGCAACGGTGGCTTCCTTAGGTTTCTTACCAATGGCAATTTCTACAGGTGCGGGAGCGGAAGTTCAAAAACCTTTGGCAACGGTAGTCATCGGCGGATTGGTAAGTGCTACCTTCCTTACTTTATTTGTACTTCCGATGTTGTACATTATTTTTAATTCAAAAATATCAGGGACTTTTGGTAAAACAAAATTGACTACTGCCGTGGTACTGCTTGGATTTTTATGCCTTGGACAGACTTTTAAAGCACAATCAACAACGATATCCGTAGAACAGGCCATGGAAATAGCTGCAAAGAATAACCTGACCCTACAATCTAAAGAGTTGGGCATCCAGTCGCAGGAAGCGTTGAAACAGACCGCGAATGAACTTCCTAAACTCAATTTTAACGCGCAGTTAGGCCAATATAACAGTCCGAAATTCGATCAGTCATTCTCTATTTCGCAAAGTGTTCCTTTTCCTACGTTGTTCAAAGCCAGGAAAGAATTAATTAATGAAAATATTAAAAGCAGACAGATTGAAAAAGAAATATCTGTGAATGAATTGATGAAGCAGGTTCGCACATATTATTATCAGATTGAATATCTCCAATATACTCAATCGAAGTTGAGTAACCTCGACAGCCTCTACCAGGATTTTATCAGAATTGCAACGGTGAGATTTAAAGCCGGAGATGTCAAAAAGATCGAAATAAATACTGCGGAAACTCAGAAAGGGGAAATTAATCTTCTGTTAAAGCAGAATGAAGTCTACCTCAGCAATGCTTATAAAAATTTAAAGACACTGTTAAATACGCCACAGGATATTGAGATCCCTGATCAAAAAGGCTATGAACCGCTCAAAGTGCAAATGGTTCTGGATAGTACGGCTATTGCAAACAATCCTTCTGTAAAAGCTTTATACCAGGAAATGGAAATTGCCGAGAAGAATAAAGACGTGGAAAAATCAATGGGGCTTCCTGAATTTACAATCGGATATACCAATCAGTCACTTACAGGACCCGGTATCAAAAACGGAGTGGAGCAGTATTTTAATGCTTCAAACCGTTTCAATTCCGTAAATCTTGGAGTTTCAATTCCGCTGACATTCGGTGCCACCAAAGCAAGGATTCAGTCGTTGGAATATCAGAAACAGATGGCCGAAATGAATGCAAAACAACAGCAGAAACAGCTTTCGGCGCAATTGGAAAATGCTTTTAACCAATACCGGCAGGATGTACAGCAGTATGAGTATTATGTCAATCAGGCAATTCCTAATGCTGAAAAAATAGTAAAAGCAGGCCAATTGGGGTATAAAACAGGAGAAATCACGTATGTGGAATATCTTTTTGCCCTTCAGACAGCTACGAACATTCAATTAAAATACTTAGAATCCATCCAGCAGGTCAATCAATCTGTAGTGACGATTAATTCAATACTTAATAAATAATATGAAACTGAAATATAATAGCATATGCCTGGTAATCATTTCCTTGTTGATCATGAGCTGTGGAAAAAAAGAAGAATCAACGGAGAAATCTGCTGTAAAAACCGAGCAGAATGAAAAACATAATGAAGAAGTAGCGCCAACCATTGCGGCCCTGACGGAAGAGCAAATGAAGTCTGTTGGAATCACTTTAGGCTCAATAGAAATGAAAGAATTGACCTCTACCATTAAAGCAAACGGCCTGCTGAGGGTTCCGAATAATAATAAAGCAACCATCACTTCTTTGTATGGAGGCATTATTAAAACCTTAAACGTTCAGGTTGGAAGTTTTGTAAAGAAAGGACAAATAATTGCATCCATCGCGAATCCCGAATTTATCCAGCTTCAGGAAGATTATCTTACGGTAAACAGCAGAATTACCTTTGCCGAACAGGAGTACAGAAGACAGAAAGAACTTTTTGATAATGATGCCGGAGCAAAGAAAAATCTTCAGAATGCCGATGCAGAGCTAAAAACACTAAGAAGCAGGAAAGCGTCTTTGCAGAACAGACTTCAGATGATGGGAATCAACCCGGGAAAAGTTAGCAATGGAAATATGAGATCCGGTTTAGTTATTACAGCTCCGATCAGCGGAACGATCAGCAGTATTTCTGCACAGATAGGAAGTTATGTGGATGTGTCATCGCCCGTTGCGGAAATCATAGACAACAGTTCAATACACCTCGACTTGCAGATTTTTGAAACAGACCTTCCCAAAATGAAAGTAGGACAGATTGTTCATTTCAAACTGACCAATAATCCGGAATCAGAATATGATGCCCGAATCTACAGCATCGGATCCTCTTTCGAAAATGAAAGTAAAACAATTTCAGTGCACTGTGACGTTACCGGAAATAAAGCAGGACTGATCGACGGAATGAATATCACAGGGATTGTAAGCCTCGATAAAAGCACAACAGCAGCTGTCCCTAATGAAGCCATCGTAGATGCGGAAGGTAAAAACTACATCTTCGTACAAACCGATAAAAAACCGGAAGAACATGAAGAAGCCGGAGAAAAAGAAGGGAAAACGAAAGAGCATGCGAAAACCATCAATTTTGAAAAGATAGAAGTCGTAAAAGGAACCTCTGATGTAGGATATACAGCCATCACTCCCGTAAGAGCGATCCCATCTGATGCAAAAATCGTAGTGAAAAATGCCTTTTTTGTAAATGCGAAACTGGTAAATTCAGGAGAGCATGAATAAGGGAATAAGACGTGAATATTCAGGTTCTGATAGCGTATAATCTCGGTTTTTATGCCTAAATTAGAGTTGTTTTATCAGGAAACAGTATTCCGTTTTATGATTAATTTCATGAAATGTATTCATTAATTAAACCATCAAAATGAAAAAAGAAATTGAAAATAAACTCATCGATAAAAATACCAAACCTACAAGCATGAGGATTTTGGTCTACGATTTTTTACGTTCTCAGGAAAGTGCCCTGTCCTTATCCGAAGTGGAACATCACTTTGAAAATGCCGACAGGACGACCATTTACAGAACCTTAAAAACCTTTGAGGAAAAAGGAATTGTGCATAGTATCCAGGAAAATACCACTACAAAATATAAATTGTGTGATGACGGCTGCAACGAAAAAATGCATAAAGACTGGCACCTTCATTTCTACTGCAAAATCTGCAAACAGACCACATGCAGAGAAGATATTTCTTTCCCTGAAAACACAAAGACCAATTTCAGAATTGATGAAATAAGGCTTTTTGCCAAAGGAATCTGTGAACACTGTCTTGAAAGTTTGCAATAGTATTGCATGAAGTTTACCCTTAATTTTGTTTAAAATTATCACGTATGGAAGCGCATAAAATGCCAAAAAACAGCCACGAAAAAGATCACGTTCATACCGAAGGAGATGGACACGATCATGATCATTCTCACGACAATACAGATAAAACGGTCTTTCAGATGTTCCTTCCTGCAATAATCTCCCTAGTATTATTGCTGTTGGGAGTAGCGCTGGATAATTATATACCAACAGAATGGTTCAAAGGATGGGTTCGTATCCTATGGTACGGAGTTGCCTATATCCCTGTAGGAATACCGGTATTGAAAGAAGCTTTCGAGAGTATTACTAAAGGAGACGTATTTTCAGAATTCTTTTTAATGGGAATTGCTACAGTGGGAGCCTTCGCTATCGGGCAGTATCCTGAAGGAGTTGCCGTAATGCTTTTTTATGCCGTAGGAGAAGTATTTCAAACCATGGCGGTGTCCAGAGCCAAAGGAAATATAAAAGCATTGCTGGACCAACGTCCAGATGAGGTAACGGTAATGGAAAACAACCAGCCAAAAACCATTAAAGCAAAGGAAGCGAAAATTGGAGATACCATTCAGCTGAAAGCGGGCGAAAAGCTGGCATTGGATGGTGAGCTGATCTCAGACTCAGCATCATTCAATACCGCTGCCTTAACCGGAGAAAGCAAACCTGATACAAAAAACAAAAATGAAGCGGTGCTTGCGGGAATGATTAACATGAATGGGGTAGCATTAGTAAAAGTTACAACCGCTTATGAGGACAGTAAACTGAGTAAGATCCTGGAAATGGTACAGAATGCTACTTCACAGAAAGCTCCAACCGAACTGTTCATCAGGAAATTTGCGAAAATATACACTCCTATTGTAGTCATCCTTGCTATTCTGATCTGCCTGCTGCCTTACTTTTTTGTGAGCGATTATCAGTTTAGAGACTGGCTGTACAGAGCATTGGTTTTCCTTGTGATTTCTTGTCCTTGTGCATTAGTGATCTCAATTCCTTTGGGATACTTTGGAGGAATAGGAGCTGCCAGCCGTAATGGAATCCTGTTTAAAGGAAGTAATTTCCTGGACAGTATCGCAGAAATCAAAAATGTAGTGATGGATAAAACAGGAACAATGACAGAAGGAGTCTTTAAAGTTCAGGAAGTAAGCATTACCTCTGAATTTAATAAAGACGAAATCCTGCAAATGGTCAATACCCTGGAAAGTAAAAGTACACACCCTGTAGCAACTGCAATCCATGAGTATGTTGGTGATATCAACCATTCTATTCCCTTAGAGCATATGGAAGAAATTGCCGGGCATGGTCTGAAAGCAACCGTTAACGGAAAAGAACTGTTGGTAGGAAATTTCAAGTTGATGGATAAATTTAACATCAGCTATGATCTTAATCCTGCTCATATCGTATACACCATCATTGCCATTGCTTATGATAAAAAATTTGCAGGCTACATCACGATTGCAGACAGTATAAAAGCAGACGCCAAAGAAACCGTTGATAAACTTCATAAGATGAATGTAAAAGCAACAATGCTGAGCGGAGACAAAAGTACTGTGGTGAAATTTGTAGCAGAGCAGCTGGGTATCGATAATGCATTTGGGGATTTATTACCCGAAGATAAAGTGAATAAAGTCAAAGAGATCAAAGCAAAAAACCAGACAGTCGCTTTTGTGGGGGACGGGGTGAATGATGCTCCTGTTGTTGCCTTAAGTGATGTAGGAATTGCAATGGGCGGACTCGGAAGTGATGCCACCATTGAAACCGCTGATGTCGTGATTCAGGATGATAAACCAAGTAAAATCCCAATGGCGATCAACATTGGTAAACAAACCAAAAAAATTGTCTGGCAGAATATCATCCTCGCATTTGTCGTGAAAGGGATCGTACTTATTTTGGGAGCCGGAGGGTTGGCAACCATGTGGGAAGCGGTTTTTGCAGACGTTGGAGTCGCTTTACTGGCCATCCTGAATGCCGTAAGGATACAGAGAATGAATTTTTAAAATAAAGTCAAGAATTCACAGATGCTTTTATGAAAGCACAAAATTCAAGGCGATGATGAAGCTCCGATACCTGTATATAGGGATCGGGGCTTTTGTTTTTCTGAAATAAGATCAATGATTTTCATCAGGAATGAAGCATACAGTCATTTTCAGTAGTATATTTGTAGGACAGAATTTATCATTGAAATTTTTATTATCCATATTCATCATCTTTACCATTGCAATACGCCCTGTTTTGCCATTGATCAATTACGCTGTTAACTATGATTACATCGTAAAAAATCTTTGTGAAAACAGAAATGTGCCGCAATCTACCTGTAAAGGAAAATGCTACGTGGGAAAAGAATTGGCAAAAACAGAAAAGCAAACCAATCCTCAAACCATTAAAATTTCTGTCATTGATGTTTTTCTTCACCACGATATTCTTTCGTTCTCAAAACAATATGAAGGTGAACTTCTTGTCAAAAACTCCGGTTCAGGATATTTGAATTCCCATACATCAGAATATTTTTCCAGAATATTCCATCCCCCGCTGGTCTGATTTTTATTTTAAACTAAATATACCGTTGATTGCAATAGCTTTATCAAAGCATATTTTTGTAATGATACCATAAGTTTGTAACAAGATTTTGAATGATCTTCACATTACAAACCCATTTATTTAGTTTAATACCCATTCACTTCTTATAAACGATCATTATTAATTTCAATTGATACTTACAATGAAATCTAAAATTATTTTGACAGCTTTACTGTCACTATCATTGCTGTCCTGTGCGCAGGAGGCACCTAAAGTAAAGCATAAAAAGAGCACAGCTTCTTCTGGAAACCCTATGAAAAATGTAAAAATAGTCAATGCCGAAGATCCGATCTGTCACATGAAAAATACAGAGCATACCAAAGATACGGCTGTCTATAAAAATAAAACGTACGGTTTTTGCAGTGTATACTGTAAAGACGAGTTCAAAAAAAATCCAGAGAAGTATGCCCAGAAGTAAAAAGACTGATAACAGCGCCAAAAGGAAGATTATTATCCCGATTGCCGTTATAGCCCTGTTATTTTTGGCGATAGGAGTTGGAATGAGTTATTTTAAAAATAACCTCTACACTGTAATGAAAGTTCCGGATTTTACGCTGACCGATCAGAATAACAAAAAGATTACCAATAAAGATATGCTTGGGAAAGTATATCTGGTAGAATTCTTTTTCAGCAGCTGTCCTACCATCTGCCCGGTAATGAACAGCAATATGAGAGCTATTGAAGACGAAATCAACAACCCGGAATTTGGAATTGTTTCCATCAGTATTGATCCCGAACACGATACTCCTGAAATCCTGAAAAAACATGCAGAAAGAATTGGTGTGAAATCACCCAACTGGCATTTTTTAACTGGCAACAGGGATTATATAGGAAAGATTGCAGACCAGTTCAATATCTATGTAGGCGATAAAGAAGACGAAGGTGAAAGCCTGAACCACAGCGGAATGATCGCTCTGGTTGATCAGGAAGGAAATATCCGGTGCAGATACAATAAAGACAACATGCCGATTCTGTATTATTCAGGATTAAACTACGAAGATCCGGAAGGAAAACTTCCTAAACTGATAGGAAAATACCATCCAGACAGGGAAATATTAATAGAAGATATCAAGAAATTATTAAAATAATAGTGTTAAACCACAAAAACAAAACGTTATGAAGATTATGAAAATAGCTGCTTTAAGTGCAGTTTTTGCGGCGCAGTTTGCGTTTGCCCAGTTTAAGCAGACCCCTTTAACGTATGCTTACAACGCATTGGAAGGTTCTATCGATGCCCAGACTATGGAAATCCATTATTCGAAGCATGCTGCTGCCTATGTTGCCAACCTGAACAAAACGATTGCAGGAACACCTCAGGAAAAAGAAACCCTGTTCCAAATCCTTTCTAAAGTATCAACATTAAGTCCTGCCGTGAGAAATAATGCGGGTGGACATTTCAACCATGAACTTTTCTGGACGATGCTTACCCCGGTAAAAAATACCCAGCCTTCTGCACAATTAACAAAAGCCATTAATGAATCTTTCGGAAGTATGGATGCTTTTAAAGAAAAGATCAGCAAAGCAGGAGCAGACCGTTTTGGATCAGGATGGGCTTGGCTTTCTGTAGATAAAAACGGAAAACTGTTCGTTTCTTCAACTCCTAATCAGGATAACCCATTGATGGATGTAGTGGAAGAGAAAGGTACTCCAGTCTTAGGAATTGATGTTTGGGAACATGCGTATTACCTGAAATATCAAAATAAAAGAGCTGATTATCTTGCTGCCATCTGGAATGTGCTGAACTGGAAAGAAGTAAGCAAAAGATATGAAAATGCCATCAGCAAAAAATAATTCATGAAATTAATCTGCAGCATATTCCTTACTTTTTATATGGTGGTCAGGCCTCTGATCCCCATCGTAGAGTATGTTGCAGATTATCATTATATTTCAGAAGTTCTCTGTATTAATAAAAGCAAACCGGAGCTTCACTGTAATGGAAAATGTTACCTGAGCAAAGAGCTTGCAAAAACAAACGATACCGAATCTTCTCCTCTTCATAAAACAAAAAATTCAGGACAGAAAATCTTAGATATTTACATTCTTCCTGATGTTGCAGAAATAACCATCACGGAAAAACCACTGTTTTCCAGTTTCAATTTTACATACGAAACAGCATACTCCTTTCTGTTTCTTCCCTCTGTTTTCAGGCCACCGGTTTTTTAAGTTACCATCAATTATTTTTATTATAAAAATTGAATGTACAACCATTCAAAGAGCATTTCTATGCTTTATCATCAACATTATTCAACTTAAAAAATCAACATGAAAATTTATAAATTTTTATCATTATTCTTTATTGCCTTTACTGTAATAACCCTTACATCATGCAGCAGCAGCGAGGAAGATACTACAGACCTTACAACTTCAGGAAAACTTCAGCTCAAATTTGAAAACGGATTCAATAACCTGGGTGATATCGTTTTAAATCAGACTACCCAAACTTCTTCCCAGGGACAGAAACATCAGTTTTCTGCACTGAAATATATGATCAGTAACATCAGTTTGATTGATGAAAATGCAAATGAATTCAAGTACAATGAAAATAACCCCGATAAAGGGGCTTTCATTATCGACCAGGCTGATGCCGTTGCCGGGATTATTTATCTGAACTTAAATGAGATCCCGAAAAATAATTATAAAAAAATAAAATTCGGACTAGGACTCAGCCAGAACGCTTATTTACTGGGACAGGACGGGCAGGCTGAATTTTGGAATAAGGCCAAACAAAAAGGAATGTCATGGTCTTGGGCAGCTGGCTATGTTTTTGTGAAACTGGAAGGTAAATACGGAACCGGAGCTCCCAATACAGAATTCATGAACCATACAGGAAATATGGGAAATGTTACGGCCAATAATACTCCTGATCTATACCGGGAAATTATATTAAACCTTCCCACTACAGCAAGGGTAACCAATCAGATTACGCCTTCCATCCATATTCTGGCGAATCTCAATCAATATCTCAGCGGAGATATCCCTCTTACGCTGAGCACTACGAACGATATGATGATGGGATCAAGCCAGCATTTGGTGAATGTGACGAATAATATAACCAAAATGTTTAAAGTAGACCATGTTCACAATGACTAGAATGCTTTCTGCTATAGGATGGACATTGATTTTTTTGTTAAGTGTTGTGTCATGTTCCGATGAGGTTATTCAGCCTTTAGATAAAGATGAGGCTTACCATTTGCAAATCCCTTCTTATTTTCCTGAAATGACTTTTGATCAGTCCGGGAATCCGATAACAAAAAACGGCGTTGAACTTGGTAGGAAATTATTCTATGAAGGCAGGCTTTCGCGGAATAATACCATTTCATGCGGATTCTGTCATATTCAGGAAAATGCATTTACCCACCACGGGCATACCGTAAGCCATGGTGTTGATGACCGGATAGGAATCAGAAATGCTCCGGCAGTTCAGAATATGGCATTCCTGAAACGGTATATGTGGGATGGAGTGATTCATAACCTCAATGAACAGGCCATTATTCCAATTACAGACGCCAATGAGATGGACAGTTCGATGCCGGAAGTGATTTCCAAACTCAATGCGGATTCAAAATATAAACAGCTTTTCAAATCAGCATACGGCGATGAAAACATTACAGGGGAAAGAGTGTTGAAAGCCTTATCGCAGTTTATGGCCTCCATGATTTCTGCAGATTCCAAATACGACAGATACCGACAGGGAAAAGCCGTTTTTACTGCTGGTGAATCTCAGGGAATGACTCTGTTTCAGCAAAAATGTACAGCCTGCCACAGCGGAGAATTATTCACCGATGAAAGTTTTCGCAATACCGGAATGTATTACAACAGTCAGTTTAAAGATGCCGGACGCTACCGGGTAACCCTGGATCAGAATGACTGGATGAAATTTCGGGTTCCGAGTCTCAGAAATATAGAGTATACAGCTCCTTATATGCATGACGGAAGATTCTATACGTTGGACGCAGTCCTCAATTTTTATTCGGATAACGTAGAAGACAATGCCAATCTTGATCCACAGCTGAAGCAGAACGGACACATCGGAATTCCCATGACGGGGCAGGATAAGCAGTATATTATTGCTTTTCTGAAAACACTCAGTGACAACAATTTTATCACCAATCCAAAATTTGCAGAATAAATGGAACATAACATAAAAAAGATCATTGTAATAATCAGTCTGTTTGTATTGACAGTCTGCCAGGCATCAACCATCAGGGACAGTCTTTATATCCCGACAATAAGTTACAATAAAGTTATCCTTGATGATGACTGTGATGCTTGCGGCTGTGCTGCCGGAAACGGCTCCTCAGGTTTTGAATCCCTGCTGAATCCTCAGTTCATCGGGATTAAATATTTTGTCCAGCACTATAAGGCCAAAGAAAATTTATTTGTAAAAGATCTTACGCAGGATCAGTATTTTAATACCCTTCAGCTTTGGGGGAAAATTCCACTCACTAAAAAACTAAGTGTATATGCCAGTCTTCCTTTTCATTTTCATGAGAAACAGACAATGCAGGGAGATATCCGGATCAGTGGAATCGGAGATATGAATGTAATGGGAATTTACCAGCTCCTGAATTCTAAAAATACTTTTCATCAGCTCAACGGAGGCCTTGGAGTGAAAGTTCCACTGGGAAAATTTGATGAAAAAGGAATCACCGGGGTGAATCCCAGTTTTCAGCTGGGAACCGGAAGCTGGGATTATCAGATGGTTTTGAACTATAAATATCAAAAAAATAAACTGGCAATACTCTTCAATACGGATTACGCTGTTAAAACCGAAAATAAAAAACACTACCGATTTGGAAGTCAATGGAATTATGCAGCGGCAGGATTTTATCAGCTTTACAGAAATGAAAAGGTGATTGTTTCCGGAAAAGGCGGACTTCAGGGTGAAGTGTATGACAGAAACAGACAGTTTAATGAAGTGCTGCCCAATACCGCGGGCAGTGCTTTATATGGAAAACTTGGCTTTGAAGCAGCTTATAAAAACCTGAGTTTAGGAGGAGAAGTGATGCTGCCTGCCTATTCCAATCTGGCAGGAGGCGATATTGAAGCAAAATCCAGATTTAGCCTGTTTATCAATGTGGGAATTTGACGTGAAATGATGTAGATTTAAGATTAAAAAATTAAGGTGGTTTAAATTTTATGACCACAGATTTTACACATTTCACAGATGATTATGTTTTAGCTCGCGCAGATGGCTCTAATTAAGCAGATTATTTTCTGTATGATGAATAAAAATATGATTTTTTACACTTAGCTGAACTTAGTATACGTAATCATTTAACCTTAAAAAGCTAAAATGTTTAAAAAGCTTTTATGGCATTGTGGGTAAAATTAAAAGTGTAAACAAGCTGGAGTACAAACCTTATAGATTTCAAGAATCTGTAAGGTTTTTTTATAGAAAATTTTTAGATAAAAACGACACTTTAAGTTTTTAATAGGAGACAGATTATCTTGGGATTTGTATTTATCCTATTGAAAATTAATTTATTAAGCCTTTTATTGGATATCTTAATAATTTTCTATCTTTGCCGGAATCTGGTGCGCCATAAAAAGCGCTTAAAAGGGAATCCGGTGAAAATCCGGAACAGACCCGCTGCTGTAAGCTCCAAACCAAAGTTTTTGAAGAATATATCCACTGTTGTAAAATGGGAAGGATTTCAAAAATGGAGTAAGTCAGAAGACCTGCCGGACAATTAACGTTTGACGCTTTCGTGGAATAAAGCTTAGGACATCATTGATTTTGTGCAGTTTAAAGCTGTGCTTTGTCATGGTTTTCCCATATCCATTAGCGTTATCATTATTCAAGTGAGCTAATGGTAATACAATATAGTACTTCTCAATTTTACAGATCAGTTACTGCAATTCTTGTGATAACAGGGCAGTTTTTATTTTCCCAGTCGAAGGACAGCCTCAGGGAAAAAGAAATTCTTCAGATCGATCTCTATAAAAAAAATCTTAAAGAAATCCTTCCTGCACAAACGTTGTCAGGAGAGCAATTAGAAAGGCTTAACAGTCATTCGGTGGCAGATGCCCTGCGGTATTTTTCCGGTGTCCAGATTAAAGACTATGGCGGAATAGGAGGGTTGAAGACGATTAACATCCGAAGTATGGGAAGCCAGCACGTCGGTGTTTTTTATGATGGAATCCAATTGGGGAATGCCCAGAACGGCTTAGTAGATTTAGGACGGTTTTCTTTAGATGATCTTGAAGAAATTTCGCTGTACAACGGACAGAAAAGTGAAATTTTCCAGCCGGCCAAAGATTTTGGTTCTTCAGGATCTATTTACCTGCAGCCTAAAACACCAAGTTTTAAAAACGGAAGAAAAACCAATCTGACGATCAGGGTAAAAAATAGCTCCATCGACTTATTCAATCCGTCGATTCGGGTGGAGCAGAAGATTTCTGATAAAGTATCGGCCAGTTTCAGTTCAGAATTTATGCAGAGTGACGGGATCTATAAATTCCGGTATACCAGGAAATATCCTGACGGTGAGATCGCCAATGATACTATTGCGAAAAGATACGATTCGGATATCCGGGCAAAGCGTTTTGAAACCAGTTTTAACGGAACAATGAATAACGGAAGCTGGAATGTAAGAGGATATGGCTATATATCAAACCGCGGAATCCCCGGGGCTATTGTCAATAACCGTTTCGGGGCAAGGGGACAACGCCTGATAGATGAAAATTATTTTGTGCAGGGTAATTTCAGGAAAAAAATATTCCCAAAACTGGAAACCCAGTTCAAAGCAAAATTTGCTTACGACTATACTCATTTTGTCGATACGCTTTCTTCCATAAAAATAAACAATCAATATATTCAGAAGGAAGTGTATTTGTCTTCTTCCAGTCTGTATACGATCAATCCTAACTGGGAGGTAAGTGCAAGCGCAGATTTCCAGTATAATATGCTGGACTCGGATCTCAAATTATTCTCTTACCCTACAAGGTACACTTCACTGGTAGCTTTTGCCACCACCTATCACTGGAACAGACTTAAATTTTTGGGAAGCTTATTAGGAACTTTTGTTCACGAAGAAGTAGAGCTCAACACCAAATCTCCGGATAAAGCTGAATGGACACCGGCTGCATTTTTAAGCTATCAGCCTTTCGATGGTAAAGATTTTATTGTAAGAGCTTTTTATAAACGTATTTTCAGGATGCCAACGTTCAACGATCTGTATTATACAAATATTGGAAATACCTTCCTGAAACCTGAATTTACCAACCAATATAATCTGGGATTTACTTACCAAAAATTGTATGATCATCCGGTCTTTAAAGGATGGTATGTAAAAGTAGACGGCTATTTTAATAAAGTAGAGAACAAGATTATTGCGGCACCCAACGGAAGTATGTTCCGGTGGTCAATGTATAATCTGGGAGAAGTTGAAATTATAGGGACTGATGTCAATATCCAGGGAGAACTGAAGCTGGGAAATGTAACGGTAAAACCTTTGCTGAGTTATACCTTCCAAAGTGCACGCGATTTTACCAGCAGAGAAGAATCCTATTTCGGAGATCAGATTCCGTATACGCCCTGGCACAGTGGAACATTTACGCTGATGGCGGATTATAAAGACTGGGCCTTCAACTATAGTTTTATGTATGTAGGGGAAAGGTATGACATCAATCAGAATAACATACCTGCCAATCATGTGCAGCCTTGGTATACCCATGATCTTTCCGTTCAGAAAAAATTCAGATGGAAGGGGCATCAGTTTAAAACCAGCCTGGAAGTTAATAATGTCCTAAACCAATTCTATGAAGTCGTGCTGAGTTATCCGATGCCCGGAAGAAATTTCAGACTCACTCTAAGCTATACCTTATGAAAAAACTCAATTTTTGCCTGTGGGCCTTACTGTTTGTTGCTGTTCTTTCCTGCAGAACCGATGAATATGTTGACCGTGAAGAGCTGGATTACCTTATCCCGGCTGAAGGAGATCTTCCCATCAAAGGATTTTATTTGCTGAACGAAGGAAATATGGGAACCAATAAAGCGACCCTGGATTTTTTTGATTATAAAACCGGAATCTACCACCGGAATATTTATGCACAGATCAACCCGACTGTCGTAAAAGAATTGGGAGATGTAGGGAATGATATTCAGATTTACGGAAGTAAGATGTATGCAGTGATTAATGTTTCCAACAAAATTGAAGTACTGGATGCAAAGACGGCGAAACGTCTTAAAACCATTCAGCTGGAAAATTGCAGATACATTACGTTTAAAGATGGAAAAGCCTACGCATCAAGCTATGCGGGTCCTGTTTCTCTTGATCCCAACGCACCATTAGGAAAAGTAGCCGAAATAGATACCGTCTCTCTTTCTATCCAGCGGGAAGTTACAGTAGGTTACCAGCCTGAGGAAATGGAAATTATAGGAAATCAGCTTTTTGTAGCCAATTCAGGAGGATATAAATTTCCTAATTATGACAGAACGGTTTCTGTGGTGGATCTTTCGACATTTAAAGAAACCAAGAAAATAGACGTAGCCATCAACCTTCACCATATTAAAAAAGATAATTACGGAGATCTGTATGTGACGTCCAGAGGAGATTATTACAATATCCCATCCAGTTTATTCCTCGTAGATGCTGCGACCGGTGTGGTGAAAAAAGATTTTCATATTGCCGTAAGCGAAATGACCATCGTGAATGACAAGCTCTATTATTACGGGAATGAATTCAACTACAACACCCATTCTTACACAAAATCCTTCGGAATTATCGATGTGAAGACTGAGCAGATCATTTCCAACAAAATTATTGATCAGCAATATGTAGATGCCATTAAAACACCTTATGGAATAGCGGTAAACCCAATCACTGAGGATATTTATCTTACCGATGCCCGGAATTATGTTTCAACGGGGTATGTCTACTGTTTTGATAAAACCGGAAAATTCAAATGGAAGACTGAAGGGGGTAATATTCCCGCTCATTTCGTCTTTTTATATAAATAATTAAATCAAAAAAATGGAAAGAAAAACTCTTACGATGATAAAAACGGTGCTTTTGTCTTCTGTTTTAATAGGGACAGTAGCCTGTAAAAGCGACACCGATGAGGTAGTGGCAGAAGTTACGGTTCCTTCGGTAGTTCTTAAGGATTCTTACACGATAGACCGCCTGAAAATTTTAAATATTGATCCTAAAGTTGATGGAAAACTGACCTGGATTATCAATGATTCTATTATTTCTGAAAATTCAGACCTGGATTTTATTAGTCATATAGCGAATACCTATCCTTTAACCTTGAAAGTGGAAGTGAATGGAATCGTAAAAACATACAAATCAACCATCATTGTAAAACAGGAGCAAACTCCTTACAGCAAATACATTTCCAATGTTTTTGATTTTCGTCCTGGTGTAGGGCAGTTTACGAATGAAATTCCCGAATATATTTCCGGAAGCAATGCTGCCCAGATGATTCAAAAAGCCAAAGAATCCCTGGTAGGAGGGAATTCTTCCATGATTACTTTAGGAGGCTATGGTGGTTATGTTACAGTGGGTTTCGATCATACCATTCCAAACCTGGATGGGAGAGATTTTAAAATTCTGGGAAATGCTTTCTGGGGAAATGATGCCAACGATCCCAGATCAGGATCTTGCGAGCCGGGAATTGTCATGGTGGCTTATGACAAAAACAGAAACGGTAAACCTGATGATGACGAATGGTATGAGATCGCGGGAAGTGAATACTTTAAAAATACAACCACTAAAAATTACAATATAACCTACTTCAAACCCAATGAAAACAAGCCTACCGTTCCGGGAAGTGAACTTTGGCAGACTGATGTGGAGTACATCAAATGGGAAGATAATTATGGGAATTCAGGATTTAAAACCAAAAATACCTTCCATGCACAAAGCTATTATCCTTTATGGATCTCAGATGCCAGTTACAGCTTCCTGGGAACTAGGCTTAAAGATAATTTTTACGACCAAAGCGGAGCGGGGACTTATTGGGTAGGGAAGTCGTATGATTTCGGCTATGCGGACAATGCACCAAATAATGATGAAGCCTCCAATATTGATATTTCTTGGGCGGTGGACAAAAACGGACATTATGTAAAACTTCCGGGCATCGACTTTATAAAAGTATATACCGGCGTCAATCAGGAAGCAGGCTGGCTTGGAGAAGTTTCAACAGAAGTTGCCGGAGCATATGACCTTCATCTTAATTAAAATTCAACAATACTTTTAAAATAATTAGAAAATGAAAAAGTTTTATCTTTTTACAATGCTTTTGCTGTTTGCATTTTTCACGAATGCACAGATAAAAGTTCAGGGAGTTCCCCGAAATGACATTCAGAATCTGACCACTCAAAATCAGACGACTACAGCTATTACATTTGCTGATGTTCAGTATTGGGTAGGAACAGGAACAAATGAAGCTGCTTTTGTTGTACAATGGAATGATGGTAAAAATCCCGATGCTTTGGTCTGGGGATTCAGATGGAACGGAAATGCAACAGGTGAAGATATGCTGAAAGCAATCGCAAAAGCTGACCACAGGTTTTTCTCTTTGCTGTATCAGGGAACTCAGTTCGGATCAGCCATTGGAGGGTTTGGTTTTGATTTGAATGGTGCTAATTCAAATGCACTGTACAAAAACGGAAATGTAACATATCCTTTTTATCCAGTTGACGGAATTGTAAATACTTCGGCTTACGATTTCGACCAGTATACAGCGGCGGATGCTGCGGATCATTGGAGCTCAGGATGGGCGACCAACGGATATTGGTCATATTGGGTGAAAGATCCTACTGATGCCGACTTCGGGTATTCAGGAGTAGGAGCAACCACCAGAGCACTGGTCAACGGATCATGGGATGTCTGGAATTTTAACCCAAACTTTACTGAATTTCCTATTTCTTCCACAATGACGGCTGTTTCTCCGTATGTAAGTTCTACCAACTTTACGAATGGGTATTTTATGGTGAATGAAGACTGGTACAGTCATACCAACGGATCTGTCAATTTTATTGATAGTAACGGACAGATTAATTACCGTGTATACAGCAATGCCAATAACAATCATGCTTTTGGAGCAACCACACAATACGGAACGATCTATGGAGATAAATTCTATTTTATCTCAAAACAGGCTGCGGATGGCGGAGATACACAGTATACTCCGGGTGGAAGATTGGTTGTGGCAAATGCGCAGACTATGCAGAAAATTGCTGGCTTCAATACTATTGGTGGCGGAGACGGAAGAACTTTTGTAGGTGTGAATGAACATAAAGGATATATCGGAGCATCAAACGGAATATTCCTTTTTGATATTGATAATCTACAGGTTGGCAATCTCATCACAGGAACAGGTGGCGGAAGTGCTTACGCCGGACAGATTGGTAATATGATCCGTACTTCAAAATATGTTTTTGCTGTAAAGCAGACGGCGGGTATTTTGGTGATAGATCCTGCTACGGATACTTTAATCAGTACGATTTCAGGAGCATATCATTCCATTGTGCAGGCTAAAGACGGAAGTATCTGGGCGGTACAGGATCAAAAAGTGGTGAACATCAATCCTACTACTTTTGCGGTTACTTCGTACAATATTCCTACCACCAAATACCTTGGATCATGGGGTGCCTGGAATGCAGGAAGCTTTTCAGCAAGCCGCCAGCAGAATGCTTTATATTGGATCAATTCAATTAATAGTTTTAATTCCGGAACACAGATTGTTAAATTTGATGTAACGACAAAAACATTCAATGAAAATTTTGCAGTGATTCCCGGCCAGACAGGAACCTATAAGCAGATTCCATACGGAGCAGGACTTCGTGTAAATCCAACAACGGATGAATTGATTCTTAATACCACAGAAAGTGGATTCGGTGCACATTATCAGAAAAACTGGATCCATACGTTTGACAATACAGGAGCTCTGACGAATACAAAAACACTGAACGATTATTACTGGTTCCCGGCATTAGCGGTATTCCCGGATAATACAGCTCCTACAGTAAGTAATACCTTCCCTTCTCAGGTTACGGCAGGAAATATGACATCGATTGATTTAAAGACTGTAGTTTCAGATGATGATAACTTATCAGCTGCAATCGTAAAATCAGTAAAATCAAACAGCAACCCGGCAATTGTTGCTGCCGTTATTAACGACAATGACGAATTGGTATTGACTCCGCTGGCATCAGGAACATCAAATATTGTCATCAGTTTTAATTCAAACGGTAAAACGGTTGAAAAAACGCTTGTGGTCAATGCAACGACTTCTACTTTAGCAACAGCCGAAGTGAAGAAACTGGAATTCAGTATCTATCCAAATCCGGTAGCTGATATTCTTACGATTAAAACACAGGAGAAAGTACTTAATGTTTCTCTTTACGATGCTTCTGGTAAACTGATCAATACCGAGTTCAATAACGGGCAAATCAATGTAAGCATGCTTCCAAAAGGAATGTATATATTGAAAGCGGTGACTGATAAAGCAGTATATCAGCAGAAAGTAATTAAAAAATAATTTTTAGATATCTATTTTTATAGGTAAGCCTCTACTTCCATACAGTAGAGGCTTTTTTTATAAGGATGATCAATTTTTTGATCTTATTTTTTTTTCGATCCTTTGATATTAGGTAAAAAGGCTGTAATAATACCGATCAGAGGGAGAAATGCACATATCTTAAAGACATATTCAATGCTTGTATCATCGGCGATGGCACCCAATACGGCAGAACCAATACCGCCCATTCCAAACATAAATCCAAAGAACAATCCTGCTACCAATCCAATTTTATCAGGCATAAGGTCAGTAGCATACACCAGGATCGCAGAAAATGCGGAGGCAATGATCAATCCGATTATCACCGCAAATGCAATAGTCCATGCTAAGGAAAGATAGGGAAGACAAAGGGTAAACGGGGCAGCTCCGAGAATAGAAATCCAGATGATTTTTTTCCTACCGTATTTATCGCCCAGTTTTCCGCCCAGAATAGTTCCTACGGCAACCGCTGCAAGAAACATAAATAGATATAGCTGAGAATCTTTTACCGAGATATGAAATTTATCCATCAGGAAAAAGGTGAAATAATTCGTCATCGATGCCAGATAAATATATTTTGAAAATACCAGTGCCAATAGAATGCTAATGGAAAATAACACTTTTTTTCGCGAAAGTTGGATATTCACTACTGCATCGGTATGCTTTGCTGTTTTTTTAATGGATAATCTTTCAGCGTACCAGTTTCCAATTCTCCACAACAGAATAATACCGATAAATGCAGCAATTGCAAATAAACCAACATATCCCTGACCTAAAGGAAGAACAATCAATGCAACCAATAAAGGTCCTATAGCACTTCCCGAATTCCCGCCAACCTGGAAAATAGACTGTGCCAATCCTTTTTGGCCTCCGGAAGCAAGCTGAGCCACCCGGGAAGCCTCAGGATGGAAAATAGAAGATCCCATACCAATCAGTCCAACTGAAAGAAGAATGACATAATATTGATGAGCAGAAGCCAGTAACAGCAGGCCGGCCATTGATAAAGCCATTCCGATGGCTAAAGATCTTGGATTCGGTTTTTTATCAGTATAAATGCCAACAAATGGTTGTAAAATGGAGGCAGTAAGCTGAAATACCAGCGTAATAATTCCTATCTGGGCAAAAGATAACTTAAATTCTCCTTTTAAAATCGGATATAAAGAAGGAATAGTAGATTGGATCAGGTCATTCAAAAAATGCGAAAAACTGATCATGAACAAAATAGGATATACAATCGTACTTGTATCAATGCTTTTGGTTTGTGTGTTGTCCATAAATAATAAATTTACATTCATCTTGTCATCTGATGAATTTTAAGATGATATTAAATAGAATTAGTTTTTTTAAAATAATTTATCAATGATTTGCTGCGCAATATGAGCGGAACGATCTGCATTTCTTTCTTTTATAGAATGATACAGACTCGTATGAAGTTCATGCGAAGCTTTAAAAGCATCCGTATTATTATTGTGGCCATTTTCGAAAGTTCTCATGACCTGTTTGCTGGCAATCTTATAAATTTCTTTCAAAAGGGGATTCCCGCAAGCCTCTGCAATAGAAACATGGAAATTGATATCCGCCTCATAACATTCCAGTGCCTGATTTTTCTCTGCCATTATACCTCTTAGATCAAGATAGGATTTAATAATCTTAAGTTCATCTTCATTATGATGTAAGGCTGCCTTTGCGGCTATTTTTGATTCAATTAAAGAACGTACTTCAAGAACTTCTTCTATTTCAGCTCTGTTAATTTGAGATTCCAGTGATTCCTGAAGATTATCGGAAACTACAAACGTCCCAACACCCTGTTGTACCCTTAGCACACCTTGTATTGATAATATTTTAATCGCCTCACGAATGCTGGAACGTCCGACTCCATACATTTTCATTAATTCAGGTTCAATCGGCAATTGGTCGCCAATTGTATATTCTTTAGCAACAATTCCTGCTATCAGTCGGTCGGCAACCTCCTGAGCCAAACTCTTTTTTTGAATTATACTCATACATCTTATCATCTGATGATTGCAAAGGTACAACTTTTTTTTGCAAAAATAAATGAAGTCCTGTTTTGGAATTTTATAATTTGAAAAAAAATCCGGTAGACATCAATCTACCGGATTATATTTTTTTTACTTGATGATTATTTTTCGTGAATAAATCCTGTTTTCTTTGGTCTGTAGATTGAGGATATAGATTCCTTCGGGAAGAGGAGTAGAAAGATCAATATTTTTCGAGTTGATTTTTGAACGGTATACTTCTTTACCTGAGATATTCGTAATAGTCATTTGAGAATCTTCCACAGGAACATTTCCACTTAAACTAATCTGCCCGTTGGTAGTACCGAAAGCAGTAAAAGTAACAGGCTCCTGGTAGGCATAATAAATACGGAAGCCGCCACCAAGACTAAGTACTCCGCCGCTTACTCTTATTTTCACACCCGTATAAGGTTTGGTAGGTTGTAATTCGATAGTTGCCCTGTTAGGAGTATCTCCGCCAAGCTTAAGGATACTGCTGTTAATGTATTTCATATCACCGTTGGAAACATCTCCGTTCATCGTTTCGATGGTAACTCCGCCAAGTAACTGAACCGTTAAAGGAATATTATTGGTACCGATACCTACAACCAGTTTCGTGTTGGAAGTTGCATCCGGAAACAATAGGGTTTGTGAAACTCCACCTAATAATACGGTACCCATGGTAAGTGTAGAGTAGTCGTTCTCATTATCTCCTATTGCATTTAAAGGATTTTGCACATTACAAGCCAGGCATACACCGAAGGTGTCGGAGATTTGATCGTAGGCATAGATTCTGTTCTGTGCAAAAGATAGAGAGCTTAATAGCAATAATAAAAATGCTGCCTTTAGGTGCAGACTACACTTCGATAGAAAATTAAATCGCATGTTATGAATTTTTGGTTATTAGATTGATTCAAATTTAGGGATAAAAAGAATAAACCAAAAGACATATTTCAATTTTATGTGATTTACCAATAAATAGGGATTATTTTTTTAATACATAGGATTCGAAAGAATAATAAACAATAATGAGTTTCGGTTTTTAATACAAGAAGAATACTTGTAAGGGATGCATTCAAAACGAATATGGATTGATCCCTAATAGCTTTAAAAAAGCTTTATAGAGGATTTGTTAAAAGAAATAAAGGAGAGAATATTGGGATAATTAAGATAAGATAATCCCCAAATCTTATAGCTGAAACCTGAATTCATGTGACAGAATACTATAAATGCAAAAAGAGAAGACTTTATAAAAGTCTTCTCTTTGTAGCCCGTAGGGGAGTCGAACCCCTCTTACCAGAATGAAAATCTGAGGTCCTAACCGATAGACGAACGGGCCCTCTATCTTCCGCTAATATAATTAACGTGTTAGTGTTTGTTTTTATAAGTTTATCAACTCTTAGTTTTGTAGCCCGTAGGGGAGTCGAACCCCTCTTACCAGAATGAAAATCTGAGGTCCTAACCGATAGACGAACGGGCCTACTATACTTTTATACTAATTTATTAACGTGCTTCGTTAATTTGCTTTTCAAGTTAGCAGCTTTGTTTTTGTGGATGATGTTTTTCTTAGCTAACTTATCCAATAAAGCGACTACTTTAGGCAATTGCTCAGAAGCAACAGTCTTATCTTCTTCATTTTTTAACACTTTGATAGCTGTTCTAGCAGTCTTGTGATAATATCTGTTACGAACTTTTCTAACTTCGTTTTGTCTTATTCTTTTTAATGCTGATTTATGATTTGCCATATCGTTCAAATGTGAGTGCAAAAATAAAAACTTTTTTCTTAACTGCCAAATTTATTTCTAAATTATTTTAATTTTCTTCTGACAGGTATTTTCTGAGTTTATCTATTGCTTGTTCTATTTTTAAATTTTCTTGTTCTTTCTCTATTTTCCTGATTGTGCTCTTCAGCATAATCATCGCGTTGTTCCATTCTCCAGTCGTATTGGTGAAGGTAAGTCCGTCAATCGTTACTTCAAAGTCGACCCTTTCTTCTTTCCTGTAAAGCCTGAAACTTATTTTATCATCCCTGCCTGCAATCCCGTCTTCATTGACTTGTAAATCATAACTTTTTGGGTTAGAGTGGATTTTCTTAAAAAGCAATGTAGCTTCTTGTATTTTTAAATCCGGCATGATATCAAATTTGGTAGCCTATAGGTTAAATAATAGGCTAATTTTCTTTGCTCAAATAATTTTGAGTTGGCAAATATAACAAAAGTTTTTTGATTTTCACTTCTTTTATTTGACACTCTCCTCGTACACTTTTTGTCGAAGTTTCGTTGATGTTCCGTGAACTTTTCGTGAACTTTTTTTTCACAAGAAAATCCAATATCGTCAAGGGAAAATGTTAAATCTCTTGCGAAATGTTCTAAAACGAGCAAAATCAGGGGTGTCAGTTTGATATCCCTGTTACATAGGCTGTAAGGGTTGCACATAACTGAGTGTAAACTTACAACAAAGAAAGAAATAATTCAAAAAAAAATTACATTATGTCAGTAAGTTATCGTGAAATTAAATTGAAAGACAACAAGAGAGTGACTCTTGAGTTTGATTTAAACCTGAACGGCAAAAGAAGAATGTTCAGACCCAAAATCACTTATCTTGAAAATCCAAAGACGGCAGAAGAACGTCAGGAAAGAAAAGAAAAACGACAATTGGCAGATAAAATGAGGGCAAGACTTGAGGTTGACGAGCTGTATGCAACCAATATGCTTGATAAGGGTTTTCAGTGCAACAAAGATTTTTTTGAGTATTGCGATGAATTTATAGAGAGAAAAGCTCCTCATTGCGAAATGCGTACTTACAGAGCAATGGTTGCAAAACTTAAGACGTTCAATAAAAAGAAAAAGTTGTTTTGTTCCGATATTGATGAAGAATTTTTGCTCTCGTTTAAAGATTATCTGAATACAACATTGAATGGAAGTACCCCATTCAACTACTTCAAAAAGCTGAAAAGAATAATCAAAGAAGCAACGATTGCTAAACATTTCAAAGCTGATCCTTCCCAGCATTTGAAAAATTTGAAAGGGATTTCTGCTGAAAAAGATGTTTTGACATTACAGGAAGCACTTTCATTATCCGAAACCTACTGTTCCAATGACAATGTAAAAAGAGCCTTTCTTTTCAGTTGCCTGACAGGACTAAGATTTTGTGACGTGAAAGCACTTGTTTGGAGTAGCATAAGCAGAGACAATGTTTTGACAATAGTTCAGATAAAAACCAAAGAAAAATTATCAATGTCTCTCCATCCCAATGCCGTTGATTTGTTGGGAAAACGGAAAAAAGCAGGAGAAGCATTAGTTTTTAACCTGCCTACCCATACAGGCTGTTTGAAAATTCTTAAGAAATGGACGTCCGATGCAGAAGTTGACAAGCATATCACTTGGCACTGCTCAAGGCACACCTTTGCAACCTCATTGGTTTTTGAAGAAGTTGGAATCAATACCGTTTCTTCGTTGTTAGGTCATAAAGACCTCAAACAAACTCAAATTTATGTCCGTACGGCTGAGCTGTCAAAAACCAATGCCATCAATAAATTACCAAATATATTAATAAACAAAGCCACTAGAACCACCAAACAGAATGAGACCAATGGAAATAGCAAATTTCTATGACGCTTCACAATAAATAGCTTTTGTGATGAAGAGTTGAATCTTCAAAGAATCATTTTTGTTAGAATTATAATAAATTTTGCAGTCAAAATTTTCTTCTTGTCAATCAATTCAATTTTTTCTTGACTTTTGTTTCTTTTATTTGACTTTCTCTTACTTGCACGTTTTGTTGAAGTTTTTTACAGCTTTTAGAACCTCAGAAAACACCTGAAAATGTCATAAAAAGGTTAAATTTTTGTTAAAATTCAAAAATTCAGTTAAAATAACCCCTCCAAAAAACGACATGCAAGTTATCCTAAATGTAAGCGCTTACACTAGATGAGTAATTAATTTCAAAAAAAGGACAACATTATGTCAGTAAAGTATAGAAAAGTCTTATCAAAAGACAAGAAGAGGTACACGATTGAATTTGACTTCAACATGAATGGCAAAAGAAGAACATTCAGGCCTGGGATCACATATCCTGCAAGTCCAAGGACAGCACAAGAGCGTCAGGAGAGAAAAGCAAAGCTTCAATTAGCAGATAAAATGAAAGCGAAAATGGAAATTGACGAGCTGTATGCTATCAATATGATAGAGAAAGGTTTTCAATGGAACAAAGATTTTATTGAATACTTTTATGATTTCCTAGAGAGAAAAGTTCAACTTTCTGAAAAGAGAACCTACTTAGCGATGCTAAAAAAATTCATACGCTATGTTGGGAAAGAAAAGCTTCCTTGCAGTGATATTGATGAAGAATTCTTGTTGGGTTTCAAAGATTATCTTGATTTGGAACTATCAGGTGTTTCTGCCTACAACTATTTCAAAAAGCTGAAAAGAGTCATCAAAGAGGCAACAATTGCTAGGTATTTTAGGACAAATCCAATGGCTGAAATTGTAAACAGCAAAGGAAAGTCAAAAGAAAAAGAAACTCTGGTATTTGAAGAGGTCAAAGCCTTACTGGAAACAGAGTGTCGAAATGAAGAAATCAAGACAGCCTTTCTGTTCTGCTGTTATACAGGTATTCGTTTTTGTGATGTTCAGGCATTGACATGGAATAACATAAAAAATAATAATACCTTAGACATTGTACAACTCAAAACCAAAGAACGCTTAACAATGGATCTTCACCAAGATGCTGTCAAACTTTTAGAAATCTCCAAAAGACAGAATAATGATAAGCTTGTTTTTCAACTGCCGACTAATACAACCTGTCTGAAAATTTTGCGGGAATGGGTTGCAAAGGCAGGAATCAATAAACATATCACTTGGCACTGTTCAAGGCATACCTTTGCTACACTTTTAAACTACCAGAATCAAAATATCACCACGATTTCCAAGTTGTTGGGTCACAAAAGCCTGAAAGAAACAGAAATCTACATAAGAGTGGCAGAAAACTCAAAATCAAAAGCTGTCAAAAGTCTTCGCTCAATGTTTAAATAATACAACCATATATAATGAAACAACCAGAACAACCTACCAACAACAAATTTTACGATATTTTAGTTGAAATCAGAAATCTGATGCTTTTGAAAAAAGAAATCCTCAATATTGACGAGGTTGCTTTGTACACAGGATTTGAAAAATCCTACCTGTACAAACTGACAAGCAGGAGAGCTATTCCGCACTACAAAACCCCTGGAGGGAAAAGTATATTTTTCAAAAGGGAAGAAATCAACGATTGGCTTACCCAGATCAAAATACCAACTGATGATGAAATTCAGACTGAGGCTACTTTAATAAATCAACGGATCAAACGGAAATAGAAAAGGGCAACCCAACTTTTATTTTGAAGTTGGGTTTTTCAAAAAAAAAGAATTTTTAAATAATCTGACTTATTCCCTTTCTGAATTTAGAATTTTAGTTTTTCAAATTCTCTCAAAAAATTTCAGACCTCACTTTTTTGGATAAAAATAGATAAAAAGCGTACTGAATTTCTGATAAAAGAAAGATATATAGGTCTTAATACAGGTGGCAAAAAAAATGACAGATTCAGTGAAATTTATTTTGTTGCCCTCATATACGAAAGAGGGCTGGAATGTGGATGAAATCAAATCGAAACTTGAACCTTTTGAGAAGTTCCACAGAATTGGTTTTAAACCTGATGGTTTCATAAAAAATATGGCAATTTGGGTTAATGAGAGGAAAATAGTTGTTGAAGGAAGTATTGCCAAATATTGGCAGAAAAATAATGTTGAAAATTTTGATTGGAGAAATTTTAGAAAAGCCATTGATTTGCTTTCCTATGAAATGGGTGTACCCTTGGAAAATGGAAAAATTATTAGGCTCGATATTGGTGTAAATATTGGCTTGAATCAGGAAGTTGTTGATTATTTTCCTGAGTTGCTTCGTTTGGAATATTTTCAGCGGAATACTGCCAGAAAAACAACACTTCGGTATCAGGGAAATAGTGTTGGGATTAATTATCTATTGTATGACAAACTATCTGAATTTAGAAGCAGGGAGAAACTAATTGATGATGATTTGAGTTTTTTAACTGATGAAAAACACTTGATGCGAATTGAAATGCAGATGCAATCAAGAATTTCTGAGATTTTGGGTATAAAGGATGTTAGGATTTACGATTTGTTTGAGGAAGAAACCTGTAAGCATATTTTGAGGTTTTGGTATGATATATACTTTGATATTGAGAAAGAGGCTTTGCTGATCTATCCAGAGAGATTGAAAGGTTTGCCAGGATTTGACAAATTTATGCGAAGATATATAGTACAGACAATGGGTTGGGAACGATTGGATTTTTTGATGAAACAAGGAGTGAAGAAAAAATGTATTTATTCGAGTGATAAATCAAAAAGACTTGCGTTGTTTAAAGATGCAATGTTGGATAATTTTAGCTTTGAATTTGAACAACACACCAAGGAACTGAGCCACAAAGTGAAAGTTGCCTATGTTGAAGGCTTGAAACAGATTTTCAGAATGAAGAAGAAATCTGTTGAAAAATTAGTCAAGTAGGTTGTTGTTGACCTACTTTGTGCTTTTTAAAAGAAACCAAAGAGAATCAAAGAAAAAATGTCAAATTTTAGATTTTATCTTCTTCAGGGAAGGGTAGGTCTGGAAAAAAATCTTTGATTGAACAATTAAATTCAACCGCAATCGTGTTTAGATGATTGATATTATATTTTGAAGAATGATTTGGGGTTTCAATTTGACCAATGAAGCCCTTTGTTGTTTCTAAATATAGGGCAATTTCTTCCTGAGAAATTCCTTTTTGAATACGAATTTCCTTCACTTTATCAATTACAAACTGCTCAATTCTCGTCTTTTTTTGCTTCTTCATGATAAACAACTTGGTAAAAGTCAAGAATTTGTGTTAGTTTTGCGATTAGTAATAACTAAGAAAATGAATAAAATTTATGCTATTTTCTTCCTTTTATTGAGTTTGACAGCTTTTTGTCAAGGAATAAAAGGACAAGAAACAGAAAAGCTGGAACAATGGATTTTTCCAGCCAAAAACAATTTTCTTTCTCTGAAATCCAAAACAAATTCAGAGGATTTTTTCAGGATCAACTACTTCAAAATTTCAGACAAGCTTGTCGGAACAACCCTTAACATAGGATTCATGAATTCAGACCCCAGTGCCAAGCTCTTTGAGATCGGGAATGATGAAATTTCATTGATTAGAACAAAAGACGGAGCTTTTGGGGACATGGGTGGAGAAGAACATGATTTGGGGAGAAATAACATTTATTTCAAGCTCCCTACCCCAATAGGAACAACCAAATGGAGCTATGCTGATTATGGCGGAACAATTTATTATGGTCAGTGCTATTGGAAAACAGGAAAAGAAAAACTTCTTGTTATTGAAAGGCAAATGTCAGGAAGACAACAATTCCCTGAAAAAATAGTTGAATACTATTCTAAGGACAGAGGATTGATAAAACAGGAAAATATCAACATAAAAACGAGCAAATTCACAGAGTCCTACGCTGTTGAAGAATCAGGATTTGAGTCTCAAATGGATATTATTGATTTTCCTTTGTTTGGTTATTTAGAATCAATTGAAAAAGACAAGACTTCTGAGGCAAAAGAACAATCAAATACCACTAATCAACCTCAAAACAACATATTATATCCAGACGGAACAATCCCAAAAGAATATGTAGTACAGGTGTTTTTAGACAAGGGTTTGCCTTACACGATCAAAGATACTATCATCATCAAAAACAAACGGGGAGTGGCAGGAATACCAGCACCAAAATATTTCAAAGGAGAACAGGGAGTTTACTATGACGGAAATACAATACCTCACGGTGATTGGATGATTGATGCAAAAATAGTGAGTACTTCCTATTTCAAACAACCCTTCTCATTTATTCAGCACTTGTATTATTCAGACGGAGAGGGAAATTTGAGAAAAGTTACCAATCCAAGATTCTACCTTGATATTGATTACAGACTCAATGATACATCAACCTCAAAAGACTTTATCATGAAAGATACACTTGATAAATCCTCAGACTTATACAAAGAGCTAAGTCTGAAAATGCAGAAGCAAGGAATTTATTTGGTTGTCAATAAAACCAGTGAGGAAAATGTGAAATCACAGAAAATCATCAGAATAAATTTTGAAGAAGAATGAAAAGGATTGCTGTAATATCAATAATTGCTCTCTTGTTGGTTTCCTGCTCCAAAAGAACAACCATAGAACAGGTAGATTATGATTTGAAAGGAATGCTTGAAAACAAGGTTGAGGTTCAGAATTTAGAAATCAGAAAAATCTTTCCCTTTTCTGAAAATGGTCAGGAATTAGACAGGGTTTATTTTGATTGTGAACTTTTGTTTACCGATGACTTATTTTCAGAAGGTTTCAAATTCAACAAAGGAATGAATGTATCTGCTCAAAACAATTTGTTTATTTACGACAAATCAAACAAATTGGTAGGCTTGAAGTTCGGGAGAACAAGACAAATTGACAAATAAATATAATACGTCAAGTTTTGACGTTAATAAGATTTAAATTTGCCAAGGCTTAAAAGATCGTGCTTTTGCAAAAGGATTATTTGAAAAACATATTTTAAAAAATAATGCCTTCCATAATTAGGAAGGTATTTGTTATTTTTGTTATATTGTAATAGGGCTATTTAAAATGTAAATTTATGGACTGTCATAATAAAATACAACGCTCAAAAAATATGAGAGCTATAAAGAGCACAGGTACAAAAGATGAGATTAGACTAGCAAAAGCATTATGGAAATTAGGATATAGATATCGTAAAAATGACAAGACAGTTTTTGGAAAGCCTGATTTAACCTTAAAAAAGTATAAGTTAGCAATTTTTGTTGATAGTGAATTTTTTCATGGAAAAAATTGGGAGATTGAAAAGAATAGAATCAAAACAAATATTGAATTTTGGCATAAAAAAATTGAAAGAAATATTGAAAGAGATATAGAGGTTAATTCTTTCCTCGAACAAAACAACTGGATAATTTTAAGGTTTTGGAGTAAGGAGATTAAAGATGATCTAAATGGTTGTTTAGACAAAATAGAAAAAACAATAAATCAAATTAAAAATGAAGTCACAACTAATTAAATTATTTGTAGACAATTTAAATGAATATAGCAGTAGAAAATAAAACTATTTTTAATAATGTTCTCGTTGAAAATATTATTAAAAAATTGTTTAGAAACGAATTATTTGGCCCTGAGAATTATAAATCAGCATTAATTGTTAAATATTTAAGTTCATCGGATATTGGGCTAAAAAAAACAGCTTTAAAATTTTTAAGGGAAATTTTAGAAATTGATGAAACACTAAATGTTGACGATAGAGATATAGAAATACTTGCAAAGTGGTGGTATAAAAATCAATGTAAAAATATTCCTTTTCCAGAGCCTTTGGACTATGATTTCACTTTTGTAGATTTATTTGCCGGAATAGGTGGATTTAGGCTTGCCCTGCAAAATTTAAATGGAAAGTGCGTCTTTAGTTCCGAGTGGAATAAGGATTCCCAAAAAACTTATTTTTCTAATTTTGGAGAAATTCCTTTTGGAGATATTACATTAAATTCTACTAAGGCATTTATCCCACAAAATTTTGATGTCTTGTGTGCAGGATTTCCTTGCCAGCCTTTTAGTTTAGCAGGGGTTTCGTCACGAAATTCATTAGGTTTAGAACATGGATTTAATCATCCTACGCAAGGTAATCTGTTTTTTGAAATAATTGAAATAGCAAAAAAACATAAGCCAAAAATAATTTTTTTGGAAAATGTAAAGAATCTGAAATCTCATGATAATGGTAATACATTTAAAATAATTGAAAAAACGCTAAGAGATATTGGATATTCCTTTTTTTCTACAGTTATAAATTCTCAGACAGTAGTTCCTCAGAGAAGAGAAAGGACGTATATGGTTTGTTTTAGAGATAAGAGAATAAATTTTAGCTTTCCTGAATTTGAAGGAAAGCCTTTAAAATTAAAATCAATATTAGAAGAGCATGTTCCTGAGAAATATACAATTTCTGACAAATTATGGGAGGGGCATATAAGAAGAACAAAAAAAAATTTGGAAAGAGGTACTGGATTCTCTGCTAATACTGCAGATATCGAAAAGCCTTCTAAAACAATTGTTGCAAGATATTATAAAGATGGAAAAGAATGTCTAATTCCTCAAGAAAATGGAAATCCAAGAATGTTAACTCCTCGAGAATGCTCTAGATTAATGGGTTTTCCTGAAAATTATATTTTACCTGCTAGTGATAGCGTTGCTTATAAGCAATTTGGTAATTCTGTGGCAGTTCCGGTTATAAAGCAAATAGCTGAATTAATTAAAAGTAAACTTAAATAAAATTTACGATAGTGCAATTTGATCATAAATTAAAAGAGTATTTTTCTGCTGAAAAAGGAGCTTATTCTGAAGTAACTCCTAGAGAATTTTATGATTCTCAAATAACTCTTACAGGAGTTGAGGCTGATATTGTGGAGAGTTACTTTGGTAAAAACAATATAAATGTAGGTAGTGTTAAATCAAATGTAGAACTTTCTTCTAAAAGATTTTTAATACTTCCTGATTTAATGGAAGTAGAATTAAATTTAGTATATCCGAAAGCATCAAAATCAGAATTACGCTTATATTTAAGAAAAGGATTTAAACCAAATGGAGGTGATATTTTTGTTGTTTATATTAGTAAAGATAATAAACTTGTAATAGGTGGATATCCGATTGAAGAATGGAGAGGAATTAGTGAAGACTATGAACAATTAAGTCTTTTTGAAGATGAAAACGTTATTGATGATGTAGAATCAAATGACAACGAGGATGATTCTGAGTCTGAATATATGTCACAACCATTCGATCCTACAAAAATTGATGTTGATACGAAAACTCCCTCTTTAGACACATTGATAAAAAGAATATATAGAGGGAATATTCAAATGGATACGTCTAAATATTTTCAACGTAGGGCAGATTTATGGGATAATAAAAAACAAAGTCGACTAATAGAATCTATATTGATTAGATTTCCATTACCAGCTTTTTATTTTGATGCTACAGATGATGAAAATTGGTTGATTGTAGATGGTTTGCAAAGACTTAGTAGTATTAGAAACTTTTGTGTTGATAAGACTTTAGTACTAGATAAATTAGAGTTTTTAACACAATTAAATGGAAAATCATGGGATGATCTAGGAGGGGATATGCAGAGGTTAATTGAAGAAACCCAGGTCGTTATATATAAAATAATGCCAGGAACACCTACGGATGTTAAATTTAATATATTTAAAAGAATAAATACAGGTGGAATCAGTTTATCGCCACAAGAAATAAGACATGCTTTATTTCAAGGAAAACCAGCTGAATTTGTTCAGGATTTAGCAAATTGTAGTGAATTTATTGATGCTACTTTCGGCACAATTTCGACCAAACGTATGGCCGACAGGGATTTTATTAATAGATTTTTAGCTTTCTATCTTTTAGGCTACAAAAATTATCAGCCTGATCTAGATACTTATATGAGCAAAGCTATGGCCAGCTTATATGACAAAACAAATGATGAAATTGAAAAAATCGGAAATGATTTTAAAAGAGCTATGTTTTTATCATCTGAAATATTTGATAAGGAAGCTTTTAGAAGACCAAATTTTTCAACTCAGAGATTATCTCCTTTAAACAAGGCTTTATTTGACGTACTTTCTTCCCAATTTGCATTGCTGAATTTTGAAGAAAGTGAAGCTCTTCTAAACAATAAAAGATTATTCAGAGATAAATTTTATTCTTTATTTGAACATGATGATTATTTTAATTTAACTATTACAAGTTCAACAGGTAATCAGAAAAGGATAAACTATCGGCATAGTCAGATTGAGGAAATTATTAATGACATTTTAAACAAATGATAAAATCTATAGAAATAAAAAATTTCAAGTCAATAAAAAAGAAGTATTTTGATTTAAGAAATCTTAATATTTTACTTGGCTTAAATGGACAGGGTAAATCATCCTTTATTCAGGCATTACTGCTACTTAGGCAATCTGATAAATTAGCACTTAATGGAGAACTTAAATTAAATGATGGCTTAACGGGATTAGTAAATTTAGGTACCTCGAAAGATGTTTTCTATCAATATGCTGATGAAGAAGTTATGTCATTTATACTTCAATTTACTGATGAAAAAAAGGCTGACGAATTACTTTTCAATTATGAGATAGGCTCTGATGTAATTAAGCAGCTTACTAATGAGTTACCGAATAAATATCTTGTAGAAAATGAAGAAGAAGCCTTATTTACTTCTAATTTCCAATATTTAAATGCTCAAAGAGTAGAACCTAAATTAATTAATATAACAAGCCAGTCTAATGTTGTTGATAAAAGAAGTATTGGAAAGTATGGTCAATATACCGCTCATTTTATTGAGCTGTTTGCAAACGAGGAGATTTTTTTCGACAATTTATTACATAAGCATTCTTCAGTATTAGATTCTGTTACTGGGAAAAAAATTGTGAATAAAACATTAATTAATCAAATAAATTTATGGTTAGGTGAAATATCTCCAGGAGTAAACGTACGAACTACACAAGTTGGTTCTGATGTTGTCCTTCTAGAGTATGTCTTTAAACAACCAAACTACGGTAATACCAATAGATTTAAACCTGAAAATGTTGGATTTGGAATTTCATATGCCTTACACGTTGTAACAGCCTTATTATCTAGTAGACCTGGTCAGTTAATTATTATTGAAAATCCTGAAAGTCATATACACCCAAGAGGACAAGCAGAATTAGGTAAACTTATAGCACTAACAGCACAGAATGATGTTCAAATTGTAATCGAATCACATAGTGATCATATACTAAACGGTATAAGAGTAGCAGTAAAAGAAAACATAATTGATAAAGATGATGTTAAAGCATTTTATTTTAAAAAAGTTGTAGATGCATCAGAACAGTATAGTTCCATTGAGGATATTGAGATTGATAAAAATGGAACATTAAGTAAATATCCTGAAAATTTATTAGATGAATGGAGTAATCAATTATCTAAATTAATTTAACTATGGAATTACTATTTAATGAATTAAGCTTGGAGCCATTAAGTGATAATAGTTTCATTGCTAATGAAAAGATGGTTAAATTTACAAAAGCTTTATCAATAGCTCGGCAAAATGGATACAGATATTTACGCTCGGATTCATATGCAAGTCAATTATCGCTAGCTTCTGATTATAATCTGCATGATTGGATATCTAATAAGCAAGTGCCGGAAATATATAGGAATCTGGTTTTAGGCATGATTGTTCAACCATTTATCAAAGATGAGGATGAAGAAATAGAAGAACAATATATTTTGTCTAGTTATTTCTTTGAAGAGAATACTCTTGGAATAGATAAAAGACCTTGTGTGGGATTGGCAGGTGCTTATTTATATGAAACCTTAAGCGCTAGCATCCCATCTGTGCCAATTTGGGAAAATGCAATTTTGCCAATTTTAATTGAGAAAGAAACGGGAGAAGTTTTTACTGATAATGTTCATAACATAGCTACAGAAGATTCTTTCAGTAATCCTGTAATATTAGATTTTTTAGAAAAATCTAGGGAAATATTACCTATAAAGACATCTATACCTTTTGATAAGAAAAAAATTCATATTGCTAGTCATCATGGTGAGGCAGAATTAAAAGCGCTTTGCAAAAGACTTAGGAATAATGAATATGTTGTTGAAATGAGATCAATGGAATGGTGTAGAGGAAGATGCAACAATTTTGTTAAAAAGATCTACAAGAATGGCACTATAGAATTGGTTTTATACAAAGAACAAATAAAGTATGGTCTATTAGTCCAAACAACAGGAAGAAACTATAGTGAAACGAAAATGATAAGTGAAATTCTTGATAAAAACTATTCCTAGATAAATCTATAATTGAGAATAAGAAGATAGCCTCGTAAAGTATTTGTACGAGGTTTTTAAGCTTTTTATTTGAGTCAGTATATTTTTGTTAGATTAATAATGCAGGATTTAATAACAATTATCGCATATAAAATGTTTCCGAAAAGCCCTCCTCTTTTTATTTCCGGTATCTTAGTGAATCTATTGTTATGGCGTAGTAAAAATGAAAATTATGTTCCTAGTTCAAGCTGATTTCTTACCAAATTAAAATAATCTGCTTTGTTGCTTACTAATTCATTATGATTTCCTTGTTCGACAATTTCTCCATCTTTTAAAACAATAATTTGGTCTGCATTTTTTACAGTAGAAAGTCTATGTGCTACAATAATGACAGTTTTATTTTTAAAAAATAGTTCCAAATTCTCCATTATTACTTTTTCATTATTAGCATCTAGGCTACTGGTCGCTTCATCAAAAAAAAGAAAATCTGGATTTTTATATACTGCTCTTGCTATAAGTATTCTTTGCTTTTGTCCACCTGAAATACCTAATCCTGAGGCTCCTATTTTGGTTTTCACCCCCATAGGTAAATTATTTATATAGTCTTCCAAATTGGCAGTTTTGATTGCTGATTTAAGTTTTAAATCATCAACTTTTTCATCAGAAGTTGCAATATTTCTTTCAATTGATTCAGAAAAAATAAATCCTTCTTGCATAACTGTACCATAATACTGTCTCCAATCTTCAAATTCAAGATTTTTTAAGTTTTTATTATCAATAAAAATTGACCCATGAGTAGCATCGTAATATTTTAATATCAATTTTAATAAAGTAGTTTTTCCGCTACCACTTGCACCAACGATTGCTGTTATTTTATTATTTGGAATAAAAAGATTTATATTTTTCAATACATAAAGAGATTTTGGTCCTCCATACTGAAAACTTAAATTATTAATTTTAATTCCAGCATCTTCATTTTGAACTTCATCGATAAAAGATTCGTCATTATATAAAGAAATATCATTATTATGATTTTCGTAATTGTGAATTTCGCTAAGTCTTGAAAAACTCAATTTAGCATCTTGTAAAGAGCGAAAAAAAGTAATCAACTGATTAATAGGAGAGTTCATCTCCCCAACAATATAAGATATACTTAACATACTTCCCAATGTCAAATTTCCATTAATAACACTTTTAGCAACAATAAATGAAATAAAAATATTTTTAATGTTATTCATAAAGGTATATCCTGAAAGTTGCAATTGATCAATCCTCAAAACTTTTAAGTTTACGTTAAATAACTGATCTTGTATGATTTTCCATTGAGACCTTTTAAATTCTTCAAAACTATTTAATTTTATCTCCTGCATACCTGTGATAAGCTCATATACAGTACTCTGGTCCTCTGCTTGTAGTTTAAATCTATTATAATCTAATACCTTTCTATATTTTTGAAAATAAATTACCCAAAGTATGGAGACTATCGTAAAGGAAATGTAGATAAGTAAAATAAAATAATTATAATAAGCCAATACAAAAAAGAAAACAGAAAAATTTAATAAAGAGAATAAAGTTAAAATACTTTGAGAAGTAAGAAATGTTTCAATTCTTTTATGATCTTGTATTCTTTGAGTTAGATCCCCAGTTCTTTTAGAATCAAAAAATTTCAACGGCATAAGCATTAATTTGCTTAAAAAATCGGTGATTATTTGAATATTAATTTTAGTACCCACATAGAGTAATATTCTATTCCGAAAAATTTCGATAATAGTTTGACTAAAGAAAAGAAACAGTTGAGAAATTAGAATAAGACTTACTATATTTAGATTTTTGTGTGATATTCCTTTGTCTACCAAATTTTTCGTTAAAAAAGGGAAAATAAGAGTAATTAAGCTACCTAAAAGCAATCCTCCAAATATTGTTGACATTTGCTTTTTAAAAGGCTTTAAGTATTCTAATAAATATGAAAAATTAGTATTATTAGCGTTTGATTCTAGGCTATAAAATTCCTCTTTAGGAGTTAAAAATAAAGCAATTCCCTTATCCTCATTATGCATCCAGCCTTTTTTTAAATTTTCCTCACTTATCTTTACATGACCATGTGCAGGATCGGCAATATAGTACAGGTATTTTCCTAGTCGTTTTTTTTTAACTCGGTATAATACAATAAAATGCCCTTCATTCCAATGAAGAACACACGGGAAAGGAAGGTCATTATCTTTTAATTTTTCAAGTGTAAGTTTTGCAGAAATAGTATCAAAGCCAATTGTATGTGCTGCTTGAGATATTCCTAACAAACTAACTCCGTTTTTTGTAATAAATGAAATATCACGCAAATAAGAAAGACTATACTCTTTACCATAATGCTTAGCAATCATAACCAAACATGATGGTCCGCAGTCCATTTCATCTAGCTGGTAAACTATTTTAAGCTTCGGCAATCTCTTTTCTTTTTTGTCTAATATAATAATCTAGTAATAGTTTTTCTTTATAATTTGATTTAAACGGGGGACAGGCGGGAGTGCCTTCATGCCACGATTTAGGACATCCACCTCCACACACAGGTAAATGTTTACAAGTCTTACACCATACTTCTCCTGAGTCTACTACTTCTGACCAATTTCTTAAAGTTGCATTTTGATTATATGTATCAACAGGTTCGAAAAGATTACCAATCAAACTATCTCCTTTTTCATAAGTTTCAGAATAAGGAAATTCCCAACAAGCGTAAATGTTACCAAAGGCATCCCAAACTTCACTATCTTTATTTTCTACCATACAAACGGAGTAAGACCTTTTAGGAAGAATAGCCCCTACATCAATATTATTTTCATAACATTTAAATAACCAATCTATTTCTTTTTGTGCAAAAAAATCTTTAGATAAGCTGTCTTTACCAGCATCATTTCCTCCAAAATCAACAATAGTAGCAAAATACATAGAAACTTTTCCTTGTAAATTATTACTTATTACACAATCTATTAATGGCTCTACAAATTGATAGTTGGTTTTGTCTATATTAACTCGAATAGAAATATTACAATCGTATTCTTTATAAATTTCAGTATTAACAATATCAACTATATTTCGCATTATTATATCAAAAGTTGGTTCACCTGATTTTGTTATTCTTCTTTTATCATGACTTTCTGCTGTACCATCTATTGTTATCTGATAATGGGTGATTTTACATTCCTTTACCAAATCTTCAAATAGTTTTGGTTTCAAACTCAGCCCATTTGTTATAATGTCTGCTACATAAGAAAATCCTTTTTCTTTACATAATTCAATTAATTTTTTTGAAGTTTTTTTAATCGATGAATATCCCATTAATGGCTCTCCTCCGTACCAAGTTACAGCTAGGCCATTATAAGATTGATTATTTTCTAGTAAATATTTAGTCCTATCATAATATTTTTGTATAAGATCATTACTAGCATAATCTTTAGTGTGGGTTTGTCCACAATAGTGGCATCCTAGCTGGCAATTTGCAGAAGGTTGTATCGTCATACCAAGAAAGTTGGTCTTTTCCCTAGCCTCTTTATTAATATACATTATGCTATTGTACTCGTCCAGTTCTTTATCGATAACAAACTCTTTCTCCAATAAGGTTTTATAGATGTTTTCATCTATTTTATGAAATTCTTCATTTATAGCATGTTGATAAATATTCTCATCTATAAGAATTGATGATGATGTTCTTGTAGAAAAGATGATCCTTTTATCAGGCATTCCCATTTCAGATAGTTCATCCGTTGCTAAATAATATTCTGAAAATTTTTTCATTTCATTTATGTTTTAATTAGAAAGAAAGTTGCCTTAACAAATACTCGTTAAGACAACTTCTCATTGAAATTGGATGAATCTTACAAAGATTCCTCCATTAGTTTGTGCTTCTCAGTAAAAGAATTACACTTTGCTAGAGTGTTATCACAAGAACCTGTAAAAATATTGCAAGATTGTAGTGAAATGCAACCACCAATAATTGATGAAGCATGAGAATCTTTCACGATCTCAAAATCAGAACTCTTAAAATCCTTATTAAGAGTCATTTTTTTAAATTTGTTTTTGAACATAATTTTAGTTTTTTTACAAAGATTCTTCTATTAATTTGCTTTTCTCAGTAAACTTATTACATCGCTGTAAATCACCACATGCTCCTGTAAATGTTCCACATTGTACTAATGCATTACATCCACCAATAATAGATGATGCCTGACTGTCCTGTATGATTTCAAAATCAGTATTTTTGAAATCCTTCTTTAGAACCATTTTCTTAAAGTTGTCTTTAAACATAATTAAACGATTAATTGATTAATAAAAATAAAATTTCACATATAATATACTATCATTATAGATAGTTATACTTTAATCTCCTTTAGCTCTACCGAATTCTTCAATACTGCCTGTTTTCGAGTCCTTAACTTTTAGCTTATTATTTCCGAATTTATAAAGTACTGAAAGCCGAAATCCTCGAACGTCTTCGTAATTTGTTCTGTAAATATTAATATTATTGTTTACAGTTGTCCATTTTTGTTTATTCGTTTTGAAAATATCCGAGACATTAAAACCGATTTGCAGGTTTTTTTGCATTAGTAAGTATCTTAATCCAATATCCATATTAAAAATAGACTTATTTCTAGTGTTTAAAAAAGTAGTAGGAAAAGAATATGAAAGATCTACACCCCCTAAAAAAGTTTTTGATTTATTGAATATAAATGAGTTGTTTAAAGAAATGTCACCTCCAAACCCTTCTGTAATTTTTTCGGTATATGGGTTGTCAGAAATGGTTCTTGAATAAGATACATTTACACTTATATAACTTTCCAAGAAAGAAAATTTATTAAATGTATAGCTTTCATTTAAGCCGAATTGATGAGATGTATAATAATTAACTGGACTTGTTATTTGGTTTATCGAGTTATTATCAATAAATGTAATCATTGAATATCCACTACTTTCTAATGAATAATAAATTGAGCTATTTAAAACACCTTTAAATGTGTGGTTAAATGTAATATTATCTGAATAACTAGGTTTTAATAATGGATTTCCTACAGAGTATGAGTAACTACTAGAATATGTTTTGAATGGATTAAGCAAATTATATCTAGGTCTACTTATTCTTCGTCCATAATCTAAAGAAAATGTATTATCATCATTGGGTGTATATGAAATATAAAAAGAGGGGAATAGTTTTGTATAGTTTAATTTTGTTTGTTGACCTGTTGTCAATGAAATACCGTCTGTTTGGGTGCTTTCTAGCCTTAAACCTGCTTGAACTTCCCATTTATCTTTTCCAAATTTTTTATTTCCCATGAAATAAATTGATTGGATATTATCAGTATAATTAAATGTATTACTTTGGTTGGCATCATAAACAGGATTACCCGTATTCAAATTAAAAAATGTTAGGTCATTAGCTGTTTTTGTAGACGATAATTTACCTCCATAGCTTAGATTTACGAGAGTTAGTGGATGCTCCATATCTAGTTTTATAGAATAATTTTCTATATTTTGCTCTCCTAAGTTATTACTTGATAGAAATTGTTGTTTTCCATTTTCATAATCATTAATAAATGTAGAAAACAGTTGGTTGTTTTCTTTTTTGAACTTAAAATAATCTACGTTTAAAGTCAACTTTCTACCTAAAGAATCCATGACATAAGATGAATGAAAATTCAATAAATGATTTTCATTAGTCCTCTTATTTGATAAATCTGTATGTAAATCATTAATTAGATTCTGGTCTAACCCTAAAAGACTTGAATTTGCGCTTTGCTTAATGTTTGGTGAACTTTTACCTCCTAAATATTGAGCTCCTAGTGTAAACTTATCATTAATTTTATAATCAATTCCTAGTTTACCTGATATAAGATTTGAATAATTTCTAGTAATAGTATTACTATACCAATTTTTTAATGGGTAATCAATTTGTTCAGTTTCCTGTGGTTTAAGAGAGCCATCAGTATATGATAAATTAGATTGAATTGTAAAATTTTTTTTCTGATAATTAAAGTTTCCTCCAAAAGTTCCGCTAGCATAGGTGTTTTGTTCATAAATGGATCTCACAGAAGCACTCCAAGAATCTTTTTTATTCTTTTTTAGTTTGATATTTACTAATCCACTATTTCCCTCTGCTTCATACTTTGCTGATGGGTTTGTAATTACTTCAACACTTGCAATTTCATCTGATCGTATTGTTTTTAAATAGTTTGTTAAATCACTACCCGAAAATTGAACTAATTTATCATCAACTAATAATGAAAGATTATTCTTCCCTACCATGTAAAGTTGATCGTTTTGAACACGGATTCCAGGAGTAACCTTTAATACATCCAAGGCATCACCTCCTGTAGATGATATCGAGTTTTCTACATTAAAAATTAAACGGTCTATTTTCCGCTCTATCAGCTTCTTTTTTCCGTCAAGTATTACCTCTTTTATATTCTTTATATTATCAATTTTAATTTCTCCTAAGTTAAGATTACTATTTAAATCAATATTCCTTGAATAAAGAACATCTTTAAATCTTTTAATTTGAATTATATAATTACCTGTATAAGCTTTAATTGAAAATAATCCAGCATTATTACTAAGTTCACTATTAACCGCTGTAGAATCTTTTTTTAATATTGAGATTTCGGCAAACTCTAAAGGAGAGCCATTTCCAGAAACTATTTTTCCGGTTAATTGAAACTGCTGAGCAAATGAGAATTGACAAAGAAATAATAGAAATAATAGGAAGAAAAGGTATGTGTTTTTTTTCAAGTTTATAAGGTGTTTTTTGTGTTTGAGTTTCAAAAATAAGTATTATTATAATACGTTTATGTTTTGTTTTAAATTTGGATTAATTCTAAATAAAATATATCGAATTAGATAGTATTTGTGTTATTTCCTGTGAATAAAATAATATTCAATCGTTAAACAGATAGTTGATAACTTACTCAATTGTAATTTGGATATAAACTTTTTATTATAAAACTCAGTATGGAACTACCACCGAAAATTAAAGGCAATTAAAGTAGTAAGGAGAAGCGGGTAATTATTAGTTGTGTTTTGTTGGATTTTGGGTTGATTGATTTGATGTCTTTGAAAATTGAACGATCAAAACATAGGGGTATAAGATTGCGGAAATAATAATTTATTAGATGTGTTGGTGAAAACATGGGAAACAGGCTTATTTTGAGCCTGTTTTTTGTTCTCTTAATGGTAGCCCATGTTTTTCAGACAAAGATGGAAATTCAAAGCACTTTCATGCCTGAGAGCGGTAAAATATTTCCGAACCAATTTCAAGAAACAAAAAGATACAAAAGGAAAGAAAAATTTTGGAGATTAAAAAATATTTTGGAAATTCGTCCTGTACAAAGCGTGTACGAGAGTTCTTTTAAAATCCGTGGAGATTCCGTTGACTTTTGGAATAAAAAAATCCCTGAACCTTGTATTGATCAGGGATTGAGTGATGTAGTTTAGTAGCCTATAGGAGAATCGAACTCCTGTTGCAAGGATGAAAACCTTGAGTCCTAACCACTAGACGAATAGGCCAAATTTTGAGGTTGCAAAAGTAGCGATTAACTTTTTAACTTCAAAATTATTTTTTAGATTATTTATAAACTTTTTGAATAATTGTATTCTTAATTCCCTTCGCTTCGATCTCCTTCTGGAGCTTCACTGCGTCCTCCAAACTATAGACTTTACCATAGGTGTAGTAGAATACTCCGTTGTCCTTGTTTCTCTCTACATCCTTCAATGTCTGTAAGATAAAAGAATTTCCGTTCAGTTTTTCACCCACAAATACCTCTATCGTATAGTAGCCGGTACTTAGTTTTTGGTTAGGCATAAATCCTACTGCAAAAGCATTTCTGAAGCCGGCATCTTTAGCCGTTTTTAAATTGATATCTTTTACGGAAGCCATGTTGGTAACCCCATAATAATATTTATACTGACCGTTTTCTTTAAGAGGAAGAATATAATTCAGCCCTTTTAACGCCGGATCTCCTTCATTGTATTTTACAGGAGAACTCAGTAATAAAATTCTGAAATCATTTTTTAGCGCAGTTTCTGCTGGCTTTTCAGGCTCGGGCTTTTTATTATTCATGGCGATTGATCCTCCAGATTTTCGGTCAACGGCTTTTTTATACTCAATAATAGCATTGTAAATACTTTCAGAGATCTCATTCTGACCCTTTTCAGAGGCCAGATAGTGGCTTTCTTCAGGATGGTTGATGAAACCCGTCTCAATCAACACCGATGGCATCGCATTCATACGGAGAACGTGAAGGTTTTTCTGGAAAACACCTCTTGAAAACCTTTTGTCTTTATTCACAAAATTATCCTCTACCAGTCCGCCAAGCAAAAGACTTGATTCCAAATACTTACTTTGCTGAAGTTTTAAGGCAATTAAAGATTCCGGTGAGCTGGCATTATACGATCCGAAGGTCTGCTTATCTTTTTCATCGAGGAAGATCACATCGTTTTCTCTTTTTGCCACTTCAAGGTTCTCATCATTCTGGTTGGGCCCCTGAACATAAGTTTCCGTTCCATAAGCAGTCGGTCTCACTGATGAATTACAGTGGATGGACACAAAAAGATCAGCTTTACTTCTGTTGGCAAGGTTCGTTCTGTCCGAAAGTGAAGGGTATTCGTCAAACTTACGGGTATAAATTACCTTAAAATCTTTATTTTTTTCAAGCATGCTACCCACTTTCAGAGTAATTGCCAGTGTAACGTCCTTTTCTGCCACCCTTCCGATATCACTGTATGTTCTATTGGCTCCGTGGTCACTTCCCCCATGCCCAGCGTCTAAAACGATGGTAAACTTCTTTTGTGAAAAGATAAAGTTGCTTAAAATGATAAGGAGAAATGATAAAATTATTTTAAAATTTTGTTTGTGCATCTTACAGTTTTAAAAATTATACTAATTTTGAGCCTTAAATTATATAACAAAATTGGCCAAAACCGTCCTCAAAAATATATTACAAATTTTAATTATCCTAATTTTTAACAATTTTTTAGCACAGAAAAATCCTGAAAAATTGCCTAAAAATACGGTTAATGATACTATTCCCAAAAAGGATACCATAGTTGTAAAAAAAGAATCTTTGGAAGATATTCTTCGCACAAAAGCTGAAGATCAGAGAAGAGATGTCCAAAAAAAGATGACTTACCTCAATAAAAAGGCCCAGGTAAAGTACCAGGACATGCAGATTGATGCAGATTATATTTCTATTGATGATGATAAAAATTTAATTTATGCCCGTGGAAAACTGGATTCTTTAGGAAAGATTATCGAGCCGGTAATTACCACTCAGGCCGGAAAAAAGTACGAAACGAACGAATTCAGCTATAATACCAAAACAAGACAGGCAATCGCTTTTAATGCAAGAACAGAAGAAAGTGAAGGGGTAATCATTGCGAAAAAGACTAAAAAATACAATGATTCAGTCTTTGCCATGAGAAATGCGGATTATACGACGGATGAATATTTCATTAAGAAAAAAGATACGGCAGCCGATTACTTCATGCGGGCTTCCAACATTAAGTTAATCAAGACCAAAAATAAATCTCAGATTGTTACAGGGCCTATCCAGATGTATATCGAAAGAGTTCCGACTCCTTTGATCATGCCATTTGCTATTTTACCTTTCTCTGCCAAGAGAGCAGCGGGGATTTTGATTCCGAGTTTTGGAGAAAGGGAAGATGTAGGGTTTTTCCTGAACGGAATTGGATATTACCAGCCGATAGGAGAGCATTTTGATATGAAAGTACTTGCGGATATCTATACCAAAGGAAGCTGGAACCTGAGGCCGCAGATGAACTACTTGAAGAAATACCGCTATTCCGGAACATTTACGGCAGATGTGGGAACAATGGTAAGAGGGATCAAAGGATTGGACGACTATACCAAAAACAGTACTTACAGAATTACATGGAATCATACACAGGACACCAAAGCAAACCCTTTCCTTACGTTTGCAGCTTCCGTGGATATGGTAAGTACCAAATTTTATAATAATCCGCTTAACAACAATTATATCTTCAACCAGAATGTGTTGAATACCCAGCAGAACTCAACGGTAACTCTTACGAAGAGATTCCTGAAACTTCCGGTAACGATTACGGGAACAGCCTCTTATTCTCAGAATTTTGCAACGGGATTGGCGGATCTTCGTCTTCCTCAAATGAACGTGGCCATCAACCAGTTTTATTTATTAAAATCAAAAACGGGAGTAAGACAGGGGCTTCTGGAAAATATTACCATCAATACAGGATTTAACCTAACTAACTTTGTGACTACACAGGAAAATGAGCTTTTCACAAAAGCGATGTGGGATAAAATGCAGACAGGACTTAAAAATAATATTGCAATAGGGACCAATACAACCCTGGCAAAATATTTTACGTTCAGTTTAAGTGCAAATGTTGATAACGCATTAACGACGAAGACCCTGAACAGATTTTATGATCCTGTAAAAAATGTAGTGGTGGATGAGATTGATAAAAATCTTACGGGATATTCTACTTTCACAACAACTGCCAGTCTTCAGACTACTTTATTCGGAATGCTGAAGTTTAAAAAAGGATCTTCCATAGAAGCGATTCGACATATGATGACGCCGAGTATCGGATTTACTTATTCTCCGGATTTTTCGAGTCCTAACTTCGGATATTACAGAAATTATTACAATGCGAGTGGTGCTTTAACTCCGTATTCCATCTTTGAAAAAGGAATTGTAGGAAGTCCTTCAAGCGGAATGGTAGGTGCACTAGGATTTAATATCGGAAATAATATTGAGATGAAGGTTAAATCTAAAAAGGATTCTACCGGAGTGAAAAAAGTAAAATTATTTGAATCTTTAAATCTTTCAGGAAACTACAATTTTGCAGCTAAAGATCACCCATGGTCTGTGTTAACGATCAACGGACAATCTTCTTTCTTCAATAATAAATTAAGCGTTAATACAAGTCTTTCTCTGGATCCGTATAAAATTATTTTTATCCCGGGACAAGATACAGGAATCAGAACGGAGCAGTTTGGAAGTTTCAGTGTACAAGGATTTAATGTTCAGCTTTCTTATCCTTTAAGCAGTGAGCTTTTTGGTGAAAAGACAGATTATGCTAAAAAATATTCTTCAAAAGGAGAGGTCCGAAATGAGAAGTATTATTTTGATGATGATCATTATGCGCATTTCGATCAGGCATGGACTTTGAATGTTAATGCTAATTATGCTTATTCCAGAAGTCTTTCACGGGAAGGTACTAAAATTGCTTCCGTAGGAATGGACGGAAGTATTAAACTTACTCCATACTGGAATATCAACGGAAGTACCCATTATGATATGGTAACGAAACAGCTGGCTTATACAAGAATAGGATTCTCGAGAGATCAGCGAAGTTTTACCATTAATTTCAACTGGGTTCCGTTCGGACAATATAAAGTGTACGACTTCTTTATCGGGATAAAAGCCAACATTTTAAGTGATGCACTTAAGTATAAAGACAGAAGTTTCACGCAGCCGGGTGCACCTTTCTAATATCGGATTGGCATTTGATAATATAAATTTTATATTTGCACCCAAAATAAATTCTAATGAAATCGTTGCTGACGAAATTTTCTTAAAGATAAATGCAGACGGTAGTGATTCCAAAGGACCTTTGAAAAAAATAAATATCCACATATGAAACAAATAATTAACACAGTTAATGCTCCTGCAGCAATCGGGCCTTATTCACAAGCGAACATGGCAAATGGTATTTTATACATCTCTGGCCAAATTCCTGTAGATCCGTCAACTGGTAAATTAGTAGAAGGAATTGAAAAAGAAACGCATCAGGTTATGAAAAACCTTGAAGCGATTCTTACAGAAGCAGGAATGACATTTAAAAATGTTGTAAAAGCTACCATCTTCCTTAAGAGCATGGATGATTTCGCAGTAATGAATGATATTTACGCTTCTTATCTGGATGCAGAAAGTTTCCCGGCCCGTGAAACGGTACAGGTTTCTTGTCTGCCTAAAAATGTTGATATAGAAATTTCTATGATTGCACATCAGGATTAATGAACATTATAAGAAATACAATTGCGGTTTTGGTGGGCCTTGGTATAGCGGGGCTTATTATCACTCTTGGTATAAGGGCTTTTCCGCAATGGGTAACTTTCGATGCTTTTGCTCCGTTTGAGCACTGGCAGAGGTTTCTTTTTAGCATGAAAGGCGATAAGGCATTTTTTGGCTTCCTGTTGTTTATTTCCGGGTTAGGAACTACAGTCGGGGGTGTGGCAACTGCCATTATTGTGAAGTATGCAAAAGTAGCCTATGCAATCCTGATTGGGTTTATCATGCTGTTTATAGCGATGCTGGATGTGATTATATTTCCTTATCATCCTACCTTTTATAAGATCTCTATATTTCTTACCTTTTTCCCTTTTTCCTGGATAGGAGGTAAAATTGTAGAAGTTATTTATGAACGGAATAAGAAAAAAAGAATCGCTGAAAAAATGAATAAATCAAAATAAAAAAAACGCTGCAATTTGCAGCGTTTTTTGTTGATATGAAGTTGTTGTTTAATTATTCTGATTAAGGCATTTTGAACCCTTTCGTATAGATTCTTCCGTAATCATCTACGAATTTCACTTGTACATTGCCCTGATATTTATCTAATATCTTTTCAACATCTTTTTGGGAATTTACCGGCTTGCCGTTGACTTCTATAATGATGTAGTTGTCTACAATTCCGATTTTCGCCATTTCGCTTCCCTCAGATACGCTTTTCGCCACAACACCACTGTTCAGTCCGTATTCAGTTTTGAATTTGTCATTAAGCGGATCAAACTCAGCTCCAATTTTCTCTGTTACACTAAGGTCAGCTTTTGTTTTGGTGGAAGTTCCTCCTTTCTGATCTTTCAGCGTTACGGTTGTTGTGTTTTCTTTTCCATTTCTTACATAGGTCACCAATACTCTGTCACCAGGACGTTTGCTTCCTACAGCAATGGATAGATCAGCGAAGTCTGTCACAGGAGCATTATCAATCTTCGTGATGATATCTCCGATTTTAAGACCTGCATCTTCAGCACCACTCTTATCTCCGAATCCAGTAACATAGATTCCGGAACCTGTTTTTATAGTCGTGTTTTTGCTTTTGTTGTATAATGCTACCTGCTGGTCGTCAGATAAATCAAGTGAAGTTACCCCCAGGAATCCTCTCTGTACGATTCCGAATTTCTTGATGTCTTCAACAATTTTTCTGGCAAGGTTGGCAGGAACTGCAAATCCGTATCCCTGGTAATACCCTGTGGTAGACTGGATAGCAGAGTTGATTCCGATAAGGTCTCCGTTTACATTTACCAATGCACCTCCGGAGTTACCTGGATTAATGGCAGCATCCGTCTGGATAAAGCTTTCAATAGGGTTGCTGGCTTTTCCTTGTCCGCCTAAAATTCCGATACCTCTTCCTTTAGCAGAAACAATACCGGCAGTTACTGTAGAATTTAATCCAAGTGGATTTCCTACCGCAAGTACCCATTGTCCTACTTCAATATTATCGGAGTTGGCAAAATTCAGGAATGGTAGTCCTTTTTCTTCGATCTTTAATAACGAAATATCAGTATTAGGGTCTGTTCCTACCAGGGTAGCGATATAAGATTTTTTATTGCTTAATACAACCTCTAATTTATTGGCGCCTGCTACCACGTGGTTATTCGAGATGATATAACCGTCCGGAGAGATGATCACACCTGATCCCATCCCTGATGGCATATTATCAGGAGCCTGCTGTTGCTGTCTTTGCTTTTGCTGGCCTCTGCCTCCTCCGCCTCCGAATGGATCACCGAAGAAGAAGTCAAACAGATCCTGTTCTGAAGCTCTGCTTGTGGTTCTGCTTTGATAATTTTTAATAGTTACAACAGCGGGAACAGTTGTCTTGGCCGCTTTTACAAAATCATCTCCGGTCGCCGAAGTATTCATGCCTACAAATGAGGCATTCGGTGATGAAGTGAAGTATGATTGGTCTCCATTATTAGAATGTTGACCAAAATATTGTAATGTTCCAACAGTAGTAGCTCCGGAGATTACTCCTACTACAGCAAATGGTAATAGTTTTTTTAAAGTACTCTTCATTGTATATCTTTCTTAGTTATTTATTACTTATTTTGTTTAACTGTAAACAAATTTAATGCTAAATAGGTATGCAATTGGTATTGAATGTTTCAGCTTTAACTAAAATTTAACAACAATAGCAATAATTTATATATTATACTATAATTATTAAGGTCTCAATTAACAAACCTTAAAAAAATATTAATGACAATATGACATATAGATGGTTGTATTGTCATTAAAGTTAAGTCTAAATTACTAATAAATACAAAATTGTTTATTCAATTATTATGGGAGTATTTACCATTAATGACAAAAATTATCCTTTGTGATATTGCTTATTTCCAGGTGTTCTTGAGGTTGGGGTGGTGCTGATGAATTAACTCAATTAAAAAAATCATTATATTTGCAAAAATATTTTTCTCACTTAAAACGTTTATAGCATGCAACTGTATAACACCTTAAGCGCAGAAGAAAGAGCTCAACTTATTGATGAAGCTGGTAAGGAACGTCTTACATTGTCTTTCTATGCGTACGCCAAAATTGAAGATCCCAAAAAATTTCGTGACGAATTGTTTATAGCCTGGAACGCACTCGATGCATTGGGCCGTATTTATGTGGCACATGAAGGAATCAACGCTCAGATGAGTGTTCCTGCAGATCAGTTTGAAGCGTTTCGCGATACATTGGAAGTATATGATTTTATGAAAGGAATCCGTTTAAATGTAGCGGTGGACCAGGATGATCATTCCTTTTTAAAGCTAACCATAAAAGTAAGACATAAAATTGTTGCTGACGGCTTGAATGATGATTCTTTTGATGTTACCAATAAAGGGATTCACTTAAAAGCACAGGAATTTAATAATTTGCTTGAAGATCCGGATACTATTGTGGTTGATTTCAGAAATCACTACGAAAGTGAAATAGGTCATTTTGAAGGGGCTATTACGCCTGATGTGGAAAATTTCAGAGAAAGTTTACCGATTATCAACGAGCAGTTACAGGATTTCAAAGAAGATAAAAAACTGTTGATGTACTGTACCGGTGGAATCCGTTGTGAAAAAGCCAGTGCATACTTTAAACATCAGGGTTTTAAAAACGTATATCAACTAGAAGGCGGAATTATTGAATATACCCGCCAGATAAGAGAAGAAGGAATACCAAGTAAATTTATCGGTAAAAACTTTGTATTTGACCACCGTTTAGGAGAACGAATTACAGATGATATTATTTCACAGTGCCACCAGTGTGGAAAACCTTGTGATAACCATACCAACTGTTCCAACGATGCATGTCATTTACTGTTTATCCAGTGTGATGAATGTAAAGCTGCAATGGAGAACTGTTGTTCTACAGAATGTCTGGAAATTACCCATCTGCCTTTAGAGGAACAGGTGAAATTAAGAAGCGGACTGCAGGTTGGAAATAAAGTGTTCAGAAAAGGAAAGTCTGAAGCATTGAAATTTAAAAAATCAGGTGATTTACCAGATAAACCTTTAGCAAAAGCAATAACAAAAAATGTTCGCCAGAAAATAACTGTCAAAAAAACATTGATAGGGAAAGCAGAACATTATTATACAAAATCAAAGATTGCACAGTTTTTAATTGAAAATAAAGAGCTTTCGGTTGGAGATAGAGTATTGATTTCAGGTCCTACTACTGGAGAACAGGAATTTACCATCACTGAAATTTATGGCAATGGAAGTCCTTGCGAAATTGCAAAAAAAGGAGATCAGATTACCTTTGAACTTCCATTCAGAGTTCGTTTATCGGACAAATTATATAAAATTGCACAGAATTCTGACAACGTATAACTTAAAAATGTGTTAAACTTCGTCCGGTTTGTTTGTTAGAAATTATTCAGTAAAAACGATTTGATCATGTTAAAAGCTGAGCTTAGAAAAAAATATATGCAAAAAAGAAAAGCCTTGTCTTCCGATGAGGCTTTCTTGTTATCTGAAAAGATTTTTAAAAATTGTATTGATTATTTTAAACCAACAGCAGGGCAGAAGATCCATATTTTCGTCCCGATTGAGAAGTTTAATGAAATTAACACCAAAGTATTCATTACGTATTTTTTAGAGCAGAATATCCGTGTGTATGTGCCTAAAATTGCAGATGGATTGATTTCAGTAGAAATCTTTCCTGATACAGTGTTTGAAACCAACAGTTGGGGGATTTCAGAACCGGTTTCTAACGAAGATTCTGGTGAAAACCACTTTGATTATGTCATTACTCCTTTGCTATACTGCGATAAAAAAGGAAATAGAGTAGGCTATGGCAAAGGCTTTTACGATGCTTTTTTTAAAAGCCTCTCTCAACACTCAAAAAAAATAGGGGTTAATTACTTTGCTCCCGATGAAATCATTGAAGATGTCTGGGAACATGATATTCCGTTAGATTACTTGGTGACTACCACCGAAGTACTGTCTTTCTTCAATGGTGCCGAGTAAAAATCAAGGAAGTAGAACTTAAATTCCTTTTTTGCTTTAGCTGTTGAAAGTAAAATATATTGGGCATTTTTCTCAAAAATTCCAAGAGATCTGTTTTTATTGTCGAAATATTCTACATTAAACTTTGCATAATCCAGAGTATCCAGCTTATAAAATTCTTTATAGACATTCAGGTTATTCACTTTTACGGTCTTTACTTTCAGGCTGTCCAATTCTCTGAACAGTTTTTTGAAAGTCAGTGTATCAGGCTTATGGAAATAGCTTTCCATTTGAGAATAGATGACGGTATCGATTTCTGTATTCCTATTACCCGACAGGTAAAGGGTAGACAGGTCCAGAAGTTCCTGTACTTTTTGTTTGGTAATCGTATTGACAGCCTGCATACTATCCATCTGCACCGCAGGATAACTTTTAGTATTGTTGCTGTTTCTTAGCTTATCCAGATCGCTTGCTTCGGTTTTATTTTTGCTGCAGGAAGCCAAAGCGAGAAGCATTAAGGTAAAAATTAAAAAATTATTTATTCTTTTCATCTGTACTTGCTATTTTGAATTTAATGGATATTATTTTCCCATTGTTATCTTTTTTCATCTCAATGACGTTAAGATTTTTCAATGATGTGGTAGGGGTAGTAACTAAAGTAATGTACTTCTGTTTGTCCAGTCTTTCTATACCGTAGGTTTTATTATCATATACCTGATAAATAACGGCATTGCTGCTGATCAGGTTTTCCAGTTGACTTCTTTTCTGTTTAAGAAGCTCAGGGTTCCCATTCGCATCTTTTACTGAGAAGTAATTAACGGCCATTTTGTAATCATCAGGCTTCATCTCAATCAATTCTTCTCCCGGAGCGTTTTCAAGGCTTCTATTGACCTTTAAAGATTCATAAAAAGGGGCGCTGATCTCCATGATGAGATTTTTGTCCTTCGTAGAATAGTAGAAACATTCTCCCGGTTTTATTTTATAGATCAAAGGCGACTCGTTTTCTTTCATTACTCTTATTTCAAGCGTATTGATCACGGAAGTTCCTCTGTCTGCATCTGTAAAGCAGTATTTATAGGTCTTTGAAAAAATTTCATCCTTAAATCCAAGGAGTCCTGTTATAGAAATCAGCACAGTTGTAACAATTGCCCAGATATTTTTTCTAAAAAAGTTTTTATTGGGTTTTGAAATTACATCTTTTTGATCAGTATTTTTATTTTCATTAAATACTTGATTATCAGGTGTTGATTTTTGTAAATCAATATTTTCTTGTAGCGTGGAATCAATTTTATTCTGCTGAATCTCTGTTTTTAAAGAAACAGGTGATTGGGCAACCGTTTCTTCTAATTCTTTCACTTCTTCATCACTTAAATCAGTGTCATCCTGAAGCAATTCTCCGGAAAAAAGATGCTGTTTTTTAAATTCATACCATGAATCGTAACCCGCATAGATGCTCAATAAATTGAGCATATCAATTCTTGGAATTTTAGTAACCGGTGAAGTTTTGAAATAGGTGTAAAAAGATTTTTCGCTGATGTTGCCTTTTGCTTTTTTGCGAAGGTCTTCCTGGAAATATATAATATCAATTCCTTTCCATTTTGAAATATCATCATGGGAAGGAGTGTATTCTTTTAAATATTGAGCCTGCACATCCTTTTTTAGCTGCTCAAAATGCAATAGATCTAAATCTGTCAATTTATTTTAAATAATTAAATTATTGATTATCAGTGATATTTAATTGTAAAACTATTTTACAAAGGTATTACAATTATTTTTCATAAACAACTTTTCTATCTGCTATACCTTTGTCTTGTTCAAATAACAGAACAGAAGAAAATTTAAAAAAACAATATTAACAAAATTAAATTTAATTTATTATGAAAAAGTCATTATTCGTAGCTGCTATCGCTGCAATCTCTCTAGTTGCTTGTAAAAAAACTGAAGCTACTTCTACTGAAGGAGGTGCTGATTCTGCTGCTGTTGCTGCTACTGATTCTGCTGCTACTGTTGCTGATTCTGCTGCTCACGTTGTAGATTCTGCTGCTACTGCTGCTGCTGGTGCAACTAAAGATGCTGCTGCTGCTACAACTACTGCTGCTGGAGATGCTGCTAAAGCTACTGCTGCTGCTGCTGGAGATGCTGCTAAAGGTGCTGCTGATGCTGCTAAAGGTGCTGCTGAAGCTGCTAAAGATGCAACTAAAGAAGCTGCTAAGAAATAATTCTAGCTCACGCTTAACAAATAAAAGAACCGTTTCACCTGGTGAAGCGGTTTTTTTATGCTTTATATTTTAGATATTCCTTTTAAAGATGGTTTCTAATAGTCGTTTATCCTAATGAAAGTCTATAGTCTGGTGTCTGAAATCTAATATCTGAATATCTTCCTTATCCCTTCTTCTGTTTCAAAGATTCATAGCAGGTAATGGCAACAGCATTGCTTAGATTCAGAGAATCAATGCTTCCAGCCATTGGGATCAATGTGTTTTTTCCTTTTCCTATCCAGAAATCACTTAAGCCTGAATGTTCGGTTCCGAAAAGGACAGCAGACCGCTGGCTGAAATCTCTTTTATAAAGGTCTTCTGCGCTCTCATCCATTAAAGTGGTATAGATGTTAAAGTTGTTTTTCTGCAAAAATTCTAACGTTTCGTCATTTTCAGCTTCAAAAATTTCCATTCCGAACAGACATCCTACACTTGATCGGATCACGTTTGGATTATAAAAGTCTGCTTTTCCGTTTGCTACAATCAGGGCATCAATTCCAAATGCTTCACAGCTTCTTAAGATTGCCCCGAGATTTCCCGGCTTTTCCACCCCTTCAACAATAATAACCGTAGAATTATTTTTTGGGTTGAAAGAAGATAATTCCGATTCTTTGGTATGGTAAATTCCTATAATTCCTTCCGAACTTCCACGGTATGCTATTTTTTCATACACCTTTTCGCTTACATGATGGATCTTTCCCTTTGGGATATCTCCTTTGAAAATGCTTTCACAGACAAAAAACTCTACAGCTTCAAAGCTGTATTGCTGTGCCCTTTCATTTTCCTGCTGCCCTTCTACCGTAAAAACTTTGGATTTTTTACGAAATCGGTTATCAGTAATAAGCTTAGTGATGTATTTTACTTTATCGTTCTGAAGACTTTCTATTAGCATGCTGCAAAATTATGTAAATTTTATGACTAGACTTCTTTAGTTGTTATGAAAAATAAGCAGGTAAGTAAAAAACAGACCCATAAAAATCCCGACTTCTGCTGGGAAAATATTTTTTGATCTGATGTTAATTTCTTTTAAAAGAAAGGAAATATACTATTCCTCATCATTCTCAAGATAAACCTGAGAGTTGTTGATCATACTTTGAGGCAGGTCTTTTTTATTTTTAATTCCCAATGATTTCAATTTCTGGGTCTGGATCACAAGATTGTCATTTCCTGTAGACAACTGCTTATAGGCTTCATTGTATACATTTTTAGCCTGATCCAGATTTCTCCCGACTTTTTCTAAATTGTCCACAAATCCTACAAATTTATCATAGAGTTTAGCTCCCCGTTCTGCAATTTCCATGGAGTTTTTATTTTGATACTCGCGTTTCCAAAGGTCAGCGATCAGCTTTAATGAAGTAATCAGGTTGCTTGGATTTAAGAGAAGGATTCTTCTGTCGTACGAGTAGTTCCATAAGTTTGGGTCTGCCTGCATTGCCGCAATATAAGCGGGCTCACTTGGAATAAACATCATCACGAAGTCCAGAGATTTTCCATAATCGTCATAAGCTTTCTGGCTCAGCTGATTGATGTGGTTTTTGATAGAAGACAAATGTTGGTTCAGCTTAATCATGTAGATGTCCTGATCGGTTTCATCTACCAACTCTGTGAATGCAGTCAGAGATACTTTAGAATCAATGATTACATTTCTTTCATCAGGGTATTTTATCACGGCATCCGGACGCATTTTTTTACCCGAAAATTCTGAAAACAGCGCTTTGTTATCTTCATCACGGAGTTCATGTTCAAGGAAATATTCCCTGCCTTTTACTAAACCTGATTTTTCAAGAATGCTTTCCAGAATCATCTCACCCCAGTTTCCTTGTGTTTTGCTTTCTCCTTTTAAAGCTCTTGTCAGTTTTTTTGCATCTTCAGAGATTTGCTGGTTCAGTTCTGCAAGCTCTTTTACCTTTTCTGCCAGAGAGAAGCGCTCTTTATTTTCCTTTTCATAGGCTTCGTTGACCCGGTTTTTTAAATCGGCAATTTTTTCCTGAAAAGGTTCAAGAATTGTTTTTAAATTGTTCTGATTAAGAGTGGTGAATTTTTCAGATTTTTCCTCTAATATCTTATTAGCAAGATTTTCAAATTGCAGTTTAGACTCTTCCTGAATTTTGGTGATTTCTTCTTTTTGGGTATTGAGAGATTGTTGTAATCCTTCATTTTTTGCAAAAAGTTCAGCATTTTTAGCGAAAATATCCTGTTTTTCAGCTAAAAGCGTGTCAATTTGAGCATTTAGCTTCACGTTGATATTTCTGTGTTCCTGAAATTGAGTGGCTACCGATGAGTATTCTGCTGAGATCTTTGCAAACTCATTTTTAAGGTCATTGAAAAGATCGGTCTGCTGTAAACTCAGTTCTTTTTCCTGATTGAGCGTAAGATGTAATTCCTGAATTTTCAGGTTTGCATTTTCCTGATCTGATGTACTTTTAATATATGCATTATTCAGTTCGTCATAAGAACTTCTTGAAACCGTAGACGATTTCAGCACAAAATATAAAATAACCGCTCCCAGAATTCCTCCGGCAATACATCCAATAATTAAATAGGTCAGCTCCATCTTTCAAAATTATGAAAAAAAGCCGGGTGTAAAAATTTATTGGAATAACTATCACTGCTTAAGATTTTATTAAAATAGATTCGCAGAGTGTATTTGATACAGGCTTATTTTTTTGAATCCTTATATTTATAGGAAATTTCAGGATCTATGAATATTTTGTTAGTTGAAGATGATGAGCGAATCAGTAAATTCCTTGTAAAAGGGTTGGGGGAAGCCGGGTACCAGATTGTGCTTGCAGATTCCGGGGAAAAGGCACGTGATTTTATCAACACCTATGATTTTGATATTATTCTGATGGACATTATGCTTCCGGGAATGGATGGAATGCAGTTGACCCAGCTTATCCGATTCAAAAAAAATTATACACCTATCCTGGTTTTAAGTGCGTTGAACAGTCCAGATGATAAAATAAAAATGCTTGATCTGGGGGCTGATGATTATTTATCCAAACCGTTTCATTTTGAAGAGCTGATTTCAAGAATCAAAGCACTCACAAGACGGAATAAATTGAGCTATCAGGAAGATACCGAACTTCTGTCGTGTGGAAATCTGAGGATCAATACCAATCTTCATAAAGTGATCCAGAACGATAAAGAAATTGAATTGTCTCCTACCGAATATAAGCTTCTGACTTTTCTGATGGAGCATAAAAACAGAGTATTGAGCAGAACACAGATCTTACATAATGTTTGGGGGATTAATTTTGACAGTACCACGAATGTCGTGGATGTTTATATTTCCTATATCCGGAATAAAATTGATGAAACAGAACAAAAAATCATTCATACCGTAAAAGGAACAGGTTACCTGGTTAAAGATTAATGACATTAAGAAACAGATTTACCCTGATTTCCAGCCTTTCATTCGGCATTGTTTCCATCGTTACGTTTGGAATCATTTTCCTGGCGTATTATGACAGTACGAAGATCTCTTATTTTGAAAGGCTGAAAAATACAGCACTGATTTCTGCGATTTACTACCTCGAAAAAGATGAACTCCCGAAAAACAGGCATGCTCAGATAAAACGCGAATACACCCACCTTATTGAAAACAAACAGGTCGCTGTATATGATCAGAATAATCAGGTGACTTTCGGACAGAACCTGAATGATAAAAATATTAAGCTGCAACATCTGCGGATTGCAAGAAACAGCAAAAGTGTGCAATTCATGGCGGATAATAATTTCTATTATGGTATTTTTTATCCGGATAATCAGGGGAATTTTGTGGTCTTTGCCAAATCATCAAGCTGTTCTTTTACCTCGCAGATGATCAGGCTTTCGGTGATTATGCTGTGTGTATTGATCATCGGGCTTCTGGCAATATACTTTTTGAGCCGGTATCTCTCTAAGGTAGTATACAAGCCAATTTCTAATGTGGTTGAGCGGATCAATAATGTAGAATATAACGATATTTCTAAAGCGATTACTTCTACCAATACCCATGATGAAATTGATGAGCTTATTAAATCGTACAATAAATTACTGGGCAGAATTTCTGAAAGTATTTTACTGCAGCAGAATTTTATCAATTATGTTTCCCATGAATTTAAAACACCTTTGACAGCCATTTCAGGAAATTTGGAAGTTTTTGCCCAAAAAGACAGAACTCCGGAAGAATATAGAAATGTGGTTAAAGAGTCATTAGAAAATGTATATGAGATCGAAAACATTCTCAATAATCTTTTATTGATGTCGGGGCTGACCAAACTTGAAAAATCTCACCAACAGGTACGAATTGATGAACTGATCTGGAAGATTTATGAAAAGTTACATCCTAAAGAGTTGGAAAATAACGATTCCATTAGTATTGATTTGCAAATTACAAAACCGTATTTGCTGGAGTTTCCGGGAAATGAAACGCTGTTATATCTGGCATTGTATAATCTTGTGGAAAATGCTGTTAAATATTCTGATCATCATCCGATTGTAATTACATTGCTGGAAAATAATCAACAATTGCAGATAGAGATTAAAGACCAAGGCAAAGGAATTACCGATGATGATCTCGGTAAAGTGACAGAAACTTTTTACAGGGGCAAAAATGTTGATCATGTAAAGGGGAGTGGCATTGGACTTTCGCTGTCTAAAAGTATTTTTGATCACCATCATATTGACATGGAAATTAATTCTGTGATCGGCCGGGGAACTACGGTTTCTCTTACATTTCCCAAAGTATCCGGGACACTCTAATCAAACTCTAATGTGGGCCTAATCCAATCTTAATTCTATTTGAATTGGGCTTTAATGTGCAGGAAATAGCTTTGTGGTCTTAAATATGAGACCTTGAAGAAAATTATTTTTACCGTATTGTACATTCATTTTTTCGGTTTCTTTTCAGCGCAGATTTCCGATACTCTATCGATTGGCAGAAAAGAAGCTGAATCGATCTTTATTGCGAACAATCTGGATCTTATCAGTCAAAAACTTGAGATTTCCCAGGCTGAAGCCCGTGTAGTACAGGCTAAATTCTGGCCTAACCCTAAACTAAGCATCAGTGAAGTCAATTTATGGCGAACTTATGATATTGAACAACAGCCTGCACTGATCGGAAACTGGGGAAAAAATACCCAGATCTCGGCTGAAATAGAGCAGGTAATACAAACCGCCGGAAAAAGACGGAAGAATATCGAACTTCAGAAAATTGAAGTGGATGGAGAAAAGTATGAGCTCCAGGAAGTGCTGCGTGAGCTTAAAAAACTCTTGCGGAATACCATTACCGAAATGATATACAATCAGGAGCAGCAGAAATTATATCATAACCAGATTTCTTCTATTGAGAAATTAACGAAATCCTATCAAAATCAATTGAATCTTGGGAATATCAGCAAATCTGAATACATCAGGCTGAAAGCTCAGGAAATTGAATTTAAGAAAAAGCTGATTTCCTTACATCAGGACATCGAAGAGCAGCAGGCAGAACTGAAAGCGCTGCTTATCATTCCTTCTTCATCTTATATTGTGATTTCAGATCCGTTGGAAATGCCGGCTCAACAGATTTCCGAATTGGAATTGTCCAAATGGATGAATATCGCCAAAGAAAACCGCTCGGATATTTTACTGACAAAAAACAAAGAAAAGTATGCACAGAAAAATCTGGAATTACAGAATGCTTTAAAGACACCGGATATTGCGCTGTCTTTAGGCTATGACCGCGGAGGAAATATCATGAAAGATTTTATTGGATTGGGAGTGTCGTTTGACCTTACAGTTTTCGACAGGAACAAAGGAAATATTCAGGAAGCAAAATTGGAAATCACCAAATCAGGTTACGAAACCCGTAAGAATATTCTGAAATCGGAAAATGAAATTGTTTCGGTGTTTCAAAATTACATCAGAACCCAGCAAATCTCTCACGAAATCGATGATTTGTATGAAACCACTTTAGATGGTCTGCTCACCAGCCATGAGAAAAATTTCAGACTCAGAAATATAAGCATGCTGGAGTATATGGATTTTCTGGATACGTATATCAGCAATAAAATGATCATCCTGGATACCAAAAAAGAATTAAATCAATATTACGAAAACCTGCAGTATGTTGTGGGACAAGATCTATAGATATGAAAATGAAATCGACTCAATATATGGCAGCAGCGGGATTTTTGGCAATGATTGCTCTCACAGACTGTGCCGGAAAAGAAAAAAATGAAGAACCCGGAGTTCAAAACTACTGTATTGGTAAAGAACTTAAAAAAGATCTGAAACTGGCGGAAGTAACGATGCTGCCCATAGAAGAAAGTATTACCCTGACTGGCGAAGTGGAAAGCAATTCTGATAAGACGGTTCCTTTTGTAAGCCTTGTCGACGGAGTAGTGACGGAAACCTATTTTTCATTGGGAGCTTATGTGAAGAAAGGGCAGGTGCTGGCTTCGGTAAAAAGTGTTTCCGTGAATGAAATGCAGGATGATACCAAAACTTTACAGGCACAGCTGGCAGTTGCTAAAAGAAAATTAGCCTCCGTAGAATCCATGTACAAAGATGATATTGCTTCCCAAAAAGACTTGCAGGAAGCCAGATCAGAAGTTGAAATCCTACAGTCTAATGTGTTGAAAATAAGAAAAAACAGAGAGCTATATTCTGCAGGCAGCAGCACGATTCAGATTAAATCACCGGCAGACGGATATGTTATTTCGAAAAATATATCCAGCGGAATGCCTGTAACAGCCGGTGGTGATCAGCTTTTTACCATTTCAAATCTGGAGAAGGTTTGGGTAATGGCGAATGTGTATGCTACCAATATGAGGCATGTATACGTCGATCAGCCAGTAGTAGTAAAAACACTGGCGTATCCTGATGAAAATTTTTCAGGCAAAATCAATTCCATTTCACAGGTTTTTAATGAAAATGAAAGGGTGCTGAAGGCTAAAATTATTATGGACAATCATCATATGAGGCTGAGACCGGGAATGTCTGCAGATATTGTACTTCCGGTAAATGCACAGAATAAAAGTGCCCTGGCAATTCCGGAAAAGGCATTGATTTTTGATAACAATCAAAGTTACGTGATTGTCTATAAAAAAGATTGTGCACTGGAAGTAAGGGCGGTGACTGAAGTGGCTTCCAACAGCCGGAATATTTATGTAGAAGGAGATTTGAAGCAGGGGGAAACGGTAATTGCTTCCAACGGATTGCTCATCTACGAAAACATGAAAAACCAATCCAATAATCCTACGAAGTAATGCGAAAATTTGTTCAGAATATAGTTTCTTTCTCGTTAAAAAATTCTTTACTCGTTCTGTTGGGAACATTTGTGTTGTTGGTAGGTGGAATTTATTCTTATATCCATACACCTATTGAAGCTTTTCCTGATGTTACGAATACAAGAGTGCGGGTGATTACCCAGTGGCCGGGAAGAAGTGCCGAAGAAATAGAAAAATTCGTTACGCTCCCGATTTCCAAGGAGATGAATACCATCCCGAATAAAACTTCGGTACGGTCCATCTCATTATTTGGATTATCTGTTGTGACGGTGATTTTTGATGATCACGTAGACGATTTTTATGCCCAGCAATATGCTTCCAACCGGTTAGGAAATGTGAAACTTCCGGATGGTGCCGATTACAGTATAGAACCTCCATCCGGAGCCACTGGAGAAATTTACCGGTATATTATTAAAAGTAAGCTGCCGATTAAAGAATTAACATCCATTCAGGATTGGGTGATTGAAAGAGAGTTGCTCGCAGTTCCCGGAGTGGCAGACGTGGTAAGTTTTGGTGGCGAAGAAAAAACGTATGAAATTAAAATTAATCCAACAGAATTACACAATTATGATCTTTCGCCGCTTGATGTGTATGAAGCAGTTTCTAAAAGCAATATCAATGTCGGCGGAGATGTAGTTTCAAAAGGCGACCAGGCTTATGTAGTCCGAGGAATTGGACTGTTGGAAAGTAAGGAAGATATTGAAAATATTCAGATTGAGGTAAAAGGATCAACGCCTATTTTAGTAAAGCATGTGGCTGAAGTGAAAGTTTCAGCAAAGCCAAGACTGGGGCAGGTAGGCTACAACAAAGAAGATGATGTTGTAGAAGGAATAGTTATTATGCTTCGTGGGGAAAACCCTAGTGAAGTGATTGGCAGGCTGAAAGATAGAATTACAGAATTAAACGGCGGTGAATTACCGGGTGATGTTAAAATTCTTCCCATCATCGATCGTACAGAACTGGTGAATACCACCGTGCATACCGTTTCTAAAAACCTGGTAGAAGGAATTATCCTTGTTTCTATCATTGTATTTATCTTTTTATATAACTGGAGAACCACATTTATTGTAGCGTCGGTTATTCCGCTGGCATTTTTGTTTGCGATCATTATGCTGAAAATTCAGGGGCTTCCGGCTAACTTAATTTCAATGGGTGCGCTTGATTTTGGACTTCTCCTCGAAGGAACACTGGTGATTGTAGAACATGTTTTTGTTGCCCTCGAGCTCAAAGCCAAGAAAATTGGATTGGAACGCTTCAATAAAATGTCCAAACTTGGAATTATCAAGAAAAGTGCAGGCAGCGTAGCCGGATATATTTTCTTTGCATTATTGATTTTGATTGTAGCACTGATGCCTATTTTCTCTTTCCAGAAGGTAGAAGGGAAAATGTTTTCTCCCCTGGCATTTACACTAGGGTATGCATTGCTGGGATCTTTAATTCTAAGTTTAACGTATGTTCCGGCAATGTGTAAACTTTTACTCACCAAAAATATTGAAGAAAAAGAGAATTTCATTTCCCGTTTCTTTAGAGTAAACATGTTTAAATTTTACAGGTTCAGTGATCGTTACCGCAAAGGATTTATGTTAGGTTTCGTGCTGTTACTGGCAGTCTGCGGATGGAAATTTTCCAATTATGGTTCAGAATTTTTACCTAAGCTTAATGAAGGAGCTATTTATGTCCGGGCCACCCTTCCCAATAGTGTCAATCTGGATGAGTCGGTACGGCTAACGAAAGAAATGAAGAAGGTCTTAATGACGTATGATGAAGTACAGTTTGTAATGACTCAGACCGGACGTCCCAACGACGGAACAGATCCAACCGGATTTTTTAATATTGAGTTTAATATCCAGTTGAAACCGGTAGGTGAGTGGAAGAAAAAAATATCGAAAGACGACCTTCTGGAAGAAATGAGAATGTCCTTAGAAAAATATCCGGGAATTAATTTCGGGTTCAGCCAGCCGATTCAGGATAATGTTGAAGAATATGTAGCAGGGGTAAAAGCTCCGCTGGTGATTAAGATTTTTGGAAACGATCTCTTCCAGCTGGAAAATTATGCCAATCAGGTAGCCAATTCCATTAAAACAGTACCCGGAATTGCTGATGTGAATGTCTTTAAAAATATCGGACTCCCGGAATTAAGGATTCAGCTTCATGATTCTAAAATGGCCAAATACGGAGTTTCCACCGCAGATGCTCAGGCTGTCATTGAAATGACGATTGGCGGGCAGGCTGCCACAAAGTTCTACGAAGAAGAAAGAATGTTTGATGTCATGCTCAGATTTGAAAAACAGTACCGTGACAACCCTGAAAAAATAGGGAATATCCTGATTCCTACTAAAGACAATAAAAAAGTACCGTTGAAAGAAATTGCCACCATCGATTATCATACCGGACCTTCATTTATTTACCGGGAAGGAAACAGCAGATACATTGGGGTAGGATTCAATATTGAAGGGCGCGATTTGGGAAGTACGATTGCTGAAGCAAAAGCGAAAGTTGCTAAAGATGTTCACATTCCGAGTAATCATAAAATGACGTGGGCCGGAGAATTTGAAAGCAAAGAAAGAGCGGCGAAACAGCTGGCAATGGTAGTTCCTATCTCATTGGTGCTTATCCTGATGCTGCTGTATTTCAACTTTGGAAATATGAAAGATACGCTGATCTCTTCGGTAACGCTGGCGTTTGCATTTATCGGTGGGTTTTTATCCCTTTGGTTAACGGGAACTATTTTCGGGATTTCTGCAGGAATAGGATTTATCATTCTTTTCGGAGTCGCTACCATTGACGGAATTGTACTAATTGGCGTGATGAAAGAAAATTTACAGCATAAGATACCGCTAAAGAAAGCAATTGCAGAGGGGGTGAAGAGTAGAATTCGTCCGGTTGTAATGATTGCATTAATGGGATCAATGGGATTATTCCCGGCAGCCATATCCAATGGAATGGGTTCTGAAATTCAAAAACCGCTGGCCATTATGATTGTAGGAGGATTGATTATCTGTATGCTGTTATCATTCACCATATTGCCGATTATATTTTACTATGCCTACCGTAAAAAATATGTTGAAACTGAATAAGTTTTGAATACCCTTGTTAGTTTTTTTTATTGCCGGAACGATTGATTGTTCCGGCAATTTTTGTGATTAAACGGTTTTCGTTGATGCTAAGATTTCAATGTTTTTCACTACATCACTGCTTTCGCATTTCTTTAATTCTTTCATTAAAGCGGGGGTAAGGAGCTTTGGGTTTAATATTTGAGTGGCTACTTTAGCGGCGGCATAATCTACAATGGTAATGACAGATTCCTGTAAAAAGTTGGGAGTGTTGGAAGCAATAACTGCTGTAGCCCAGGAAGTGTCTCTGGCTCTGGAGATCGCGAAATCCAGCACCACATTATCATTGCCGTTAGAAAGTTTATCAATCAGATCAACCGGATAGCAGATTTTGTTCAAAGAATCCTGCACTTTCTGATTAATGGAAGCAATCACCGTATTAATGTTTTCAAAATCCTTTTTTAGCGGATTAATCTTTCGGTAAGGCATAACAGAAGCCTCTGAAATTCCAAGATCCAGATTGATATGGGCATTCATCCCTAAGAAAATGTGCTGTAGGATGAGAAGGTTTTTATTTTTTGCAGCTTCAAAAGCAAGATACCAGGCGTTTGAACATTTTTTACCCTTATTGTAGTTTTCCCAGGCATCCAGATATCGCTGCGCAAACGCGAGGTCAAGCATAGTCATTCTGGGATTGTCTTCAAATTTTTTCTGTTGAATTCCTTTTAATACCTGAGCGGTCATAATCCGGTATGTACAGGCAAAATATCCGGCAGGGCTTTGGTTTTCTTTGCACCAGATGATGATAGTATCCAGTTTTTGCAGAACTTCTTCAATGGTTTTCATGGCGGGTTTTTGTTTATTTAAAGATAATAAAAACCTGTCATCAGTGGTGTATTGGTTTGAAAACGAATAGAATGATCTTTTTGATCATGAAAAAGTGAGCCGGAAAAGCTCACTGTATTGGTGTTGATCAGATTAAGGAGTGATGGTAATCGGATCCGGAAAAGGCTCAAGCACCAATGGTTTGCACATGGCGGCCGGTTCGCATCTATTCCCCATGCATACGAAATTAGTCATAGTGGTGGAGCCGTCAGGACATTTAATCATGGCTTCGCCAGGACATCCTCCGGGGCATGGTGCCGGATATAAATACCCGCCGAATACCTCTTTCAGTTCTGTTCTTGAAAGTTTTGTTGAGTTCTTTTTCATGGAATTAATTTTTTGTTGGTTTTAATTTGTATAAATCTGAAAATGAACCTCTAAGGTAGTAAAAAATAAATCACCATGATGGTGCATATTGATTTATTTATATTTTGTTCAGTGATGAGAATGAAATATTGTTGTATTCAGCTTCCGCAGTACATATAATATGATGGTATATTGTTTTTTTCTTCTTCATTGTCTTGTGGAGTGAGACCTTCAAAAAATATATGATCACCGAGTTCTTTATTACTGACCTGATTTTGTAGTTGATACAGTAAATCAAGGGCGGGGAAGTTGGTATAATTGCTTGCTTTCAGCTTTGCACAAAGCTCTACCTGAAACATGCCATCGTCACTATTATCTTCGCTAAATACATCACTTTCGTCCCCCAATAATGTTTCATTGGCCGCCATATCTTCTTTTCCTTTGATCCACGCTTCATAGAATACGTTTATTTCAGGCGCATCTATTACAAGTTTGTAAGGTTCCCAGGATGCCTTTTCTTTTAAAATCAGGGTCTGATAGTCTGTGATTTCCTTATTGAAATCCTCGATACTATTGTAATTCTTCTTCTGAAAAGCCCAGAGAATGTTAGATAATAAGCCCATTTGTTTTCGGTTTTAAGAGAATATACGCTTATTTTTTCTTTTCCTTAAGTCTTGCAATTTCTTCTTTTAGTAACGTGATATATTCCTGAAGGTTATCAATAACTGAATTCGGGATATTATAATTATTACTATTATTTCCATTGATATTGTAAAAACCAGCTTGATCGCTTACCGTGTTATTTTCATTATTTATAATGATTGTAGCCTCTTCCTCCTGGTAAATTTCTTCTAAAGGAACGTCCATAAATTTTGCAATTTTTTCCCATTCCTCTCTTATAATTCTTACATCACCAGTTTCTTTTCTGCTGTAGTTAGACAGATCGGTAGCAATTGCATCCGCAATTTGCTGTTGGGTAAAGCCTTTTTGCTTTCTTAATCTGCGTAATTTTTCTTTTTCCATAACGGGTATTTTTACAAAAATGCGAATTTAAATTGTATTGGTAAAATCTGTTTTTCTTTAAAGTAGATTACTGAATTTTAATGGGTGCTGTTTATAACTAAAAAGAAATAGACACCATTAAGTACAGTTGCTAAAAATGAAGCGATAAATACAGCTAAATTAACTCTGGTTTTCCCTGTAATTAAACGTATTATCCAATAATTCATAATATAGGCAGGAATGAGCAATGAAAAGGCAAAAACTGACAGAAAAATAAATTGATAAAGAATGAGGAGAATAACAATGGTACTAATGACTGATGCAATGATAGCACCAATCAAACTGTATAGTATTGTTTTTGAATCGACTTTTAAGTTCTCAACATTCTTGTGTATTTGACTGTATTTTGCTCGAACAAGAAGGTGAATGTCTTCCCGGGATAGGATATCAGATTTTATTTTTGATAAACACTCGTTTTGTGATTGTTTATCCATAAAATACTGATGAATTTCCCGGATAATTCTGTTCCTTTCATTTTGTATTTCGTTTTGCTTTTCAATAATAGCATGAAAACTTTCCAGAGAACCCCTGGCTGCGATTTCTTCTAAGATTTCTTTATTTGCCTTACCCTGGTGATCAATTTGATTCGTATAAGATATAATCAGATCCTGTTCTGAAAAATTACTGTAAAAGCCCATTTTACGGATTTTCCTTTGCGATTTCTTGGTGATGTTTCAAATAAAGAGGCAGTGCAGCAGATCCGTACCACGGGAAAATTTCATAACTGAAAACACCGGCTTGTACTGCGGGGTCGGTTTTTACCCATGCTTCTGCTTCCTCTTTAGATTTGGTGTTGAAGATAAACATGCCCCGATAGTTTTCTTTATTTTTTTCTAAAAATGGCCCTGCCACAAGAATTTTACCTTCATCTGCCAGTTTCCCAATATTGGACATATGGCCTTTCATCAATTCGCCCATCTTGGCCTTATCTTCAATCTTTGTAGTTCCTGTGGTAAGCATCACGATGGTGTATGCTTTCATTCCATATTGATCTGCACCCAGAGAAGTAGCCAGCTCCTGGTTGAATGCCGGCTTTTCTGTTTTCTTTACCTGAGCAAAAGATAATGAGGCGATCAAAATACTAAGGGATACATAAATTTTTAATTTCATAGCATTGGTTTTATCAGTCTACGATCTGAAATCTAATTTAATCTTTAATTCTTAAAAACTCTTTAGCCAGTTCAATCATTTTTGGATCTCCGGTATATTTTCCGTGTTCGTCAGATAGTTTTACGGTAGGAATCCATTCTTTGTTGGAAGCCTGTACTCCGATTAATTTCATTACAATATTCATCGGTTTTAGTCCTACATCATTAGTGAGGTTGGTTCCGATCCCAAATGATACGCCTATTTTCCCTTTACAATAATTGGTGATTTCTTCTACTTTTTCCAGATTTAAGGCATCAGAAAAGATGATGTATTTGAATAAAGGATTGATTCCGTTCTTTTGATAGTGGGCAATCGTTTTGTCGGCAAATTCAAGAGCGTCTCCGCTGTCATGACGCACACCGTCAAAAAGTTTGGCGAATTTTTTATCAAACTGCTGAAAGAAAACATCCGTAGTATATGTATCAGAAAGAGCCACTCCAAGATCTCCTCTGTAGACATCTACCCAGTGTTCTAATGCCAGTTCGTTGGCCATTTTGAAACCATATTCCGCAGCATGGAACATGAACCATTCGTGGGCATGGGTTCCTATAGGTTTTACATTGTATTTCATTGCAAAATGAACGTTGGAACTTCCTATGAAGGTAGATTCTCTCTTTTGCGTAAGAGCTTCCATAACCAAATTCTGAACCTTATAAGAATGTCTTCTTCTGGTCCCGAATTCGGCAAAAGTAACTCCAAGTCTTGCCAGTGAATCTGCTTTTTCAATCGTTTTGCTCATTACTACTTCGTTGGAATCCCTTTCCATATGATTCATCTCGTAATGAAGTTCGCTGATTAAAGCCAATAATGGGACTTCCCATAAAATCGTTCTGTACCAAAGTCCTTCAACGGTAACGGTTAGGTCGCTTCCTTCCTGATGGATTTTTACTTCAGACGGATCATAATGATAACCTTCTAAAAAATCCAGATAAGGAAGATCCAGATATGGGCAGGTTCTTGCCATGAATTTTTTTTCATCCTTCGTAAGCTTGAGCTCAGCCATTTTGGTGACAGCTTCCCTCAAGGCCGCATCAAAACCAGCCGGGAAATGATGTTTTCCTCTATTGATAAATTCATATTTTACAATGGAGCTTGGAAATAATTTTACCACTGCATTTTGCATGGTTATCTTATAGAAATCATTGTCCAGTATAGAGTTTAATCGTACGTCGTGCATATTGTGTAATTTTAACGCAAATATAGTAATTAAAAATAAAAATCGTCTAAATGTAAGACGATTTTTTTGAAATATTTCCATGCTTTTAATGGAGTTATATTCCAAGATAAGAATTGTATATCCAAACTTCTTTCTCCTGTTCGGTAATATATTCGCTCATTTGAGAGTTTGATCTATGCGTAATTTTACAGTGGTATTTTGCATAATGCTGTAAAAATCATTGTCGAGTATTGAGTTAAAGGTTAATGCAGATATTTTTTTATAACAAAGTTTAATAATTATAATTTAATTTTGTTCTACATATTTATTTAGGCAGTAAAATGAAAAAGTACGGATTTATAAGTGTTTTTGTTTTTCTATTAGGCTATTTTTTTTACTTAGTTTCGGAGATTCTTTCTTTGCCAAAAGGTGTAGGCTATTTTTATCCTGTTGACGATGTTTATATTCATTTGGAGGTAGCAAAAAATATAGCTGATAAGTTTTTATTTTCTATCAACTCAAATTCATTTGATCCGGCATCTTCATCTATATTATATAGTTTTTTTTTGAGCCTTTTAATAAAAGTTTTTGGAGATTCATCTTATTATCCTTTGTTTATTAATCTTACGTTTGGGGTTTTAACAAGTTTTTACGCAACCAATTTTGTTGTCCTTCAATATGGAAAGAAGTTTGCTCTGTTTTTTGCTCTTCTGTTACAGCCGTTAGCAATGATTTATCTTTCCTCTATATTAGGAATGGAGCATACCATTCATATATTCCTAATAGTTTTGTTTTTTATTTTTTATAATAAATTAGCTTTAGGAAATGTAAAGGCTTTCTCGCATTTATTAATAGTTGTTTTTTTTCTCGGAGCAGTAAGATTTGAAAGTATGTTCTTCATTTCTGCCGTTATTTTTGTTTTTATAGGTCAGAAGAAATTTAGACAGGGTTTGTTGATTGGTCTTGTCGGATTTTTCCCTATAATTATTTATGGACTATACTCTCTTCTTATGGGAGGTTTGTTTTTTCCAAATTCAGTACTTGTCAAAAGTAATTTTCATGTTTCAGATGTACAAAGTTTTATAACAATTTTGAAAAGCAAGTTTTTGAGTGTGGATTATATCAAATATTTACTTCCTTTCAGTATATTTTATTTTATATATGCTTTTTCCAGATATAGAAATTTAAAACTTCAAAGAGTTCTTGAAATGGAAGCATTGCCAATCATAATTTTGCTTACATCTTACGGACAGCTCATTTTTGGAATAATGACATTTAGATATGAAAATTATTTGATGATTGCCTATCTTTTTATTTTAGTTAAAATTTGTGATTATTATCTTAAAACTTCAGATTTCTCTATTCCTAAACTTTCTGCTGTTTTATTTATAGGCTACTCAGTAGTTTTTGGGCTATTCAAAATGTATTGGTACCATCCGGTTTTATATACTGATTCTAAAAATCTTTACTACAATCAATATAAACTCGCACAGTTTTTAAAAAAGTATTATCATTCTGAAACAATCGTAGCCAATGATATTGGCGCAATCACCTATTTTACGAATATTGAAGTTTTAGATATGTATGGATTGGGTAGTACAGATATTGCAAAATATAAATATAAAAACTTTGGTAAGAATGATTTTTCATATTTTATGGGAGAATTGAGTAACCGTAAAAATGCGCGAATTGCTGCAATATATCCGGAATGGTTTGTGGGACAAATTCCCAAAAATTGGGTTTTGGTGGGAAAATGGAAAATGAGTAATTTCAGAAATCCTAATATAAGGTATGTCAATTTTTATGCTGTTACAAAAAGTGACATACCTTATTTAAGGAAAAGATTAAAAGAGTTTAAAGATAATTACTTCCCAAGATAAGAGTTATACATCCATACTTCTTTTTCCTGCTCTGTAATATAGTCGCTCATTTGCGAGTTGGTTCCCTCATCACCAGCTGTATCAGTAATCTCTAGTAATTCTCTTTGTAAATCCAGTACCACCTTGAAAGAATTTAAAATATTCTCAACACTTTTTGTACCGTCGCTCACTTCTTTACTTTCCTTAATCGTAGATACTTTAAGATAATCAGAATAGTTATGGGCAGGCGTTGCACCCAGCGTTAGAATCCTTTCAGCGATCTCATCAATTTTTAAGACAAGACTGTTGTACAACTCTTCAAATTTCGGGTGAAGAGTGAAAAACTGATCTCCTTTGATGTTCCAGTGCGAACCTCTTGTATTTTGATAAAACACAGAATAGTTAGCTAAAAGGACGTTAAGCTTTTCTGAAATATTTTTACAGTCGGTTTCCTGTAAACCGATAATACTTGCATTCTTCATATAGATAGTTTATTTATTGTGTACCACAAATTTAGTAAATATCATGCCGAAAATGAAGGTTTATAATTGATGATACTTATCTTTGATATTTTTATAATTGATCTTAAAATGCAGTCATTCCGAAATATAGGACTAAGGAGTTTTTTTATGTCATTTGCCGTTTTTGTGGTGGTGTGTTTATTATATTATGTGAATTCGGTTTCAAAGACGGGAGGACATTATGTGTACGTTCTGGATGATACTTATATTCATCTGGCAGTAGCCAAAAATTTTGCACTTCATCATATCTGGGGAATTACACGATATCAGTTTTCTTCCACCTCTTCTTCCCCTTTATTCACTTTTCTCCTGAGTGTTTTAATTAAAATATTCGGTAATAATGACCAGATTCCGCTGTATTTTAATATGATTTTCAGTGTTGGAATTCTTTATTTCCTTTCGCAGTATTATGCAGAAATTTTCAATGAAGTAAAAAAAATAGTGATAGCCGTATTGTTCACTGTATTTTTCGCGGTGCTGCATTTGCAGCTGCTTGCCGGGATGGAACATATCTTTCAGGTATTTCTGTTCATTGTTAATATTTTTTGTTTCCTCAAATGGGATCAGAATAAATGGGCAGTGGCGGGATTTTATAGTACGCTGCTGCTGATGGGGCTGATGCGCTTCGAAAGTATGTTTTATTTTGTGGTATTGGCTTTTGTTTTGATGGTGCTTAAAAGAGGGAAGGATGCTGTAGGGGTGTTATTGGCAGGATTTATTCCGATTATTATTTTCTGTTACTTTAATTATCAGCAGGATGGCTACTTTTTCCCCAATTCTGTCGTGGTAAAAGGAACCAAGCTGAGTTTCGATTCCCATTTTTTAATGCAGGTTAAAACCATTGTTGTTGACAACCTTTTATTGAACATAAGCTTTTATAAAGTAGGGTTTTTCCCTGTTCTGTTGTGTGCTATCTTTATCTATAGAGATTTCAAAAGCAAAACTTTTCAGGAAGCGGTTCAAAACAACTTTTTTCTCATCGTATTTTCTCTGACCATCATTTGTCATTCCATGTTTGCAGATTTTAAAGGGCTCTTCCGCTACGAGGCCTATCTTCTTGTTGGATTTTCCATGGTGCTTATTCCAAAAGTAAAAGATATTTTCATTGATGCTAAAAAATATTGCAGAAAAGAAATTTTCATCAGTCTGCTTATTGCAATGAATGTTTTACTGATGATCTACAAAAGCTGGGTGGCTCACCAGATTATTGATAACGGTGGGAAAAACATCTATGAACAGCAAGTGCAGTCAGCAAATTTTTTACATACCTATTATAATACATCTAAAGTAGTGGCCAATGATATTGGGGCAATTACTTATTATACGGATATTCATTTATTAGACATTGCCGGCTTAGGATCTAAAGAAACCATTCCTTTTAATGAAAATAAAAAGAAATTTGACCAAAAATTCGAGGATTTCCTTACCCAATACAGCCTTGCAAATAAATACGAAATAGCAGTGGTTTATGATGCATGGCTTAATGGACATATTCCTAAAAACTGGAAGAAAGCTGCGGTACTTAAGATTAAAAATAAAATAACGGTCGCCCAGCTGGAAGTATCGATCTATTCTATTGATACAGCTAATCTTGAACTTTTGAAAAACAATATCCGGAAATTTAACTGGGATAAAAACGTAACGGTCAGATTGATGGATTAAACGTAACTCGCTGTTAATTAATTTTTAATAAATCAGATTATTTACAGATAACTGTTTGCCAATTGAAAAAATATTACTATTTTTGCACCTTAAAATAAAAAGCAATTAAATGCCTACTATTCAACAATTAGTAAGAAAAGGAAGAGCCACGCTTGCCAAGAAGAGCAAATCAGCTGCCCTTGATTCTTGTCCACAAAGACGAGGTGTATGTACGAGAGTATATACTACCACTCCTAAGAAACCTAACTCTGCACTTAGAAAAGTTGCAAGGGTAAGACTTTCTAACGGAAAAGAAGTCAACGCCTACATCCCGGGCGAAGGACATAATCTTCAAGAGCACTCGATAGTATTGGTAAGAGGCGGAAGGGTGAAAGACCTACCGGGAGTACGTTACCACATCGTAAGAGGTGCACTAGACACTGCAGGTGTTAGTGGAAGAACACAGAGAAGATCGAAGTATGGAGCTAAGAGACCTAAACCAGGTCAGGCACCAGCTGCGCCAGCTAAAGGAAAGAAAAAATAATCATTAAATAAGGTACAGAAGCAATGAGAAAGACAAAAGCGAAAAAAAGACCGTTGTTACCAGATCCAAAATTTAATGATCAATTGGTAACGAGATTCGTAAACAACTTAATGCTAGACGGTAAGAAGTCTATCGCATTCAAAATTTTCTATGATGCATTAGAAATCGTAGAAAACAAAAAAGGAGAAACTGAAAAAACTGCCCTTGAAATCTGGAAAGATGCATTAACTAACGTAATGCCTCACGTAGAAGTACGTTCTAGAAGAGTAGGTGGAGCTAACTTCCAGATTCCTATGCCAATCAGAGCTGACAGAAAAATTTCTATGGCAATGAAATGGTTAATTAAATATTCAAAAGCTAGAAATGATAAGTCTATGGCTTTGAAATTGGCTAATGAAGTTGTAGCTGCTTCTAGAGAAGAAGGTGCTGCTTACAAGAAAAAATCTGATACTCACAAAATGGCGGAAGCTAACAAAGCTTTCTCACACTTTAAATTCTAATTAGAAATGAGTAGAGATCTTAAATTTACAAGAAATATTGGTATTGCTGCGCACATTGATGCCGGTAAAACTACCACTACAGAAAGAATCTTATTCTATACAGGTGTAAACCACAAAATTGGTGAAGTTCACGATGGTGCTTCTACAATGGACTGGATGGAGCAGGAAGCAGAAAGAGGTATTACCATTACTTCTGCTGCAACTACTTGTTCTTGGAATTTTCCAACAGACCAAGGTAAAAAATTACCTGAAACTCAACCTTACCACTTCAACATCATCGATACACCGGGACACGTTGACTTCACGGTAGAAGTAAACAGATCTTTGAGAGTATTAGATGGATTGGTATTCTTATTCTCTGCAGTAGATGGAGTAGAGCCTCAGTCTGAAACAAACTGGAGACTTGCTGACAACTACAAAGTTGCAAGAATGGGATTCGTAAACAAAATGGACAGACAAGGTGCTGACTTCCTTAACGTGGTAAACCAGGTTAAGACAATGTTAGGATCTAATGCAGTTCCGATCGTTTTACCAATCGGTGCTGAAGAAGATTTCAAAGGTGTTGTTGACTTAATTAAAAACAGAGCTATCATCTGGGATGAAGCAGGACAAGGAGCTACTTTTGAAGTAGTGCCAATTCCTGAAGACATGAAGGCTGAAGTTCATGAATACAGAGAGAAATTAGTAGAAGCTGTAGCTGACTACGATGAGACTTTGATGGAGAAATTCTTCGAAGATCCAGATTCAATCTCTGAAGAAGAAATCAACGAAGCGCTTAGAAAAGCTACTATCGATTTATCTATTATCCCAATGACTTGTGGTTCTTCATTCAAGAATAAAGGAGTACAGTTCATGTTGGATGCAGTATGTAAATACTTGCCTTCACCATTGGATAAAGATGATATCAAAGGTACTGATCCAAGAACAGATCTTGATATTACAAGAAAACCAGACGTAAACGAGCCTTTCGCGGCTTTAGCGTTTAAGATTGCTACTGACCCATTCGTGGGAAGATTAGCATTCTTCAGAGCATACTCTGGAAGATTAGATGCAGGTTCTTATATCTTGAATACTCGTTCAGGAGATAAAGAAAGAATCTCTAGAATTTATCAGATGCACGCTAACAAGCAAAATCCTGTAGAATATATTGAAGCAGGAGATATTGGTGCAGCTGTTGGATTCAAATCTATCAAAACTGGTGATACTATGTGTGATGAGAAGCACCCAATCGTTCTTGAATCGATGGTGTTCCCTGATCCGGTAATTGGTATCGCTGTTGAGCCTAAAACTAAGGCTGACCAGGATAAAATGGGTAACGCTCTAGCTAAATTAGCTGAAGAAGATCCTACTTTCCAGGTTAAAACTGACGAAGCTTCTGGTCAAACGATTATTTCAGGAATGGGTGAGCTTCACCTTGACATTCTTGTAGATCGTATGAGAAGAGAATTCAAAGTTGAAGTAAACCAAGGACAACCTCAGGTAGAGTACAAAGAAAACCTTACAAGAGTTGCCCAACACAGAGAAGTTTACAAAAAACAATCTGGTGGTAAAGGTAAATTTGCTGACATTGTATTCGAACTAGGACCAGCAGATGAAGGTAAAATCGGTCTAGAATTTGTTAACGAGATCAAAGGTGGTAACGTTCCTAGAGAATTTGTTCCTGCTATTGAAAAAGGCTTTAAAGCTGCAATGAAAAACGGTCCATTGGCTGGTTTCGAAGTTGAAGGTATTAAAGTAGTTCTTAAAGACGGATCTTTCCACGCAGTGGATTCTGATGCTCTTTCTTTCGAATTAGCTGCTAAATTAGGATTTAAAGAAGCGGGACGTGCTGCTAAGCCAGTAATTATGGAGCCTATTATGAAACTGGAAGTTGTAACTCCGGAAGAATACATGGGTAACATCATTGGTGACCTTAACAAGAGAAGAGGTACTATCAGTGGACAAGAAGAAAAGAACGGTGCCGTTGTAATCAAAGGTTCAGTTCCACTTTCTGAAATGTTTGGTTATGTTACTACTCTAAGAACACTTTCATCAGGAAGAGCTACTTCTTCTATGGAATTAGAGAAGTACCAGGCTACTCCTCAGAACGTTGCGGAAGAAATTATCGCTAAAGCTAAAGGTTAATTTTTTAAATTAGAAAAATGTCACAAAGAATCAGAATAAAACTAAAATCTTACGATTACAACTTGGTAGACAAGTCTGCTGAGAAAATCGTAAAAACGGTAAAGGCTACTGGTGCTGTTGTAAACGGACCAATCCCATTACCTACAAATAAGAGAATCTTCACTGTATTGAGATCTCCACACGTTAACAAAAAAGCTAGAGAACAGTTCCAACTTTCTGCTCATAAGAGATTGATGGATATCTATTCTTCTTCTTCTAAAACTGTGGATGCTCTAATGAAATTAGAGTTACCAAGCGGTGTAGACGTAGAAATTAAAGTGTGATAACTGCATACTTTGCAATGATTATAAAATCCGTTCCTTTTTAGGGACGGATTTTTATTGGTATAGATTTGAGTGAGATCACATATGAACTCTTGCCTTCATAAAAATACTTTCGGTCATTGTGATAAACGATTTTTCTTTATTACGAAAAATGAAAATATGAATTGCAATAAAATTTTTTGTACAGCCCAAAGAATAGAAGGATGATTTTAGAAAGACAAAATAATATTCTTCTCTATTGTTTTGAATAAATGTATCAAAACAATCATATTATTTGATACATTTATTCTTTAAAATAAAATAATGAGTCATAAGAACAATAATTTTTTTGAGACATTTTCCAATTGGGCAACAAAATTTACGGGCAGTTCATCAGCCTTTATCGGAGCAACGGCTATTGTAGTCATATGGGCCATTTCGGGGCCTGTTTTTCACTATTCTGAAACATGGCAGTTAGTCATTAATACCGGAACTACAATTATTACTTTTTTGATGGTTTTCCTTATCCAGAAAGCCCAGAATAAAGATTCAAAAGCAATTCAGATTAAGTTGAATGAACTAATTGCAGCCCATGAAAAAGCCAGCAACCGTATTGTTGATATTGAAGACCTTAGTGAAAAGGAATTGGATCAGCTGCATGTATACTACGAAAAGCTGTCAGATTTTGCTGAAGAAGACGAAGATATCCATACTTCACATTCTATTGATGCCGCTAAAAGAAATCAGAACTACAAGCGAGATGTTTTCAAAAAGAAGCATGAAGACTGGCTTGAAAAACAAAAAAAATAGGAATCAATTTGATTCCTATTTTTTTATCGGATTTAATAAATCGATTTGCTCCGGAGATTAAAATTTCTATATTAAAATAAAGTATCTTTTTTATTAATAACAGTATTTATCATTTAATACGTCACGTTTTGTCGTTGTGTAGAAATACATTTGTATTATCATCGTAATGATGAATTGATGAAATAAATATTAAATCTTATAAATTAAGTTTGTTTAACTCTTAATAAAGGTTAAATTTTCGGAAATATAATAAAATCTAGCATTAACTTTAAAACACATAATAGATGAGAAAACTCTACACGAGTGTACTTTCAATGTGCACAGTCTTGGGTATATCTGCTCAGGAAGTATTGTGGCAGAAGGATATTAAGTCTTCAACACAGGATTTTCTAAGCCAGGTAACCACCACCATCGATCAGCAATACCTTATTACAGGAAGTTCAATACAATCTAAAAAACTTTCTACGGATAATACCCAAAACAATGGCTACGATTTTCATTTAGTAAAATTGAACCAGCAAGGTGACCAGGTCTGGGAAAATATTTCTCCGGAAATAACCACGATTTTTTATCTGCTACAGTGGCAACGCAAGAGGGAGGATTTTTAATTTCTGGCACCTCATATTCCGGAAAAAATAAGGATAAGAAAGATGATTCCAAAGGTGGTTCTGACATCTGGCTGATTCGCATCAATGAATTCGGATATGAACTTTGGCAAAAAACATTGGGAAGTTCTTCTGATGAAGAAGCCCGGGCTGTTGTTCAGACTACAGACCTTGGATTCTTTGTGGCCGGAAATATCCAAAATTCCAGCAAAGGTTATGGCTCAAAAGATGCTTTGATCATAAAACTGGACAAAAACGGAAAAGAATTATCACAACTGATTTTAGGCGGGAAAGGGCTTGATGAAGTTGAAAGATGATTCCAACGAAAGATGGAGGTGCATTGTTAGGGATCTACTCAAGAAGCAATATTGGAGGTTCAAAGAAGACCGAAAACTTTGGTAAAGGAGATTACTGGATTATCAAACTCAATAAGGAAGGAAAAGTTGAATGGGAAAAGAATTATGGAGGAAAAGGTGATGATCATTTAAGAACCTTAGCCCTGACTTCAAATGGATACATTATCGGCGGCGAATCAAGATCCGAAAGATCAGGTAATAAAACTGTTGGTATTGAAGAAGGAACCGATCTGTGGCTGATTTCACTCAATGAAAGAGGCGAAGAGATCTGGCAGAAATCTTTCAATTTCAAAAATCGAGATGTGCTGATGGGAATGAGCATCCTGCATTCAGCGGATGATAAATCTTCAAAAGGAATTCTACTTGGTGGCTACACTCAGGCAGAAGGCAGAATAGAAAGTGATGATGAAACTTTCTGGATGCTGTACTTAAATCAGGATGGTAATGAGCAGTGGAGAAAACATGTAAAAGGAGAATCCCGAAAGAAAGAAGAAAGATTATCTGATCTCAAACTCAACAGAGATGGCTCCATTCTACTCGCAGGAACCAGTGCCGAAGAACTTGGAAAAGAGAATTGGAAGATTGTAAAGCTCGGCGACAGTCAAATTGATAAGCTCATTAAAAAACAGGAGATCAAAATCTATCCAAATCCGGTAACCGATTATGTGTATGTAGAAACTGGCTTTGATTTCAAAGAAGCGGATATTACCCTGTATGATATGGGTGGCAGACAGCTGCAGAATTTTAAAACCAAGAATAAAGTGACCAAAATCAATACCCAGAACCTGATTCAAGGCGCTTATCTGGTTACTGTCAAAACAGATACAAACAAAACCGCTAGTGCCAAACTGATTAAGAAATAACACAATGAAGAAAAACATAATACTAAGCTTTGTTTTAGGAATACTTTTTTCTAAAATAGGGGCTCAGAATAAATATAGTGAATACTATTTTAAAAACTTCCCTAATTCTCCATCCACGGCTACTTTTTTAAGATATGGAGATATACAAAATTCAGAATATACTGGAACTAATAGTCCACAAATTCCATTATTGACAGCTGAATCGGGCACTATTAAAATTCCGTTGATGTTACGATATATTTCAGGAAATGGTATTAAAGTGGCTCAGGAAGCAGGCTCAGTTGGATTGGGCTGGGACATAAATCTTCCCACAATTACCCAATCAATTTTAGGGGGGTATAGTGATTTTGATGATGTTGCCAAATATTTAGCGCCTTTTACAAAGTCGGCTAATCCTTTTAATAATTATTTTCCGCATAGTGTTCAACCTCTTCCAGCTGGATTTGTTTCACAACCCACTAAGGATGCTTATTCTTATTATAAAACTATTGATGGATTTTTGCCTTTAAATGGAAATTTTGCAGATTTAAATAATCTTGCCCCTTTTACAGTTGATACCGATACTTCACCAGATATATTTACCTGTAATTTATTTGGAGAAAAGTTAGAGTTTGTTGTAAATAATTATCCGACAGGAAATACTACTCATACTTTCAATCCCACTTTTTATTGTCTAAATAAAAGGGGATATAACATTTCGTACAATAGTAATACGTATTTTACAATCATTGATCCGCGAGGTACAAAATACTATTTTGCAAAAGTTGAAGATGTTACAACATTGAATAGTGTAAGTAAGAATTATGTCATCACAAAAATAACAGACATTAATAATAATGATATAAACTTTACGTATAATGAATATGCTAATATCCAAAATTTAGTTTCAATTGGAGGGAAACTAAATTATACTTTTGGAGGCCAAACTACTCATCATTCAACTTTACCTTTAGCCACAAATTCACCAAATTTTTCAGGGCTCGGAGAATTTGATGATTATTACCCTGGGTCATCTTCAAATCCTCTTAAAAGCCCACAAAGTGTAGGATTTGCAACACCACTTATGAGTTGGTCAACAAAACAAAATTATTTGCCTATCAATTCAATATCTGGAAATTTTGGAAAAGTTAATTTTTATTATTCTGATCGGATTGATTTTCCAACCCAGAAACTAGATAAAATTGAAGAGCAAAATAATATAAATCAGATTGTCAAAACAGTTAGCTTCAATTATGATTATTTCAATTCTCAAAATTCTGCAAATGTAACAGAGGCTCCATATTATCAAGGTATGCTAAGCTCATTTTATCAATCGCTCCCACCAGATAGATTGACAAAAAGACTTAAGCTTTTATCGGTGAAAATAAACAATGAGCAGCCATATACATTTGGCTATAATGAAACACAATTACCCTCTAAACATTCAATAGGAGTAGATTATTGGGGATATTCTAATGGTGGTTTTACGAATAAAACTCTTTTCTTAAATCCTAACGACTTTAATTACCCCACTCCCGTACCAGTAGATGATGCATATAATAATAATTTTAAGAAAGCAGACCTTAATTATTCTCAATCAGCCATTTTAAATAAAATAATTTATCCTACCAAAGGTTCTTCTTCTTTTGAATATGAATTAAACAGTGCAAATAACTTGTTTTATCAATACGACTATGGAAAATTAACAGTGGGAAATGGGTTAAGACTGGCTAGCCAGACTAATAGAGATATAGATAATCAGTTTGTTGGTAAAACTGAATTTAAGTATTTTGATGGGATATCAACAAATCCTTTATTTTTATTTAACAAAAATTCATATTCTACCTTTGAGTGGAGACAAAGTTCTATTGATAATTTAGGAGAGGGATTCTCGTATTCATCAGGGATTATTTCTATGAATTCTAACAATAATAACTCTGCTTCTCCTTTATCATAAGGAGATTACATAGGCTATTCTAAAGTAATAAAAACTGAGAAAGATGCTCAAAATAATAACAAGGGTTCAATTGAAAACAACTATTCCAATACTCCTGATTTTCATTATTTTCTTCAAGAGGGAGTAATTCCTATCAGTATGCCTTCAAGCAAATCACCTAACTCAACAGAAAATGGTAAAGTATTAAGTGAAATCGTTTATGATTCTTCAATGAATAGAATTCAGCAAACTGACAATAGTTATTCAGAGATCTATTCTGATGTTTTATATGGCACTTCATTAAGTAAAAATTCAAGATATTTTTGGAATGGTAATGCGGGTATGGGTGGTTCTTGGGCCGTTTACCAACATGGTGTAACAGTACTAGGCTATTATCCTATTTTTTCTAAAGAAAGTTTTTTATCACAGTCAATAAAAAAAGACTATCTAAATAATAAAACATTTACCACCCAGTCAGATTATTTATATTCTATGGGTAATATAAAAAATAAGCTTACTACCTTTCCAGATGGAGGAACTGAGCGTATAAGCTTATCGTATCCATATGATTATAATGACCAAAGATTGATGAATGCGAATATGATTTCTATTCCTCTTTCAAAAGTTATTTCCAAGGGAGGGGACGATTATTCTCAGATTACAACAAAATATGATAATACTTCTCATTTAAATCCTACTTCTGTTGTTGAAATCAGCCAAGTTCAGCCACCTAATTACACTGTAGACAGTAAAACAATAATAAATTATACTACTTATGATACTAAAGGTAATTTATTGGAATATAAAAACGGTGAAAATATTCCAACAACTATTGTGTGGGGGTATAAACAAACGCTTCCAGTTGCTAAAATAGAAGGTGCTTCCTATGCGTCTGTTAGTCAATATTTACAAGATATTATTGATAAGTCTGATCTTGATGTTGATGCTGCAAGTGAACAGACCCTGATTAATGCTTTCGACGCATTAAGGAAAAAACCTGAAATGAGCAATTATCAAATTACTGCGTATACTTATAATCCTTTAGTGGGTGTAACGAATTTTATCCCTCCATCAGGAATCAGAGAACAATATGTTTATGATTCGTCTAACCGTCTAAAGCAGATAATTGATAGTAATGGGAAAATTTTAAAAGAAAACAATTATAATTATGCACCAACTACTTTCTATAGTTCATTACAAAGTAAGACTTTTACAAGAAATAATTGTGGTCCAAGTGCAATAGGGGGAAGTTATAATTACACAGTTCCTGCAGGGCAGTACACTTCAATAATAGACCAACTAGATGTAGATCAAAAAGTTCAGAATGATATTAATATAAATGGACAGAATGCAGCCAATTCAAATGGAACATGTACTCCAATATATTGCTCACTTTCCTTTAATTCATCATTAGGTATTGCAGGAGGTGGTAGTGTTTCCGTTTCTGGAAATTCTAATTATAAATTATCTTTTGGGTTTTCTTCTGGATCCAATTCAACCAATCTGGCTTGGACAACAGGGGTAAAGATTGCAACCATAACGGGTACTTGTAAACCATTAACAGACTTTCCTTCTTATAATGGACAAGTATACTATACTATTCAGGCCAATGGGGATGTTATTTTAAAAACACAAACAGGAAATGCTCTTCCCAATAATACCTCATATAATTACGAATTTTATTTCCCTATAAACTAATAATGATGAAAAAAATAATAATTCCAATCAGTACATTGTTTGTGACAGGTTTATTTCATTCACAAACAATAACAGAAAACTATATACAGACCAGAACTTATTTGGAGGCAGTAACTTCTTCCAGCCCAACAGCCAAGCAAATTCAAACAGTTCAATATCTTGACGGATTAGGAAGGCCAAAACAGGTCGTTAATGTAAAAGCAAGCCCACTGGGAAGAGATGTTGTAAGTCATATTGAATATGATGGATTTGGGAGACAGGTAAGAGATTATCTTCCAGTCCCACAAGATGGAACTTTAAATGGTGCAATTGTTCCGACTCCGTTAGCAAATATTCCAAATACGCCTTATGGATCAGAGAAGATCTATTCGGAGAAAATTTTAGAAAGCTCACCTTTAGATAAAATATTACAACAAAAGCAAGTTGGGAATGATTGGAATAATAAGCCAGTTCAATTTGCTTATGATTTTAATATAGATGGTGAGGTCAAAAAATATACAACCTCTACAGTTTGGACAGATAAGACAACAATATCTACCGTAACTACTTCAGGGACATACGCTGCAAATCAATTGTACAAGAATAGTATAACTGATGAAGACGGGAATGTTTCCATAGAATTTAAAAACGGAAGAGAACAAACCATTTTAGTACGCAAAAATGATGGAGTACAGAATGTAGATACTTACTATGTGTATGATAATTATCAGAACTTAGCTTATGTAATCCCTCCTCTAGCTTCCATATCAACCACAATTAATGATGATATTTTAAATAATCTCTGCTATCAGTATCGTTATGATATTTGGGATAGATTAGTGGAAAAGAAAACACCGGGCAAAGGCTGGGAATATATGGTCTATGATAAACAAGACAGACTTGTTTTAACTCAGGATGCTAATTTAAGAATAAAAGGACAGTGGCTCTTCACTAAATATGATCAGTTTTCAAGACCAATCTATACAGGCGTATTAGACAGTCCTCCAGGCAGGATTCAGCAGGTAAACGCAATAGAGGCGTTAGGATCTAATAATGAAGTTAGGAGTTCTTCTAGCTGGAATAATAGTGGTATGGATGTGTATTATACTAACAATACCGCATATCCGACAACTAATTTTAAACTACTTAGTGTCAATTATTATGACACTTATCCATCTTACAGTTTTAATCCTGCATTTCCTACAGATATTCAGGGAGCAACTCTGCTTACGGATATTCCATCCTCTGATGGAAGAAGTACCAAAGGATTTCCTGTAATGAGTTTGGTAAAAAACATTGAAGACGATAACTGGACTAAAAATTACAGCTATTACGATACCAAAGGAAGAGCGGTGGGAGGATATTCCATCAACCATTTGGGTGGATATACCAAAACCGAATCCAAACTAGATTTTGCCGGCGTTCCATTAAAATCCGTTACCAAACATAAGAGACTCGATACTGATACCGAAAAGGTCATTACAGAGACTTTTCAATATGATCTGCAAAACAGATTGCTGGTGCATAAACATCAGGTAAATACTAATCCCAAAGAAATCCTGGCCCAGAATAAATACAATGAGCTTTCTCAGTTAGAATCTAAAAAAGTTGGAGGGACAAATATTACTACTCCACTTCAAAAAATTGATTATGCTTACAATATCCGTGGCTGGATGACGCAGATTAACAATCCGGGAGATTTAGGAACTGATCTTTTTGGATACAAGATCAACTATAATCAGGTAGAAGGATTGGAAACTCCCAATTCCGATTATACAGACCTTAAAGTAAAGCCAAGATATAACGGAAATATTGCAGAAGTATCATGGAAAACAGGTACAAACCCTAATGACAATCTGAGAAGATATGGTTATGTATATGACGGATTAAACAGGCTTCAAGCAGGATTCTATCAAAATGAGGTCAATCCTGCAGCCAAAGAATATTTTGAAAAAATGACCTATGATCTGAACGGAAATATTACAAATCTTAAAAGATCTGAAGGCATATTACCGAGAAGCAGCACCGCAATGACAATTGATAACCTTAATTATAATTACACAGGTAACACATTGAGCAACGTGACTGATCTATCCGGTCAATACAGTGGTTATCCCGATACATCGGGAAATACAATCGCTTACGATCTTAATGGCAATATGACGATTCATCGGGACAAAGGGATCTTAGGTATTACTTATAATGTATTAAATCTTCCTGATTTTATATTATTTAATGCGGGACTCTCTACAAGAACAGGAATTGTGAGAAATAATACTACACATCTATACCGAGCAGATGGAGTGAAATTAAAGAAAATCTACAAATATGCACCTTACGATCCTTTGGGTACAGCAACCGAATTATCAACCGAAATAACTGATTATCTTGACGGTTTCCAATATAAAACAAAGTCTGTAACAAGCGGAGGTCCCCGAGGAGGAGGATCAACTGTAGTGACGGCATTAGAATTTTATCCAACCCCGGAAGGTTATTTTGATTTTGTAAAAAATAAGTATATTTACAATTATACTGATCACTTAGGAAACGTAAGATTGAGCTACCTTAATAATGGGAGCAACATAGAAGTTCTTGAAGAAAGCAATTTTTATCCTTTTGGGTTAAAACATGAGGGATATAATCCTTTGGCAGGAAATCCTAATTATCAATATAAGTATAACGGGAAAGAGCTACAAGAAACTGGTATGTATGATTATGGAGCGAGAATGTATATGCCGGATATTGGAAGATGGGGTGTGATAGATCCGCTAGCGGAGAAATATAGAAGACATTCCGTTTACAATTATGCAGTAAATAATCCTATTAGGTTTATTGATCCGGATGGACGAGGGGTTAATGATGTTGTTATTACGGGCGATAGAGCGAAAGAAGCTTTTAAACAGTTACAACAGTCAACATCATTAAAATTAAAAATGGATGATAATGGTAAAGTTACTGCTTCAGGTAATGCTAAAACTGATGCAGACAAAAAGTTACTATCTGCAACAACTGATTCGAAAGTTAAAGTAAATGTGGATGCAACATCTTCTAATTATACAAAATCTGGACATTGGTTTGTTGGTGGTGCATATAGTGGAAGTAAGCAAGCTAGTTTAGGCATTGATTCTTCAATCAACGGGAGCGCGGATAAGGTAACAATTACAAGTCAGACTGTAAATCCAGAACAAACAGAAAAGATAGATAATTTTTATCAGGCTCAAAAAGGAGTGTCCGTTCTTCACGAAGTTTTAGAATCATATATAGGAGGTGTTGATTCTCCTGGCATAGGAGCACCAACATTTGATAATACAACTTCTGAATTTAAAGCTTATAATAATGCACATAATAAAACAGAATCAATAGACCCCAGACATATTGTTCCAGTTGTTTCACAAGATCCTATTGATGGTAAATTGTATATGAATAAATCTGATTCTGCTATTCCATCATTAAATGTAGAATTATTAATTAATGACTTATCTAAGTAAAAATGAAAAATTTAATATTGTATTCGGGGCTTCTACTTTTTTTTGTTGGTTGCTCTTCTTTAAGAAATAAGAGAGATAATATTTTCCTTAAATGTCTAGTAATTGATATACAAGAATATGAATATGCATTTAAATTTAAAGCATTAAATCAAAAAAACGATACTATACTAATTTTATCATTGAAGGAAAATTATTATAATAAAAATAATTATAAAAAGCCAAAATTAGGAACATTAGAAGAAATTAAACCAAATCAAAAATATATATTTAGCGTCGTTCCTAAAAAACCTACAGTTTCTAATATGCAACAATTGGGAGCATTTTTAATTATAGAAAAAGACACAATTTATAAGGCTTCGAACTACAAAGAGATACCTCTAACATTTGTAGCAACAAACTCAATAGGAAAATATTACAGTAAGTAAAGTTACAAGTACAACGGTAAAGAACTCCAAGAGACAGGAATGTATGATTATGGAGCGAGGATGTACATGGCTGATATTGGAAGATGGGGAGTAGTCGATCCGCTGGCTGAGAAATCAAGAAGATTTTCAACATATAATTATGCGCTTAACAATCCCATTATGTTTATTGATCCTGATGGAAGAGAAGCTCTTACAGGAACAGCAGCAGCACAAGCTTTTATAAATTTGAGAAATTCAATTTCAAAACCTACTGATGATGTAACTGTTAATAGTAAAGGAATTATCAGTAATGTATTAAGAAATGGTCAGCCTAATAGATTCTTTGATGAAGGTGGAAAACAATTATTTTTTAATGATTCTCAACATGATGATAAATATATATTCTCTCAATACTTTAATGTAGGTGATAGATTATATTATCCTATTTCATTTTCTGATTTAAAATCACAAGTAAAAGGTGTACATCATGCCAATCAGCTGATTCTTATGAACAGTGTGGATAATATAGGAAGCAAATATAATTCCTACGTTGATTTGTTTCTAAATTCATATAATCTTGGTGTAGGAAAAGGTTCTGATTTTACATATAGTTTTTTAGTTCCTATTTTACAAAATAATAAGGTTGAGGTTACAAACGAAAACTTGCAAGATAAGTTTATTCCAAATGCTTTTTTCAGATTTGATAATGTAAATATGATCTATAATACTTTTGATGCTGGTAATTTTATGTGGGGTGCATGGACAAAATATATCGGCCTTTCTTCTGAAAAAGCACTTTGGGGTGCAAGACTAAACGAATTTGGTAATGAGAGTAATAGAGATCAAAACGCAATTTGGAGAGGACATAAACATTTTTACAAAGGTGTATATAAAAAATAATTATATGAAAAAGAAAAGGACTTTCTTATTATTGGTTTTAATAATTTGCATATTAATAAGGTATCGGCTATATAACTATTTATTGCCAAATATTATTTTTGAAATAGTAAATCCAAGAAAATTACAAGGGCTCCTAAATATAATTTTCTATTTTGGAATAATACTACAAACTATATTAATTATTTCAATAATAATAGATTACAAAAAAATGAAAATCCACGATTATATAATCGTGGGATTCTCATTTTTATTCTTAATATCTTTCATTATTTTAGTATTAACTGTATAATACGGAGTTGTTACTCTTTTTTTAGAACATACAATTTTTTTTTAATCTAAAAAATTTTAAATTTTACAATTACAAATCATTTTGGAATGTAAGCTATAACCAATCCCCAAATAAAGGAGCTACAGGGTATAATCAAGGCTGGCCATTTTATGGAGAGCATACATTTTCAGGATAATATATTTTTCATGGTTATTATGGAAGATTCGCTTACAGAACAGATATAAAAATTAATAATGAGAATATTATTTTTTGTGATTTTAACTTGCTTATATAGTTGCAAGAAAGAAAATACAGCAGAACAAGAACAAAAAAATAGAATTATTGTCAAAACTATTGATAATGGAAATTTTAAAATTACTTTTTTTCAAGTAAGTACAATTTCAGATATTACAAACTATGTTGCTATAGAAAAAAATAATAAAGAAGATATTATTTTTCATGGAAATTTTGGTTCTGTTATTGATGTTTATTTTAAAGGTAAGGATACATTATATCTGAAATGTTATAAGCCATCATCTAATATTATATATGAATATAAGAAAGAAATTGGTAGCTTAAAAATTCTGCAAGACACTTTAATTACTGAAAAAGAATATAATGAAAAAACTCGTAATTAATAAAAAATATAACTTTAAATGGGTAAAATCAATAAAAATAGATTATTTTGAATTGAATAGTGCTGATTACGTAGAATTGTATGAAAGAAGTTTTGATAATAGTTCATTTTGTTATCCGGCACCTAAATAAAATTCAAATGTCACAAAACCTTGCATCTTGTGAGGTTTTTGTGTTCTATAAACCAACAATATTTTTATTAATAAGTACTTTCTCGTTCAACATATATGAACATATATGAAAATGGCAGGAGCTTATCAAAAAGGATTATTGAGCTCGCCACATGCAATTCTTAATTATAATCTTATTGGTAGTGTATTATTCTTTGGTAATAGTTACGGCCCAGCACCATATTATGGCGAAGAGCCATATTCTGGACGGAGAATTTTGGAAGGTATAAAAGCTGGTGAAAAAGAAAACAATAAATAACATTATGAAAAATTACCTTTATATAACATCATTATTTTTAAGTATAATATCTTGTAGTAATGATTTAGGAAGTCAGCAATTAAATCAGAGTGAAATAGTTTCCAGCAAAGGAGAAAGAATATATATATCGACAATTAACATAGGTGCTACTGGTGATAAACAATTTACAGTAATAACAAATAAAAAAATAATTGATGTAAAAGATTTTGATAAAACTAATAGTTTAAAAGGTCTAGACCCTTTTATATGTAGTTTTTCTAATGATACATTGAATTTATATTTTAGAAATTCTGTTAGATATAAAATTCCATTTAATACTGAATCAATAAAAGTTGATTATTTTGAATTGAATAATGCTGATTATATAGAATTGTATAAGAAAACCTTTGAAAATAAGCTGTATCATTCTGTACCTAATCATAATAATTCAGGTGGTTATCCTAATATGCCGAAACCACCTAAAGAAAATTCCAAATAAACAAAATCCATCGCAAATGCGATGGGTTTTTATGCTAAAGAAAACCAACAGGAACTTAATCAAAACTATTCTGGATGGATTTCAGTATAAAGCAATGTATGAACACGAAGTAGGAATTGTTGTAGGCGGAGGATACGTAATATCTTTACCGGAACCTAATGAGGCTCCTGAATTAAAGTTAAGAATTATTCCTACTGCAGAAGGATACTATGATGCCATTAATGATCAATATATCTATAATTTTACCGACCATTTGGGAAATGTAAGACTAAGTTATACAGATACCAATAAGGACGGAATAATACAACCCAGGCAGTACCATGTTCAGCAATGTGAAGGTACCTGGAATCCTCCATTTGAAGTCCCGATGTGTATCGATTACTGGAAACCCGGTGAAATTGTAGAAGTCAATAATTATTATCCTTTTGGATTACTGCATAATTATACAATGACAACGCAGAATGCTTATCAATACAAGTATCAAGGGCAAGAGTTACAAGAGACTGGTTTTACTCGTTTAAGTGGAGGAACTATATGCCAGATGTAGGGCGATTCTTTAATATAGATCCTCTTGCGGAAAAATATCAGTATAATTCTACTTATGCGTTTCAGGAAAATAAAATGGGCTTGGGTAAAGAATTAGAAGGAGCTGAATTATTGGAGGAAAGAGGTTTAATAACATCAACAGGTATGACAGAATATGATGTGTACACAAGGGAGCCACTACCTGATTATATGTCTTATTTAAATTATAAACCTTCGACTCCTGATCCCGATTTAATGACTGCAGAAACGTATCCTACGAATTCGACTGCAAAAGGAGCGGAAAATTCTTCTTCATTTAAAGGGGTAATAGGTGTTGTCGAATTATATAATGTTGTAAATAAGGGAATCGAAGGAGTGAAAGGGATGATTGCAACGGACAAAAATGTAAAAGCAATTAATTACATGGATAAATTAAATAAACAGTTTGATGCTATACAAAAAGCACAAGACGTTGTTAATAAAGCGGATTTAAAATTAGATAGTAAGAAAAAAACAGAAATAGCCAAATATGTATTCGATGGTTCTCTACCAAAAGATATTAATAAAAGAAATAATTCGGTAGTTAATTTAGTTTCAAAATCTAATATTGTCAATACTGCAAATTCAGTGATGCGAAAAAAATGGAATCATTGTTCGTAACAGCCCTGAAGTGCAGAAAAGAAAAGAACTTGAACAAGAAAGGATGGATCGTCAAAACAAACAACAAAACGGAGGACAATGAGAATAAAAATCTTACTAGTACTGTTAGGTATTACCTTAATATCTTGCAATACTAAAGCTTCAGCTGAAAGAAAAATAAAACGAACGGTAACTGAATTTTTAAGTGCTGTAGAAAAAGATGATGGGAGTAAGTACAAATCATTAATCTATGAAAGTGAAGAGTACCCAGGTGTAATATCTATGGAAAAGCATTTTTTACATAAAAATTACATAAAAATTAATGCTATAGTTAATTTAAGGGAAAATATAAAGATAAAAGATACTATTTATAAAAACGGAAATATGTCCAATATTATATTAAGAATAGTAATCCTAATTATCTCCAAAAACCATTAATCATTACTTTTATATTTTATGACCAAACAGGATATGATAAAATATATAATCCGGGCATTTTAAAAAATATGTTAGATTGGGAATAAAATTTCCCAAGCTGCCGCACGAATCCTTTCGTGCGGCATTTTTAATAATAATTACTTTTTAGTAAACTACCTCATTTTATATCTTTACATAAAAAACATAAAAAACATAAAAAACATAAAATGCAAATATGAAAAGTAGTAATAAAATAATGTTTTTGATTTCCCTTATTGGTTTTATTTTTTTGTTCATCTGCTTTAATTTAGAAAAAAAAAGCATGTCTGATTTTTTCGAATCAGATGAAAAGCTTTTTCTGAATGATTTTTCACCAATTGTAATGAACAAATATAAATACTTAGGAGAGGTTGCAGATACAACAAATCATATGTATCCTTATTTGAATTTTGGCAAAATATGCTTACCCCTTCTTAATCAATGGAAAAATAAAATTAAAATAGGAGATTATGTTTCTAAAAAGAAAGATAGTTTAACATTATTTATTGAAAATAAGGAGAATAATTATTACCTAAATCTAGACACCACAAACATAGGTGGTGCCCCATCTCCATGTAAATGCAATAAATTAAGTAAAAATAATTAAGCTAACTTTTAAAGTTACCTCGTTGCGCAAAGTCTTTGGCTTTGATAATAAAAATAAATCACTGCATTTGCCCCAAGCTGCCACACGAACCCTTTCGTGCGGCATTTTTATTAATAATTAGGTTTTAGTAAACTACCTCTTTTTATATCTTTACGTAAGATAAATTATAGATATAGCAATGAGGTTGCTTATTTTGATGAAAGCTATACAAATAACCAACGCTACTCATTGAGTAGTGTTGGTTTCACATCATTGATTGTGTAATTTGGGTTGGTTCAGGAATGCATTTATGAGAGCGAAGACGTACTGTTTATCGTTTTATATGTCTAATATTGCAGAGACAATAGTGTATGGAAAATAATTTTAATATAGAAGTTGATAAGTCTAGTAAAAAAACGATTATAATATTTATAGTTTTTTTTGGATGTATTTTATTGTCTACGATCATTTATTTAATTGTAACCTCAAACTCTTCTATAAAAAAGCAATTACTATCTATTGAAAGGTATACTAGAGTAATTGAAATTTATAATAATAAAGAAGAACATAATTTTCCCTATGTAAAATATTCTAATGGAACTCAAAAAATTTTAGAATTTCCATATCAAGTAGGAGATTCTGTTTCAAAGAAGAAAGGCGATTCTATAGAATATATTTTTAGAAAAGATAGTATAATAGAGAATAATTTTTTTGAAGAATCCCGGAAAAATGGTTATTTAAAATAAAAGAACAGCTGCTTTAAGCAGCTGTTCTTTTGGTTAAACCCTCCGCTATCGAACGGTTTTTATAAAACAATCTATTTCATAAAATACCCAAAATACGAACAGCTGCCCATAAGATTTTTAGCTGTTTCAGTATCTGAATACTGTGATTTAAGCATGGCAAAATACGTTCTGAATTTTTGATTTTTAATATCATCCAGCTGCTTTTGGTAGGCATCCGCTTTTTCAGACCATTTGGGATCAGAATAATTTTCTGTAGGTTTATTTTTTGCCTCATATTGATAATACTTTCCTTGTTCGGCGCTTGCCATCTGGAAGAGTATTCTTGCTTTTTCTTCTTTCATGGTGGAAGCATCTAATGCTTTTTTATAATAAGAAATGGCAAGATCAAAATTATCCGGTTCTATGTAAGTTCTGTCCATAAAGTTTTTGTAATAATACTTATATGGATTCTTTTGGTTGGTATTCCAGAAGTCATATTTTCCACCGTTGGTATTATCTACATCCATCACAAATACCTGTCTGTAATATCCCAAAATAGAAGTATTATAGAGTAAGTTTCCGATCAGCTGATTGGCTTTAACAGACTTTTCATCCTTTCCGGTACCTATTTTTTTAAGCTGAATCAACGCATCTGCCAGTTCAAGCTTATTCATGCTCGGTTTAATAAAAGGAAACTGAGAATAGTCCTCATTCTCCATACTGGTTGCAGCATCACTCTGATAGCTTTCCCAGACATTATGGCCAAAAACGTAGCTTGGAATATTTCTGAATCCATTGTATTCATTATCACCATATTTGTGAGGAACTTTAGGCTGTTCGCTGGAAACCCAGTCATAATTGATTCTTGGAATTCCGACAAAGTTCTGTGCTTTTTGATAATAAGACTTGGCCTTTTCAAAATCAGCGGCCCTCATGGCACGGTCTCCGTAGATGACACTGAAAAAAGCATCTATATTTCCAACATCATCCATGTTTTTAGAAATGATCTGCTGTTCAAACTGTGTTTTGTTCGGCTTTCGGTAAAAATTTTCCACACTCTTTACCAGACTTGAATTCGGATTGTATTGAAGGTCAGAAAGCTTATTACTCATCAGGAATGATTTTCCATCTTCACCCTGCAGAAAATAACGGTTGGCCAGAACATCTTTCAGGAAAGAAGCAGTAGAAGGAACAGGTCCGTAATAATCATCATAGCCATCAGTCTCCGTAGTATCTTTTTTAACTTCTTTTTTCTCAACAAAATATTCAGCATAATCCTTCATCAAATGATCCTCATAAGCTGCATCAATTTTCGGCTGGGAAACAATATCATTCAGCACTTTCATTCTTTTGATCTCTTCCAGATATTCAGGATTGGTAGTTTTAATATCCTCCAAAATTTCAGTGCTGGCTTTATAGTCTTTTTTCAAAAACTTCAGATAGGCATCAGCAATCTGCCAATATTCATCTTTAGATTTTGCTTTTGTTTTCTCTGTGAATTTTTCAAGATCATCAAGATAGTCTTTGGTTTTTTCATCATACCAGTAATTATTGTTATTGTAGAAAGGAATTCTGTTAGGATTTTCCAACAATTCATCATCGCTTTGATCAGATTTGCCTCCTTCAGCCGTTGGATCAGATTTAATACCGAAGAGCCTTTTGAAAAACCGTACAATTTTCTGCCAGAAAGAAACTTTCTCCTCTTTTATTTTTTCCGGTGCGGCTTTATCCTTATCTGTTGTTTTGCCTAAACTGGGATCTTTATTTACAGAAGCAGCATCCGTATCGTTATTGGTGTAATAATAGATGGGAAGATAGCTTCTCTCCAGTTCATTGATACTTCTTACAGCCATTACTTTCAGGATTTCAGAATCAGGATTAATGTCGTACATTTTTTCCATGATGGGAATCGGATTGTTGAAATCCTCATACCCGAGAAGAAAATAGGCCATGTTTTTTTCATTACTGGTTCCTGCTCTTTTTAAAATATTATTGAAAGAAGCAGTATCTGAAAGCTTCATAGAAACGAAAGCGGACTCCTTTCGGCTGTCGCTGTTCATGAAGACCTGGAAGAAGTTCCAGTTGGCATCACTGTTCATTTTCAGACCTCTCTGGGCGCCGGCAAGCTGGTCCAATGCCATAAAATAAGGAACACCCTTTAGCCGTATAGGTTCTACATAGGTTTTGAATGCCTGAAGAGCAGTTTCATAATTCCTTGTATAATGATTGAAACGCACAAGCTGATAGCCGTAGCGTTGTTTTATTTCAGGATTTTTGGTTGCATTGTATAATGAAACTAAGGCTGCCGTTGTTTTATCGTAATCGATATTTGTCGCGTTTTTATCCTTTCCGGTGCCGCCGTAATAAAATGAATTTTCATTTTCAACGAAGTTGATTCTCATATAAGGCTCGAGATATTTAGCCTCGATTAAATAATCCAATCCTTCCCGGTATTTTTGATAGAAACCTGTTCCCAGTTTTTGCAGCAGCTGGTTATTAGGAGTTCCTTTTTTCAGGTCATTCAGGTCATTCAGGCTCATGGTGTTCACCAGATAATTCGTCTCGGAATAACTGAGCTGGCCATTGAAGAATTTTTTCCAGGCTTCAATATTCTCATCAGGAATTTGAGACTGCTTGAAATCTGTATAAAATCTCGTAGAATAACTATGCAGAAAAGGAAGATAGGATTTATCTTTTATAATACTCTGTGTAAACAGGTTAAAGTATTCATAATCCGGATCGGACCATGCACACGCATCAGACTTCGTATAGAAGAGAGACAGGATGGCAATTGAAAGAATATACTTTTTCATATGAGCGTATGGTGTTTTTTATGATTGATAAATCTGGTTGCAGAAAATTTGTATTGTCGTTGAGGATTTATATTAAAATCCGAAGAAATACGATCTGCAAATCAGAGGATATTTAAGTTAAAACTTTTTAAAATTACGGTTACTTACAAATTTACTATCTAATTGATAATATATAATGTTAAAATGAGGTATTTTTTTATGTAGAAAATCAACAACTTCTTGAAGCTGGTCATCTGTGATTTCTTCAACTTTTATCTTGAACCCTTTATTTAAATAGCTTCCAAAATAAAATCCATCCTTCATTACTTTAACTTCGTGATCTGATATTTTTTTGAAATTCGGGTTTCCCAGATCTTTTGCAGATAAAGCGTTAATCAGTTTGTGCTTTTCCAGATGATTCGTGATGATTCCCCAGGAATAGATCGGTAAAGCGACTTCAATTTTTTTAATAGGGTATTCTTCCAATTTTGAAAGATAGCTTTTCAAAATATTAACATCCAGAATTGAGTTTTTATCCGAATTTTCCAGCGGAGAAGAAGTAGAGTAGCACATCAGATAGACTTTTCCTACGGGCGGAATTCCAGTCTGTTTTTTATCCTTTACCTGATGCAGACGAAGTGTGCAGCTAACTTCTTTACCGGAGATTTTCTTTAATTCTTTTAAAAAAGCAAAATAATCATCCCGGGTACCGGCAGTCCAGTCACAATCAATTTGTATTTCCTGATTGACTTTGAAGTGGTATTCTATAATTTTCTTTTGGATGAGGGTATTAATACTTTCGGCCAGAAAGGTAATCTCTTCTTTGGAAATATTCAGGAAACTCTGGTTCGTAATAAAAACAGTCGGAACGATCTGTTTGTTGCTTTCAAAACTTTGATCTTTTGTAATCACTGCAACCGGCTGAAATTTTCCACCAGTTTTATCAACATCAAAAAATCTTGTATATAAATAGGGAACCGGCGCCAGATCCAGGGTTTTCTTCTCTTCCTGATCAAGGCTAAGGTTTGTTTTCCAATAATAAAAAGTATAAGGATGATTTTCCCTCCTGCTGCATGAGAACGAAAGAAGGAGAATGAATAAAAGTGACAGTACTCTCATTATTGATAGAGTTTGCTTTCACATGTACAGGTATCGTTAGTCAGACTTTCCTGAGAAGAGCAGCAATCTTCAGATTTTTGGATGTTTCCTTCCTGATCCGTAAGATAGATATGGTCTTTGTCAAACTTAACAAAAAAGTTTTCGTTCATTTTTTTAAAACGGACGTTCATTACTTTAGAATTGTATTTCCCTGCATTCATTTCCTCTGTCGTTTCAGTTCTGTCAGCCTGGTTCACCTGGACAAATCCGAAATAGACATCACCGTTTTTCTTTACATCAAGATAATAATGTGGTGTTCCCGTTCCACTATATCCTTCAATAATATCAAAGCTTCTCTTGCCGGTAAATGGTGCCTTTGTCTGTGCAAAAGATAAAACACTGATGAATAAGATGACTAAGCTGAAAATCCTTTTCATATATTTTCTTTCAAAAATAAGGAAAAACAGATAACATTACGACCGTAAAATCCCGGAAAGTTTACCATTTGGTTGCTCTCAAACTTTATGTATAGTAGTGTTTTTAGCATTCTGGGAAAATAGAAATGCTTAGAACAGGAACGATTATGATGAGAGAAACTTATATTTCTCTATTTTTATTTTCAAAATGTTGCGTTCCAAATTAGAAATTAGGGCTCCTGTGAATATCCACAGCACGTGATTTAACATAATAAAATATATACTATTTTTAGGTTAAATGCTTGTAAATATTCATTAATACTGATACTTTTGGAGTGTTAAATAAAACAAAACAATTAAAACCATGAAAAAACTATTATTTATCGCGGCACTAGGTGTGGCAGGATTAGTAAGTGCAAAAAACGCAGAAGAAATTAAAACAGAAAATGCTAAAGAGAAAGCACCGGTTGAAAAAACTATTTCTGTAGAAAAGAAGTCAACAGCGAAGAAGCCTTACAATTGGATTACTATCGTATCACCTTGCGGAGCTGTTTTCTATTTAGACATGAATGATTATGCAACAACAGATGCTTTCTGGGCAGATGCACATCATTTTTCAGATGTGAAATGCAATTAATTTAGATAAAATATTAAATGTACTCATAGGAACCGGTTGCTTATTGCAGTAGCCGGTTCTTTTTTTATATTGTAATTTTAATTATGAAAATTTACAGCGTCTTACTATTGCTCATTATTTCATTGTTTAAAGGGCAAACGATTATTAATTCGCCTGGCTTTGCATTGAAGCCTTCACCTTATCATGTTGTGGATTATGAACTCAGTTCTTATAATATCTACTATCAGCTTCAGTTTTCCAATAACCCGGATCATCCTGAAAATAAACGTGAAGCCTTATGTGTTCTTCAGTTCGGGAAGAATTTTTCAAAGTTTACCGATGTGAATCAACTTAAAAAAGATACGCTGACTGAAAAATTCAGTCATCAGGATATGGTCAATGCGAAAGAAGCCGGAGAAATGTTGAATATCCATATCAATTATCCGACAATCATAGTAAAGAAACTAGCGGATAAAGAGCTCATTGTTCAGGACAGGTTGAGAGATGTTTATCAGTATGAAGAAAAACAGCCGGTTTTTAACTGGAAATTAGAAAAAGGAGAAAAGAAGATTCTGGGGTATTCCTGCACTAAAGCAGAGGCGAGTTATAGAGGAAGAACATATATTGCTTGGTTTACGAAAGAAGTTGCCATCAATAATGGGCCGTATGTTTTCGAAGGTCTTCCCGGTCTGATTCTCGAAGTAGAGGATACCAAAAATGATTTTCACTTTATAGCGGTAGGAATCGATCGGAAACCTTTGCCGATCTATCTTAGAAATGAAGATACTATCTTTAAAGTAAGCCGTGAAAAATTCAGACAGGTACAAAAAACGTATCATGATAATCCCGGTTTTTTTTATGGTAAAGCCTATAATGAAGATGGCAGCGTGATCACAACAAAAGCGAAACCGCTTCCTTATAATCCTATTGAACTAGAATAATGATTCATATTATTAGATAAAAAATGTCTTCCAGTGTTGGAAGACATTTCTTTTTAAGGCCAAGTGTAAAGTTATTAAAAATAATGTTTTACTTTTTTGAAGCAAATTAAAATACAGTAGCTGCAAGCTGAATTCTGGCGTATTTGTTGGAAGGATTCCACATCGCCATCATAGATACCGGAAGGCTGTAATGGTCTGTGATTTTTATAGCTTTACTCGCTTTTACTCCAAGATTCACGACGTCAAAACTATTCTTTCCGTTTCCGTATAAAAAATAGCGGTCATTAAGGGCAAACCCAGCTCCGACAAAAGCATCTAAATTGACTTTCTTTCCCGCAATGACAGGATAGCTTACCTGTACATAGGTCGAATATTTATTCTTTTTATAGCTTCCGTCAGGATCTAAAACAACTTCTCCTGCATTGGCACCACCGTACAGCATAATATCCGCTTCGACATTGATAGGAAATGCGGGTCCGAAAGTGTAATTTGTTCTCAGATCAATAATATGGGCAGTCCTTCTGTTCGAATAATTGAAGATGTCGTCTGAAGCCACAGCGGTATTGATGTTCCTGGAATTAAACAAATCCCATAATCCGATATACAGACGTCCATCCGAATACTGAACATAATAATTGATTTCTTTATAATGAGTACCGTCTTTATCATCCGTTAAAGAAGAGGCACCCCATAAACCTACCTTCCATTTCTTTTCTGCATCCAGAGCGTAGGATAGGTTTCCCATGACAACAGGTTTGTCAGTAATGATAAGCCCTCTCCATAAATGATTGGTTTGAATATTTACCGTGAAATCAAGTCTGTTATTGTCCTTGGTTTCTATAGTGTCTTGAGAAAACAGTTTCCCTGTGCTCAATGCCAGAAGGCAAAGAACCGTTAAGATTTTATTCATAAATGTGATTTCTGTTGTTAATGTAAAAATCCGTAAAGAACTGCGGCCAAAGCAGCTCCTGCAATGGGTCCCACAACAGGAATCCAGGCATATCCCCAGTCGCTGCTGCCTTTCACGGGAAGGACGGCGTGCATGATTCTTGGTGCCAGGTCTCTGGCAGGATTAATGGCATATCCGGTAGTTCCGCCTAAAGATAAGCCTATTGCCCAGACAAGCAATGTTACAGGAAGTGCTCCCACAGAGCCTAGCCCTACTTTTGCCGTAGGATCGGTATGTAAAGAAATACTTGGGTCAGAAAAATGGAAGATCACAAATATCAGTACAAACGTTCCGATAATTTCACTGATCAGATTGGAAGAGGTTTTTCGTATGGCTGGAGCAGTACTGAAGCAAGCCAGCTTAGCTCCTTCATCTTCAGTAATCGCAAAATGGTCTTTATTGAAAAGCCATACCAGGAAAGCCCCGAGCATTCCACCGATCATTTGAGCGGCGATATAAGAAGGAACAAGGTCCCAGGAAAATTTTCCGGCAAGAGCCAACCCGATGGTAACAGCGGGATTTAAATGAGCACCACTTACCGGACCGGCAATGGTAACCCCTACAAAAACGGCCAGTGCCCAGGCGGTGGTAATCACAATCCATCCTGAATTGTTTCCTTTTGTGCCTTTTAAAACAACGTTGGCCACCACACCATTACCCAATAATATCATGAGCATGGTGCCTATTAATTCTGCTATAAATGGAGTCATATGTATCGTTTTTATGTAAAGGGATTAATCTTCTATCCAGCTTTGAGAACGCTTCACTGCTTTATTCCAGAAATGGATCATATTATCTGCTTTCTCCTTATTCAATGTAGGATGGAAGTCTTTATCAACAATCCATTGCGATTGTATCTCATCAATGTTCTTCCAGTATCCAACAGCAAGACCTGCAAGATAAGCAGCTCCTAAGGCTGTTGTTTCCAGTGTTTTCGGACGTGTAATTTTCACTCCGAATAAATCAGACTGTATCTGCATCAAAAGATCACTTGCAGAAGCACCTCCATCCACTCTAAGTTCCAGACTTGGTGTTCCCGAATCCGCTTCCATAGCTTTTACGATATCACACACCTGAAAAGCAATACCTTCTAAAGTAGCTCTTGCAATATGTCCGTTGGTAGTTCCGCGGGTTACACCTACAATAGTTCCTCTTGCATACTGATCCCAGTAAGGAGCTCCCAATCCGGTAAGAGCAGGCACGAAATACACGCCACCATTGTCTTCTACCGTTTTAGCAAGATCATTAACTTCCTCTGCTGAATTGATCAGTTTTAAACCATCTCTAAGCCATTGTATGGCAGCTCCGCCTACAAAGACACTTCCTTCCAGTGCATAATTTACTTCTCCATTGATTTTCCATGCAACGGTTGTCAGTAAGTTGTTTTTTGAAGAAACGGCTTCTTTTCCTGTATTCATTAATAGGAAGCATCCTGTTCCGTACGTGTTTTTTACCATTCCCGGTGTCGTACACATCTGTCCGAACAATGCGGCTTGCTGGTCTCCTGCGATCCCGGCAATAGGAATTTTAGTAGAAAATAGAGTAGTAGCAGTTTCGCCATAGATCTCACTGCTCTGTTTTACTTCCGGAAGAATTGCTTTGGGAATATCAAATAATTCCAATAATTCATCATCCCACTCCAAGGTGTGAATGTTCAGAAGCATGGTACGGCTGGCGTTGGAAACATCCGTGATAAACATTTTTCCCCGTGTAAGTTTCCATACAAGCCATGTATCAACTGTTCCGAAGCATAATTTTCCGGCTTCCGCTTTTTCTCTCGCACCTTCTGTGTGGTCAAGAATCCATTTTAATTTGGTTGCAGAAAAATACGCATCCAGTATAAGTCCCGTTTTCTTTTGTATCATTTCCGCATGACCTTGTTCTTTCAGCTCATCGCAGTATTTGGAAGTTCTACGGTCTTGCCATACAATAGCATTATAAATAGGTTCACCCGTTTCTTTATCCCATACAATGGTTGTTTCGCGCTGATTCGTTATACCAATAGCAGCTACTTCGAGTCCTGATATGCCTGCTTTTGCGATGATTTCTGCCGCAACTGAAATCTGGGAAGACCAAATCTCATTAGGATCATGCTCTACCCAGCCCGGAGTAGGGTAGATCTGTTCAAAATTTTTCTGGGACATATATTCTATCTGCCCATTGTGGTTGAATAAAATTGCTCTAGAGGATGTCGTGCCCTGATCTAAAGCAAGGATTAATTGTTCACGCATATTGTAGTTAATTAGATTATGTTTCTAGGAGAATAAGGGATCAGTAAATAGCCTTTTGCCAAGGCGATAAACTCTTCGGTCTGCTGTGCAATCCATTCAGGAGAATGGTTCTTTTCTTCCGCAATGAGTTTTGCTATCGTTCCAGCGCTGTCAATGGCTGCTCTCGCATCAAGAAAAAGAAGACGTACTCTTCTGGCTAATATATCTTCTATGGTTTCTGCCATTTCATGATGGATAGCCCACACAGCTTCTGCAATGGTAAAATCGTGGTCCGGATGTATTTTTTCGGCATAAGCAGGATTGCTTTGCTGTAATGATTTTAACGATGGGATATCTGAGCCGTAAACATACAGATGGCTGCTTCTGTCAACCTGATCTGCATTCATGTTTCCATGGATTGATAAATGCTCAGTAACAGATGGAGTCTGCTTCAGGTTTTGAATTTCTATTGCTTTGTCGATGGTGTCTTCCGCCATTTTCCGGTAAGTAGTCCATTTTCCCCCGATAATAGAAGTAAGGCCTGTTTCTGAAGTAATCACTTTATGGCTTCTGGATACCTCTTTTGTATTTTTTCCTTCCCCTTTGGGTGCTGCTAAAGGACGGAGCCCTGCAAAGACAGATTTTACATCTTCGCGTGTTGGCTTTTTGGAAAGGTATTGTCTGGCAGTTTCCAGCACAAAATTGATTTCTTCTTCCAAAGCACGTGGTTCGAAACTTTCATCCTTTAAAAGAGTATCTGTAGTTCCCACTAAAGCTCTGTCATGCCACGGAACGACAAACAGTACTCTGCCGTCTGAAGTTTTAGGAATCATGATCGCATCGTTGCTTTTTAGGAACGATTTATCTAATACCAAATGAATTCCCTGGCTGGGTACTACAAACTTACCATGCTTGGGATTGTTCATATTTAAGATGTCATTGGTGAACACCCCTGTAGCATTCACTACAGCTTTCGCTTTAATAGTATATTGCTTTTGGGTAAACTGGTCTTCCGCAGTAACGCCTATTATTTTATTGGAATCATTTTTAAGAAGATTAACCACCTTAAGGTAATTAATAGCACTTCCGCCTTTTTCGATGATTGTTTGGGCCAGGTTGATGGCAAGGCGTGCGTCATCAAACTGCCCGTCCTGATAAACCACTCCGCTTGCCAGGTTGTTCTGCTCAATCGTTGGAAGCTTGGAGATGGTTTGAGCTTTGCTGATGTACCGTGTTTTGCCAAGACTTAATTTTCCGGCAAGGAAATCATAAATGGATAGCCCTATTTTATAATAGATACCGCCCCACCATGTATAATTAGGAATAATAAACGACTGGTTCTTTACCACGTGTGCCGCATTTTTAGCCAGTAGCCCTCTTTCCTTTAAAGCTTCTTTTACAAGCCCGATATCCCCTTGTGCCAGATACCGTACACCACCATGCACAAGCTTCGTACTTCTGCTGGAGGTGGCTTTCGCAAAATCATGAGATTCTAATAATAAGGTTTTGAATCCTCTGGTGGTTGCGTCTAATGCTGATCCCAGACCACTGGCCCCGCCTCCGATGACGATAAAGTCCCACTCCTCTACGCCAGTTAATTTACTAAGTTCTTCGTTTCGTTTCATAAATGTTTCGTTTATGTTTCATTTTCAAATGTATAAATTAAAAACGAAACTAAAAAGAAAATAAATGAAATTTTATCGGTCTCGGAAAAAAATGGTATTTTTGGTGAAAGAATCAGAATGGAAAAGTTAATACCAAGGCACGATGACATTTTAAAGGAACTGGATGAGAAAGGTCATGTTCTCGTACAGGATCTGTGTGAGAAGTTGAATGTTTCGTCGGTTACGGTTCGAAAGGATCTGAATTATCTCGAAAGCTTAGGATTGCTTTTCCGGAATCACGGAGGAGCCAGTAAGCATGTGCGGTATGCTTATGAAAGGAATGTTGATGAGAAAGAAAATATCAATGTAGAGGCAAAACAAAATATAGCCAAAGCAGCTTTGCAGCTTATTCAGGAAAATGACTGCATTATTCTGGCTTCAGGAACTACGATGCACTATCTGGCAAGGATGCTGGTTAATTTTGGACAGCTTACTGTTCTTACCTCTTCGCTTAGGGTAGCTCTTGAACTTTGTAATAATCCTAATATTAATATTATCCAGCTTGGAGGGGAAGTGAGGAAAAGTTCTACTTCTATTGTAGGTTCTATCTCGGAAACTATTTTAAAACAGTTTTCATGTAATAAACTGTTTCTTGGAGTTGATGGCATTGATCTGGATTTCGGAATCAGTACATCCAATGCGGCAGAAGCTCATCTCAACCAATTGATGATTGAATGCTCCGATAAGGTTGTAATTCTTGCAGACTCTTCAAAGCTAAATAAGAAAGGATTCGGCAAAATAGCCTCCTTAGATAAGATAGACTATCTGATCACGGATAACGACATTTTAGAAGAAGACAGGGCTGCTCTGGAAGAAGCGGGAGTAAGTGTGATTGTGAAATAATCGAAAAACACTTCATCGCTTGAATAAATCAAAAATATTTTGAGGAAAAATGAGGAAGTAAATTTTCATAAATGGGCTAATTGATTAAAAATCAAAATATTTTGTATGAAAATTTGTCAATTTGAAAATTATCCTTACATTTGCACACTCATTTTAGGGGCGAAGTATGCCTATTTCAAACGTGGAAATTACTTGTGATGCTCTAAAATGAAAAGTGATTCAAGAAAATTTTATAACATATTATATAAATAATGTCAGGTATTATTGGTAAAAAAATCGGTATGACATCTTTGTTTAACGAAGAAGGAAAAAACATTCCTTGTACAGTTATCCAAGCTGGTCCATGCTCGGTTTTACAGGTCAGAACCATAGAAAAGGACGGGTACAAGTCTGTTCAATTGGGTTTCGATGACAAGAGTGAAAAGAACGTTGGTAAAGCGTTAGCTGGTCATTTTAAAAAGGCTGGTTCTGCTCCTAAAGCTAAATTAGTAGAATTCTACAGAGAATTCGTTGATGAAGTAAAAGTAGGAGAAGAAGTAAAAGTTGATTTATTCGCTGAAGGTGAGTATGTTGACGTAACAGGAACTTCAAAAGGTAAAGGTTTCCAAGGTGTTGTTAAAAGACATGGCTTTGGAGGTGTAATGCAAGCTACTCATGGTCAGCACAACAGACTTAGAGCTCCAGGTTCTATCGGTGCTGGATCGGATCCTTCAAGAGTATTCAAAGGAATGAGAATGGCAGGTAGAATGGGAGGTAAGCAGGTAACTGTACAAAACCTTCAAGTATTAAAAGTGGATCAAGAACAAAATCTTTTAGTAGTAAAAGGTGCTGTTCCGGGAGCTAAAAATTCTTATGTAATTATCAGAAAATGGAACTAGTAGTATTAAATACATCAGGAAAAGAAACCGGAAAAAAAGTAACTCTAGACGAAACAGTATTCGGAATTGAGCCAAATAAGCACGCGGTTTACTTAGAAGTTAAACAGTACCTTGCTGCACAAAGACAAGGAACTCATAAATCAAAAGAAAGAAGCGAAATTACTGCTTCTACTAAGAAACTTAAGAAGCAAAAAGGATCTGGTTCTGCTAGATACGGTGATATTAAATCTCCAACTTTTAGAGGTGGGGGTAGAGTATTCGGTCCTAAGCCAAGAGACTACAGATTCAAATTGAACAAAGCTCTTAAGAGATTAGCGAAAAAATCTGTTCTTTCTCAGAAAATGAGAGACAACAGCATTAGAATTGTGGAAGGTTTGAGCATTGCTGCTCCTAAAACTAAAGATTTCATCACTATCTTGAATGCATTAGCATTAAACGATAAGAAGTCTTTATTCATTCTTCCTGATACTAACAAGAATGTATATTTATCTTCAAGAAACTTACCTAAGACTAAAGTTATGAAATTCAACGAAATTTCTTCTTATGACTTAATCAATGCAGGTGAGATCGTTTTCTTAGAAGGTGCAGTTGAAAAATTCCAGGAAAATTTAAAGAAATAAGTCATGTCAGTTATTATTAAACCAGTTATTTCAGAAAAGGCTAACTATCTTACAGATTTAAGAGGTGCTTATTCTTTCTTAGTAAACCCTAAGTCGAATAAAATCCAAATCAAAAAAGCGATAGAACAAGCTTACGGTGTGAAAGTAGCAGACGTTAGAACCATGATTTATGCTCCTAAGGTTTCTTCAAAGCACACTAAAAAAGGTCTTCAAGTAGGAAAGACAAATAAATTGAAAAAAGCAATTATCACTCTTGCAGAAGGGGAAGTAATTGACATTTTTGCTGTAAATTAATTATTAATTATAAATAATAGTAATGTCTGTTAGAAAATTAAAACCTATCACCCCAGGACAGAGATTCAGAGTTGTAAACAATTTTGAGGAAATTACTACCAACAAACCAGAGAAGTCTCTAACAGTTGGTATTAGTAAGTCAGGTGGACGTAACCAAACTGGTAAAATGACCATGCGTTACACCGGAGGTGGACACAAAAAGAAATACAGAATTATCGACTTCAAAAGAAACAAGCATGATGTTGAAGCAACGGTAAAAACTGTAGAATACGATCCAAACAGAACTGCATTTATCGCTCTATTAGAGTACGCAGACGGAGAGAAGAGATATATCATCGCTCCAAACGGTATTAAAGTAGATCAGAAAGTAATCGCAGGAGAAAGCGTAGAACCGAATATCGGTAACGCAATGAAATTGAAAAACATTCCATTGGGTACTGTTATTTCTTGTGTTGAAATGAAACCTGGACAAGGTGCAATTTTAGCAAGAAGTGCTGGTTCTTCAGCTCAGCTTACTTCTAGAGATGGAAAGTATGCAATCATTAAATTGCCTTCAGGAGAAGCTAGAATGATCCTGGTTGAGTGCTATGCAATGATTGGTTCAGTTTCTAACTCAGACCATCAGTTAACTGTATCAGGTAAGGCTGGTAGAAGCAGATGGTTAGGTAGAAGACCTAGAACAAGACCGGTAGTAATGAACCCAGTAGATCACCCAATGGGAGGTGGAGAAGGACGTTCGTCTGGAGGTCACCCAAGATCTAGAAACGGTATGCCAGCTAAAGGTTACAAAACAAGAAAGAAAAACAAAGGGTCTAACCGTTACATCGTATCTAAAAGAAAATAATTATGGCAAGATCACTTAAGAAAGGACCGTTCATCGCATATACTTTAGATAAGAAGGTTCAGGCAAATATAGAGTCTGGTAAGAAGACTGTTATCAAAACTTGGTCTAGAGCGTCTATGATCTCTCCGGACTTCGTAGGACAAACTATCGCTGTACACAATGGGAAATCTTTTATCCCGGTTTATGTTACAGAAAACATGGTTGGTCACAAGTTAGGCGAATTTTCTCCAACAAGATCTTTTAGAGGTCATGGTGGTAATAAAAACAAAGGAAGTAGATAATCATGGGATCAAGAAAAAGAGAAAGTGCATTAGCACGTAAATTAACAAATCAAGATGTAGTAAAAGCATTACATAACGATTGCCCTTCTTCTCCAAGAAAGATGAGATTAGTAGCTGATATCATCAGAGGGGTAGAAGTAGACAAAGCTTTATACATCCTAAAATATTCTAAAAAAGACGCTTCTAACAAATTAGAGAAAGTTTTGCTTTCAGCTATGGCCAACTGGCAAGCTAAAAACGAAGGTGCTGATATTGAAGAAGCTAATCTTATCGTTAAAGAAATTTTTGTAGACAGTGCAAGACAATTGAAGAGACTAAGACCTGCACCACAAGGTAGAGGACACAGAATCAGAAAAAGATCAAACCACATTACATTAATCTTAGGTAATAAAGAAAATTAATCAAGGTATGGGACAGAAGACAAATCCAATTGGTAACAGATTAGGTATCATCAGAGGATGGGATTCAAACTGGTTTGGTGGAAACGATTATGGAGACAGAATCGCTGAAGACTACAAAATCAGAAGATACCTTGAAGCTAGATTATCTAAAGGTGGTATTTCAAAAATTTATATTGAAAGAACATTAAAATTAGTAACAGTTACTATCACTACTGCTAGACCGGGACTTATCATCGGTAAAGGAGGTCAGGAAGTTGACAAGTTAAAAGAAGAATTGAAGAAACTTACTAAAAAGGATATTCAAATCAACATTTTCGAAATCAAAAGACCTGAACTTGATGCAGTATTAGTTGCTGATAGTATCGCTAAGCAAATTGAAAATAGAATTTCTTACAGAAGAGCTGTTAAAATGGCTATCGCTGGTACAATGAGAATGGGTGCAGAAGGTATCAAAGTTCAAATCTCTGGTAGATTGAACGGTGCTGAAATGGCAAGAAGCGAATCTTTCAAAGACGGAAGAATTCCTTTGTCTACTTTCAGAGCTGATATCGATTATCATATTGGTGAAGCATTAACTCAATACGGTAAACTAGGTGTAAAAGTTTGGATCATGAAGGGTGAAGTTTACGGTAAAAGAGAACTTTCTCCACTAGTAGGACAACAGAAAAAAGGACCTTCAGGAGGCGGAAACAGAGGAGATAGAGATAACAGAAGACCTTCAAGAGATAAAAAAAATAATTAATAAAATTTTAGAGGATAGTTTTTAAATGACCGTTACTTTTTTAAAATCTAAATTCTAAAATCTAAAATTTAAGAAATTATGTTACAACCAAAAAGAACCAAATTCCGTAGAGTTCACAAGATGAAGATGAAGGGGATTGCCCAAAGAGGGAATCAACTCGCTTACGGAACTTTCGGAATCAAAGCAACAGAAGGTGCTTGGATCACTGCAAGACAGATTGAAGCAGCTCGTATCGCTGCGACAAGATATATGAAAAGAGAAGGTCAATTATGGATCAAAATCTTCCCGGATAAGCCAATTACTAAGAAACCAGCCGAAGTACGTATGGGTAAAGGTAAAGGTGCCGTGGAATATTGGGTAGCTGTAGTTAAACCAGGTAAAATTATGTTTGAAGTAGGGGGTGTTCCTTACGAAGTTGCTAAAGAAGCTTTAAGACTTGCAGCGCAAAAATTACCTGTAGTTACTAAATTCATAGTTGCTAACGATTTTGTTAAACCTTTATAATCTTTGATTACAATGAAAAAAGCTGACATTAAAAATTTAAGCGCGGGAGATATTCAAACTCAGTTGACTGAACTAAAAGCTCAATATCAAAAATTGAAATTGGCTCACAAAATCAGCCCAATTGAAAACCCGATTCAAATCAAAGATTTGAGAAAGACGATCGCAAGACTAAATACAGAGTTAACCACTAAACAACAATAAGATTTTCATACATTATGGAAAGAAACTTAAGAAAAGAAAGAATCGGAATAGTTTCCAGCAATAAAATGGAAAAGACCATTGTTGTAAGTGAGACTACGAGAGTAAAGCACCCGATGTACGGTAAATTCGTATTGAAAACGAAAAAATATACTGCACACGACGAAAACAACGAATGCACAGAAGGAGATACAGTTCTTATCCAAGAAACTAGACCTTTGAGCAAGAGTAAGAGATGGAGATTAGTAAGAATTATTGAAAAAGCTAAGTAATGTTACAAACAGAATCAAGATTAAAAGTTGCTGATAACACAGGTGCTAAAGAGGTACTAGTTATCAGAGTTCTGGGAGGTACCAGAAGAAGATATGCTTCAGTTGGTGATAAAATCGTAGTTACTATTAAAGATTCTACACCATCAGGAAACGCAAAGAAAGGTCAAGTATCTAAAGCGGTAGTAGTAAGAACTAAAAAAGCAGTTAGAAGAAAAGATGGTTCGTACATCAAATTCGAAGACAATGCTTGTGTTTTACTAAACGCTGCTGGAGAAATGAGAGGAACACGTGTTTTCGGACCTGTTGCTCGTGAGTTGAGAGACAAAGAATATATGAAGATCATTTCATTGGCTCCTGAAGTACTTTAATTTTAAAAATTTTTAAAAGAAAAATGTCAAAGTTAAAAATAAAAAGAGGAGATAACGTAATCATTACTACCGGTAAGAAAGAAATTAAAGGTAAGACGGGTGAAGTTATTGAAGTGATAAAAAAAGAAGGAAAAGACCCTAGAGTAATCGTTGCAGGACTTAACATCATTAAGAAACACGTTAAGCCTTCAGCTTCAAACCCTCAAGGAGGAATCGTTGAAAAAGAAGCTTCTATTCATATCTCTAACATAGCTTTAGTTGGTAAAGACGGAAAAGCTATCAAAGTAGGTTACAAAATCGACGGAGATAAGAAAGTAAGAATCGACAAAAAAACGGGTGAAACTTTATAATTTATAAATAATACATGGAATATATAGCAAGACCCAAGATAGCATATAAAGAAACAATTGTTCCTGCAATGATGGAAGAATTTGGGTACAAATCTGTAATGCAGGTACCTAGATTAGAGAAAATCGTAATATCACAAGGTTTAGGTGATGCTACTGCAGACAAGAAAATCATTGACTATGCTGTAGAAGAACTTACGAATATTACTGGCCAAAAAGCTGTAGGTACTATTTCTAAAAAGGATGAAGCTGCTTTCAAATTAAGAAAAGGTATGCCTGTAGGAACTAAGGTAACTCTTAGAGCAAACAGAATGTACGAATTCTTAGACAGACTTACTGCTTCTGCATTGCCACGTATCAGAGATTTCTCTGGTATCAAGGCAGATGGTTTCGATGGTAGAGGTAATTATAACTTAGGTATTACTGAGCAAATTATCTTCCCTGAAATCGCAATCGACAAAGTGAAAAAAATCCAAGGGATGGACATCACTTTCGTTACTACTGCGAAAACAGATAAAGAAGCTAAAGCATTGTTAACTCACTTCGGTTTACCTTTCAAAAAGAACTAAGAAATGGCTAAAGAATCAATGAAAGCGCGTGAGCGCAAAAGAGAAGCTACAGTAGCTAAATACGCTGAAAAAAGAAAAGCTTTAAAAGAAGCAGGTGATTACGAAGGACTTCAAAAATTACCAAAAAATGCTTCTCCTGTAAGATTACACAACAGATGTAAACTAACAGGTAGACCAAGAGGGTACATGAGAACTTTCGGTCTTTCTAGAGTAACTTTCCGTGAAATGGCCAACAACGGTCTTATTCCGGGAGTGAAAAAAGCTAGTTGGTAGTAATTACTAATTAAAAATCGGGACAATTAAGTTGTCTGGATACTAAAGAAATAAATATCAGACCGAAGTTTTTCTGAAGTCTGATATTTTAATCTTCAAGTCCTTTCAATACTGATTGTCTTTAACCAATAATTTAAAAAAGAAAAATGGTAACAGATCCAATTTCAGATTTCCTAACAAGAGTAAGGAACGCACAAAGCGCAGGCCACAAAGTGGTGGAAATTCCTGCATCGAAAATCAAAAAGGAGCTTACAAAAATCTTATTTGATCAAGGGTATATCTTAAACTACAAGTTTGAAGATAGCGCTGTTCAAGGAACGATCAAAATAGCTTTAAAGTATGACAAACAAACAAGCAAGCCTGCTATCAAGTCTATCCAAAGAGCTTCAAGACCAGGTCTAAGACAATACAAAGGTTCTACGGAACTTCCAAGAGTATTGAACGGTTTGGGTATCGCTATTATCTCTACTTCTAGAGGGGTAATGACAGATAAAAAAGCTAGAGAGGAAAAAGTAGGCGGTGAAGTAATCTGCTATGTTTATTAATTTTTAATCAAAGGAAAATGTCAAGAATTGGTAAAGCAATTATAACAGTTCCCGCTGGAGTTACAATCACTGAAAAAGATGGTTTAGTAACTGTTAAAGGTCCTAAGGGAGAACTTTCTCAGGAACTTACAGAAGGAATTACTTTAGAACAAAAAGATGGTGAGCTTACATTCAGCAGACCGTCTGATTCTAAACAACACAGAGCGCTACACGGTTTATACCGAGCGTTGGTAAATAACATGATTTTGGGAACTACTGAAGGTTTCACAAAAAAATTAGAACTAGTAGGGGTAGGATACAGAGCTTCTCATTCAGGTCAAAAACTTGAATTAGCTTTAGGATTCTCTCACGGTATCGTTTTAGAACTTCCTAAAGAAGTTGTAATCGACACATTGACTGAAAAAGGTAAAAATCCAATTATTACTTTAACGTCTTATGACAAGCAACTTCTTGGAATGGTAGCGGCGAAAATCCGTTCATTCAGAAAGCCTGAGCCGTACAAAGGAAAAGGTGTAAGATTCGTTGGGGAAATTGTTAGACGTAAAGCTGGTAAATCTGCTTAATAAATTATAAGAATTATGGCATTAAGTAAATTAGAAAAAAGAATTAGAATAAAAAGAAGAGTAAGAGGAAAAATCTCTGGATCTTCTGAATTGCCAAGATTATCTGTATATAAGAGTAATAAGGAAATTTACGCTCAGTTAATCGATGATAAAGACGGTAAAACTTTAGTATCTGCTTCTTCAAGAGAGAAGGGTGTTGATGCTAAAGGTACTAAAACTGAAATTTCTGCCGCTGTAGGTAAAGCTATTGCTGCTAAAGCTATTGCTGCTGGAATTGAAGCTATTGTATTTGATAGAAACGGTTTCGTATACCATGGTAGAGTGAAAGCTCTAGCTGACGGTGCGAGAGAAGGAGGACTTAAATTCTAATCATTAAATTTCGGAAAATATGTTAGGACTAGATAATATAGAAAGAGTAAAACCGGGAGGATTAGAATTAAAAGATCGTCTCGTAGCTGTAAACAGAGTAACAAAAGTAACAAAAGGGGGTAGAGCTTTCGGGTTTTCTGCAATCGTTGTTGTTGGAAATGAAGAAGGAGTTATTGGTTACGGTTTAGGGAAATCTAAAGAGGTTGCTTCTGCAATTGCGAAAGCAGTTGAAGACGCTAAGAAAAACCTTGTGAAGGTTCCTGTAATGAATCATACAATTCCTCACCAAACTACTGCTAGATACGGTGGTGCTGATATCTTCTTGAGACCTGCGTCTCACGGTACAGGACTTATTGCCGGTGGTGCAGTTAGAGCGGTATTGGAATCTGCTGGTATTCACGATATCCTTTCAAAATCTAAAGGATCTTCTAACCCTCACAATGTAGTGAAAGCTACTTTCAAAGCATTGTTAGACATCAGAAGACCTGAAGAAATTGCAAGAATGAGAGGAGTTTCTCTAAGTAAAGTGTTTAACGGTTAATACATAAACAATGGCAACAATTAAAGTAAAACAAGTAAGAAGCGCTATTGGTAGAACAAAAACCCAAAAGAGAACGCTTGAAGCATTAGGATTTAAGAAACTTCACCAAGTTGTAGAACACGAAGCTACGCCTTCTATTTTAGGGATGATAGCTGCAGTTAGTCATTTACTTGAAGTTCAAAAATAATTTTAAAAAAAAATTAAAATGAATTTAAATAACATAAAACCTGCTGCAGGTTCTACATTCAGTTCAAAAAGAATTGGTAGAGGACAAGGTAGTGGAAAAGGAGGTACTTCGACAAAAGGACATAAAGGTCAGAAAGCAAGAGCTGGTTATTCTCAGAAAATCGGTTTTGAAGGAGGTCAGATGCCTTTACAAAGAAGACTTCCTAAATTCGGTTTCAGAAATGTAAACAGAAAAGAGTTTAAAGGAATTAACCTGGATACTATTCAAATTTTAATAGAAAATAAATCTATCACTGGAGATATTACTAAAGAAGTTTTAATTGCAAACGGTTTAATTACTAAAAACGAATTAGTGAAAATTTTAGGTAGAGGTGAATTGAAATCAGCGGTTTCAATCTCTGCTGACAAATTCACTAAATCTGCTGAAGAGCTTATTGCTAAAGCAGGTGGAAAAGCAATTACATTATAATACTTACTAATGAAAGAATTTATACAAACCCTCAAAAATATTTGGAGCCTAAAGGAATTAAGAGATAAAATTCTCTTTACGTTAGGGATTATCCTTGTGTATAGATTCGCATCTTATATCTCTTTACCTGCAATTAACCTTGCACAAGTAGGAGATCTCTTAGAGCATTATAAAAATCAAGGCGGTAACAAGCAAGGAGCAGGTCTCCTTGGCTTGCTTTCGTCGTTTACGGGAGGAGCTTTCAGCCACGCTTCCGTAATGGCGTTGGGTATCATGCCTTATATTTCAGCTTCTATTATTGTTCAGTTGATGGGGATGGCTATCCCTTATCTTCAGAAACTTCAGAAAGATGGAGAGTCCGGTAGAAATACATTGAACCAAATTACAAGATGGTTAACAATCGGAGTTTGTTTAGTACAGGCCCCTTCTTATTTAACCTCTATTACTCAATTATTCTTACCATATGCTCAGTTCCAGTCTGCATACTATGTAGAGCCAAATTCTATCATGTTCTGGCTTCCAAGTATTGTTATCTTGGTGGCAGGTTCAGTATTTGCAATGTGGTTAGGTGAAAAGATTACCGACAAAGGAATAGGAAATGGTATTTCCATCCTTATTATGGTAGGTATTTTATCTAGATTACCAGAAGCATTTGTTCAGGAAATGGCCGTGCAGAATGGAAAAGGAGGAATGGGATCTATCATGATCCTTATTGAAGTGATATTCTGGATGTTGGTGGTTCTTTTAGCAGTCGTCCTCTCGGTCGCTGTTAGAAAAATTCCAATTCAATATGTAAGCAGAGCTCAAGCAAGAGGAGGTGTAAACAGAAATCTTATGCAGGGAGCAAGACAATGGATTCCATTGAAAGTTAATGCTGCCGGGGTTATGCCAATTATCTTTGCTCAGGCATTGATGTTCGTACCTGGTTTATTAACCAAATTCGATGAGTCTAATACTTTTCTTGCAGGTTTCAAGAATGTTTTTAGCTGGCAATACAACGTATTGTTTGCGCTATTAATTATTATCTTCTCATTTTTCTATACTGCGATTACAATTCCGGTTAACCAGATGGCTGATGATTTGAAGAGAAACGGAGGTTTAGTACCGAAAGTAAGACCCGGGAAAGAAACAGCTGATTATTTAGATGATATTTTATCAAAAATTACCTTGCCAGGTGCAATATTTTTGTCTATCTTTGCAGTCCTTCCAGCAATAGTGCATGGAAGCTTTGTTCAGACAGACGCGTTCGCTCTATTTTTTGGGGGAACGTCATTATTGATTATGGTGGGAGTAATTTTAGATACTGTTCAACAGATCAATACATATCTGCTGAACCATCATTATGATGGCTTAATGCAGTCTAAATTGTCAAGAACGACTGGATACTAATTTATGGCGAAACAAAAACATATTGAACAAGATGGCGTAATTACTGAAGCGCTTTCGAACGCCCAGTTCCGTGTTGAACTGGAAAATGGGCATATTCTTATCGCTCATATCTCCGGTAAAATGCGTATGCATTATATTAAACTATTACCTGGTGATAAGGTAAAATTAGAAATGTCTCCTTATGATTTATCTAAAGGAAGAATTACATTTAGATATTAAATAACTGCCAAATGGGATCCTCGGATTTCCATTTGGCCTTGTTAAAAAATAAATACTATCAAATGAAAGTTAGAGCATCAATCAAAAAAAGAAGTGCTGATTGCAAGATCGTACGCAGAAAAGGTGTACTATTTGTGATCAACAAGAAGAACCCAAAATTTAAACAAAGACAAGGCTAATATTAAATTATGGCGAGAATTTCAGGTATTGATTTACCAAAAAACAAAAGAGGCGTTATCGGTTTGACTTATATTTATGGTGTAGGAAGAAGTACTTCTTCTGAAATCTTAAAAGCTGCCGGTATTAGCGAAGACAAGAAAGTCAACGAATGGAATGACGATGAATTGGCTGCAATTAGAACTTACATCTCTGAAAACGTAAAAGTAGAAGGAGAACTTAGATCTGAAGTGCAATTGAACATCAAGAGATTGATGGACATAGGATGCCAACGAGGAATACGTCACAGACTAGGACTACCTTTAAGAGGCCAGAGAACGAAAAACAACTCTAGAACCCGTAAAGGAAAGAGAAAAACAGTTGCTAACAAGAAAAAAGCAAGTAAATAATCGTTAGGAATTATGGCAAAACAAACTAAAGTAGTTAAAAAAAGAAAAGTAAAAGTTGAAGCTATTGGAGAAGCGCATATTCAAGCTTCTTTCAATAACATCATCATTTCTTTAACAAATAAAAGCGGAGAAGTTATCTCTTGGGCGTCTGCCGGTAAAATGGGTTTCAGAGGTTCTAAAAAGAACACTCCTTTTGCTGCTCAAATGGCAGCAGAAAATTGCTCTAATGTTGCTCATGAAGCTGGATTAAGAAGAGTAAAGGTGTATGTGAAAGGTCCTGGTGCTGGTAGAGAATCTGCAATCAGAACAATTCACAATTCAGGTATTGAAGTTAGCGAAATTATTGACGTTACTCCTATGCCACACAATGGATGTAGACCACCAAAAAGAAGAAGAGTTTAATTTTTAGAATTTACCCATTATGGCAAGATATATTGGACCTAAAACTAAGATTGCTAGAAAGTTTGGTGCTGCAATCTACGGAGATGATAAAAACTTCGAAAAGAGAAAAAACCAACCGCCAGGACAACATGGTCCTAACAAAAGAAGAGGTGCTAAAAAATCTGAATATGCAATTCAGTTAGCTGAAAAACAAAAAGCTAAATATACTTACGGTATTTTAGAAAAACAGTTTGCTAACTTATTCGATAAAGCACACAGAAGTAAAGGGGTAACAGGTGAAGTCCTATTACAACTTTGCGAATCAAGATTGGATAACGTAGTATTCAGATTAGGTTTTGCTAAAACAAGAGCTGGTGCTAGACAATTAGTTTCTCACAGACACATCACTGTGAACGGAGAGCTAGTAAATATCCCTTCTTATTTGCTTAAAGCTGGTGATGTAATTGCAGTAAGAGAAAAATCGAAGTCTCTTGAAGTGATTACTGATGCATTAGCTTCTAAAGCAAACTATGAGTGGTTACAATTCAACGATGAGAAGAAAGATGGTACTTTCATTTCTGCTCCTGATAGAATCCAAATCCCGGAAGAAATCAAGGAACAACTTATTGTCGAACTTTACTCTAAATAATTTTTTAATCAATTTTTTGCTCAACCCAATAATATGGCAATTTTACAATTCATAAAACCCGATAAAGTAATTTTACTTAACTCTGATGAATTTAAAGGTCAATTCGAATTTAGACCTCTAGAACCAGGTTTCGGGCTTACAATCGGTAATGCTTTGAGAAGAGTGTTGCTTTCTTCTCTGGAAGGATACGCTATTTCATCTATCAAAATAGAAGGTGTAGAGCACGAATTTTCAACTATTCCAGGAGTAATCGAAGATGTTACCGAAATTATTCTTAACCTTAAGCAGGTAAGACTAAAAGCTATAGCAGAAGCACAAGCCAATGAGCAGGTGATTGCTAAAGTTTCAGGACAAACGATTATTACTGCTGGTGATTTAGGCAAGTCTATGAACGGATTTGAGGTGTTAAACCCTGATTTGGTAATCTGCAACCTAAATAGTGATGTAACTTTCGAAATTACTTTCAACGTAGAAAAAGGTAGAGGATATGTTCCTTCAGAACAGAACAAGTCAAACAATGCACCTGTAGGTACTATTGCGATCGACTCTATCTTCACACCTATCAAGAAAGTACAATACAGCATTGAAAATTATCGTGTAGAGCAAAAAACAGACTACGAAAAACTTGTATTAGATATTGAAACTGATGGTTCCATCAGCCCTCAAAATGCTTTAACAGAAGCTTCTAAGATATTAATTTATCACTTCATGTTATTCTCTGATGAGAGAATAACACTTGAAACTGAAGCTGTAAAAGCATCTATCCAATACGATGAAGAAACCCTTCACACAAGACAACTTCTTAAATCTAAACTAGCAGATATGGATCTTTCAGTGAGAGCTCTTAACTGCTTGAAGGCTGCTGAAGTTGAAACGTTAGGAGAATTAGTTTCTTACAGTAAGTCTGATTTGATGAAATTCAGAAATTTTGGTAAAAAATCTTTGACAGAACTAGAAGAATTAGTGCATTCAAAAGGTCTTAACTTCGGTTTCGACGTTGCAAAATATAAGTTAGACGCTGATAAATAATTAATAATGAGACACGGTAAAAAATTCAATCACTTAGGAAGAACAGCTTCTCATAGAAGAGCTTTGCTTTCTAATATGGCTTGTTCTCTAATTGAGCATAAAAGAATCAACACTACTGTAGCTAAAGCTAAGGCTTTAAGAGTATATGTTGAGCCCCTATTAACAAAAGCAAAAGAAGATACTACACACAACAGAAGAATTGTTTTTTCATATCTTCAAAGTAAAGAAGCAGTTACTGAATTATTCAGAACAATTGCTCCTAAAATCGCTGGAAGAGACGGTGGTTATACTAGAATCATAAAAACAGGTTTCAGACAAGGTGATGCTGCTGATATGGCACTTATCGAGTTGGTAGACTTCAATGAGCTTTACAATCCTAATGCTGAGGAGAAAAAGACTACTAGAAGAAGTAGAAGAGCTACAACTGCTAAAAAAGAAGCTGTAGTTGCTGATGCTCCTAAAGTAGAAGAAAAAGCAGAAGCTCCAACGGCTGAAGCTGCAGACTCTACAGAAGAGAAAGCTGGAGAATAATATTCATTCAGATATATAAAAAAAACCGTTCAGAAGTCTGAACGGTTTTTTTATGCCTATATTTTTGTTCTTTTGAGCTCAATGATATTGCTACCCTGCTCAAGATGCAAGCTGTCCCCAACCACTCTTGCTGTCATATCATCTTTTTTGTAGATAGTTTCATCACCCTTTGTTTCTGACTTAGTAAGAACAAAGGTTTTCTTATTGCTGGTGATGGCCACTGTACTTTCTTTTGGATCATTTTTGAATACCACTTTAACCAGTGTGCCATCTATAGCTTTATAAACGTAATCTGTTTTTTCAGTTTTCTGGCCATTCACCTCAAGGCTTGATGAGCTTTGTGATACAGAATCTATTTTTCCGTTAGTATCTTTTACCACAGTCTCCGAACTGTCGGTTTTGATGATGCTTTTGTTACCACTTTCTTTCTTATTGCAGCTTGTTAATGACAAAGCGATCATAGAAGCAGCTATGAAAAGTCCTTTTTTCATGATGTTTATTTTTTAATGTATTGAATAGAATTATTTTGAATATCGTAAAATAAATTTGACTAAATTTAGTAAAAACAAAAAGCAAACCAATAACCTGAACTCAAAATTTAAAATTACACAAAGGGGTAATTGATTCCGCTTTATTTTCTGTTGAAATTTGTCTTAAACAAAAATACGAAACATGAGCATTTCCATAGCCATAGTAGAAGACGAAAAAAACTACAACCATGCGTTGAAGAAAGTAATCGATTATCAAAACGATATGAAGGTGGCTGCTCAATTTTTCAATGGAAATGATGCCTTACAAAATTTACCCGATATAGCTCCCGATGTTGTCATGATGGATATTCAGTTACCGGATATGCAGGGAATAGACATTATTGAAAAGGTGAAAAAAGATATGCCCAATACTCAATTTATTATGTGTACAAGTTTTGAAGATGATGAAAAGATCTTCAGTTCTTTGAAAGCCGGTGCCATGGGATATCTCGTTAAAGGAGAAAGCATGGATAAAATTCTGTCTTCAATCCGTGATGTGCACAATGGCGGTGCACCTATGAGTTTTTCCATTGCCAGAAAAGTATTAGCCCATTTCGAACGTAAAAATATCGACACAACAGGAATGGATGAATTGACAAGTCGTGAAAAAGAAATCCTTGAACTTCTTTCGCAGGGGCTTTTATACAAAGAAATTGCCGATAAGAAATTCATCAGCCTCGACACCGTCAAAAAACACGTTGGAAATATCTACAGAAAACTGCACGTCAACAATAAAGTTGAAGCAATAAATAAATTTAACCATTTTAAAAACTAAAAACCATGAATGAGAATCAAGATTTATTAGACCTATTAGGAAAGATCAATCAATTAGTCGGCTATGGAAGGCTCGGAATTGAAGAATTGAATGAAGTACGAGCATTCTGTGGAAAAAAAATAGAAGATTTAGGATCCTGGGGATTTATTGAGCGGGAACAAATTGATATAAGCAATTTTAAAATTTACGACCAGCGTAATCCTGCTCAGGAAATCAGCAAAGAAGAAGCTGAAAAAATGATGAATGAATATGAGGGATTAATCGGTGAAAATAAATATCGGACAACATTAGATATAACCCGGCCGGTTGCTGATGATCTTTTTAACAGTAATTCAGAGGTTAAAATATTTCTGGGTGAGAAAGATCAGGGACTCATTTTTTTATATGAAGACAAAGCAGAGGGAAAATATTATATTATTGATAATAGAATGCATAAAGAGGAAATCTCCTTACATCTTTTTAAATCGTATCAAAAGAATTATAATGATTTGCTTAGATCGAAGTTGGATCAATATATCCAAACTTATGATAATACAACAACGAACACAAAGAGATTTGCAATTTTAAAGAATTTTCATCCTACGATTAATTTGCATGCTTTAAAATATCCGAATGTTAGTATTGCTTTTTATCCGGCTATTCATATGTCTGATGAGAAATTCAAGGTAGAAATTAATGGAGTTCTTACTGAAGTCAGTTATAAGCATCGGCTTACCTTCATCATGATATTAAAATACTATAACGGAAAGGATATCATTCCAATAGAGAATATAGGAGTGTTCGACAGAAACGGTCTCTGCCCTCCGGGCTGCTAGCAATGAGCATTCTTGATCTGCTTTATTTTATAATATTAGGAATCAACTTAATGGTTTCCATCGTGGTAAAAACACAATGGAAACATTTCTATTATGTCTACTTTCTTATTACAATGGGAGTAGAGATACTAACGCTTTATTTTCACGGTCTGCAAGGGTTGTACAATTTCCTTGATATCTTCAGTATGGTGTTTTTTTATTTTCTTTTTCGGGAAAGGCTGGTCTATAAGAGAATCGTAAAAGGAATTACCATTAGCCTGGTCATCTTTTCTATGTACTTAATGATTGTAAGCAAGACATCATATTCAATTTATACAGGAATTGTATTCTGTTTGTACTCTGTCTTTTTATCACTGAGTTGGTTTCACAGCATGATCGCTTCTATGGAAAGCGAAACTCTGCGGATAACGGATAGAGGGTTATTTTGGATAAGCTCATCGCTGTTGATGTGGTCGGTTTTTTACTTATTCAGAATGACGCCGATGTATTGGTTTAATAACAGAGACCCGGAATTTTTATACATGCTTAAATACATTTTCCAGATCGCCACCATTTTATCCTATGGATTATTCTTAAAAGGACTTACAAGCAAACAACTATGAAATCATTACCGGAAGAAATAAAACTTACCTTTCTTATTGCACTGCTGTTGGTGGTGTTATTTGTGGGTTTTATTATTTTCATTGTTCTCATGTACAACAGAAAACAGCTTCTTTACCTTAAAGAAAAACAGCTTAAAGAATCAGAATACCAAAACCAGCTGTTACAGAAAGAACTTGAAAAGCAGCGATCGATAGAACAAGAGCGTGAAAGAATTTCCCATGATATGCATGATGATCTCGGAGCAGGAATTTCCGCCCTTAAACTCCATGCAGAGTTTTTAAAACAAAAAGTGGAAGACGGTGAATTGAAAAATGATATTGATGAACTGCTGAAAACCTCCGAAGAGATGAATATTTCCATGCGGGAAATGCTATGGAGTCTCAATTCCGGGAATGATACACTGGGAAGCTTTGTTGAATATGCTCAGGTATATGCCCATAATTTTTTAAAAAAGTCCAACATCCGGCTTACTGTTGAAAGAGAAAATATCGTCACTGAGACCGCTGTTTCCACAGAATTGAGACGGAATATGTTTTTATGTCTGAAAGAAGCATTAAACAACTCCTATAAACACAGTAAAGCAGATAAAATTGAACTTTTGTTCCGGCAGCATGGAAAAGAATTTATAATGAAAATTACAGATAACGGAATTGGAATTTCAGCCGGAAAACCTGAAGGAAATGGACTTCGGAATATGAATCGGAGAATGCAGGAGCAAAAAGGAGAATGCAGGATGAGTTCCTCAGAAAAAGGAACCGAAGCTATTTTTACAGCAAGCCTATAATGATAGCAGGTTTTCCTGAAAATCAGTATGTTTAAAAATCTTCAAATTTTCAATTGTTAAATTGATACAGTCATAAAATTAACTAAAAATTAACTTGAAATTCCATCAAAAGGAATGCCTTAATTGGTCAAAAAAGTTATTTTTTGATTAAATTTGTATTAAACTATAAAATAATAAAAAATGAGTTACATTTCTTACATAGAAGCGAGACAAATTTTGGATTCTAGAGGAAATCCTACAGTTGAAGTAGATGTATTTACAGAAAGCGGGGCAATGGGCCGTGCAGCAGTACCTTCGGGAGCATCTACAGGAGAACATGAAGCAGTGGAATTACGTGATGGTGGTTCAGAATATATGGGGAAAGGTGTTCTTAAAGCTGTTGAGAATGTAAGAGAAGTAATCGCGCCTGAATTGGTAGGCCTTCCGGTTTTTGATCAGAACCTTATCGATCAGATCATGATTGATCTTGACGGAAGCAGCAATAAAGGAAATCTTGGGGCAAACGCTATTCTTGGAGTTTCTCTGGCAGCAGCAAAAGCAGGAGCAGCAGAATTGAAAATGCCTTTATATAAATATGTGGGTGGTGTTAATGCCAACACGCTTCCTGTTCCAATGATGAACGTAATCAACGGTGGTTCTCACTCAGATGCACCTATCGCGTTCCAGGAATTTATGGTAATGCCGGTAAAAGCAGACTCATTCTCTCATGCATTGAGAAAAGGAACTGAAATTTTCCACAGCCTGAAATCTATTCTTCATTCAAGAGGATTATCTACTGCAGTAGGGGATGAAGGAGGTTTTGCGCCCACTTTCAAAGGAACTGAAGATGCTTTGGATACATTGCTTCAGGCCATTGAAAAAGCAGGATATAAGCCTGGTGATGATGTAATGATCGCATTAGACTGCGCCGCTTCAGAATTCTATAAAGACGGAATATATGATTACAGAAAATTCCAAACTCCGGATGCAGCTCAGTTCTCAAGCAGCGAGCAGGTTTCTTATTTGGCTGAATTGGCAAATAAATATCCCATCATCTCTATCGAAGACGGTATGCAGGAAAATGACTGGGAAGGTTGGAAAATGTTAACTGATAAAATCGGAGACAGAGTACAGCTGGTAGGTGATGATTTATTCGTTACCAATGTTGAAAGACTGGCAAGAGGAGTAAAAGAAGGAATTGCTAACTCAATCCTTGTGAAAGTAAACCAGATCGGTTCTCTTTCTGAAACAATGGCTGCCGTACAAATGGCACAACACAACAAATTTACTTCTGTAATGTCTCACAGATCAGGAGAAACTGAAGATTCTACTATCGCAGACCTTGCTGTAGCAATGAATTGCGGACAGATCAAAACAGGTTCTGCATCAAGATCAGACAGAATGGCAAAATACAACCAGTTGTTGAGAATCGAAGAAGCTTTAGGTGAGACTGCAATTTTCCCTGGATTAGAAGCTTTCAAAATAAAAAGATAATTGAAAATATAAATAACGGCAAGCGATAATTTTTGTTTGCCGTATTTTATGGAATTTAGTAAATTTAGAAAAAAATAAATAATGTCAGACAACAAAGTAATATTGAATTACGACGGTAATTCGTATGAATATCCAATCGTGGATAGTACTATCGGAGACAGAGGGATCGATATCTCAAAATTAAGAGACCAGACAGGTCTAATTACCTTAGATTTAGGGTACAAAAATACCGGTGCTACTCTTAGCGAAATCACTTACTTAGACGGAGATAAAGGAGAATTATTCTACAGAGGTTATCCTATCGAGCAGATTGCCGAGAAATCTAACTTTACAGAAGTAATGTACCTTTTATTACATGGTGATTTACCTACCCAGGATCAATTCAATACCTTTAACGGGAATATTAAAAAATATAACTTCGTTGCAGAAGAGATGAAGAAAATCATCGATGCTTTCCCTCGTTCTGCACACCCAATGGGAGTTTTATCTTCTTTAACTTCTGCTTTAACTGCCTTCAACCCGAAAGCTGTTAACGTAAACTCTAAAGAAGAAATGGATCTTGCTGCAGAATTGCTTATTGCTAAATTTGCTCACCTTGCTGCATGGACGTACAGAAAAACTCTTGGTTTACCATTAAACCACGGAGATAATAACCTAAACTATGTAGAGAATTTCTACAAAATGGCGTTCAGACAACCGAATGCTGATTTCGAAATCAACCCTGTAGTAGTTGGAGCTTTAGATAAATTATTAATTCTTCACGCTGACCATGAGCAAAACTGTTCTACTTCTACGGTAAGAATGGTAGGTTCTGCTCACACAGGTCTTTTTGCTTCAGTTTCTGCTGGTATTTCTGCACTTTGGGGACCACTTCACGGTGGAGCAAACCAGGCAGTAATCGAAATGCTTGAATTGATCGAAAAAGATGGTGGTGATGTTAACAAATGGGTTGAAAAAGCTAAAGATAAAAACGATAGCTTCCGTTTGATGGGATTCGGACACAGAGTATACAAAAACTTCGACCCAAGAGCAAAAATTATCAAGAAAGCTGCTGATGATTTATTAAGTGCATTAGGTATTGAAGACAAAGCTCTTGATATTGCAATGCAGTTAGAAAAAGTAGCGCTTGAAGACGAATACTTCATCGAAAGAAAATTATATCCAAACGTAGATTTCTATTCAGGAATTATCTACAGAGCGTTAGGAATTCCAACAGAAATGTTCACTGTAATGTTTGCATTAGGAAGACTTCCAGGATGGATTGCTCAATGGAAAGAAATGAGAATCAAAGGAGATCCTATCGGAAGACCAAGACAGGTTTACCAGGGAGCTCAACAGAGAGACTACATCGATATGGTAAACAGATAATCTCTGTTCCAATATACATAAAAACCCAAAGCTTGCTTTGGGTTTTTTGCTTTTTCAAGATTTTTAGAGAAATTTTGTAATTAAAATACAAGAATTCATTAAATTTACTTTCTTATAAAACTAATATACAATGAGTTTTGGTCAGCAGATATTATTCTTCTTTAGTGCAATAGGAGCCTTCAACGGTTTTCTGCTGGGTATCTATTTATTGTTTGTGAAAAAATTAAAGCATATCCCTGATTTCTTTTTAGGTCTTATCCTATTAACCCTGAGTATCCGGGTGGGAATCTCTGTTTGTATCTATTTTTATCCGGATTGTCCGCGGATTATTCCGCATACAGGTCTGTCTGCATTATTTTTTACGGGTCCGGCTTTGTATTATTACATTCAGTCCTCTTTTTTAAAAGAACAGTTTGATCTTAAAAACTGTAGAAAATCTTTTGGATTCTTAACCCTTATTTTAGGATTTGTGGGACTTCTGTATTTAGTGTTTCCTGTGACCTGGGATACCTATTTTGCAACTTTTATCTATACAATTTGGTCCATTTTTGTCTTTCTGTCGATGTATACCTATTATGTGTATTCAAAAAAAGAACAGAGAACATCCAATCAGTTGATCCTTCCGGTTTTAGTAAGTAATGTAATTATTTTCTTAGCCTATCAGCTTATTTCTACAGGTCTGGTTCAGATCTATTGTGCAGGAGGAAGCTTAGTGTTTTCTTTTGTTTTATATGTTAATTTTTTGATCCTATTTAATAAGAAACATTCATCTGCTGAACATAAAGAGGCGAGTAAATATTCCAGCAAAAAGATTTCTGATGAACTGGCAGACAACTTTGTTTCAAAATTGGAAAGAATAATGAAGTCGGAAGCGCTGTATAAAAATCCGAACTTGAAATTAAGTGATGTTGCTGTAAAAATGAATATTTCTGCCCATCAGCTTTCACAGCTGCTGAATGATAATATGGGAAAAAGCTTTTCTACTTATATCAATGAATATAGGATTGATGAAGCCTGTGAGAAAATAGAAAACGGTTCATACCTTAAAATTGAAGAAATAGGATATGAAGTGGGGTTCAACTCTAAGTCTACATTTTTCTCAACATTTAAGAAAATAAAAAATACTACGCCTCTTTTACATAAACAATCCCAAACGTTGACTGAGACGAGGTTTCAGAGTTCGAATTTATAATTCAGCACTTCGGAATTTAAACTTCAAAACTTATATTTAACGACCTTCCTATACTTTTGGCTTTATAAATTTTATTATCTATGAAGCTTAACATGTGGATTCTTATCCCGATTCTTTTGTTCTCATCTTTTATTAAAGCCCAGCAGGGTAGGGAAGGAAAAGTATTGAATTCAGAAACAAAGAAAGAAATTGCTCTGGCCGAAATTTCAGTTTTCAGGAAATCAGAAGATCAGTTTATTCAAAAAATTCTGACTGATTCTTTAGGTCGGTTCCAGCTCAATAAAATCCCTTCCGGAGCCTATCTCATTATCCGAAAAGAGAATTATGAAACCCAGAGATTGGATACCATCACATACGAAACAATCATTGAACTTTTCCCATTGGCTCAAAATATTTCCGAAGTCATTCTAAAAGCCGGTATAAAAAAAATGAGGTTGAATAATGGAAATATGGTCTTGAGTGTTTCCGGAAACAAAGACTTTAAAACATCTACGAATATTCTCGAAGTATTAAGGAAAACACCTGGAGTTACCGTCGATCAGGAAGACGCAATTTTTATTGGCGGAAGAGTGGCTCCTGCTATCTTTATCAATGGAAAACCAGTTGTGATGAGTCCTCAGGAGCTTCAGGCCTATCTGAAATCTCTATCCCCGGAAATGGTGGAGTCTCTCGAAGTGAATGCTAACCCTTCGTCAAAATATGATGCAGAATTTAAAGGGATTATTGATATCAAACTTAAAACGAATACCAATCTTGGCTGGAAAGGAAGCTATATTGGGAATGTTTCCATCAATAGGACCAACTATCGTGAAAACTCTTTAAATCTTTCTTATAACACAGGGAAAATTGGATATACGATGCAGGCCGGATATAATGAAGGGGTAACGATTTACCGGTATAATGCCCTGCAGAAGCTGGCCAATACGAATGTGATGCGAACCAGTACAGATCAGAGGGATGCAGGCAGTGTATATACTTTCCAATCTGGAATAGAGTATAGAATAAATGAAAAAAACAGGCTGGGACTCTCATTCAGAGGGAATTTCAGAGCAAATGACCGGATGCGCTTAGGTTCTCTGTATACCACGAATCAGGATGAAAGTCAGCTTGTTTTTCATACCGAAAGCCAGAATCCCAATAGATACCGCCAAAATAATTATGGACTCACAGCAGATTATTCATTACAATATAAAAGCTTTCAGCTGAGTTTTTTAGGAAACTATCTGTTGGTTGAAAATAAGCAAAAAGATGATTTTATCAACAAGGACAGAAAGAGTACAGAAGTATTGTCATACTGGAAGTCAGATATGCTTAACACGGTACATATTTATACGGCCCAATCGGATGCCACGCAAAAAATAGGAAATGCGACGCTTGAAGCAGGATTTAAATTCAGTAGCACAGAAACAGGAAATCATATCAGGTACGACACTTTATCGGTTAATAACCAATTTGCTTTTGATCCTTTGCGGAGCAATCAATTCTCTTATAAAGAAAAAATTATAGCCGGGTATATTGCCTACAGCCAGAAATTTGATAAGCTTCAACTGAATGCCGGTCTGAGGTTTGAAAATACTAACAGTATTTCTAACGGCATTACCATAGATTCTGTTGTCTCAAGAAAGTATCTGGAATGGTTGCCATCATTCAGTGCCAATTATATCTTTAATACCTCCAACGAACTTTCTGTTTCTTACAGCAGAAAAATAACCCGTCCTGTCTTTTCACAGCTTAATCCGTTTCGGTTTTATTTCAGCCCGTTGAATTATTGGGTGGGGAATCCTTACCTGCAGCCTTCTTTTACGGATCAGATCAAAGCTGTTTACCGCTATAAAAGTTGGACTGCCGCTCTTACATTTGGAAAAGAAAAAGATGTGATGACGCGCTATCCGCTGTATGATCCTAAAACCAATGTGCTGCAATATCTGGGAACCAATCTGCCTTACAGAAAATTCGCCAGTGTGGAAGTAGTCTTTCCGGTTAGAATTTCAAAGTGGTGGAGCTTAAACAGCCAGTTTACAGGATACTATAATGATGAATTCAGACCTTATCTCGATGAAGTATTTGCCTTGAAAATATACAATTATGATGTGAAATTAAATCAAACCTTCACACTTCCAAAAGGGTATACGTTCAATATTTTTGCGACGTATGAATCCAAAACGGGAAATAGTCTTTATGTCATAAAACCCAGATATTCCATAGATCTTTCAGTTCAAAAATCTTGGCTAGACAATAAGCTGAATACCAAACTCAGCTTTAATAATATTTTTGATTCTTATGATCAACGGGTAGAATTCCGGCATAAAAAAATTATGGATAACCGTTTCATCCATTGGTGGGATACCCAGAAATTGATTTTGTCAGCAGCCTATAATTTTGGAAGCTCAAAATATCAGGGACGGGAAACCCAGAAAACGGAGGAAGAAAACAGGGCAAGATAAATAAACCCTGCTTACAGAAGCAGGGTTGTCTATTTTTAGTTAGGGACAGTAGCAGTTACCACATGTCCAGATGGTACAGTTTCCTGCATCATCCCACTCGCAGCAATATCTCGGTTTGGTAGTGCCGATACCTCCTACGATTGATTTTTGTTGATCTCTTCCTAATTTTTGTGCGTGTTTTAGCACTTGATTTTTCTTGTTCATGATTTTTTGGTGTTTAATGTTAAAAGTAAGTTTTAGTATAATTTTTCGCGAAAACTATTTCACTAATTTATGAATTTATTTTTAATTTCCATATCTTTTTAAAGTCATACGTAGATGAAAAGCAGTAAGTTGTATATTTTTTATTAAGGAAGTATAATCGAATAATGTAAAGATTTAGCATGAATAAAGGAACTATGTGAAAAGACTATTCACAAGATTCCTATGTATGATGATAAATTCTGAGTATAAAACAATTCAAAAGTTTCCCAGATAGCCTCCTTTACTTATATTTGTAGTATTGCATAACTCTTTATGAAACTAAACATTAAAAACGAAACGGGAAGGCTAAGATCAGTTGTTCTGGGCCAACCTAATTCTATGGGACCCGTTCCCACCCTTGAAGAAAGCTATGATGCCAAATCATATTATTCCATCGAGAACAATATATATCCAAAAGAAATGGATATTATTGATGAAATGAATGCTTTTGAAGCAGTATTGAAAAAATATGATGTTGAAGTGTTCCGTCCAAGTATCATCAACGATTATAATCAGGTTTTTGCCAGAGATGTGGCTTTTGTGATTGATGATAAAATGATTATTTCCAATGTCATTGCAGACAGAGCAGATGAGCAGGACGCCTATAAAAATGTTTATGAAAAAGTGGCGTGGAGAAAGATCATCAATCTTCCAGAAACGGCACATATTGAAGGCGGAGATGTGATTGTATGGGATGATTTTCTATTCATCGGAACATGTTTCAGTGAAGATTACAGAAACTATAAAACAGCAAGAACCAACGAATACGCAATAGAAATTCTAAAAGAATATTTTCCTAAAAAAAGAATCATCGATTTAGAATTAAAGAAAAATGATAAAATTCCGTTTGAAGGAATTCTCCATTTAGACTGTACATTCAACCCGATTGGAAAAGACAAATGCATCATTTATGAAAATGGATTTGTAGATGAAAGCGATTATCGCCTGATCATTGATATTTTTGGAGAAGAAAACTGTTTCCACGTTACCGATCAGGAAATGTTTGAAATGTTTCCGAATATATTTTCTATTTCTCCTGAAATAGTGGTTTCAGACAAAGCTTTTACAAGAATGAACAACCATCTGAGAGACGTATGGGGAATGACCGTAGAAGAGATCCCGTACAGAGAGATTTCCAAAATGGGAGGCTTGCTGAGATGCTCAACAATGCCTTTGGTTCGTGACTAAGGGAGGTTTTAGGTTTGAAAGAATGGTTTACTCTTTCAATCTTTTAATTTTTAAATCAAACAAATAATGCAGACAACAGACACCGTTTTAATGATAGAACCGATTGCTTTCGGTTATAATGCGGAAACCGCAGAAAACAATTACTTTCAGGTTGAACAGAAAGGAGCAGACATTCAGCATAAAGCGCTGGCAGAATTCAAAATCTTTGTTGAAAAATTAAGAGGTAAGGGAATTCATGTCATTACCATAAAAGATACATTAGATCCCCACACACCGGATTCCATTTTCCCAAACAACTGGGTAAGCTTTCATAACGATGGAAAGGTCGTTTTATATCCTATGTTTGCCTCCAACAGAAGGGTGGAAAGAAGAGATGATATTATTGAAAATATTCAGCAGCAAGGTTTTGAAGTAACTGAAATTGATGACTGGTCACTTCCGGAAATTCAGGGACACTTTTTGGAAGGTACGGGAAGTATGATCTTTGATCACGATCATAAAATTGCTTACGGTTCGGTTTCTTTAAGATTGGATGAAGCGTTATTCAGAGAATTTTGTGAGAAATATGGATTTACGCCTGTCGTTTTCCATTCTTTTCAGACGGTAGGTTCAGAAAGGCTTCCCATCTATCATACGAACGTTATGATGTGTGTGGCGGATCAGTTTGTAGTAATCTGCCTGGATTGTATCGATAATGAACTGGAAAGAAGCAAGGTCATTGAAACGATCAAAAATTCCGGAAAAGAAATTATAGAAATCTCGGAAGAGCAGATGCAGCAGTTCGCAGGAAATATGCTTCAGGTACAGAACACAGACGGACAGAAGTTTTTGGTCATGAGCCAGACGGCTTACCAGTCGTTAACGCCGGAACAGATTTCAGCCATTGAAAAATACTGTGAGATTATTTATTCAGATCTTAATACCATTGAAGTGAATGGCGGAGGAAGCGCAAGATGCATGCTTGCTGAGGTTTTTCTTCCTAAAAAATAATAGATCAATAATCGAAAACGATTCATAAAAAACTTCCGGTCCTGAAAAGGTGCCGGAAGTTTTTTTATCTCTGAAGGATTGAAGGAAACTTAAAAAAAGTTAAGTAAATTTGTGACTTAAGCAAAAAATATGAAGATGTACAAGTACTTTTTTTGGTTAGCCATTTTCCTTGGAATAGGCTTACAGGCACAGCAGAAAACATTTTGTAATCCAATCAATATCGATTACGGATACACGCCTTTCGAAGTTTTCTCAAAACAGGGAAAACACAGGGCAACAGCTGATCCCGTGATCGTTAATTTTAAAAATAAATTATTCCTTTTTTCAACCAATCAGGAAGGATACTGGTACAGTGATGATATGCTGGACTGGAAATTTGTGAAAAGAAAATTCCTTAGAGATAAAAAATACATCCATGACCTTAATGCACCTGCGGTTTGGGCAATGAAAGACACGCTGTATGTATTCGGGTCAACCTGGGAACAGGATTTTCCGATCTGGAAAAGCACCAATCCTACAAAAGATGACTGGAAAATTGCCGTAGATACCCTGAAGGTGGGTGCCTGGGATCCGGCTTTTCATTATGATGAAGACAAAAATAAGCTGTATCTATATTGGGGTTCAAGCAATGAATGGCCTTTGTTAGGAACCGAAGTAAAAGTTAAAACCCTGCAGTCGGAAGGTTTTGTAAAACCGATCTTAAAATTAAAGCCTGAAGATCATGGCTGGGAAAGATTTGGCGAGTACAATGATAATGTGTTCCTGCAGCCTTTTGTTGAAGGAGCATGGATGACGAAGCACAACGGAAAATATTATATGCAGTATGGGGCTCCGGCAACGGAATTCAGTGGGTATTCCGATGGAGTATATGTGAGTAATAACCCTCTCGAAGGTTTTGAATACCAGCAGCACAATCCATTCTCCTACAAACCGGGAGGTTTCGCGAGAGGCGCCGGACATGGAGCAACGTTTGAGGATAATTTCAAAAACTGGTGGCATGTTTCAACGATCTTTATTTCTACAAAAAATAATTTTGAAAGAAGACTGGGAATCTGGCCTGCAGGTTTTGATAAAGATGATGTGATGTACAGCAATACGAGCTATGGAGATTATCCGACTTTTCTTCCGCAGTACGCCCAGGGGAAAGATTTTTCTAAAGGACTTTTTGCCGGCTGGATGTTGTTGAACTATAATAAACCTGTTCAGGTTTCATCTACCTTGGGAGGATATCACTCCAATTATGCGGTGGATGAAGATATAAAGACCTACTGGAGCGCAAAAACCGGAAATTCCGGTGAGTGGTTTCAAACGGATCTTGGTGAAGTTTCTACCATCAATGCCATTCAGATTAATTATGCTGATCAGGATGTTGAGTTTATGGGGAAAACTTTCGGGAAGATGCATCAGTACAAAATATACGGTTCCAACGACGGTAAAAAATGGAGTGTAATTGTTGATAAAAGCAAAAACACAAAAGATGTTCCGCACGATTATGTGGAACTGGAAAAACCGGCCCAGGCAAGATTTCTGAAAATGGAAAACTTAAAAATGCCTACCGGGAAATTTGCATTAAGCGGTTTCAGGGTTTTTGGAAAAGGACCAGGTGAAAAACCTAAAAAAGTGGAGAATTTTGTTCCGTTAAGAGCTGATCCCAAAAAATATGGGGAAAGAAGAAGCATCTGGATGAAGTGGCAGCAAAACCCTGATGCAGACGGATATATGATTTATTGGGGGAAATCTCCGGATAAATTATACGGAAGCATCATGGTATATGGCAAGAATGAATATTTTTTCACCGGAGCCGATAGAACAGATGCTTATTACTTCCAGATCGAGGCGTTCAATGCCAACGGAATTTCAGAAAGAACAAAAGTAGTGAAATCAGAATAAATCAAAATTTCTCTTGTACATTTGATTCCAGAGGAAAATAAATACACACTAAACTCATTGAGAAATCAATGAGTTTTTTTATTGCCATCAAGTCTTTTCAAAAAATCAGAGATGGTATTGATCAGAAACTGATCATGAGGTTCTTTAGACCAGTCCAGATGTCCGCCGTTGAATTCGCAGGATTCATTGAGAACATTATTTCTGTTTAACGTTGAATCTAAAATGGCTTTCTGTGATAAAGGCACAACGCGGTCCGCTGTTCCGTAATAAGAAAGGGTAGGTGCTGAGGTTGTATTGATCCAGTGTACGGGACTGGCAAAATCTGTTATAGTATTGTTTGAAGTAAGTATATTGGGATCTATTAGATGTTTTTCTACAAAAGCATAATCTTCATAACTTTTGAATCCTGAGTCTGAAAGATCTGCCGGACCTACAATATTGATGACCGCTTTTACTTTCTTCTCCTGATCAAAATGATAGGCATACAGCATTGACAAATGCCCACCTGCGCTATTTCCAAGCAAAATGAATTTAGGTTTATAACGTAATCTCTTTTCAAGATACAGCATGGCCGTTTTTAGATCATCGGTTTGGTTAGGGATGCCGTATCGCGCTTCAGAAGCCAGTCTGTAATTGACGTTGGCGAAAATCATGTCTGGAAATTGTCGCATCATCGAAAGTGTGAAAAGGGTAAGCTGTGATTTATCACCTCCCCGCCAGCCGCCGCCATGAACTATTACAAAAACATCTCTTTTTTCTGTAGTTTTTTCATGAGGAACATAAAAATCCATGACCTGCTCAGAATCTTTCCCGTAAAGAATATTTTTTTCACTGTCAAAGCTGATATGGTCGCTAATTTTCAGGATCTTCTTTTGGCAGCTCAATACCAAAAACAGAGTGCTGATGCATCCTAACACGATTAATAACCCTTTTTTCATAGGTACTAAAGATAAAAAAACTCGCCGATAAATCAGCGAGTTCTCTGTACAATATAATTGAATATGAAATGATAGTTTTATCTTGTTCTGCTTTTGATAGCATCTGAAGCACCTTCAATATCTCTTACTTTTTTAACTTTTTGGTTTCCAAAGTTATAGGTGATACTGAAAGTCATTCCCCGGTTGAATTGGTCATTTTTTACATAATTGTAATTTCCATTAGCTTGAAAATCTTCAATTTCCACGATATTGGTTCTAAGCACATCCGTTACATTCAATGCAAAGGTCCATTCGTTCCAAACTTTTTTCAAACTCAGGTCTAGGCTCATTAAGTTTTTCAACAATCCAAGCTCAATCTGTTGTTTGTCTACAAAGAAGTAATTAACTCCTACAAACCATGTTTTCTTTTTATCTAAACGGATGGTATTATTAGTTTGAATAACGATACTTGTAGATTTTGTTTTATTAATATATTCCACAGGTTTACCGTCTATATCCTGGAAACGGTCTCCTGTCGTAGGATCAACAGCCAATGTACCGTTGTTGATATTGTGCTGTACCCCGATATTGAAATTGGTTGTCCAGTATTCTTTGAAATATGATTTTTGAATTCCAAACATCGCAGACATTTCCTGTTTGTTTCCAAAATTTGTTCTTAAATAACGAAGCACGTTGTTGGTGCCTACTTTTCCATCTGGAGACACCGGATAACCCTGTAACGGAACCTGAGTGATGACATCTTTGTATAAAGAGTGATTTAAAATCAGGAAATAGGAACTTTTATACATATAAGTTAATTCCTGATTATACGTAGAAGACGCTTTTACAAATGGGTTGTTCTGAGTGTAATTGTCATTCGTTAAAATATTTCTTACCGGATTGATCTCCCAGAAGCTGGGTCTCCTCATTCTGGTAGAAAATGCATAAGAAATATTGTTGGTTTGATTCAATGCATAATTAAAACTTACGTAAGGCAGGAAATTATTATACTTTCGGTCTATTCTTCGGAATTCTTCCGGAGTGTTGGTATTATCAGATGTTCCTAAACTACTCGTTACTTCATAACGGGCACCGGCCTTTCCGGAAAATTTATCAGAGAATTTCTTTTCCAGTGTCAAATAAACCCCATAAATAGTTTCATCATAGACAAAGTGATTCGGATCATGTTTTGGTGCTACAGGAGGGTTTGCATTGAATATGAAGGTGTCATTTTTAGTGTCATTATCTGTTTTGGTTTTATTAAAGTTTCCACCGACAGAAACGGTGAAATCATTTTTAAACTTCTGGATATAATCTACAGTACCCGAGAAATTATTAATAATCTGTGGAAGATTTTGAATGATTTGTTGATTTAAACCCAATACATCTCTGCTTATATTGGAACCATAAGTCTTATTATCTGTATTTTGAAATCTTCTGTAATTAAGATAGGCAGCATTAAGATTCAATTTACTCCCCAATGAATCCGTTTTCAATTCATAGTTTAAGTTAAGTGAATTGTTGTAAGAACGGGCATTTTCTCTGTTTTTTGACCAGGTATATTGGGTGCTGTCACTTACTATTGTGTTAAATAAATCCACTTTTGAATCATAGCTTCTGTTAGCCCATGAATTCCAGGATAGTGCCAGATTACTTTTATCAGTTAATTGATAATCAACGTTTAAATATCCACCCAGATTTTTATTAGGATCAGTAATGTCACCAACAGATTCATTGGAAGATTTAGAATTTCCGTTTTTAAGAACATAAGACTGTGCCTGGATATTATCCCCTGCAAAAATATTACTGCTGATTCCTAATTTGTCCTTTCTGTAATTAATAGATACAGAAGCACTCGAACCATTGTATTTATTCTGCATATTGCTCATTCTCATGTTTCCACTCAGGCCGTCGCTCATTTTTTTCTTCATCACGATATTAATGATACCGTCTGAAGATTCCACCTGATATTCACTTCCGGGAACAGTAATTACTTCAATTTTCTGAATGTTTTCGGCAGGAGTGCTTTTAAGAAGCTGAACCAGAGAATCTGCATCCATATTGGTTTTTCTTCCGTTGATGTAGATCAGCGCATTATTCTTTCCGGCAATTTTTAATGTTTTGTCGTCAGTAGAAGAAAGCAGGGGAGTTTGCTTTAATAAATCAAAAGTGGTATTTCCCTTGGCTACCGGAGAAGCGGCAACATCATATACAAAACGGTCGCTTTGTTTTTTGAATACCTGTTTTTTGATCGTAACTTCCTCGATACTTTTAGTTTTAATGGTATCCTGTTTTTTTTCCTGTGCAAAGGCGAATCCTGTGAAAAATATAGCGGCGATGAGTAGTGGCGTTTTCATGATTTTATTTTTTAGTTGAAATAAATTTATGTGTAATATTTGATTTTTAAGTTCTTGATTTTACAGCGTCATTCGCTGATTTCATCTCTCTTGCTTTTTTTAATTTTTGATTTCCGAAGTTATAAGTAGCACCTGCACTTACAACTCTTCTATAACCGAAAGTGGTAATATTATTATAGCTTCCGTTAGGTTGAATACCGGTAAGTCTGTCATAGTTTTGATTAAATACATCATACAGTTCAACCAAGAAAGTCCAGTTTCCTGAGATCTTTTTTATGCTGAGGTCTAAGCTTTGCTGTATTCCAGACTCTCCAATCTCCACCTGATTTTTTCCGGCGTAGAAATAATTGATTCCCAGAAACCAGTCTTTTTGGGAAGAAAGGCGGATACTGTTGTTGAACTGGGCAAAAAAATTGAAATTTTTAACATCTACCGTATAAGGAATAAGAGCTTCCGTAGTTCCTGCAGCAGGTCTAGAAGTGGGATCCTCACTTACCGTACCGGAATACATCCCATATCCTACATTCACAGAATAATTGGTTGTCCAGATTTCTTTCATCCAGGATTTGTTCATTCCGACGGTCAGCCCCAGTTGCTTATTGTTACCATAGTTGGTTCTGATGTATCTTAAGAATTTTGTTGTAATAGTGATTGGGTTTCCATTCTCATCTTCGCCTTGTTTTGATAAAGTTCCCTGCAAAGGAAGCTGGCTGGAAGCATCCTGTGCATAATTGAAACTAAGATTGGCATAGAAAGCACTTTTAAACATATAACTGATTTCCTGATTATAATGTTTTGAAGCCAGAATGAACGGATTATTCTGAGTGTAATTCTCAGGAGTAAAATACGTTCTTGAAGGATTCAGTTCCCAGAATCTTGGTCTTCTGATTCTGCTGGAAAAAGTATAGCTGATGCTGTTATCTGCATTGATTACGTAATTAAGATTAAGATAAGGAAGCAGGTTATTGTAATTTCTATCGAAATCGGTTTTTCCTAAAATCTCCCCGGTACTTTTAGTCATCTCATATCGGGTTCCGATTTTACCGGATAATTTTTCATTGAACTTTCTTTCGTAAGTAATATAAGCGCCTAAAATATTTTCCTTGTAAATAAAATGATTCGTCTGGTTGATATCACTTACAAAATTACCATCCGTAAAAATATCCTGTTTAGCATCATTATCCGTATTGGTGTGATTGTAGCTGATTCCCATTAACCAGGAATTTCCCTTGGCTGTTTTCTGGATATAATCAACATTGGCTGCATAATTATTAATGATCTGGGGAACTGATTGCCTGATAGCACCGTACTGACTTTTGATACCAATCGGGAAAGTTTCATTATCACTTACTTTATCCCTGTTGAACCATAAATATGAAACATTAGAAGTCAGTTTACTGCCTAAAGAATCTGTTTTTATTTCATAATTTAAATTGAAAGAATGATTTCTTGTCTGTGCATTTTCCGTGTTTAGGGTTCTATTTTGTAAAACACCATCCTGCCAGTTGGTCACGTCCAAGACTGAGTTGAAACTTTTATTATATCTCATGTTATAAGTAAGTCCCAGGCTTTGCTTTTTATTAATCTCATAGTCGATGTTTACCACACCACCATAGTTTTTGTTAGGATCAGTATTCATCCCGTATGATTCATTTCTGAAGGTTGCATCACCATTGGAAAGAGTGTATTTTTCTTTTTCTTTCCAGCTTCCCATATTGAAATTTGTATTGAAAGCCCATTTATTTTTTCTTACATTCAATGAAAGTCCTCCCGATGGATTATTAAAATATCCCTGTTCATCCAGCAATTTCAATGTTCCGTTATACCCATTGTTCTTACTTTTTTTCATTATGATGTTAATTACACCTTCGGTGGATTCTACCTGAAACTCACTTCCGGGAACCGTGATCACTTCAATTTTCTGAATATCTTCGGAAGGCGTATTTTTCAGCATCTCTATCAATGCCTCTGCATCCATATTCGTTTTCTTGCTGTTGATGTAGATCACTGCATCAGATTTCCCCATTATTTTCAATGTTTTCCCATCAATACTGGAAATCATAGGAGTTTGCTGTAACAGATTAAAAGTATTGGTTCCTTTAGCAATAGGAGATGCGGCAACATCATAAATAAAACGATCGCTCTGCTTTTTGAAAACCTGCTTTTTCAAAGTGATTCCTTCTATGCTTTTTACTTGCAGCGTATCCGTTTTCTTTTCTTGTGCGAAAACAAATCCTGTGAAAAATAGAGCTCCAATTAGTAGTGACGTTCTCATGATGGTTATTTTAACTTGTTAATAGCTTGTATGTGTTATTATTTAACATTACAAAGATATATAATAAATCTAGTATCTTGCAATACAAAGTACTTAAAATATTTTTATATCCATTTTAACTATTTGATTTTCAGTAGTTAAAATTTGTATTAAAAAATTAGATACTTACCTTTTATACATGATAAGACAACTGTAACTGGAATATTGTTACAGCAAAAAGTGAAATTTTATGAAAAAATAATATTATTCTCTATCGAATCGGGCTAATTTTTTATCAACCCAGATAGTTGCGAACGGGAAAAATGCCGAAAGAAGGGCAAAAACGAAATCCTCATCATCCCAGTTGAAAATTTTTCTCACAGGAAGACACAACAAAAGATAAAGGCTGAAAAATATCCCGTGGATATTTCCAATAACAATAATGAAAATCGTAGGAAGAAGTCCCTCATCATCATATCTTTTCCAGATCATGGCAACGCCGTACAGCAGAAAACACGAAACAGCTTCTGCAATACAAATCTGCTTAAACCATTTGATGATTTTTTCCTGGGAATATTTTGAGAAAAATTTTTCGATGAAGTTCATTATCTTGATTATAAATTATCATTGAAACTTAAAATAAAGATTCACTGGTCGCGACTTTATTTTCCTAACGTTCAATCCGTACAAAATTACTTATAAAAACTGCTTCCGTCCAAATAGTCAAATACTTCCGGTGGCAGCATAGGTCTTACATTTTTACCCTCTTTAATCATATTCCGTATTTCCGTAGCCGAAAGCTCAATGACAGGAGCTTTTATCACTGAAATGTTATCATGCTGCAGATATTCAGAATCCTTTTTTTCTCCTTCAAAAACCCTCGGATATACAATGATGTGATGATTTTTTATCAGGGTTTCAGAATTTTTCCACTTATGCAGCCCGTCCAGATTGTCTTCACCCATAATCAGGCTGAAAGAATGATCAGGATATTTTTCATGGAGATAGGTAAGCGTGTCAATGGTATAGCTTGGTTTCGGCAGTGAGAATTCCACATTGGAAGCTCTCATATTTGGGTAATTTTTTACGGCAAGCTGTACCATATCCAGTCTGTTGTGATCCTTAAGTAAAGTCTTTTTCTCTTTGAAAGGGCTTTGTGGGCTCACGACAAACCAAAGTTCTTCCATATCAGAGTTCTCCAGAATGTAATTGGCTAAAATAAGATGTCCAATGTGGATTGGATTAAATGAACCGAAAAAAAGACCGATCTTCTTCATAAATCAAGTGGCAGCATTGAGTGATTAATCTCTAAACTTTACATCCTTAATATTCAGATAATGCGTTACATTACCTTTCCAGTGGTTTTCTTCCAGCGTGAAAGCCAGATCAAAGTTTCTATTCTTAAAATCGTCTACGAATGGGCCTAATTTAAAACCTACACATTCAATATTTCTTCCTGTAGCTTCCTGTCTTATGTAAAATTTAACGTGGTTATTGTCTTTCCCCATTGTTTTTACATATCCGGAAAGCCTTTGATTCGTTAAAGTCAGAATAGGTTTCATATTGTGAGGACCAAAAGGCGCCAGTTTTCTATGGAAATTAATGAATTCTCGGTTAATATCGTCAACATTGATTTCAGAATCAATGTGAATAGTCGGCTCTTTTTGATGTTCCTGAATCTTCTCCGAAACAATTCGTTCAAACTTCACTTTGAATGCTTCAAATTTGTCTTTTTCCATTGAAAGACCTGCCGCAGCGTGATGTCCTCCGAATTTCAGGAAATATTCTGAACATAGATCCAGTGCTTCATGAACGTCAAAATCCGAAACAGATCGGGCAGAAGCTACCATTTCTCCATTGTTTCCATCTGTGAAAACCAATGTCGGTTTATGATACGTTTCAATCAGTCTTGAAGCTACAATTCCGATAACGCCTTTGTTCCATTCAGGATGATAAACGATCGTGGTATGTTTGGTTTCCTGCTGAGATTCGATGATCTGATTCAAAGCAGAAAGGGTAGAATTCATATCCAATTCACGCCTTTCATCATTAAGACCCATAATGTCATTAACGATCTGGTTGGCATGTTTCAGGTTATCGGAAACCATCAGCTCAACAGCTGCTTTTCCATGTGAAATTCTTCCCGCAGCATTTATTTTAGGAGCAATTTCAAAAACAATATTTGAAATTTCAAAATGAGAAAGCTTATCTTCAGGAATAAGAAGCCTTAGCCCCATATTTCTGGTTTTTCGAAGGACTTTTAATCCCATTTTAGCTAAAACCCTGTTTTCACCAGTCATCGAAACAATATCTGCAGCAATGGAAATAGCAAGCAGGTCGGTAAGTTCAAATAATTCTGCTTCAGGAATTTTATAGATCGTATTCAATCCCTGGCAAAGTTTAAAGCCTACTCCGCATCCGGAAAGTTCCTTGAACGGATACCTGCAATCAATTCTTTTAGGGTCTAAAACAGCTGCAGCATTGGGAATTTCATCTCCCGGAAGGTGATGGTCGCAGATGATAAAATCGATATCCAGACTTTGGGCGTAAGCGATCATGTCAATCGCCTTGATTCCGCAGTCTAATGCAATAATTAATGAAAAATTATTTTCTTTCGCAAAATCAATTCCTTCGGTGGAAATTCCGTATCCTTCAGAATTTCTGTCGGGGATGTAGTAATCTAAATATTTTTTCTCAACAATTTTGCTGAGATACAGGTACATCAAAGCAACGGCCGTAGTTCCATCTACGTCGTAATCTCCGTATACCATTATTTTTTCTCCATTTTCAATAGCGGTTGCAATGCGTTCTACTGCTTTTTGCATATCGGCCATTAAAAAGGGACTGTGTATATCGGCAAGGTTTGGCTTAAAAAATTCCCGGGCCTTTTGATAATTGTCAATTCCTCTAAGAACGAGGAGTTTAGATTCAAAAGTACCAAATCCAAGTGACGAACTTAGGCTGTCCACAACTTCTTCATCGGGTTCGGGCTTATAGATCCATTTTTGACTCATTTCACAAAAATAGGGAAAAAAAATAGCATTTTGAAATGATTGATGATGAAGTTTTGAAACTGAAGTTGTTAAAAATTAACTACCTTCGCGGTCCAAATTCGAAATAATTATGAAAAAAATGATTATCGGGCTTCTATTGTTAGGAGCTATGTGTACAATGAATGCACAAAAAATTAATCTTGGAAAAGCAGTAGGAGTGGTTTCCAAAGGAGCCAAAGCCTTTACTTTTACTAACGAAGACGCGATTAAGCTGTCAAAGGAATCAGTAGATTATATGGATAAAAATAATCAGGTAGCTGGCCCTAAAGACCCTTATACCGTAAGGCTTAATAAACTTTTCGCGAAACATAAATCTCAGGACGGTCTTACGCTCAATTACAAAGTCTACAAAGTAAAAGACATTAATGCCTTTGCCTGCGCAGATGGTAGCGTTCGTGTATTTTCTTCATTGATGGATATCATGACGGATGACGAGCTGTTGGCGGTTATCGGACACGAAATCGGACATGTAAAAAACCAGGACACAAAAGATGCTATGAAATCGGCTTATTTAAAAGCAGCAGCTTTGGATGCGGCTTCATCAGCTTCCGCTACAGTATTTACACTAAATGAAAGCCAGGTAGGTAAAATGGCGAATGCCTTTTTGGATGCCTCACACAGCAAAAAACAGGAATCAGAAGCTGATACCTATTCATATGATTTTATGAAAGCTAACAATTATAATGTAGTAGGAGCGTACAGAGCATTTAAAAAACTGGCGCTGCTTTCAGAAGGAAGTACGCAATCCGGTTTCGAGAAGATGTTTAATTCCCATCCTGACAGCGAAAAAAGAGCTCAGGCTGTTAAGAAAAGAGCAGAAAAAGACGGTTTATGGAAAGATCCGGGAACCGTTACACTGCCGACAACAAAACTGACTTCATAAATTTATGACTAGTCCTGAAACTCCGATACAGATTAAAGGACAAAAATAAATAATTAAACCAGAGCAAATTTGTTTTTGCTTT